>NZ_CP023747.1:2848750-3546875 GCF_008704995.1 Streptomyces nodosus
GCCGCGGCGAAGGCCCCCCGCGCCATCCGGTGCAGCAGCCCGGCCATGACCTCGCGTCCGGGCAGCGCGCCGGGCCGCCCCAGATGCGGGGTCGAGTTGAGCAGTCCGAACACCGAGTGCACCGCGGAGCGGGCGCCGGGCTCCGTCAGATCCGGGTACAGCTCCCGGACGACCTCCACCCACAGCTCGACATACTGCCGCTGCAGCTGCCGTACGAGCTTGCGGTCGCTGTCCCGCAGGCGGTCCAGCTCCCGGTCGTGCAGGGTGATCAGGGGACGGTCGTCGAGCGCGAAGTCGATATGGCCCTCGATCAAGGAGTCGAGGACCACCTCGGGGTCCCGCCCGGCGCGCCCACCGGGCCCCCCGTCGGCCTCGGCGACCCGCCGCTTGGCCCCGGTCAGCAGCTGCCCGCTGATCCCCACCAGCAGCTCGGCGAGCATCGCGTCCTTGCCCGCGAAGTGCCGGTACAGACCGGGTCCGCTGATACCGACCGCGGCCCCTATCTCGTCGACCCCGACACCGTGGAAGCCGCGCTCGGCGAACAGCCGTGCGGCCTCCTTGAGGATCTGCTCGCGACGGGTGGATGCGTCGGTTCTCGTGGCCATGAAATCGATTCTAGACAGGATGGTTAGCGGTCGTTAACCTGAAGGAAATGCGTTAACGCTCATTAACAGCTGAGGGGACCGCAGGATGCAGGAGGCACCGGAGCTGACGAGCGTGGGGGCGGACCCCGCGTCGGAGGCCTGGCGGGCCAACGAGGCGGCGCACCGCGCGCTGGGCGAGGAGCTCCGCACCAGGCTGGCCGCGGCCCGGCTGGGCGGCGGCGAGAAGGCCCGGGCGCGGCACACCGCGCGCGGCAAGCTGCTGCCCCGCGACCGCGTGGACCGGCTGCTGGACACCGGCTCGCCGTTCCTTGAGCTGGCGCCCCTGGCCGCCGACGGGATGTACGACGGGCAGGCGCCGGCCGCCGGGGTGATCGCCGGGATCGGGCGGGTCAGCGGCCGCGAGTGCGTGATCGTCGCCAATGACGCCACGGTCAAGGGCGGCACCTACTACCCGATGACGGTGAAGAAGCATCTGCGGGCCCAGGAGGTGGCGCTGGAGAACCGCCTCCCCTGCATCTATCTCGTCGACTCCGGCGGAGCCTTCCTGCCCCTCCAGGACGAGGTCTTCCCGGACCGCGAGCACTTCGGGCGCATCTTCTACAACCAGGCGCGGATGTCGGGCGCCGGAATCCCGCAGATCGCTGCCGTCCTCGGGTCCTGCACGGCGGGCGGGGCGTATGTCCCGGCGATGAGCGACGAGGCCGTGATCGTGCGGAACCAGGGCACCATCTTCCTGGGCGGCCCACCCCTGGTGAAGGCGGCCACCGGCGAGGTGGTGACCGCCGAGGAGCTGGGCGGCGGCGAGGTCCACTCCCGGGTGTCCGGGGTGACCGACCATCTCGCGGAGGACGACGCGCACGCGCTGCGGATCGTCCGGACCATCGTCTCCACGCTCCCCGCGCGCGGGCCGCTGCCCTGGGAGGTCGTCCCCTCGGTGGAGCCGAAGCTGGACCCGTCGGGGCTGTACGGGGTGGTGCCGGTCGACTCCCGTACCCCCTATGACGCGCGCGAGGTCATCGGGCGAGTGGTGGACGGGTCGCGCTTCGCCGAGTTCAAGGCGGAGTTCGGGCAGACCCTGGTCACCGGCTTCGCCCGGATCCACGGCCACCCGGTGGGGATCGTCGCCAACAACGGCATCCTGTTCTCCGAGTCCGCCCAGAAGGGCGCCCACTTCATCGAGCTGTGCGACCAGCGCGGCATCCCGCTGGTGTTCCTCCAGAACATCTCGGGCTTCATGGTGGGCCGCGACTACGAGGCCGGTGGCATCGCCAAGCACGGCGCCAAGATGGTCACGGCGGTCGCCTGCACCCGGGTGCCCAAGCTCACCGTGGTCGTCGGCGGCTCCTTCGGCGCGGGCAACTACTCGATGTGCGGCCGCGCCTATTCACCGCGCTTCCTGTGGATGTGGCCCAACGCCAAGATCTCGGTGATGGGCGGCGAACAGGCCGCCTCGGTGCTCGCGACCGTCAAGCGCGACCAGTTCGAGGCGCGCGGGGAGTCCTGGCCCCTGGAGGACGAGGAGGACTTCAAGTCCCCGATCCGCGCCCAGTACGAACACCAGGGGAACGCCTACTACGCGACGGCCCGCCTGTGGGACGACGGCGTGATCGACCCGATGGAGACCCGGCAGGTGCTGGGTCTGGCCTTGACCGCCTGCGCCAACGCCCCCCTGGGCGAACCCGGCTTCGGCGTCTTCCGGATGTGAGGGGATCCATGTTTGACACGGTGCTCGTGGCCAACCGGGGCGAGATCGCGGTCCGGGTCGTCCGCACCCTGCGCGCGCTCGGGGTGCGTTCGGTGGCCGTCTTCTCCGACGCGGACGCCGACGCCCGGCACGTCCGGGAGGCCGACACGGCGGTACGGATCGGACCGGCGCCCGCAGCCGAGAGCTATCTGTCCGTCGAGCGGCTCCTCGCGGCGGCGGCCCGCACCGGCGCCCAGGCGGTGCACCCGGGATACGGCTTCCTCGCGGAGAACGCCGCCTTCGCGAAGGCGTGCGCGGAGGCGGGGCTGGTCTTCATCGGGCCGCCCGCCGAGGCGATCTCCCTCATGGGCGACAAGATCCGCGCCAAGGAGACGGTGCGGGCGGCCGGGGTGCCGGTCGTCCCGGGCTCCGACGGCAGCGGGCTGACGGACGAGCAGCTGGCCGAGGCGGCCCACACCATCGGCATGCCGGTGCTGCTGAAGCCGAGCGCCGGCGGGGGCGGCAAGGGCATGCGGCTGGTGCGGGAGCCGGAGCGGCTGGCCGAGGAGATCGCCGCGGCCCGCCGTGAGGCCCGCGCCTCCTTCGGCGACGACACGCTCCTGGTCGAGCGCTGGATCGACCGGCCCCGGCATATCGAGATCCAGGTCCTGGCCGACTCCCACGGGAACGTGGTGCATCTGGGCGAGCGCGAGTGCTCCCTCCAGCGCCGCCACCAGAAGCTCATCGAGGAGGCGCCCAGTGTGTTCCTCGACGAGGCCACCCGTGCGGCGATGGGCGAGGCGGCGGTCCAGGCGGCCCGCTCCTGCGGCTACCGGGGCGCGGGCACGGTGGAGTTCATCGTCCCGGGCAACGACCCCTCCGCCTATTACTTCATGGAGATGAACACCCGCCTCCAGGTGGAACACCCGGTCACCGAGCTGGTCACCGGCCTGGACCTGGTGGAATGGCAGCTGCGGGTGGCGGCGGGCGAGCCGCTGTCCTTCGGGCAGGACGACATCACGCTCACCGGGCACGCCGTGGAGGCGCGGATCTGCGCCGAGGACCCCGCCCGCGGCTTCCTCCCCTCCGGCGGCACGGTGCTCGCGCTGCACGAACCGGGGGGCGACGGCCTCCGCACCGACTCGGGCCTGTCCGAGGGCACCGAGGTCGGCAGCCTCTACGACCCGATGCTGTCCAAGGTCATCGCCCACGGCCCCGACCGGGCGACCGCGCTGCGCAGACTGCGCGCGGCCCTCGGGGAGACCGTCACCCTGGGCGTGGGGACCAACGCCGGTTTTCTGCGCCGGCTGCTGGCCCATCCCGCGGTCGTGGCGGGCGAACTGGACACCGGGCTGGTGGAACGCGAGGCGGACGGCCTCATCCCGGAGGGGGTGCCGGAGGAGGTGTACGAGGCCGCCGCCGCCGTGCGCCTGGACGCACTGCGGCCCCGGGGCGAGGGCTGGACCGACCCGTTCTCGGTGCCGGACGGCTGGCGCCTCGGCGGCGAGCCCGCGCCCCTGTCCTTCCCCCTGCGGGTGTCCGAACCGGTGGAGTACTCCCCCCGGGGCACCCACACGGTCACCGAGGACCGGGTGTCCGTGGTGCTGGACGGGGTGCGGCACACCTTCCACCGCGCCGCCGACTGGCTCGGCCGGGACGGCGACGCCTGGCAGGTGCGCGACCATGACCCGGTCGCCGCCTCGCTCACCGGCGCCGCCCGAGCCGGCACCGACTCGCTGACCGCGCCCATGCCCGGCACGGTCACCGTGGTGAAGGTCGCCGTCGGGGACGAGGTGGCCGCAGGGCAGAGCCTGCTGGTGGTCGAGGCGATGAAGATGGAGCACGTCATCTCCGCGCCGCACGCCGGGACCGTCGCCGAACTCGACGTCACCCCGGGCACCACGGTGGTCATGGACCAGGTGCTGGCCGTGATCACCCCGCACGAGGAGCACACGGAGGCGGAGCGATGACCGCTCAGGGACTGCCCATGGTCGTGCCGTCCGAGGACCTGCCTCCCCGGGTCAGGATCCATGAGGTCGGCGCGCGCGACGGACTGCAGAACGAGCAGCGCACCGTCCCGACGGAGGTCAAGGCGGAGTTCATCCGCCGGCTCGCCGCCGCGGGTCTGTCCACCATCGAGGCCACCAGCTTCGTCCACCCCAAGTGGGTGCCCCAGCTCGCCGACGCGGAAGAGCTCTTCCCGATCGTCAGCGAACTGCCGGTGGCGCTCCCCGTCCTGGTGCCCAACGAACGGGGCCTGGACCGCGCCCTCGCGCTGGGCGTCCGCCGGATCGCCGTCTTCGCCAGCGCCACCGAGTCCTTCGCCCGGGCCAACCTCAACCGCACGGTGGACGAGGCCCTGTCGATGTTCGAGCCGGTGGTGCGGCGCGCCAAGGACCACAAGGTGCATGTCCGCGGCTATCTGTCCATGTGCTTCGGCGACCCCTGGGAGGGCCCGGTCCCCATCCATCAGGTGGTCCGGGTCAGCAAGGCCCTGATGGACATGGGCTGCGACGAGCTGAGCCTGGGCGACACCATCGGCGTGGCGACCCCGGGCCATGTCCTGGACCTGCTGTCCGAGCTCAACGAGGAGCGGGTGCCCACCAGTGCGATCGGCGTGCACTTCCACGACACCTACGGACAGGCCCTCGCCAACACCCTGGCGGCACTCCAGCACGGCGTGACCACCGTCGACGCCTCCGCGGGCGGCCTCGGCGGCTGCCCGTACGCCAAGTCCGCCACCGGCAACCTCGCCACCGAAGACCTCGTGTGGATGCTTCAGGGCCTCGGTATCGACACCGGGGTCGACCTCGAGCGGCTCACCGCCACAAGCGTGTGGATGGCCGCCCATCTGGACCGGCCCAGCCCGTCCCGTACCGTCCGCGCCCTCTCCCACAAGGAGTGACCCATGGACCACCGCCTCTCCCCCGAACTGGAAGAACTCCGCCGCACGGTCGAGGAGTTCGCGCATGACGTCGTGGCACCCAAGATCGGTGACTTCTACGAACGCCATGAGTTCCCCTATGAGATCGTCCGCGAGATGGGCCGCATGGGCCTGTTCGGGCTGCCGTTCCCTGAGGAGTACGGCGGCATGGGCGGCGACTATCTGGCCCTGAGCATCGCCCTGGAGGAGCTGGCCCGGGTGGACTCCTCGGTGGCCATCACCCTGGAGGCGGGCGTCTCCCTGGGCGCGATGCCGATCCATCTCTTCGGCACCGAGGAGCAGAAGCGGGAGTGGCTTCCGCGGCTGAGCTCCGGCGAGATCCTGGGCGCCTTCGGCCTCACCGAACCGGACGGCGGCTCGGACGCGGGCGCCACCCGCACCACGGCCCGGCTGGACCCGGAGACCGACGAATGGGTGATCAACGGCACCAAGTGCTTCATCACCAACTCGGGCACGGACATCACGGGTCTGGTGACGGTCACGGCGGTCACCGGCCGCAAGGAGGACGGCCGCCCGCTGATCTCCTCGATCATCGTCCCCTCCGGCACCCCCGGCTTCACCGTGGCCGCCCCGTACTCCAAGGTCGGCTGGAACGCCTCGGACACCCGTGAGCTGTCCTTCGTGGACGTCCGGGTCCCGGCCGCCAATCTGCTGGGCGAGGAGGGCCGCGGCTACGCCCAGTTCCTGCGCATCCTGGACGAGGGCCGGGTGGCGATCTCGGCGCTGGCCACCGGTCTGGCCCAGGGCTGTGTGGACGAGTCGGTGAAGTACGCCAAGGAGCGGCACGCCTTCGGCACCAACATCGGCTCCTACCAGGCCATTCAGTTCAAGATCGCGGACATGGAGATGAAGGCGCACACGGCCCGCCTGGCCTGGCGCGACGCCGCCTCCCGTCTGGTGGCGGGCGAGCCCTTCAAGAAGGAGGCGGCCCTGGCGAAGCTCTACTCCTCCACGATCGCGGTCGACAACGCCCGCGACGCCACCCAGATCCACGGCGGCTACGGCTTCATGAACGAGTACCCGGTGGCCCGGATGTGGCGCGACTCCAAGATCCTGGAGATCGGCGAGGGCACCAGCGAGGTCCAGCGCATGCTGATCGCCCGCGAACTGGGCCTCACGGGCTGAACCACCCCTCCCCCGGCCCGCGCCCTCCCGGCGCGGGCCGGACACCCCACCGGTGTACCCGCCGGAAGTCCCACCCCACGAACGCGTCCGACCCCCGGGCCGATTAATCCATGCCCTCCCGACGACGCCCCGTCGCATACTCAGGACGTGATCTCCAAGGAGCGCGCCGTCCAGTTGGTGGAGGAGCTGCTGTCGAAAGAACAGCAGGGGTCACCATGGCTTCCGGAAGTCGCCGTCCACCATGTGAAGAAGCATGCCTTCGGGTGGCTGTTCGTCTGTCAGTCGGTGGAGTACGTCCGCAGCGGTGACCCCGCGCACCTGCTGGTGGGGTCCGGTCCCTATCTGGTGGACGGGCAGGACGGGAGCATCCACCACATTCCCGTCACCACCTACCACCACGAGGACTGGGAGCAGCTCTACCTCCAGCAGATCAAGGGCGTCAGACCGCCCGACCCGCTGCTCGCGGCCGTCCGGACGCTGGTGCGCCACGACGGCACCGTGGCCGCCCTGCGCCATCTGCGCGGGCAGGCCCCACGGTTGACCCCGGGGCAGGCGAAGGCCTATGTCGTGGCCCTGCGGAACGGGGCCGAACCCCCGGAAGAACTGGTGCGCCTCACTCGGGAGGAAGAGCGGTGCCCGCCCTTGCCCATCGAGACACTGGCCGGACCTGTCCGATAACCGGTCGCCTCGGGTGAATCGGACAGGGCCACGGCCGCGGGGCGCGGCGCTTCAGGGACCCACTCCCTGGACAGAAAATGAGGTTAGGCTAACCTATCTCGGAGCTCGTCCCCGGCGGACTCCGCCCTGTTCGAAAGCAGACCTCATGTCCCACGTCCGTGCCCCCCGTCTCACCCGCCGTGGCATCCTCGCCGCCGGCGGTGCTCTCGGCCTCGGTGCCGCGCTCGCGGCCTGCGGCGACGACAAGACGCAAAGCGGCGGCTCGGACGGCGCGACGACGGCGGCCTCCGGCCCCTGGTCCTTCAAGGACGACCGGGGCCAGACCGCGAAGACGGACAGGACCCCGTCGAGCATCGTGGCGTTCGTGGGCGTCGCCGCCGCCCTGCACGACTACGGCGTCGCGGTGAAGGGCGTCTTCGGGCCGACCACGACCAAGGACGGCAAGGCCGATGTCCAGGCCGGCGACCTCGATGTCTCCAAGCTCACGGTCCTCGGCAACGAGTGGGGCCAGTTCAACATCGAGAAGTACGCGGCCCTCGCGCCCGATCTCCTCGTCAGCACCATGTTCGACGACGCCGGGACCCTGTGGTACGTCCCGGAGGAGTTGAAGAAGAAGATCCTCGCGGTCGGCGCCCCGAGCGTCGGGATCTCCGTCTACGACCGCCAGTTGACCGAGCCGCTGCAGCGCATGCTGGAGCTCGCGAAGTCACTCGGCGCGGACGCCTCCTCCGCGAAGATCACCCAGGCGAAGAAGCGGTTCGAGGACGCGGCGGCCCGGCTGCGCGCGGCCACCAAGGCCAAGCCCGGCATCAAGGTGCTGGTCGGCTCCGCGAGCCAGGACATCTTCTATGTCTCCGGCTCCAACCTGTCCGTCGACCTGGAGTACTTCAAGGCACTCGGGGTGAACTTCGTCGAGCCCTCCGCCTCCGCCCTCAAGGCGAGCGGCGGCTGGTTCGAGAACCTGAGCTGGGAGAACGTCGACAAGTACCAGGCCGACGTCATCATGATGGACAACCGCTCCTCGGCCGTCCAGCCCGCCGACATCACCGAGGCGACCTGGAAGAAGCTCCCCGCGGTCAAGGCGGGCCAGGTCATCCCCCGCGACGCCGAGCCCATCCTGTCGTACGACAAGTGCGCCCCGCTGCTCGAGAACCTCGCCGAGGCGATCGAGAAGGCGAAGAAGGTCAGCTGACACCCCCGGGGCCCACACCCCCCCGGCACGCCCCCCCCCACACACACAATCCGCCCCCTGACGATGACTCGGGAGCACATATGACGACGGCCGTGGCCGCCCCGTTCCGCTTCTTCTCCCTCCAGGTCGTGCGGACGAGGCGGCTCGGCCCGTCCGTCGTCCGGGTCAGCTTCGCGGGGGACGATCTGCGGGCGTTCCGCTCCGACGGGCACGACCAGAGCCTGTCGCTCTTTCTGCCGCATCCCGGCCAGAGCGAGCCGGCCGTTCCCGTCGAGCTGGGCGATGCCTGGTGGCAGGGCTGGCGCGAACTCCCCGACGACGTACGGGCGGTGATGCGCTCGTACACCCTGCGGGCGCTGCGGCGCGACCCCGACGAGATCGACATCGACTTTGTGCTGCACGGTGTGGAGCCGGGTGCCGCCGCGCCCGCGGGTCCCGCCTCCCGCTGGGCCTCCCGGGCCGCCGCCGGTGACCGCGTGGCCTTGCTGGGCCCCGCGGTCCGGGACAACCGGGCGATCCGCTTCCGCCCGCCCGAGGACACCGATCTGGTGGTGATCTGGGCCGACGAAACCGCCGTACCCGCCGCCTCCGCGATCCTCGAACGACTGCCCGCGGGCACCCGCGCCCGGGTCTGGCTGGAGGCCGGCCACACCGATGACGTCCAGGACCTGGTGACCGAGGCCGACGCCGAGATCACCTGGCTGGTGCCGGGCGAAGGGTCCCCCACGGCCCTGGCCGCGCTGCGGAACGCCGAACTCCCGGCGGCGCGGGCCCCGTACGTCTGGCTGGCCGGCGAGTCGGGCCGGGTGAAGGAGCTGCGCCGGCATGTCGTCGGCGAGCGCGGTATCGACCGCCGGCGGGTCACCTTTGTCGGCTACTGGCGGCGCGGACTCAGCGAGGAGCAGCTGCGCGAACGGGAGTGAGGGAGGCCATGCCCGCGGGGACGTGATCAAGACCCGCCTCGACTTAGGTTAGGCTAACCTAAGTTCGAACGGCGATCCCGTCTCTCTTCATGTCCCGCGCGGACCCGCCCCACCGGAGGACCCCCCATGCGCTCGCACCTGCTCAATGACCTCACCGCGGAGCATTACCGCCGCTCCGTGACCGAAGGAGTAGAGCGGGTGGCCGCACAACTCGCCACCACCGGGCGCCCGTTCACCGGCATCACGGTCGACGCCCTGGCCCCCCGCGTCGAGCGGATCGACCTGGACCGCCCGCTGCACGACACCACCGCCGTCCTGGACGAGCTGGAGGAGGTCTATCTGCGCGACGCGGTCTACTTCCACCACCCGCGCTATCTGGCCCACCTCAACTGCCCGGTGGTCATCCCGGCCGTCCTCGGCGAGGCCGTGCTGTCCGCCGTCAACTCCTCCCTCGACACCTGGGACCAGTCGGCCGGCGGCACCCTCATCGAGCGCAAGCTCATCGACTGGACCGCCGGACGCATCGGCCTCGGCCCCGCCGCCGACGGCGTGTTCACCAGCGGCGGCACCCAGTCCAACCTCCAGGCGCTGCTGCTGGCGCGGGAGGAGGCCAAGTGCGAGAGCCTCGCCGAACTGCGGATCTTCGCCTCCGAGGTGAGCCATTTCAGCGTGCGGAAGGCCGCGAAACTGCTCGGTCTGAGCGCCGACTCGGTGGTCTCCGTCCCCGTCGGCCAGGACAAGCGGATGGGAACCGTCGCCCTCGCCCATGAGCTGGAGCGCTGCGTCCAGGACGGGCTGACCCCCATGGCCGTGGTCGCCACCGCGGGCAGCACCGACTTCGGCTCCATCGATCCGCTGCCCGGCATCGCCGAGCTGTGCGCTCGCTACGGCGCCTGGCTGCATGTGGACGCGGCCTACGGCTGCGGGCTGCTGGTCTCCCCGCGCCGCCGCGAGCTGCTGGCCGGGATCGAGCACGCCGACTCGGTCACCGTCGACTACCACAAGTCCTTCTTCCAGCCGGTGAGTTCCTCCGCCGTGCTGGTCCGGGACGCCGCCACGCTGCGGCATGCGACCTATCACGCGGACTACCTCAACCCGCGCCGCATGGTGCAGGAACGTATCCCCAACCAGGTCGACAAGTCCCTCCAGACCACTCGCCGCTTCGACGCCCTCAAACTGTGGATGACCCTGCGCGTGATGGGCGCCGACGGCATCGGACAGCTCTTCGACGAGGTCTGCGACCTGGCGCACCAGGGCTGGCAATTGCTGGCCGCCGATCCCCGCTTCGACGTGGTCGTCGAACCGCAGCTCTCCACCCTCGTCTTCCGTTACATCCCGGCCGCCGTCACCGACCCGGCCGAGATCGACCGGGCCAACCTGTACGCCCGCAAGGCCCTGTTCGCCTCCGGCGACGCCGTGGTCGCGGGCACCAAGGTCTCCGGCCGCCACTATCTGAAGTTCACCCTCCTCAACCCCGAGACCACGGCGCAGGACATCACCGCCGTGCTCGATCTGATCGCCGGCCACGCCGAGCAGTACCTGGGAGACTCCCTTGACCGCGCTTGCTGAAGCCCCTGACCGCATCCACGACCTGGTGGGGATCGGGCTCGGCCCCTTCAACCTCGGGCTCGCCTGCCTCACCGAGCCGATCGCCGAACTCGACGCCGTGTTCCTGGAGTCGAAGCCGAACTTCGAGTGGCACTCCGGGATGTTCCTGGACGGGGCGCATCTGCAGACCCCGTTCATGTCGGACCTGGTCACCCTGGCCGACCCCACCTCCCCCTACTCCTTCCTCAACTACCTCAAGGAGCAGGGCAGGCTGTACTCGTTCTACATCCGGGAGAACTTCTACCCGCTCCGGGTGGAGTACGACGACTACTGCCGCTGGGCCGCCTCCCGGCTGAGCAGCGTCCGCTTCGGCACCACCGTCACCGAGGTGACGTACCAGGACACGGACGACGTCTATGTCGTACGGACCGGGGACGGGGACGCCTACCGGGCCCGCCGTCTGGTCCTCGGCACCGGCACCTCCCCGCACATCCCGGAGCCCTGCCGGGGTCTCGCGGGCGATGTCGTCCACACCTCCCGCTATCTGGACCACAAGCACGCGCTCCAGGCCAAGGAGTCGATCACCCTGGTCGGCAGCGGGCAGTCCGCCGCCGAGATCTACCAGGACCTGCTGAGCGAGATCGACGTCCACGGCTACCGGCTGAACTGGGTCACCCGCTCCCCGCGCTTCTTCCCGCTGGAGTACACCAAGCTCACGCTGGAGATGACCTCCCCCGAGTACATCGACTACTTCCACGCGCTGCCCGAGGGGACCCGCTACCGCCTCACCGAGCAGCAGAAGGGCCTGTTCAAGGGCATCGACGGCGATCTGATCAACGAGATCTTCGACCTGCTGTACCAGAAGAACCTGGACGGTCCGGTCCCCACCCGGCTGCTCACCAACTCCGCGCTCACCAGCGCCCGTCACGAGGACGGCGGCTACACCCTCGGCTTCCGCCAGGAGGAGCAGGGCAGGGACTACGAGCTGCGCTCCCAGGCGCTGATCCTCGCGACCGGCTACCGGTACACCGAACCGGAGTTCCTCGCCCCGGTCCGCGACCGGCTGCGCTACGACGGGCACGGCAACTTCGACGTGGCCCGCAACTACTCCATCGACACCACCGGCCGGGGCGTCTTCCTCCAGAACGGGGGCGTCCACACCCACAGCATCACCAGCCCCGACCTCGGCATGGGCCCCTACCGCAACGCCTGCATCATCCGGGAACTGCTGGGCAGCGAGTACTACCCCGTCGAGAAGACCATCGCCTTCCAGGAGTTCGCCGCATGAGCACCGCCACCCGTGCCCTCGGCACCCTCACCTTCCGTCCCCTCGACCCGCTCCGGGACGCCGAACTGCTGCACGGCTGGGTCACCCACCCCAAGGCGGCGTTCTGGATGATGCAGGACGCCGATGTCCAGGACGTCCGGCGCGCCTACGCCGAGATCGAGGCCGACGAGCACCAGCACGCGCTGCTGGGTCTGCACGACGGCGAACCCGCCTTCCTGCTGGAGCGGTACGACCCGGCCCACCGTGAACTGGTCGGCCTCTACGAGCCCCGGCCCGGCGATGTGGGCATGCACTTCCTGGTCGCACCGGCCGAGACCCCCGTGCACGGCTTCACCCGGGCCGTGATCAGGGCCGTGATGCGGCACCTGTTCGAGGACCCGACGACCGCCCGTGTCGTCGTGGAACCCGATGTCCGCAACACCGCGGTGCACGCCCTGAACGCCACCGTCGGATTCGTGCCCGAGCGAGAGATACCGAAGCCGGAGAAGACGGCGCTGCTCAGCTTCTGCACGCGGGAGCAGTTCGAGAAGGCGGTGGCGGCATGACCTACGGCACGACCTCCGCCGAGGCGGTCTCCCATCTCTCCCCCGAGCGCTGGGAGCGTGCCGAGCGCCTGCTGGTCCGCAAGGCCCTCGCCGAGTTCGCCCATGAACGGCTGATCACCCCCGAGCCTGAGGCCGGCGCGGAGGACACCTATGTGGTCCGCAGCGACGACGGACTCACGCACTACCGCTTCACCGCCACGCTCCGCGGCCTGGACCACTGGGGGGTCGAGGCCGACTCGATCACCCGTCGCCGCGAAGGGGTGGAACTCCCGCTCTCCGCACTGGACTTCTTCATCGAGCTGAAGAACTCCCTCGGTCTGAGCGACGAGGTGCTCCCGGTCTATCTGGAGGAGATCTCCTCCACCCTCTCCAGCACCTGCTACAAGCTCACCAAGCCGGAGGTCACCTCCGCCGAGCTGGCCGGGCGCGGCTTCCAGGGCATCGAGGCGGGGATGACCGAGGGCCACCCCTGCTTCGTCGCCAACAACGGGCGGCTCGGCTTCGGCGTCCAGGAGTATCTGGCCTACGCGCCCGAGGCGGGGCGCCCGGTCCGGCTGGTCTGGCTGGCCGCGCACCGCTCCCGGGCGGCGTTCACGGCCGGGGCCGGGATCCGGTACGAGTCCTTCGTCCGGGAGGAGCTGGGCGAGACCACGGTCGGGCGCTTCCACCGCCGGCTGACCGAACGGGGCCTCGACCCCGAGGACTATCTGCTCATCCCCGTCCACCCCTGGCAGTGGTGGAACAAGCTGTCCGTCACCTTCGCCGCCGAGGTCGCCCGGCAGCACCTGGTGTGCCTCGGTGAGGGCGACGACGAGTATCTGGCCCAGCAGTCCATACGGACCTTCTTCAACGGCAGCCATCCCGGGAAGCACTATGTGAAGACGGCCCTGTCCGTGCTCAACATGGGGTTCATGCGCGGGCTCTCGGCCGCCTATATGGAGGCGACCCCGGCGATCAACGACTGGCTGGCCCAGCTGATCGAGAACGATCCGGTGCTGAAGTCGACCGGCCTCACGATCATCCGGGAGTGCGCCGCCGTCGGCTACCGGCATCTGGAGTACGAGGCCGCCACCGACCGCTACTCCCCCTACCGCAAGATGCTCGCCGCGCTGTGGCGGGAGAGCCCGGTGCCCTCGCTCCAGGAGGGCGAGACCCTGGCGACCATGGCCTCCCTCGCCCATGTCGACCAGCAGGGCGCCTCCTTCGCGGGCGCGCTGATCCGGCGGTCGGGGCTGGCCCCGGCCGAGTGGCTGCGCGGCTATCTGCGGGCGTATCTCACCCCGCTGCTGCACAGCTTCTACGCCTATGACCTGGTCTTCATGCCGCACGGCGAGAACGTCATCCTCGTCCTGAAGGACGGTGCCGTGCAGCGTGCGATCTTCAAGGACATCGCCGAGGAGATCGCGGTGATGGACCCGGACGCGGCGCTGCCCCCGGAGGTCGCCCGGATCAGGGTCGAGGTCCCGGACGACAAGAAGCTCCTGTCCATCTTCACGGATGTCTTCGACTGCTTCTTCCGCTTCGTCGCGGCACACCTCGCCGACGAGGGCGTGCTGACGGAGGACGACTTCTGGCGGACGGTCGCCGAGGTGGTGCACGCGTACCAGGACGCCCATCCGCAGCTCGCCGAGCGGTTCCGGCGGTACGACATGTTCGCGCCGGAGTTCGCGCTGTCCTGTCTCAACCGGCTCCAGCTGCGCGACAACCGGCAGATGGTGGACCTGGCGGACCCTTCGGGGGCGTTGCAGCTGGTGGGGACCCTGAGGAACCCGATCGCGGGACGGTAGCGTCCCCCGCATACAGGCGGGCACCCCGGAGTACGGTCCTCCGGGGTGCCCGTCGGCGTACCGGCAACTACCGTGCGGGCCAGGGCACCTGGGGCGAGCGGTAGTAGTCGATGCCCAGCGCCTCCCAGCGCGGGCCCTGCGCCGCGAGCCGCACCTTGTAGGTGTCCCAGTCGTGTGTGGCGGCGGGCGACCAGCCGAGTTCGGCGGCGCCCGGCAGTCTCGGGAAGGCCATCTGCTCCAGCTGGGCCGAGGTGCTGAGGGTCTCCGACCACAGCGGGGCCTCCACACCCCGGACCGCGGAGGCGGGCGCCCCCGGGAGATAGCTGCCCGGGTCCCAGTCGTAGGACCGCCGCACCTCGACATAGCCCGCCCAGGCGAGCCCCAGCGGGGTGTCCGCGGTGTACTTCATGTCCAGGTACACCCGGTCGGCCGGGGACAGGATCAGCCCGGTGCCGTTCTGCGCGGCCCGGGCGACCTGGGCCTTCTCGGCGGCGCCGGTGGAGTCCAGGCCCCAGTACTGGGCGAGCGCGCCCTTGACCGGTGTGGCGCCGGTCAGCTGGTGCCAGCCGATCACCGTCTTGCCGTACTTGGCGACGAGGGGCTGCACCCGGTCCATGAACGTCACATAGTCCTCATGGCTGGTGGAGTGCGCCTCGTCGCCGCCGATGTGGAGATAGCGGCCCGGTGTGATCGCCGCCAGTTCGCGGATGACGTCGTCCACGAAGTCGTACGTCAGCTGCTTGGACACGCACAGCGAGCTGAAGCCGACCTCGGTGCCGGTGTAGGGCGGGGGCGCGACGCCGTCGCAGTTCAGTTCGGCGTAGGAGGAGAGGGCCGCATTGGTGTGTCCCGGCATGTCCAGCTCGGGGACGACCTCCAGATGGCGGGAGGCGGCATAGCGGACGATCTCCTGGTACTGGGCCTTGGTGTAGAAGCCGCCCGGACCGCCGCCGACCTCGCCGGCACCGCCGTGGGTCGCAAGCCGCGGCCAGGAGTCGACGGCGATGCGCCACCCCTGGTCGTCGCTCAGATGCAGATGCAGGGTGTTGATCTTGTAGAGGGCCAACTGGTCGATATAGCGCTTGACCTGGGCCACGCCGAAGAAGTGGCGGGAGACATCGAGCAT
This sequence comes from Streptomyces nodosus, assembly GCF_008704995.1. NCBI lineage: Bacteria > Bacillati > Actinomycetota > Actinomycetes > Kitasatosporales > Streptomycetaceae > Streptomyces > Streptomyces nodosus. The sequence goes on from NZ_CP023747.1 coordinate 2,864,196, forward strand.
GGCGCCCCGGTAGGCGTAGCGCGGGGTGTCCTTGATGGTGCCCCCGGCGACCGTCCAGGGGCCGGACTGCACGGTCCTGCGCTCGACGGCCGCGGGCAGCAACTGGCGCAGGGTCTGTACGCCGTGGAAGAGACCGGCGGCCTTCCGGGCGGTGATGGTGACGCCCCGGGACCCGCTGTCGAGGCGATAGCCCTCCTCGCCGAAGGGGCCGTCGCCCAGGCGGAGCCGGATGCCGCCGTCGCCGTGCGTGGTGACCGGCAGCGGATAGCCGGTCGAGGGCCGCAGGACGTCCGCGAGGTACTCGCCGACCTCACGGGCCGCGCGCGCCTCGTCCACCCGGATATGTGTTCCTCGGGTGATCCGGTACGGGGCTCCCCCGGGCTCGACCGTTGCGGGGGCCGGGATCACCCGGCCGAGCGGGACGGCGGTGCGGTCGGCCGCGGCGGGTGCCGCCGCGCCGAAGCCGACGGAGAGCCCGGCCGCCGCCACCAGCAGCAGCGTGCCGAGGAGGCGGGGCGTTCTGTGGTGCTGTCTCACATGCGCTCCCTTCCACGAGCGTTCACGGGCTCGTCCGGCCCGGACCCGATGGGGTAGGGACCACCTTCTCGCACCGCGGGAAGGGCAACCCCCTGTTCACGGAAATCCCCCGGGTGACGCGTCCCGACCCACCGGAATGTGACGCAGCACACGAAAGGGGCGGCCACTGATGGGAACCGGAGAAGGATCCCACGGCCCACTGCCCGAAACCGGGCAGGATTCTTGCGATTTCGGCCCCCGTACCCCAGGATCTACCGGGTGCACGACGAACTTGTTGATCATTTGACGCGGTCCACCCCCCTCAACCGGGGCGAGGCGCTGCGCGTGGTCCAGGACGTGCTCGCCTATTTCGACGAGACGACCGAGGAGTTCGTCCGTCGCCGCCACCGTGAACTCCAGGCCCAGGGCCTGGTGAACGCGTCGATCTTCGAGCGGATCGAGGCGGACCTGAAGTACCGCGCGGTCGCGCCGCCCGGGCTCACACTCCGGCAACTGCGCCGCATCGTCTACGGCTGAGCCGCCGTACGGACGCCCCCACCCTCGCGCGGAAAAGCAGAAACAGCACAAACGGCAGAAACAGCGAAATCAGCTACACCAAGGGACTCAAGGATTCATATGTGCGGAATCGTCGGATACATCGGTAAGCGCGATGTGGCCCCGCTGCTGCTGGAGGGCCTCCAGCGGCTGGAGTACCGCGGCTACGACTCGGCGGGCATAGTCGTCACCTCGCCGAAGTCCGCCGGCCTGAAGATGGTCAAGGCCAAGGGCCGGGTCCGTGACCTGGAGGCCAAGGTCCCCGCGCGCTTCAAGGGCACCACCGGTATCGCCCACACCCGCTGGGCCACCCATGGCGCCCCCTCCGACGTGAACGCCCACCCGCACATGTCGGCCGACCACACGGTCGCCGTCGTCCACAACGGCATCATCGACAACGCCTCCGACCTGCGGAAGAAGCTGGAGGCGGACGGCGTCGAGTTCCTCTCCGAGACCGACACCGAGGTCCTCACCCATCTCATCGCCCGCTCCCAGGCCGAGACCCTGGAGGAGAAGGTCCGCCAGGCGCTGCGGGTCGTCGAGGGCACCTACGGCATCGCCGTGATGCACGCCGACTTCCCGGACCGCATCGTGGTGGCCCGCAACGGCTCCCCCGTCGTCCTCGGCATCGGCGAGAAGGAGATGTTCGTCGCCTCGGACGTCGCCGCGCTGGTCACCCACACCCGCCAGATAGTCACCCTGGACGACGGCGAGATGGCCACCCTCAAGGCCGACGACTTCCGCACCTACACCACCGAGGGCACCCGCACCACGGCCGAGCCCACCACCGTGGAGTGGGAGGCCGAGTCGTACGACATGGGCGGCCACGACACCTATATGCACAAGGAGATCCACGAGCAGGCCGACGCCGTGGACCGTGTGCTGCGCGGCCGGATCGACGACCGGTTCTCCACCGTGCACCTGGGCGGGCTCAACCTGGACGCCCGGGAGGCGCGTGCGGTGCGCCGGGTGAAGATCCTCGGCTGCGGCACCTCGTACCACGCGGGCATGATCGGCGCCCAGATGATCGAGGAGCTGGCCCGCATCCCGGCGGACGCCGAGCCGGCCTCGGAGTTCCGCTACCGCAACGCGGTCGTGGACCCGGACACCCTGTATGTGGCGGTCTCCCAGTCCGGCGAGACCTATGACGTGCTGGCCGCCGTCCAGGAGCTCAAGCGCAAGGGCGCACGGGTGCTGGGCATCGTCAATGTGGTCGGTTCCGCGATCGCGCGTGAGGCGGACGGCGGAATGTACGTCCACGCCGGGCCCGAGGTCTGTGTGGTGTCCACCAAGTGCTTCACCAACACCACCGTCGCCTTCGCGCTGCTCGCGCTGCACCTGGGCCGCACCCGCGATCTCTCGGTGCGTGACGGCCGACGGATCATCGAGGGCCTGCGCAGGCTGCCCGGGCAGATCTCCGAGATCCTGGAGCAGGAGGCGGAGATCAAGAAGCTGGCGGAGCAGTTCGCGGACGCCCGCTCGATGCTCTTCATCGGACGGGTGCGGGGCTATCCGGTGGCCCGCGAGGCCTCGCTGAAGCTCAAGGAGGTCTCCTACATCCACGCCGAGGCCTACCCGGCCTCCGAGCTGAAGCACGGCCCGCTGGCGCTGATCGAGCCCGCGCTCCCGACGGTGGCGATCGTGCCCGACGACGACCTGCTGGAGAAGAACCGTGCGGCCATGGAGGAGATCAAGGCCCGCAGCGGCCAGATCCTCGCGGTGGCCCACCGGGAGCAGGAGAAGGCCGACCACACGGTGATCGTCCCGAAGAACGAGGACGAGCTGGACCCGATCCTGATGGGCATTCCGCTGCAACTCCTCGCCTACCACACGGCCCTGGCGCTGGGCCGGGACATCGACAAGCCGCGCAACCTCGCCAAGTCGGTGACGGTGGAGTAGCAACTCCCCTTCTCCTGACCGGATGTGAGCGGCCCCCTGTGCTTCCGACAGCACAGGGGGCCGCTCTTTCGTGGGCCGGGGCTGACGCCCTCCCGCTCCCGCCGCCTCTCGAACGGGTGGGCTCCCCGGCCCGGCACTGCCTCAGCCGGCGGCCGTCACTCCGCGGCCGGCAGCGCGTCGCGGCAGGACGGTGGGCCACTTCGCCAGGACCGCCGTCGCCGCGTACCAGGCGAGCACGCCCGCGACGACCGCGAACCAGCCGCCGGCCTTGCCCAGGGCGTCGCTGTCCGCGAAGCGCGCCACGGCGAGCAGCAGCAGCGAGACGAAGAACAGCCCATAGGTGCCCTGGTCGAGAACGCCGCCGCCGGCGCCCACCGCCAAGGTCAGCGCGACCAGGGCGAACAGCAGGAGGAAGAGTCCGGCAGCGTTGTCGGACATCTGACTGCCCGCCGTGACGGCCCAGGTGAACCACAGGGCGCCGAGCGCCGTGAAGGCCGTACCGGTGGCGGTGTCGCGGTCGCGCAGGGCGAGCAGGCCCGCGAGGAACAGGGCCACGCCGCCGACATAGTGGGCCAGTGACACGGCGTCGGCCGTCGTCACGCCGTCGATCACCTTGGTGGTTCCGAGTCCGAAGGCCAGCAGCGTGATACCCAGCGCGAGCCGGCCGACGATCGAGGTGGTGCTTCCCGCAGAGACGTCGTTGTTCACGGCGGGCTCCCTTCTGTCCTGCACATACGGGGGTGCGGTGACCGGTATATGCCCTTCACAAGGGCACAAACACCTCTACGCGGGAGTAGATTCGCCCGAATTCCGAAGGGAGTTGACACCGCCCGCCGGTCATCTCGCCCGGATCGACACCGGGTTGCGCGACGGTGACGGGAAGGTTGCGGCGACGTCTCGCACCACCCGGCGCTCGCACAGGTACGGCATACGGCGCTCGTATCCGGGTGCGCGCATCGCCCGGCCTTCGCACACGGGTGAGACATACGGCGCTTCGGATCCCGTGACGGCCCTGCGGGGCCCGGTGCTTCAGGGGATGACGATCACGGGGCGCTGGGCCCGCTTGGTGAGGCGGCCGGCCACCGAGCCGAAGATACGGCCGACGAGGCCGTGCGTGGAGCCGACGACGATGGCGTCCGCCGCGTACTCCCGCCCGACCTCCTCGAGTTCATGGCAGATGTCGCCGCCCCGCTCCACCAGGATCCAGGGCACCTCGGAGAGATGCTCCGCACAGGCGAGTTCGAGACCGAGGACCTCGGTACGGTGGTCCGGCACATCCACGAAGACCGGGGGCTCACACCCGGCCCACACCGTGGTGGGCAGCCGGTTGGCGACATGGACGATGATCAGACCCGCGTGGGAGCGATAGGCCATGCCGATCGCATACGCCAGGGCGCGCTCGCTGGAGGTGGAGCCGTCGAAGCCGACCACCACACCATGTTTGAAGGCGGGGTCGCAGGACGGGCGGGACTCTTCCGCCGCCAAGGGCTCGGCCGCCGTGGGATCGGCGACGGGGCGCTTGCGGTCCGGGGGATCGAAGAATTCGTGACCGGCCATGGGTGTCTCGGCGTTGTGATCCTCGTGGGTGGGACGACAGTGCGTGTCGGAGCTGTGTCCGGGAATCATCTTCCCAACCCCATACCCTCAAGGGTACGGCGGCACGCCTCCTCGATCTCAGATCCCGCGCACTGTCCCGGGCTCTCGGCTTCACTCTCGATACGGCCCCCCGGCGCGGGGGGTTTCAGGGAGCATGCACGAGGGACGCCCGCAGCGCAATGGCTGCCGTCTCGTACAGCCGGTTTCTTCGGGGGTGGCCGGGAACCGCCGGCGTTCCGCGCCGGGCGCCGCCCCGGAACCGTACACTCCGCGCCGGGCGCCGCCCGCGCAACGGTACGCCCCCGCCTCCGGCGCCATCCCAGGAACCGCGCGCCCTGCTTCGGCCGCCGCCCCGGAACCGTGCTCCCCCTCGCACCGACCGCCGCGGAGCGCGGCAGTGACCCCCGGCCGTGGCCCGCGTTGAGTCCGGTGACCCGTCGCCGTAGGGAGCACACCGTGTCCGGACCCCACACCGACCCGCAGCCGTCCCCCGAGCAGGACACCGCGCGTCAGGTGGTCGGCTGGGCGGCCTTCTGCTGTGCCCTGGTCCCGCTGGTCCTGGTCTGGTACGGCACCTCGTGGGCCGGTGCGATCAGCGCCACGCTGGGTCTGTCCAGCGTCACCGCCGGGTGCCGCGCGCTGCTGCGGCAGTCCGAGCGGGGCGCGGCACAACTGAGAGCCGCAGCACTGAGGGACGCCCCGCGAGGGGAGGCTCCCCTCAGGCGCGCGGAGCCGGGAAGTGGAGTGCGGAGGGTCGAACCGCTCGGGGGCGGAACACCGGGGACCGTGGGGCACGTCACCTACCGCCGGCCGCACGGCTGGACCGACCCCACGGGGGCGCACAGGGGCGGGCGTCGGGCCGAGGGGAACGCTCCGGTCCGCTGACCGGTTTCCGCGCACGCCCCCGCCTCTTTTCAGCCAACTTCTCAACCCCCCGCATCCCCGGTCCCCACGGGCCCCCACCCCCCGTTCGACCTGGGCCGAAAGCCCTCCGAGGGGCCCGCGTACCCTATGCGGATTGGCCACCCGGACGAGGCGCACTTCCCTGTACGGCCCACGAGTGCAACGCTTCGTGATCGAATGCTTCACGCCAAGTTGCCTTGTCGACAATGTGCCGGATGGCGAACTGGTCACCCCGGCACCACGGGACACAGTAGATTCGATCATGACTGTCTACGGCGGGGGACTCGTGCAGGACCGAGGGGAAACGTGCAGGAGCGACACAACCGAGGAGCCGCGACCACCGAGGGGGGCTTAGCAGGATGAGCCACGACTCCACCGCCACGCCGGACGGAGCGGCCCGGAAACTGTCCGGGCGACGCCGCAAGGAGATCGTCGCGGTGCTGCTGTTCAGCGGCGGCCCCATTTTCGAGAGTTCCATACCGCTGTCGGTGTTCGGGGTTGACCGCCAGGACGCCGGAGTGCCGCGCTACCGACTGCTGGTGGCCGCCGGCGAGGAAGGCCCGCTGCGGACCACAGGGGGCCTGGAACTCAGCGCGCCGTTCGGCCTGGAGGCCGTCTCACGGGCGGGCACCGTCGTCGTGCCGGCCTGGCGGTCGATCACCGCGCCGCCGCCGCAGGAGGCGCTCGACGCACTGCGCCGGGCGCATGAAGAAGGCGCCCGCATCGTGGGGTTGTGCACCGGCGCCTTCGTACTGGCCGCCGCCGGACTGCTGGACGGACGGCCGGCCACCACGCACTGGATGTACGCGCCGACCCTGGCCAAGCGCTATCCGTCGGTGCATGTCGATCCGCGCGAGCTGTTCGTGGACGACGGAGACGTGCTGACGTCGGCCGGCACAGCGGCCGGCATCGACCTCTGCCTCCATATCGTGCGCACCGACCACGGCAACGAGGCGGCCGGGGCGCTCGCCCGCCGGCTGGTGGTCCCGCCGCGCCGCACCGGAGGCCAGGAGCGCTACCTCGACCGGTCTTTACCTGAGGAGATCGGCGCCGACCCGCTCGCGGAGGTCGTCGCCTGGGCGCTGGAGCACCTTCACGAGCAGTTCGATGTGGAGACGCTGGCGGCGCGGGCGTACATGAGCCGACGGACGTTCGACCGGCGCTTCCGGTCGCTCACCGGCAGCGCGCCGCTGCAGTGGCTGATCACCCAGCGGGTGCTGCAGGCGCAGCGGCTCCTGGAGACCTCCGACTACTCGGTGGACGAGGTCGCCGGACGCTGCGGCTTCCGCTCCCCGGTGGCGCTGCGCGGGCACTTCCGCCGTCAGCTCGGCTCCTCGCCGGCCGCGTACCGGGCCGCTTACCGGGCACGCCGGCCGGGAAGCGACCGGCCGGGGGACACGGACGGCACCCCGGTGCCCACGGTGCAGCCGGTCCCGCAGGATACGGCCCAGGTCCCCCTGCAGACCCGCCGCACGGCGACCGCGCTCGGCACGGCCGCGTCCCTGACCACGGACCACGGCAAGCACGTACCGGAACTGTACGCGACCAGCCGCCCCGGCCTGCCCGGCCAGCGCAGCGCACCGTAGGGTCACGGGCCGGTGGGCTCCGCGGTCACCACCACCGCGGCCCCCACCGGCCCCGGCCCGCCCCGCTCCCGAAGCACCCGGAGCCGCTCCCCTCTCTCCTTCCCCGGCCCGGGACCGGTCCCTGCACACCCGGCCCCACCCTGTTTCCCGGGTGTCCCGCCCTGCCGCTCGGCGCGACGGGTCCCCCCGCGGCCCCTCTCCACCCCCGCGCCGCACGAGCATTCCCGGGACCGGCCGACACCCCTCGCCCGATCCGATCATCGATCACCGATCCCTGCTCCCGCGGCAGTGGCGAATTTCATGGCCTCCTGGACCACGGGCCCTCGCACCTGGCCTGCCGGCGGCCCGTGCCCGGGTTCCCCCGGGCTTCGGGGGCCCGCTCCGCACACCCCGCACCACACTTCCCCGTCCGCACGGGCGGTCCGTACGGCCCGGGTGGGCCATAAGGTGGGACACATGAACGATCGCATGGTGTGGATCGACTGCGAGATGACCGGACTCTCGCTGTCCGACGACGCGCTCATCGAGGTGGCCGCGCTGGTCACCGACTCCGAGCTGAATGTGCTCGGCGAGGGAGTGGACATCGTGATCCGGCCTCCGGACGCGGCGCTGGAGACGATGCCGGAGGTGGTGCGCCAGATGCACACCGCCTCGGGACTGCTCAAGGAACTGGCGGCCGGCACGACGCTGGCCGACGCCGAGGAGCAGGTCCTCGCCTATGTAAGGGAGCATGTCAAGGATCCGGGCAAGGCCCCGCTGTGCGGCAACTCGGTCGGCACCGACCGCGGCTTCCTGTCCCGCGACATGCCGACGCTGGAGGACTATCTCCACTACCGGATCGTGGACGTCAGCTCGATCAAGGAGCTGGCCCGGCGCTGGTATCCGCGGGCGTACTTCAACAGCCCCGAGAAGAACGGGAACCACCGGGCGCTGGCCGACATCCGCGAGTCGATCGCGGAGTTGCGCTACTACCGGGAGGCGATCTTCGTGCCGCAGCCGGGCCCCGACTCGGACACGGCCCGCACCATCGCGGCCCGGCACGTGGTGTCCTCGAAGTAGCCCCTCTCCGGGGCTCGCCCCCGGGCTCCGGAGAAACGATGGCGCGAGCACCCCTCCGGACCCTGTACACTTTTTCTCGGCCGCCGGGGATCACCGAGAACCGCCGGTCATGGTGGGTGTAGCTCAGCTGGTAGAGCACCTGGTTGTGGTCCAGGATGCCGCGGGTTCGAGTCCCGTCACTCACCCTGAATGATCAAGGGCTGACCTGTGAAAACAGGTCAGCCCTTCGTCGTTCCCGGGATGGTAGAGAATGCGTCACGCCGGGCGGCTGGCGACCACCAGGAGATGAGAGCTGGCCGCCAGCAGTTCCGGGTAGGGCTCGGCCATACGCGCAGCTACAAGGGCCGACTCGAACAGGGGTGTATCGCGGAAGTCGTCTCCGGTGGTGCGCTCGGCCGCAGCGAGCATCGACCACGCAGGGCCTTCGACGCCGTACACCTCGGGGGCGGTGAATCCGGCCGTGTCCACCTCGTCGCGCAGCTGCTCGCCGCTGTGGAAGTAGGCGGCCGTGAATGCCTTCTTTCCGTCATGGACCTGCGAGGCGAGGATGCTGCCGATGCTCTTCTGCAGCGACGGTTTATGCAGGTGCGCGAAGGCGGAGTGCTCGAACAGTGACGCGTACCGGTTGATGCCGGCTGCCGCCAGCAGGCCGCCCGGCCTGAGGACCCGGAGGGCTTCGGCGAGTGCCCGGTCACGGTCGGCACGGTCGATCAGGTGATACAGCGGCCCCAGTAGGAGCACCACATCGTACGAGGCGTCCTCCGCGGTGAGGTGGCGGGCGTCTCCGAGCTCGGCTGTGGCTCCGATCTGTCTGGCCTGCTCGATGTGCCGGGGGATCGGGTCGACGAGGTGCACGGTGTAGCCGTCCTCGACGAGCCAGCGGGCGTGGGCGCCGGGGCCGCCGCCGACATCGAGGATCCGTGCGGTTGGCGCAGGCAGGTGGCGGCGCAGCAGTTCCTGGGTGCGTACCATCTCCAGACGGCCGTCGGCCGTCGTTGTCAGGCGGTCCGCTTCGTCAATGGTCTCGGAGTAGAACCTCACGATCTCCGGCGCTAGCTCAGGGCTCGTCATGCGTGCATTCTGATGCTCGAACAGTGGACCAGTCCAGTTGATCGGAAACACTCCCATGGCACTGCTGAAGTACGAGCAGATCGCGGAAGATCTGCGTACCCGCATCGCGGGCGGTGAGTTCGGCCCCGGCGACCTGCTGCCATCAGGCCGCGACCTGGCCGAGCAGTGGAGTGTGTCCAGGGCCACGGTGGTCAAGGCGTATGACGTACTGCGGTCCGATGGCCTGGTGGTGGCCCGGCAGGGCGCCGGCTTCACGGTCGTTGAGACGCCGGTTGCACGCCCGGCCGGCGGCCGCCGGGCAGGCTCCAGCCGCGTGGCCGGCGGGGCCCCTTACCAGCGGCTGGGAGTCCCGGACTGGACGGTCCCGCCCGCTCACATCGCTGACGCGCTGGAGCTCGGGCCGGGAGACGAGGCGCTGCGTCGCGCGCGGCTGGTGCTGCTCGAGGACGGCTCGCCGCACAGCCTGGTGACGGCGTGGTTCCCGCCGTCGATCGCCAAGGTCGCGCCGCGTCTGCTCGCGAAGGGCCCGATCTCCGAAGGCACCACGCACTACGTCCGCCGTGAGACGGACCGGTTCCCGGTCGAGGGGATGGACGTCACGAAGGTTCGGCTCGCCACCGGCGAGGAGGCGCGCCTGCTCGGTGTGGAGCGGCCCGCCGCCGTCGCGGTGGTCGTGCATGTGGCGTACGACGAGGGCCGGCGTCCGCTGGTGTGCGAGGAGGGCGTGCTGCCGTCGGAGGTGTTCGAGGAGACCGAGACGTACCCGATGAGGTAGTTGCACACCCGAGGCGCTTGACTGGACCGGTCCACCGGTCCAGTCTCTTTCTTGTGCCGGGCTTGCCCGCTGCGGATGCGGCGGTGCTGTGCCCGGCTGCCAGGAAGAAGAACCCCGGCGACCGCTGACACGGCCCCGGGGACGGCCAACGCTCAAAGCTGCCGAGGGAGCGCCGACATGACGAACGATAGGGGCCTCTTAAGGCCCAGAGTCAAGATGACGATTCGCGTCTACCAGGTGGGTGCCGACGGCGGGATCACCCAGGATCGTGGGACCGTCGCGAGCATTCCGTACGCGAAGTGGTCGGTGCCGGAGGCGCAGGGGTATCCGCCGTGCGCGTGCCCGCTCCACCGTTCCGCCGAGACGGCGGTCACCCGGTGAGTGGCCTCGCGCAGGCCTGGACCGGCACGGTGAGGCCGGACATCGAGACGATGCGCGACACCGTCGGCCGTCTCTTGCCTCCCCGCGCGAGTGCGCCTGCCGACAGCGAGCTGGAGATGCTGACCAGCCTGTTGTGCGGCCACATCGAGGCGATCATCCCGGACGTCCAGGCGGTGGTCGAAGGGCTGCCTGAGGATGACGTGCCCGGCTACTGCGCGACCGTCGCCATCGGCAAGGCTCGACCTCGCGGGGCGGCCGAATCCCACGCAGGGCGGGAGCGTTGCGTATGCGCGGCGTTTGGCCCGAGTGCTGAAAGACCTGTGTTTGTACTGGCGGCCGTGCTCCACCTGTTTAAGGCTGACGCTCCGAAGTCAGGAACGTGACGTAGCCAATCACGGAGTTGGGAGCAACCTGGAGCTTGCCCGTGTCACCGAGAATCTGCTCTTCGTCAGCGAGCAGCTCTCCCGTCTGCGGGTCGAAGATGAGGACGCGTTTGGTCGGCAAGCCGCCGGACGCATCCGTAACGGAGAACGCCTGCCCGATACGACCGGCTCGATCCTGAACTGTGCCCTCGTAGCGTACGCCCTCGGTCTCTGCTAGGACCCGAAGCACCGCAGCACGCTGTGCCGGTGAGAACACATGATCTTGGAACCGCTCGGGCACGACCTCGTACAGGAGTCCTGGTGTGATTACATCTCGGCCATTGGCCAGCCAGTTCCTCATCCCTGCCTTCGTAGTCGGCGGTTCGGTGGCTGTCTGCCCAGAAGTTGGCCCGCTGGAGTCTTGGGACACCACCGACTCGGCTCCGATTGAGCCGGCCTTCTCCCATGCTTCACGCTGAGACTCGTTCTGGAACACCGGGGGGAGGGTGCTGATCTTCCAGTTTGCCGAGCCGTCACGCTTCTGCCATGTCTCCCTGTGCTCAGGGATGACAGCTGAGGTGACGTTCGTACCGTCAACACGCGTCGAGAGTGACCATGCGTTCCAAACAAAATGCTCTGTCTTCCAGGCTGTCGGGCGATCATCCGGCAGCCCTTCCACTCGGGACGCGGTGTCTTTGAGCACCTGTGCGGCTGAAGGACTGCCAGAGTGATAAGCCAAAGGCTGAGGCGTCACAGCAAGCGCGGGCTGGGCCGACGTCCCGAAGGGGTCGACAACGGTGTAGACCACTGCCGCAGCAGCTGCGACAGCCACCGTGGCAATAGACCATTGCCTCAGCGATCGCGGACGAGTGGCGGACACCACAGGCCGTGGCGTGGCCAGGATGTTCTTCAGCTTCTTGGTGTCAGCTGAGGCACCGTCCTGTACCGGGTTGAGCCGCTGCAACGCCTGGTCGATGTCACGCATCTACTCCTCCAAGAATCGATGATGTCCGCCGGGACGGGCTGGCGGCGGGGCGATCGAGGTGCTCGCGTAGCCGTCTGCGAGCACGGTGGAGCCGCACGTGGAACGTCGCGGTCGTGCATCCGATCACGATGGCCGCATGACGGGCTGGCAGCTCTTCCCACAAGGCCAGACGCAGGACCTCTTTGTCGCTGTCACTCAGCGAGTCAAAAGCCATGGCGACGGCCTGCGCTCCAGCAATGTCCTCGGCTGGATCGCGTGTGAGGCACTGCCGCTGCTGCGCCGCAGTCTCTGCCAGCATCCGACGTCGCCGTTCAGCACGATGCGTGTTCGCCAGGATCCTGCGAGCTGTCGCGTACAGCCAGGGCAACACAGCTGCGCGTGGTATCTCATCAAGCCGACGCCATGCTGTGAGGAAGACTTCGGCGACCACGTCATCGCAATCTTCGGCATCGCTCAGACGTCGTCGTACGTACGCTTCCACGGCTGGGTGATGCGCGCGGTACAGCGCGGTGAAGTCTTGCTCATGTCGTGTGTCCACATCCCCTCCAACCATGTAGATGTCCAGCGGCCCCTGGTCCTTACAGCCGCTGAGACGGAATTTCGAGATGGGTCGACGGCAGGTTGATGTGTCCGCCCGAACGTGGCGGCGAGCGACTACGGGGCCGACGAAGTTCCTGCAGGTCCCCCCCCTCGCCGGTCCGCTCATGCGTGGCCAGTCCAGCGAGCCGGTTGATTTCGTCGAGGCTGCCGAGCGGTGGATAGCGGCTCGTGGCGACCAGTGGACCGCGGACTCCGCCTATTCCTTCGCCGTCGTCGATGGCGAAGGCCTCGTTCTCGGTCAGGCGTGTGTCGGCCGGGTGGACCGGCGCCATGGCACGAGATGGGTGTCCTACCGGACAACGGCGGCGGCTCGTGGCCGGGGCGTGGTTTCCCGCGCCTGCCGTGCTGTGGCCTGCTGGGCTTTCGACGATGCGGAACTCTTCCGGCTGGAGTTCGGGCACCGGGTGAACAATCCCGCCTCATGCGCAGTGGCCCGCGCGACAGTCGAGAAGGCCCGGCAGACCGCCCGGGCTCACGTCTTCCTCCACATTCCGGCTGTGCAGGCAAGTGCCGCTCCAAACCGCCTTGTCGGGCCGAAAGCCCGCGCACCGATACGGCTGACGGCACGTCCGGATCCGGGCCAGGTCGGCGCTTCTTCAGGTTCCGGAAGGTCTCATCCAGAATCTGGTCCGTCCACTTGGCCTGCGTCAGTCTCCTGGCCGAGCCGGCCGAGCTCGTCAGCCACCCGCCGTCGACGGCGGTCGTCCCTGCGCTGGTACTCCAGCAGCGACGACTCGGTGATTCTGTGGTGTGAGCCAACGGCCCGGCACCCGATCTCGCCGGCGTCCAAGAGGCCGATGAGGAAGGGGAGGGACACATTGAGCATGTCGGCGGCTTGCTGGGCGGTGAGCTCAGCGTCGGACGGAACGATGGACACGGCCCGGCCGGCGCCGAGGTGCGCCAGGAGTGATGCGAGGAGTTCCACGACCTCGCGTGGGAGTGTCAAGGGTTCACGATCACCGCTGTCCCGGACAGTGACCTGGATCTGGGATGCGCCCTGGTGCTCTGCCAGATAAGCCCGGACCTTGGTGAGGGCCTGGCTCGCGGCCTGCCGCTTGTCGTCCGGAAGCTTCACCGGACGAATGTCGGTCCTGGTCATGTGCACGCCCCTGGATGCGGTGGTAGCCCTTGCGGTTTCAAAGGTTCTCATCACCCCCGCCGCCTCACGGGCGAAGTCGTCGAAGAGCGGAACGCTGTCCTGTCCCCGCCGAACACACTGTCGCTGCACGCTCTCCCCTTGGCATCCGATGCCGCCCCGCGCCAACGACCCGGCAGCTCATCGAGGCCGAGGCCCCCAGGAAAGTGACAGCGCGACGGTTCTAGGCTTTCGGCGTGATTGAGACCATGGTGTTCGATGTCGGCGAGACAATCACCCGTGACGATCGCTACTGGGCTTCTTGGGCTGACTGGCTGGGAGTCCCCCGGCACACCCTGTCTGCCCTCGTAGGAGCTGTCGTCGCTCGAGGGCAGGACAATGCCGAGGCCGTCCGGCTTGCCAGACCGGGTGTCGATATCGCTGCCGAGTACCAGGCCCGCGAAGCCGCCGGCCAGGGCGAGCACCTGGACGAGAGCGACCTCTACCACGATGTACGCTCTGCCCTCTCCGCGCTTCGCACGCTAGGGGTGCGCGTGGTGATCGCCGGGAATCAGACGCCTCGGGTCGGCGAATTGCTACGCGGTCTGGACCTCTCCGCAGACCTCATCGTCACCTCAGGGGAGTGGGGAGTCGCCAAGCCCCAGCCGGAGTTCTTCGAGAAGGTACTGCAGGTGGCCCAGGCAGCACCGAGCGAGACTCTCTACATCGGCGACCACCCTGCCAACGACATCTTCCCCGCGAAGGCTGCGGGACTGCGTGCCGCACATATCCGCCGCGGCCCATGGGGGCATCTGTGGGCGGATACCCCCGACGTCGTGCAGGCGGCCGACTGGCGAATCGACGGCCTCGCCGAACTGACCGGCGTGGTGGATGCCTGACGGGTGAAACAGCCCCATAGGTCAGGGTCGATGGGACCGGTCGTAAGCACGTGGCGTGCGCGTAAAGATACCGTTCGCAGTGGACGCGCCGAACTGGAGCCAGGATGCCCGCACATGCCGATGGCGGCGTAGGCAGGCGCATCGCCTACTACCGCAGCGTCGTACGCCCGAAGATGACCCAGGAGCAGCTCTCCGACGCCGCCTGCGTGGCCCTGGGCACCATCCGCAAAATCGAGCGCGGCGTGCTCCCTGCGGTTGGAGCGGCGGACCTTGCCGTCGGCGTCCCCGGGCCGCCCGCGCCCCGAGCACCCGGCCCCCGCACGCCGGGCGCGGGCGCCCAGCCCAAAGCCCCGGTGCCGGAGCGCCCGGACCGGAGCGCCCGGTGCCGGACCGCCCGGCGTCAGGGCACTCGGTGCCCCGGGGCGCGCCCCCTCAGGAAGAGGCCCGTTCCATCAGTTGGGTCGGCAGGACCACCTGGCGGCGTTCCAGGGTGCGGGAGGCCGGCGGGCGGCGGTCCGCGATCTCGTCCAGGAGGAGGTCGATCATCGCGCGGCCCATCTCCTCCATCGGCTGGCGCACGCTCGTCAGCGGCGGCTCCATATGGCGGGCTATCACCGAGTCGTCGAAGCCGACCAGCGCCACGTCGTCGGGGATGCGCCGGCCCGACTCGCGCAGCACCTGGCGGGCGCCCGCCGCCATCACGTCCGACCCGGCGAACACCGCGTCCAGCCCCGGGCGGCGGGCCAGCAGTTCGGTCATGGCCCGGCGTCCGCCCTCCTCGGTGAAGTCACCGGGGGCGATCAGCGCCTCGTCCACCTCCCGGCCCGCGTTCCGCAGCGTGTCACGGTAGGCGTCGACGCGCCGCTGGGCGCCGTACACATCGAGGCGGCCGGTGATCGTGGCGATCTGCTCGCAGCCGCGGGACATCAGGTGCTCGACCGCCGAACGGCCGCCGCCGTAGTTGTCCGAGTCCACCGACGGCAGGGTCTCCCGCTCCGAGCGGGGGCCGCTGATCACCGCCGGGATCTCCAGCTGGGCGAGCAGGTCGGGCAGCGGGTCGTCCGCGTGCACCGAGACCAGCAGCACCCCGTCCACCCGGTGCGCCGCCAGATACTGGGCCAGCCTGCGCCGCTCCCGGTCGCCGCTCGCGAAGATCAGCAGCAGCTGCATCTCCGAGTCGGCGAGCTCGGCGCCCACGCCCTTCACCATGTCGGAGAAGTACGGCTCCGCGAAGAAGCGGGTCTCCGGTTCCGGAACGACCAGGGCGATCGCGTTCGTACGGTTGGCGGCCAGCGCCCGGGCCGCGGTGTTCGGCACATAGCCGAGCTCCGCCACCGCCGCCTCGACGGCCGCGCGCGTCGCGTCGCTGACCCGGGGCGAGCCGTTGATCACCCGGGAGACCGTGCCGCGGCCGACACCCGCCCGCGCGGCGACCTCCTCCAGGGTCGGCCGTCGGCCACTCCGACCGCGCGTACCGTGGCCTGCCATGGTCACCTCCCGTCACACCGCACGCCTTGCGTCCGGCCTGGAATCTAACAGCCGTATGCATCTCACCGCTGCGGTCCCGGCCGTCCGACGGACCGAGCGGCGCCCCCAGTGACACGAGCCACCTCGCCCGTTGCCGACCGGATCCAGCCACCGTCCGCCGCATTAGTTAACAGGCCGATAACTGAAGACTTTTCTCGCTGTCCGTGCCCTTGACACCCCCGCCCGGACCTACGACCCTTCAACACATCACTTGTGGGAGCGCTCCCACGCTACCTGACACATACATATCCCGCACGTTCCCCGCCCGAGCCGCAGCGTGAACCACGGGCCCAGTGAAGAAAGTTGGCCGGGGGGTCGGCACGTCAGGGCAACAGGAGGACGACATGCGAGCAACTCTCCCCCATTCTCGGCTCCGCCGGGACGGAGGGACCCACTCCGTCCGCAAAGCGGTGGCCCTGACCGCCGTCGCAGTGATGAGCGCCGGGCTGCTGGCCGGCTGTGCCGACGACGGCGGTGGGAAGAGCAGCGGGAGCTCGGACGGCAAGGGCAAGACCACGATCACGCTCGGCCTGTTCGGCACCATGGGCTTCAAGGAGGCCGGACTCTACTCCGAGTACGAGAAGCTCCACCCCGACATCAAGATCGCTGAGAATGTGATCGAGCGGAACGAGAACTACTACCCCCCGCTGCTCAACCACCTCACCACCAACAGCGGTCTGCAGGACGTCCAGGCCGTCGAGGTCGGCAACATCGCCGAGATCGTGGACACTCAGGCGGCCAAGCTGGAGGACCTGTCCAAGACCCCGGGCGTGTCCAAGGCCAACTGGGTGGAGTGGAAGTGGGAGCAGGCCACCACCAAGGACGGCCAGACCGTCGGCCTCGGCACCGACATCGGCCCGATGGCGATCTGCTACCGCAAGGACCTCTTCGAGCAGGCCGGTCTGCCCACCGACCGCGACGAGGTCGGCAAGCTGTGGGCCGGTGACTGGAACAAGCTCGTCAGCGTCGGCGAGCAGTACCAGAAGAAGGCGCCGAAGGGCACCAGCTTCATGGACTCCCCCGGCGGTCTGCTCAACGCGATCCTCAGCAGCGAGAAGGACCGGTTCTACGACTCGTCCGGCCAGGTCATCTACAAGACGAACCCGGCCGTGAAGAACGCCTTCAACCTCACCGCGAAGGCTGCCAAGGAGGGGCTGGTCGGCGCGCAGACCCAGTTCCAGCCGACCTGGGACCAGACGATCGCCAACACCAAGTTCGCCTCGGTCGCCTGCCCGCCGTGGATGCTCGGCTACATCAAGGGCAAGTCCAAGGCCGACGCCGCGGGCAAGTGGGACGTGGCCGTCGCGCCCAAGTCCGGCAACTGGGGCGGCTCCTTCCTGAGCGTGCCGAAGAGCGGCAAGCATGTGAAGCAGGCCTCCGAGCTGGTCGCCTGGCTGACCGCGCCCGAGCAGCAGGCCAAGCTGTTCAGCGTCCAGGGCAGCTTCCCGAGCGCGCCGTCGGCGTACACCATGCCCGAAGTCACCGGCGCCAAGAACGAGATGACCGGTGAGGCCCCGATCGGCACCGTCTTCGCCGAGGCCGCCAAGTCCATCCCGGTCCAGACGATCGGCCCGAAGGACCAGATCATCCAGCAGGGTCTGACCGACAACGGCGTGATCCTCGTGACCAAGGGCAAGTCGGCCGCCGACGCGTGGGAGACGGCCACCAAGACCATCGACAACAACCTCGAGAAGTGACCGGTATGACATCCCGGCACGACACTGCCGCGCTCCCCGCTCAGGCGGGGGGCGCGGCCCCGGGCCGCCCCGGCAAGGACGCCGGACCCGCCGAGGACGAGCGGCGGCGCCGGGCCCGGCTGTCCCGCCGCTGGCAGCGGGACATGCGCTGGAGCCCGTACGCCTTCGTCTCCCCGTTCTTCCTGCTGTTCCTCGCGTTCGGCCTGTTCCCGCTGGTCTACACCGCCTGGGCCTCGCTGCACACGGTGGAACTGACCGCGCCCACCGACATGCAGTGGGCGGGCCTGCACAACTTCACCCGGATCTTCGACGACGAGTTCTACTGGAACGCGGCGCGGAACACCCTGACCATGGGGATCCTCTCGACCGTCCCGCAGTTGCTGATGGCGATGGGCCTGGCCCACATCCTCAACTACAAGCTGCGCGCCTCGACCTTCTACCGGGTCGTCATGCTCGCCCCGTACGCGACCTCGATCGCGGCCGCCTCGCTGGTCTTCGTGCTGCTCTTCGGGCGCGACTACGGGATGATCAACTGGGCGCTGCACTTCTTCGGGATCGACGCCATCGACTGGCAGAACGACAAGTGGATGTCGCAGATCGCCGTCTCGTCGATCGTCATCTGGCGCTGGACCGGCTACAACGCGCTGATCTACCTGGCGGCGATGCAGGCCATCCCGCACGATCTCTACGAGTCGGCGGCCCTGGACGGCGCCAACCGCTGGCAGCAGTTCCTCCATGTCACGCTCCCCGCGCTGCGGCCGACGATCCTGTTCACCGGCGTGGTGTCGACGATCGGTGCCAGCCAGCTCTTCGGCGAGGCGCTGATGTTCGACGCGAACAAGGGCGCGTCGGGCGGCGCCGAGCACCAGTTCCAGACGCTGGGTCTCTATCTGTACGAGCAGGGCTGGGTGAACCAGCATCTGGGCCGGGCCTCGGCGATCGCCTGGACGATGTTCCTGATCCTCATCCTGATCGGGGCCGTCAACTACGTCATCTCGCGCCGGTTGCGCGCCAGCAGTTAGGAGAACCGGCCGTGACGACGACCCTGACGAACCCCGAGGAGACGGTGCGGGAGCCGAAGCGCGCACCCCGGCCCAAGGCAGGGCGCGCCGGCGGGCAACTGCACGCCGGTCCCCTCGCGTACGCGATCCTGATCCTGTTCGCCCTCGGCTCGCTGTTCCCCCTGGTGTGGACGGCGATCGCCGCCTCGCGCGACAACAACCGGCTGGCGCAGACACCCCCGCCCTTCTGGTTCGGCTCGAATCTGTTCCACAATCTCGACCTCGCCTGGACGGAGGCCAATCTCGGCAAGGCGCTGCTCAACACCACGTTCGTGGCGGGCGTCTCGGCGGCGACCATCGTCTTTCTCTCGACGATCGCGGGATTCGCCTTCGCCAAGCTGCGGTTCAAGGGCCGTGGCGCCCTGATGCTGATCGTCATCGGCACCATGATGGTCCCGCCCCAGCTCAGCGTGATCCCGCTGTACATGATGGTCGCCAAGCTCGACTGGACCGACCAGCTTCAGGCGGTGATCCTGCCGTCGCTGGTCAGCGCGTTCGGGGTGTTCTTCATGCGGCAGTACCTGCTCCAGGCGCTGCCGGACGAGATCATCGAGGCCGCCCGGGTGGACGGCGCGAGCAGCTGGCGCGTGGTGTGGCACGTGGTGTTCCCGGCCGCCCGCCCCGCGATGGCCGTCCTGGGCATGCTGATGTTCGTCCAGACCTGGAACGACTTCCTCTGGCCGTTCCTCGTGCTGACGCAGAACGGCAATCCGACCGTGCAGGTGGCGGTCGCGGGCCTGGGCCGCGGTTACACCCCGGACCAGTCCCTGATCATGGCGGGTGCGCTGCTCGGCACGCTGCCCCTGCTGCTGGTCTTCGCGATCTTCGGCAAGCAGATCGTGGGCGGCATCATGCAGGGCGCCGTCAAGGGCTGACGTCCCCGCGCCGGAATCACCCCCGGCCCGGGGCGCCCTGGTCCCCGGCGTTCCGAGCCGGGGCGCCCCGACGGTCCACCGCATCCCCACGACACTCCGATCCGAGGGGCCGGGTCACCAACGCCACGGCCCCTCTCCTCCCCCCCCTCCCCGACCACTCGTCGGATTCATACGACCCCCTATGGGAGCGCTTCCATGACTGAGTCCGTTACCCCGGTGACCTTTCCCCCCGCCTTCCTCTGGGGCGCTGCGACCTCCGCGTACCAGATCGAGGGGGCGGTGCGGGAGGACGGCCGTACCCCCTCGATCTGGGACACCTTCAGCCATACGCCGGGAAAAACGGCCGGTGGCGACACCGGTGACATCGCTGTCGACCACTACCACCGCTATCGCGACGACGTCGCGATGATGGCGGATCTGAGCCTGAACGCCTACCGGTTCTCCGTCTCCTGGTCGCGTGTGCAGCCCACCGGCCGGGGGCCCGCCGTCCAGCGGGGCCTGGACTTCTACCGGCGCCTTGTGGACGAGCTGCTGGCCAAGGGCATCAAGCCGGCGATCACCCTCTACCACTGGGACCTGCCGCAGGAGCTGGAGGACGCGGGCGGCTGGACGGAGCGCGACACGGCGTTCCGGTTCGCCGAGTACGCGGGCATCATGGGCGAGGCCCTGGGTGACCGAGTGGAGCAGTGGATCACGCTCAACGAGCCGTGGTGCAGCGCCTTCCTGGGCTACTGCTCCGGTGTGCACGCCCCGGGCCGTACGGACCAGGCGGCGGCGCTGCGCGCGGCCCACCATCTGAACCTGGCCCATGGCCTGAGCGCGTCCGCGCTGCGGGCCGTGATGCCGGCCCGCAACACGGTGGCGGTGAGCCTCAACTCGTCCGTGGTGCGGACGGTGAGCCAGGACCCGGCGGACCTGGCGGCGGCCCGCAAGATCGACGACCTGGCGAACGGGATCTTCCACGGTCCGATGCTGCACGGGGCCTACCCGGAGACGCTGTTGGAGGCGACGTCCTCGATCACGGACTGGTCCTGTGTGCAGCCCGGCGACCTGGAGACGATCCACCAGCCGCTGGACGCGCTGGGCCTCAACTACTACACCCCGGCGCTCGTCTCGGCGGCGTCGGACACCGACGGCCCCCGGGCGGACGGTCACGGCGAGAGCTCGTACTCCCCCTGGCCGGGCGCCGACGACGTCACCTTCCACCAGACGCCGGGCGACCGCACCGAGATGGGCTGGACGATCGACCCGACCGGACTGCACGAGCTGATCATGCGGTACAACCGGGAGGCGCCGGGGCTGCCGCTGTATGTGACGGAGAACGGCGCGGCCTACGACGACAAGCCGGATGCCGAGGGCCGCGTCCACGACCCGGAGCGGATCGCGTATCTGCACGGCCATCTGTCGGCGGTGCGCCGTGCCATCGCGGACGGCGCGGACGTCCGCGGCTACTACCTGTGGTCCCTGATGGACAACTTCGAGTGGGCCTACGGCTATGAGAAGCGGTTCGGTGCGGTGTACGTGGACTACACCACGCTGGCCCGCACCCCGAAGTCCAGCGCGCTCTGGTACGCGGGGGCGGCGCGGACCGGGGAGCTCCCGCCGGTGCAGGACTGACCGCCCGGGGCGCGGCACGGGAGGGAGGTGTCGCGCCCCGGCGATCGGCCCGCGTCCGGTGCCTGTGCCGAGTCCCCGTCGTCCTCGCGGCGGTGGTGCGACTCCCCCGCATGGGCCCCGGCTGGGTGAAGCCCGGCGCGGCACGCCGCTCCTCGACGGACGGGCCGACGTCACCCGGCGCGGCACCGTTGCCGCGCCGGGGCGGGCGCCCCCGGCCGCCCCCGCCGGATCGCGGGAGTCCCGTCGGTCACCGTGATCCTTGTGATCGCGGTGACCGCGGTGATCCTGGCGGCCCCGGCGGTCCGGGGTACCGCCCGGGTGGGCAGGACACATGCCCACCCGGGCGGCAGAAGCTCCGGCCAGAGGGCGTGGCCTGCGGGACGACGCAAGCCGCCGACCGGGGCGCGTGGTCCCGCCCTGGACGCCTGGTCCCCTGGACGCGCCGGCGGGGCGGCGGGGCGGCGTTCAGGGCAAGGACCGGGAACGGCCGGGCGCCCAGTCCCAGGGGCCGCTCCGTCGGCGGCGGACCCGGTGGCCCCGCCGTACCGGGGCCCGCCCGTCGAGCTGGAACCGGAGCCGCACCTCCGCGCCGCCCAGCACCGAGGAGCCGATCCGTACGTCCCCGCCGGTCGACTCCGCGAGCCGGCGCACGATGTCCAGGCCGAGCCCCGTCGAGCCGTCGCTGCCCGAACCGCGGCCCCGGGCCAGCGCCTTCTCGGGGTCGGGGATGCCGGGCCCGGCGTCGGACACCAGCACGATGACCGCGTCCTCGCCGTTGTGCACATCGACCGCGAACGCGGTGCCCTCCGGGGTGTGCCGGAAGACATTGCCGAGCAGCGCGTCCAGGGAGGCGGCCAGTTCGGCGCGGGCCACCGGCAGCCGCACCGGACGTTCCACCCCGGCCACCCTCCAGGTGCGTCCCTCGTCCTCGGCGAGCGCCGACCAGAAGCCCATCCGCTCCTGCACCACCTCGGCCACGTCGCATCCGCCGCCCGCTCCGGCCGCCGCGGTCCCCGGCTTCGCCTCCCGCGCGGTGCGGATGATCGTGTCGACCTCGCGCTCCAGCTGGGCGACCGCCGCCCGGGTCTGTTCGGCGGCCGGGCCGTCGCCCAGCGAGGCCGCGTTCAGCCGCAGCACGGTCAGCGGGGTGCGCAGCCGGTGCGACAGATCCGCCGCCAGTTCCCGCTCGGCGGCGAGGAGTTGCACGACCTGGTCGGCCATCGAGTTGAACGCGGTTGCCGCCAGCCGCAGTTCGGCGGGCCCCTGCTCCGGGACCCGGGCCCCCAGGTTTCCCTCCCCCAGCTGATGCGCGCCCTCCGCCAGTCGCCGCGCAGGCCGCACCAGCCGTACCCCGAGCCGGTCGGCGACCGCCACCGACCCGACGACCAGGGCGGCGCCGACCGCGGTGAGCACCGCCCAGGCCGTGCCGACGCCCCTTCTCACCTCGGCCCCGGGCACATACACCTCGACCACGGCGATGGCGCCGGAGCTCAGCGCGACGGGCTGGAGCAGTGCGGAACCGCCGGGGACCTCCGTGGTGGAGGCCCGGCCGAGCCTGCGGGTCATCGCGATGTCCGCGCCCGTGACGCGCTGCCGGCCGATGTCGGCCGCCCCGGTGCCGTCGCCCCCCGGGATGTGCACGGCGATCCGGTCGTCGGAGCCCGCGGAGGCGACGACCCGTTCCAACTGGCCCCGCTCCGTGGTGATGGACAGCGCGGGCGCGATCGCGGCGGCCTGCCGCTCGGCGTTCGACAGGGCGCGGTCGCGCGCCATCTCCCGGATGACCAGACCCAGCGGGACCGCGAAGGCGATCACGACCATCGTGGTGACCGCCACGGACACCTTGACCAGCGCCCATCTCACGGCAGGGGATCCGTCCCGGGAGGCTCCAGCTTCACGCCGACGCCCCTCAGGGTGTGCAGATAGCGCGGTTCGGCCGCGGTCTCGCCCAGTTTCCTTCTGAGCCAGGAGAGATGGACGTCGATGGTCTGGTCGTCGCCGTAGGACTGCTGCCACACCTCGGCGAGCAGTTCCCTGCGCGGTACGACGACTCCGGGGCGGCCCGTCAGATAGGCGAGCAGATCGAACTCCCGTCGCGTCAGGTCCAGGCGCCTGCCGTCGAGTTCGGCGTGCCGGCGCCGGGGGTCGACCACGAGGCCGCCGACCCGGAGAACCGGCGGAGCCCCGGTGGCCGCCGTGGCCGTGCGGGAGCGGCGCAGCACCGCCGCGATCCGTGCCGACAGATGCCCGACCGAGAACGGCTTGGTCAGATAGTCGTCCGCGCCCGCGTCGAGCAGCCGGATGATCTCCGACTCCTCGTCCCGCGCGGTGGCGACGATCACCGGTACATCGGTGACGCCGCGCAGCATCTTCAGCGCCTCGGACCCGTCCAGATCGGGCAGTCCGAGGTCGAGGATCACCACGTCGAACGGGACATGGGCGACCTCGCGCAGCGCCTGGAGCGCGGTGCCCGCACTGCGTACGGCATGCCCGGCCTCCGTCAACTGCCGGATGAGCGCCGAGCGTACGAAGTGATCGTCCTCGACCACGAGCACACGTGCCATGGGCGGCACCGTACGCCATGCCGGGGCGGACGGAACCGGGTGCGCCCGGAATCCTGTGCGACCCGGGAGACAGCCGTCGCCGGGTGCGGCAGTATGGCCGGGATGCTCAGAGGACTGGTCCCCGTACTGGCATGGTCGCTCGCCACGGGCGCGGCGGTCACCCTGTCGTGGTGGGGCGTCCACACGGTGATGGCGGGCACCGCCTACGACCCGCCGCGCGCCCTGCCCCTCACGGCGGCCGGCGCCGCACCACCGGGCACCACGGCACCGGGCCCGACACCCGGGCCGCCGTCGTCGTCGAAGCGGCCCGGTCCGGCGGGGACCGCGAGCGGGACACCCGCTCCGAGCCCCACCTCGGACGCCCCGGAGACGGCCGTCACCGACCCCACCCCTTCCCCGTCGGTGTCCTCGTCCGCCCCCTCGGTCCCCTCCCCGGCCTCGCCCTCTCCCTCACCCGGGCACATCAAGAGCTACGACTCCGACGGCGGCCGGGTGGTGTTCGACCTCGGGTCGGCCTCCGCGGCGCTGGTGTCCGCGACCCCCGAGCCGGGCTGGTCGATGCAGGTGTGGAAGACGGACTTCTGGATCCGGGTGGAGTTCACCGCGGGAGCGCAACAGGTCTCGGTGTTCTGCATCTGGCACGACGGCCCGCCCCATGTGGAGATCGGGGCCTACTGACCGGCCGCGCGGGGCGGGGGCGGGCCCCGCCCACCGGGGTCAGCGGAAGACCGAGGGCGGCGGCGCGGGGGAGGCCACCGCCGCCGCGTCCGTCACCGCCGCCGCTCCGCCGGTGAAGTCGATCAGCGTCCTGCCGTGCTCCACCCGCGCGGGGTGGGGGTCTGAGGCGGAGCGGCGGGTGAGTTCGGCGACCGGCAGGGGGTGGGCGGAGGCGACCAGGACCGCGTTGCCGAAGCGCTTGCCGCGCAGCACCACGGGGTCGGCGACCAGCGCCAGTTCGGGGAAGACGACCGAGGCGGTCGAGACCTGTCCGCGCAGATGGGTCAGGGGCGGTCCGTCGGCCAGGTTGGCCGCGTACAGACCGCCGTCCTTGAGCACCCGGCGTATGTCGGTGAGGAACTCGACCGAGGTCAGATGGGCCGGGGTGCGTGCCCCGCTGAACACATCCACGATGACCAGGTCTGCCCAGCCGTCCGGCACCTTGGCGAGCCCCGCGCGGGCGTCCATGGAGCGCACCCTGATCCGGGCGTTCGGGTCCAGCGGCAGGGCGCGGCGCACCAGTTGGACGAGCGCCTCGTCGCGCTCCACGATCTGCTGGGTGGAGCGGGGGCGGGTGGCTGCGGTGTAGCGGGCGAGGGTGAAGGCGCCCCCGCCGAGGTGCACGGCGTGCACGGGACGGCCGGGCGCGGCGGCCAGGTCGATGATGTGGCCGAGGCGCCGCTGGTACTCGAAGGCAAGGTACGCGGGGTCGTCGAGGTCGACATGCGACTGCGGTGCCCCGTCGATGAGGAGGGTCCAGGCGCGCGCCCGGTCCCGGTCGGGGATCAGCTCGGCGAGCCCGCCCTCGACCGTCTCGACGACGGCCTCGGCCGACTGTGTGCGCCGTGTGTTCCGTGACCTGCCCATTGCGCCATTATCGGAGGCGGCGCGAGCGGCGGACCAGCGGTGGCCCGGGTCCTTCGTCCGGATCCGGACGCGGGGCCCCTGCCCGGCGTCCGTCCTGTTCGGCCCGTCGGCGGACGCTCACCGACAGTTGTCGGCGGCCTCGATCAGCCGGGCCGCCTCGCCGAGGGCCTCGCGGAGGACCGCCGGGTCCGTGGCCGGTTCCGCGTCGCCGGGCGGGAGCAGCCAGCCGGTGCCCTCGGCCGGGGGTTGCGGTGCGGCGAGGCCGATGCCGCGTCCCTCGGTCTGGGTGCAGGTGCTGCCGGGGACGTCCCAGGCGTCCGCCGTGCCGGGCGGGACGAGGAAGCCGAGGGTGTCGCAGCCGTCGTCATGGAGGACGGGCCCGACGCAGTCGCCCGCGCCGCGACGGAGGATGTCGACGGCCTCAAGTCCCTGCCGGGCCGGGACGGTCACCAGGTCGGGTGCCGGCCGCGGCGGGGTGCCGCGCTCCGGGGCCGGCCCCTGCCGCGTGGTCGACGGCTGCGTACGGACATCGATGCTCTGTGTGGTCTGCATCCCGGCCTCCAAGGCGGAACCCCTCCTCGTGCGATGAGTTGGGTCGGGAGTTCGGGGGGCTCCCGGTCCATGGGGTTCAACGCGCCGGAGCGTCAACGGCAACGGCGGGATGTCTCCGCAAGGATGGCAGTTCATGGCAGATCACGCACCGGATATCCGGTTTGCGGCCAAACCGTGCATGCCGGCGCCCCCGGGGAAGGTACCTTCTTGCACCGCCGGACGCAGGGGAGCCCATGGGCACCGCGCGGACAACTCGTCCTCGATCCGGCATGGTTCGACGGTTCGCACGAGAGGGCCGGCCATGACCTCGTCCCCATCCCCCCTGCCTCCGCGGCCCAACCTCGCCTTCCGGCGGCTGCGCGGACAGCACTCGCCGGGCGAGTTCGCCGCGGCGGTACGGCGTGCCGCGCGCGAGATCGGCGAGCGGGTCAGCTGTGACGCGCGGTACATCGGACGGGTGGAGGCGGGCGAGATCCGTTGTCCCAACTACGCCTATGAACGGGTGTTCTTGCATATGTTCCCCGGGCGCACGCTGGCGGACCTGGGGTTCGCCGCCCGCTCGACGGTCCGCGGCCGAGGAGCGCGCCATGGCGAGGAGGCGCCCCCCTCGCACTGCGGCCGCCGTCCGTATGCCTCGGACGAGTCGCAGGGAACCCGTATGAGGGAGGAACCCGCTGAGACGCACCGCCCGTACGAGACGTATGACACCCCAGAGACCCACGAGACGCACAAGACGTACCGCATCCCCGCGTACCACGAACAGAACCACGACGAACAGAACCACAAGGAGAGCGACGTGCAGCGTCGCGCATTCATGACCGGCGGAACCGTCACGGTGGCGGCCGCTTCCCTGGCCCCCCTCGGACTCGCCTTCGGCAGCCCGGCGGTGGCCGCCGACCGTACCGTCCACCGCGCGGGCTCGTCCGAGGCGGGCGCGCTCGAAGAGGCCGTACGCCGGATCCGTCTGCTGGACGACCGGCACGGCGCGGACGGCCTCTACCGGCGCGCCGCCACCCCCCTGCGCACCGCGTACGCCCTGCTCGACGCGGGCACCACCCGGCAGTCGGTCGCCGACCGGCTGTATGCGGGCGCGGGTGAACTGGCCATCTCGGTGGGCTGGCTGGCGCATGACTCGGGGCGCTACGACGACGCCCGCTCGCACTACGCGGAGGCGCTGGCGACGTCCCGGATGTCGGGGGATCCGGCCCTGGAGGCGCACGCCTTCTGCAACACCGCCTTCCTCGCGCGCGACGCGGGCCGTCCACGGGAGGCCGTACGGGCCGCGCAGGCCGCCCAGCGCGCAGCCCGCCCGCTCGGCTCGCACCGTCTGATGTCGCTGCTGGCCCTGCGGGAGGCGGGCGGCTGGGCGGGGCTCGCGGACCGGGCGGGCTGTGAGCAGGCGCTCGTCCGGGCGCAGGCGCTGTTCGGACGGGGGCCCTCGGACACGGACCCCGAGTGGATGACCTTCTACGGTGAGGCCGAGCTCGAGGGCCTGGAGGCGCAGTGCTGGTCGACGCTGGGCGACTGGCCGCGGGCGGCCCGGCACGCCCGGCGCGCGGCGGGGCTCCAGGACCCGCACTTCACCCGGAACATCGCCCTGTACACCGCGGAACTCGCCGACGACCTGGCCCGGGGCGGCCGTCCCGACGAGGCGGCCCTGGCGGGCGGGCGGGTGCTGGAGCTCCTGGACGAGGTCCAGTCGTCCAGGATCCAGACGATGCTGGCGGGCACGGCACGGCTGCTGCTGCCGCACCGCCGGGCCGCGGGCGTGGCGGAGTTCCTAAACCGGCACACGGCCCTGCCGCGCCCGGCCTGAGCGACGGCCGGGCCGGTGTCACGGAGCCTGCGGCCCCACCGTCAGGCCACCAGATGCCCCAGGTCGTTCCAGGACTCGATGGCGGGCTCCCCGTACGCCCAGCCCAGCACCGACAGGGACGTCGGGTTGAGGCGCACCCGGGCCGCGAACTCCAGCGGCAGCCCCAGCCAGCGCGCCCCGATGGAGCGCAGGATGTGCCCGTGGGCGAAGACCAGGACGTCCCGGTCCGCCTCCCGGGCCCAGGCGACCACCTCGTCCGCGCGGGCGGTGACCTCGGCCAGGGTCTCCCCCTCGGGGACCCCGTCCCGCCAGATCAGCCAGCCCGGCCGGACCGCCTGGATCTCGGCCGGGGTCATCCCCTCGTAGGCGCCGTAGTCCCACTCCAGCAGCGTGTCCCAGGGGCGCGCCCGGTCCCCGAACCCGGCGAGCTCGCAGGTCCGGCGGGCGCGGCTCAGCGGGCTGGTGCGCACCTCGACCCCGGGCAGCCCGTCGAACGGCGCCCGGCGCAGCCGCTCCCCCAGGAGCAGGGCGCCCCGACGTCCCTCCTCCAGAAGCGGCACATCGGTCCTGCCAGTGTGCTTGCCGGACAGCGACCAGGCCGTCTGCCCGTGCCGGGCCAGCAGGATGCGCGGTGCCATGAGGGGCCTTTCTGAACAACCGGGGAACCCGGCGGGGCCGAGGCGGAAGGGCACCGCCACGGCGAAGGAAACAGGGCAGGTCACACCATCTTCGCGTACCCCTCCCCCGGGCAACCCGGGGGGCGGTCCCGGCGTCTTTGACTGCCGGGGGGCAATCCCCTCGAATACCGGGGGCGCCCCACCGAAACGGGCGCATACACCGTAAGGTGGCACGACCGGACCGCCGGGAGCCGCCGGACGCAGAAGGGGGAGGTCGCATCGGATGCCGCAGGCCGAGATACCAGGGACCGAGGTGGGTCCACGGACCCGGCCACGCTGGTGGACCGAACTGCCCCTGATCCTGCTGGTGTACTTCTCGTACTCCGCGGGGCGGCTGCTCG
Organism: Streptomyces nodosus; assembly: GCF_008704995.1. Taxonomy (NCBI): domain Bacteria; kingdom Bacillati; phylum Actinomycetota; class Actinomycetes; order Kitasatosporales; family Streptomycetaceae; genus Streptomyces; species Streptomyces nodosus. The sequence goes on from NZ_CP023747.1 coordinate 2,892,769, forward strand.
CCCGGGGGGATGTCTCCACCGCCGTCGACCACGGACTGGCGATCCTGCGGCTGGAGAAGCTGCTGCACATCAACGCCGAGCACCCGCTGAACCGCCTCTTCACCCAGGAGGCGTGGCTCGGGGTGCCGGCCGACTTCTGGTACGCGTCGCTGCACTACCTGGTGACCCCGCTCCTGCTGGTGTGGATGTTCCGGCGTCGCGCGGAGCACTACCGCGCGGTCCGCACCTGGCTGATGACCTCCACCTTCATCGGTCTGATCGGCTTCACCCTGCTGCCGACCTGCCCGCCCCGGCTGCTCTCCGCGGGCCACGGCTTCGTGGACACGATGGCCCAGTACAGCTCGTACGGCTGGTGGGGCGGCGAGGCGAGCGCGCCACGGGGCCTGGGCGGCATGACCAACCAGTACGCGGCGATGCCGAGCCTGCACGTCGGCTGGGCGCTGTGGTGCGGGGTGATGCTGTGGCGCCACGGCGGCAACCGCTGGGCCAGGGCGGCGGGCGTCGCCTATCCGCTGCTGACCACGATCGTCGTGATGGGCACCGCCAACCACTACTTCCTGGACGCGGTCGCGGGCGCCGCCGTCATGGGTCTCGGCTTCCTGCTGACCGGGCCGGTGACCCGGGCGCTGGACACCCTGCGCGCCCTGCCGGCCACCCGGTTGGCACCCGCCGCGGGCGCCTCGCCCGCCTCGGGTTCCCCGTTTGTCAGTGCCGGGTGCCAGACTTCGGCGGGTGAGCGAATTCCCCGACAGCGCAGCGCCGTCCCCGGGGCGGCGGACGGGCCGGGTGCCTCCCCCGCGGACACGGGGGAAGGCGCTGCGGCAGCAGCTCGCTGAGCTGCGCGGCCCGTCCTCCCCCACGCTCGGCTCGGCCCGCGCGGGAAGATCCCCCTCGCCCAGGTCTCTCGACGCGCGCGCCCTGGCCGCCCTCGCCTCCAACCCGGGGTGCGACCGGCGCGCGCTCCTGGACGGAGCGGGCGTGGACAAGGCGGCGCTGGCCGTCGCGCTGGGCGCGCCGTCGACGTTCGGACAGTCGCAGTTCGCCTTCATGCGGGGCAACGCGTTCGAGGCCCGGGTCAAGGCGGACGGCGGCGCCGAGCTGCTGCGGCTGGTCCACACCGAGCTGGACCCGGGCGCCGAGCCCCCGGAGTCGGCCCTGGTGCCCGATCTCTCCGCGGTCGGCCCGGAAGGCCGCGCGGCCCGTACGGCGCTGGCGTTGCGGGAGGCCACCGAGGCGCGCGGCTGGGCGCTGCTCGACCACCCCCTGCTCGCCCTCGATGTGGCGGGCTCCCCGGCGTTCCTGGAGCCGGACGCGGTGGTGGTGCACCCGGACGGCGGCTGGACCGTGGTGGAGATCAAGTCCTTCCCGATGCTGGACGGCTCGGCCGACCCCGCGAAGGTGGGCGCGGCCGCCCGCCAGTCCGCGGTCTATGTGCTGGCGCTCGAGGCGGTCGCCGCCCGCCTCGATCCCGTGCCGGTGGTGCACCACCGGGTCCTGCTGGTCTGTCCGCGGGACTTCACCAACCTGCCCACCGCGTCCCCCGTGGACATCCGCAAGCAGCGCGCGGTCACCCGGCGCCAGCTGGCCCGCCTCACCCGTATCGAGGAGATCGCGGCGGCCCTGCCCGAGGGCACCTGTTTCGCGCCGGGCCTCCCCCGGGAGGAGCTGACGGCCGCCGTGGAGTCGGTCCCGGCGACCTATGCGCCCGACTGCCTGGCCGCCTGCGAGCTCGCCTTCTACTGCCGCGACCGCTCCCGGGCCGAGGGCGCGGTGACGTCCTGCGGCCGGTCGCTCCGTGCCGAGCTGGGCGGACTGACGACGGTCGACGAGGTGCTGGCCGCCGCCCACGGCACGGCGGGTGACCCGGATGATCCGACGGTCGCCGCGCTGCGCAGGGCGGCACAGTTGCGGGCCGAGGCGCTCGCCGGCCGGGAGGGCGCCCCATGTCGCTGATCGCCACCCTCGCCCGGCTGGAGGCCGTGCGGTCCGGCCGCGCCGAGCTCCTTGCCACCGTCCGGCACCGGCATCTGTCCGAGCGGCCCCTGGTCCTGGTGCCGCTCACCACCGCGGGCGAGGCCGGAGCCCCGCTCGGGGCGCTGGTCGGCACCGACCGGGACGCGCCCCGGCTGCTGGTGGTGCCGCAGCCGCGGGACCGCGACCTCAGATTCGCCTTCCTCAGCGAGCTCGCCGATGTGGTCCTGCCGTATGTCGACGCGTACGCCGAGGCGGTGGAGACCGCCGAGCGCACGGAGAGCGACCCGGACACCGGCAAGCGGGTCAAGGTCGAGGTCGACCTGTGCGCGGACGCCCCCCAGCTGATCGTGCCGAGCCGGGCGGGCATCGACTTCGTACGGCTGCTGGGCCGCTCGATGCGTTTTCGCCGCACCGCCGAGCAGGACCCGGAGACCCCGTATCCGGCGCCCCCGCGGGTGCCGCTGCTGGGCCGCTGGCTCACCCATTACGGGGAGCGCGCCCGGGTCCCCGGCTCCTCGCTGCTGCTGGCGCTCACCGAGGTGCTGGCGCGGCACTGGGCGACCGGGCAGTCCGGCCTGGAGGACCAGCAGCTGGGCAAGCTGCTCGCCTGGATCGACCCGCCCGAGGGCGTTTCCGGCGCGGACGCGGCGCAGTGGACCGAGCTGGCGCGGGACCGGGACGGGCAGTTGCTGTGCCCGCCGGCCGGACCGGCCACCGACCCGGCCTTCGACAACCGGCTGCTCGCCCCGGCCATCGAGCGCTACGACCGGGCACGGACCCGGCTGGCCGCCGCCGAGGACGGGGTGCAGGCGGACGACCGCGCCGCGGAACTCACCGCCGCCGAGCGTGAGATCCGCGTGCTGATCGACAGCCGTACGCGCCCGACCTGGGAGGCGGTGTGGCGCGGCCTGGATCTGCTGCGCGCGCTGCCGGAGGGCGCGCATGTGGCGGAGCGCTGGACCCGCGACCGCTGGTCGTTCACCGGCCACCGGGACCGGGTGGCCGCCGGGGAGCCGCCCCAGCCGCGCCGCGACGACGCGGTGACGGCGGCCAACAAGCTCGCCGGCCGTGAGCGCGAACAGTCCCGTCTGGACGCCCAGGAGGCGCTCGACGACCCGCTGGTCATGGCCGGCCGGCGGCTGGCGGGCGAGGCGTTCGCGGGCGAGGTCCTGGAGGTGGTGGCCGCCTACAGCGAGGGCAAGCGGCCCAGCCCGCGCCCCCTGGTGACCGTGCGGACCCAGGACCACCCGCATCTCGCGGAGGGCACCAAGGTCTACCGGTCGCTGGGCGGCAAACCGCAGTCGGCCGAGTTCGTCGGGTACGAGGGGCACGCGGAGGGGGACGGTCTCCTGGTGTTGCGCATCGTCGACAAGATGGGCCGCGGCAAGGAGCCGGAGGCGGGATCCGTGCCGGAGAAGGGCGACCTGGTCTGCTTCACGCTCTTCGAGCACGAACAGCGCGGCGGGGCGAAGCTGCCCGAGCCGGAGGACACCCCGTGGACCCATGGCGGACCGCCCGGCGGCACCGACGCGCCGCCGCACCCGGATCCGGTGACCGAGGAGGACGTGCTGTGACCGTGTCGGCCACCGTGGACCGGGACTTCGACCCGGGGGCCGCCGCCGCCCGGGTCACCGAGGCGATCCTGCGGGACACCCTGCACGGTACGGACCGCGGCGTGGTGGTCGACTCCCCGCCGGGCGCCGGGAAGTCCACCCTCGTCGTCCGGGCCGCGCTCGAACTGGCGGCCGCCGGACGGCCGCTGATGGTGATCGCCCAGACCAATGCGCAGGTGGACGATCTGGTGCTGCGGCTGGCGGAGAAGGCCCCCGACCTTCCGGTGGGCCGGCTGCACAGCAGCGACACCGACCCGTACGACAAGGCGCTCGACGATCTGCCGAACGTCAGGAAGTCGGCCAAGGCCGGCGATCTGGCGGGCCTGGACGTGGTCATCTCCACGGCCGCCAAGTGGGCGCACGTCAAGAACGTGGAGCCCTGGCGGCACGCCATCGTCGACGAGGCGTACCAGATGCGCTCGGACGCGCTGCTGGCCGTGGCGGGCCTCTTCGAACGGGCCCTGTTCGTCGGGGATCCCGGGCAGCTGGACCCGTTCTCGATCGTCGGGGCCGAGCAGTGGGCGGGCCTGTCCTACGACCCCTCGGCGTCCGCGGTGAGCACGCTCCTGGCCCACAACCCCGAGCTGCCGCAGCACCGGCTGCCGGTGTCCTGGCGGCTGCCCGCGTCGGCGGCACCGCTGGTGTCCGACGCGTTCTATCCCTACACCCCGTTCCGCAGCGGCACCGACCACGGGGGCCGCCGGCTCACCTTCGCGGTGGCCTCGGACGGCTCCGGACCCGACCGGGTGATCGACGAGGCGGCACGATCGGGCTGGGGCCTGCTGGAACTGCCCGCGCGGCACACCCCGCGGACGGATCCCGAGGCGGTACGGGCCCTGGCCGGGGTCGTACGGCGGCTGCTCGACCGGGGCGGGGCGGCGGTCTCCGAGCGCGCCGAGGAGCCGGTGCCGCTGACCGCGGACCGGATCGCCGTCGGCACGGCACACCGGGACCAGGCGGCGGCGGTGCGTTCCGCGCTTGCGGACCTCGGGGTGAGGGACGTCACGGTGGACACGGCCAACCGGCTCCAGGGCCGGGAGTTCGACGTCACGGTGGTGCTGCATCCCCTGTCGGGACGCCCGGACGCCACGGCCTTCCATCTGGAGACCGGCCGCCTGTGCGTCCTGGCCTCCCGCCACCGGCACGCCTGCATCGTGGTGTGCCGGGCCGGGGTCTCCGACCTGCTGGACGACCACCCGTCGACGGAGCCCGTGCAGCTGGGCGTGACGGTGAAATTCCCCGACGGCTGGGAGGCGATGATGTCCACCTGGGACCACTGGTCGGCACACCGGGTGGCATGGCGGTCGTGACCAGCCACCCGGCATGAGGACTGCCCCCGCATGCACCCCCTCCCGCCGGACGGAGTCCGGCATGCCGCCGGAGGCGGCCCATGGAAGCAGCCCCGACGGCTGGGAGGCGATGATGTCCACCTGGGACCACTGGTCGGCACACCGGGTGGCATGGCGGCCCTGAGCGCGAACCACCGGTCCGCGCACCGGGTGGCATGGGGACCCTGAGCGGTGGGGAACATCACGGGGGCCGGTGGCAGCGGGATCGCCGAGGCACGCCGGCATGGGGGTGGCGCGGCTCGGGGGTCCCGCGCACTCCCCGCGCCCCGGGGTCGCCGCGCGACAATGGACGGTGGCCCATCGAAAGGACGGCGCCACTCGAACCGTACGAGGAGGAGAAGACATGGCGGAGCCCACGCCGCGTCGGCACGAACCGCGGCTACGCCCCGCGCCCCTGCTCTTCGAGCCCGCGGATGCGGTCTCCGACCCCGAGCACTTCTTCGACCTGGAGTCGATCGACGACCCGCGGGCCCTGCTGACGCGGGCCACGGAACTGGCACAGGCCTTTCGCGCGGCGGCGGACCGGGCGGTGGAGTTCCAGGCGATCGCCGCCGCCCAGCTCGCCGATCCCCGCCGCTTCGACCGGCTGACGCCCGCGGCGATCGCCGAGCGTGCGGAGTGGACCGAGGACTACGCGAAGAAAATGGTGGAGTTCGGCCAGGACCTGCTGCGCGGCACGGACGCCAGCGGACCGGAGAACCTGGGCTGAAAGGTCCGTAGCCGGGGGAACACCCCCACACGACCCCGTACATATGATCGTCTGTTCATATTTCGGGCGCACGATACCCCACCCTCACCCTTCTGTCCCGGATTTCCACAACCCTCCGGGACGATTCACTCACTGCGGGTACATCTGACCGGCATGAGCAGTCGAACAACGTTCATCGAGCCCTTCCGCGCACCCCTCCCCGACCGGTTCGACGTCTCGGACGTCACCTCGGAGGGCGCCGCCTGGCTCGCCTCGGCAGGCACCCATCCGCAAGGCACCCTCGCGCTCTGGGCCAGGCGCCCCACCGTCCCGGTGGTCCTGCCCTGCGGCACCGCGTTCGACGTCGTCAGCGCCCCCGCGGTCTTCGGGCGCCGGATGCTCGACCGGCTCTGGGACGAGGGGCCGGGCTCGGGACCCGTCGCCACGCACCGGGGCCGGATGCTGCTGTTCACGGCGCCCGGCACGGCCCGCCGACTGCCGCCGCTGCTCGACCGGGAGGACCGGGGCGCCCTCACCCGCGCGGTGCCGCCGCTGCTGGGCCACGGCCCGGGCGACACCGTCACCGTGCCCGCGGTCCGGCCCGCCCGCACCACGGCGACCCACCTCTCCCCTCGCTGGCTGGTGGCGCCCGACACCCGTCACCCGTGGCTCCCGGGCCCCGAGATCGTCCGCTGGGCAGCCGTCCGGGCCGCCCGTGCGGCCGCCTCGGCCGCCGTACGGATATCGATTTTTCCTCCCGCCGACCTGGGTGCTAAGGTCTACGACGTCAGCAGGCGCCGCTAGCTCAGTTGGTTAGAGCAGCTGACTCTTAATCAGCGGGTCCGGGGTTCGAGTCCCTGGCGGCGCACCTTGACGAAGGCGGGTCGTGTTCGCGGAGAGCGAGCACGACCCGCCTTCGTCGTGCTCCGCACCCACCTCGCCCGGTCTCGCGCCTCAGCTCTTTGTGATCTTCACCGTGTACGCCCCGCCCGGTGTCTGGTCCTCCACCTCCACCCGTACGCCGTCCCCCGGCACCGTGAAGCTCTCCCCCACGTCCAGCGGGGCGTCCGCCAGCGGCGGGTAGACCGAGGTGGCCCAGCACGCCGAGGTGTGCGGATGGGCGTCGACGACCTGGACCGGGCCGTCGCCCGAGGCCGCCAGGCTGGTGACGTGATAGAGGAGCACACCCTGTGAGCAGGTCTCGGTGTCGTTGCCCACCGCCCCCCGCGCCTCGATGGCGAGCACGGTGTCCGGACCGGTCCGCACGACCGCCAGCTTCGTACCGCTCCCCGAACCGAACGCCTCCGTGCCGACGCCGCCCGCCGCACCCGCCACGCCCCCGCCGCCCGCGGTCTTCGACCCGGAGCTCCAGGGCCTGCCCGCGCTCACCGGCACCTGCGGCACCCCGGTCGGCCCGGCGCCCAGCGCCTCCAGCGACAGCCGGGTGACCCGGCCCCGTACACACACCACCTGGCGCGGGTCCAGCCAGCCCAGCTTCCACTTGTGCCAGGCGAACAGATCCGGCGCCAGTCCGAACTGGCTGCCCATGAGGTCCCAGTCGCCGACATAGGTGTCCCAGTCGCCCTTGCCGTCGGTGGGGCGGTGATAGAGATCCGGCAGATCGAACACGTGCCCGGTCTCATGGGCGAGGACGAGCCGGTCCGGCGGATGCTTCTCGAAGATCGTGACCACCCGGCGGATGTCCGTGCCGTCGGCGCGCAGCGGGGTCTCGAGGTTGACCACCTTGGTCGCGTCCGAGTCCACTCCGGGGGCGTCCGGATCGGCCACGAAGTACACGATGTCATAGCGCGAGAAGTCGACCTTCTTGTCCGCCGCGGCGATCGCGTCCCGCAGATACGCGGACCGGCGCTCGGGGTTCCAGTCGCGCCGGACGGCGTACCAGGTGGAGGCGCGCGGCATCGCGATCCAGCGGCGCAGCGGATGGGGGTGCACCGTGAAGCGGCCGTAGGAGGCGCGCTTGAAGAACCGGTTGGTGTCGGGGAAGTAATCCCCGGTCAGCTCGGCGGGAGTGGTCTTCGGCTTGGCGTCCGGAAAGGACAGGAAGATCATGACCGCCTCCACCGGGTGGGTGGGGCGGGTGTAGGCGGCGTTCCAGGTGTCGAGACCCTCCGAGTGGTGGGCCGGGCTGCGGGTGAGTTCACAGGGCTCGGCCACCGGGTCGGCGAGCGCCGGACCCGTGACCAGTGAGGTCGCGATGAGGGCCACCATCGAGGTCATCACGGACGCGGTCCTGCGCAGGACGAGCGCCCCGCTCCCGTCATGCCCCTTCGGGACGTCGCGGAGGAACGCCTTGAGGGAGAGCGGACGCGGCACGACGACCTCCGGGGGCGGTTCGGGTTCCGCACCCAGCTTTGTCGTACTTGTATGACTATGCACTGTTTGTCTGCACCGGAAGGGTGAGACACCATCAGCCGGGGGAAAGCCCAGAGGGGAACCGCGACAGCCGGAAGAGGGAAAGTGCGGCGCGGGAGCACGGCAGGACGCACAAGTTCCGAGGGAGCGACCGACATGGGCCGACACCCCGAATACTCACGGAACGTCACAGTCGAGGCCGGGCCGACAGATCGGGGTCCGGCCTGGGAAGAAACGATCTGTCAGAACGCCGGGGGCTTCCGGGACACCGGGCCGTGGCTGCAAGGCGCTGGGGTCAGCCTCTATGATCGGCACACTTTCCTGCGCGAACACAGCCGGTACGTCCGCCCGACATGCGGCCGTCGGCCCCGACGGGACCCACGAGATCCGTACGAAGAACGAGTGCACTGCGGGAGCGAGTGGTGAGCGGAACGTCCGAAGGGCCGGCGCCCGCGAAGGACCTCGTCGACCGGGCCGTCACCGAGAGCCACAAAGGCACGGCGTCCGCCACTCCCCGGCCACCCTCCCTCCCCGAGCTGCCGCCGATCGCGCCGGCCGCCGCGCCGTCCCCGGCCATGGACCGTCCGCCCTCCCTCCTCGGCGCCGCGTTCACCGCCGCGCCGCTCGCCATGGCGGTCGTCGGCCGGGACGGTCTGGTCCTCACCGCCAACGAGGCGCTGGGCACGCTGCTGGGCACCGACGCGGCGGGGCTGGCCGGGAGGGCCGCCGCCGATCTGGTCGGTCTGTCCTCGGAGGCCCCGACCCGGCACGCCTACCTCGAGGTGCTGGGCGGCCACGAGGACCGGCTGCGCTGCACGCGCCGACTGAAGCACCCCGACGGCCGTTCGCTCTGGATCCAGGTGACCGTCACCGCCCTGCCCGAGGCCGCGCAGGCGGTGCTGCTCTCGGTCTGCGACATCAGCGCCCGCCGTGAACTCCAGCGGCGGCTGCGGCACTTGCAGATGCACGACCCGGTGACCCGGCTCCCCAACCGCACCCTGTTCTTCGAGCGGCTGACGGCGGTGCTGGAGGCGGAGTCCTGTGCCGACGGCGGCACCGGCCGGATCGGACTGTGCTATCTGGACCTCGACGGCTTCAAGGCCGTCAACGACACGCTCGGCCATCGCGTCGGCGACCGGCTGCTGGCGGCCGTCGCCGAACGGCTGACGCACTGCGCTGACGAGGCGGGCCGGGCGAGAGCCGCCGCTCCTCTGGTGGCCAGGCTGGGCGGCGACGAGTTCGCCGTGCTGGTGGAGGACTCGACGGGCACCGATCAGCTCGCCGAGCTGGCCGAGTCCCTGCTCCTCGCGCTCCAGACGCCGTTCGACCTGTCCGGGCAGCGGCTGTCCGTGTCGGCGTCCATCGGCGTCGTGGAGCGGCATGCGGCCGGCACCACGGCGACCGGGCTGATGCAGGCCGCCGACACCACGCTGTACTGGGCGAAGGCCGACGGGAAGTCCCGCTGGACTCTCTTCGACCCCGAGCGCAACGCCCACCGGATGACCCGTCAGGCGCTGTCCTCCGGTCTGCGCCCGGCCGTCGAACGGGGCGAGTTCGCCCTGGAGTACCAGCCGCTGGTCGGCATGGAGGACGGGCGGGTGCACGGGGTCGAGGCGCTGGTGCGCTGGCACCACCCCCAGTTCGGCAGGCTGACGCCGAATCGGTTCATCGGTCTCGCGGAGGAGGACGGCTCGATCGTGCAGCTCGGCCGCTGGGCGCTGCGGACCGCCTGCCGTCAGGCGCGCCGCTGGCAGCTGGAACGCCCCGCCGAGCCACCGCTCTTCGTCAGTGTGAATGTGGCGGTGCGCCAGATCTGGGACTCCGACCTGGTGGCGGACGTGGCGAAGGTCCTCGCGGAGACCGGACTGGCCCCGCATCTGCTCCAGCTGGAGCTGACCGAGTCCGCGGTCATGGGCTCGGCGGGCCGTCCCCTCCAGACCCTGACGGCGCTCAGCGACATGGGGGTGCGGATCGCCATCGACGACTTCGGCACCGGCTACTCCAACCTGGCCTATCTCAGCCGGCTTCCGGTGTCGGCGCTGAAGCTGGACGGATCGTTCGTCCGCGGCTTCCAGTACGAGGGGAGCGGCACCCGTCCGAACCCGGCCGACGAGGTCATCGTCGAAGCCATGATCCAGCTCGCCCACCGGCTGGGGCTGACGGTGACCGCCGAGTGTGTGGAGACCTCCGCCCAGGCCTCCCGGCTGCGGCGGATCGGCTGTGACACCGGTCAGGGGTGGCTCTACTCGCGACCGGTGCCGCCGGACCGCATCCCCGCGCTGGTGGAGGCGGAGGGCTGCCGTCGCTCCTGACGGGGACGGCGCCCGTCAGGAGCGGCGCGCTCAGGCGGCGGGCAGCCCGTAGGCGTCCGCGACGAGTTCGTAGGAGCGCAGCCGGGCCTCGCCGCCATGGGCGTTGGCGGTGAGCATCAACTCGTCGGCCCCGGTGCGCTTGTGGAGATCGTCGAGACCGGAGCGGACCTCGTCCGGGGTGCCATGGACCACATTGGCGGTCCAGCTCTCGAAGAACTCCTCCTCCAGCGGCCCGAACTCGTACGCCTCCGCCTCCTCGGGGGTGGGGACGAGACCGGGCCGGCCCCGGCGCAGCCGCAGCATGTTCAGGGCGGCGGCCTTCACCTGGCGGCGGGCCTCCTTCTCGTCCTCGGCGGCGAAGGCGGCGACGCCGATGAGGGCGTAGGGAGCGTCCAGCACCGCGGACGGCCGGAAGGAGTCGCGGTACAGATCGAGCGCCGGGACGGTGTTCTGCGCCGAGAAGTGGTGCGCGAAGGCGAAGGGCAGGCCGAGCATGCCGGCCAGGCGGGCGCTGAAGCCGGAGGAGCCGAGCAGCCAGACCGGTGGGCGGTGCGGGGACTGCACACCGCCGGGCGAGGTGGCCTGGACCGGGCCCGGTACGGCGTGGATGCGGGCGTAGGGGTGGCCGTCCGGGAAGTCGTCGTCGAGGAAGCGGATCAGCTCGGTGAGCTGCTGGGGGAAGTCGTCGGCGCCCTCGTTCAGCCGGTCGGTGCGGCGTAGCGCGGCGGCCGTGGCGCCGTCGGTGCCCGGGGCGCGGCCGAGGCCCAGGTCGATACGGCCGGGGGCCATCGCCTCCAGCGTGCCGAACTGCTCCGCGATCACCAGCGGGGCGTGGTTGGGGAGCATCACTCCGCCCGAGCCGAGACGGATGCGCTCCGTGTGGGCGGCGAGATGGGCGAGGATCACGGCGGGTGAGGAGGACGCCACACCCGGCATGGAGTGGTGCTCGGCGACCCAGAAGCGGTGGAAGCCGCGGGACTCGGCGAGGCGGGACAGGGCGACGCTGGTGCGGAGGGCCTCGGTGGCGGTATGGCCCGCACCGACCGTGACCAGGTCAAGTACGGACAGGGGAACGGGCGCCCTGCCCCGTGCCGTGCCTCGGATCTCGTCCACCGAAATGCCTCCCGCGTACGCGTGTCTCTCCCGCGCCCCAACAGGAGGCATCCCCCTCTTATTCCCCGCGCCCCGGTGCTCCCGGGCCCCACGGGGCGGGCTGTCACACCTGGACGATCGGTTCCCGGCTGAACAGACTCCCCAGGTTGGGCGCGTTCACCCGGCGGTCCACCAGCCTCAGGCCCTCCCACACCGTGACCTGGTTCGCGGTGAGGACCGGCTTGGCCAGCTCGCTCTCGAGTGCCACCAGATGGGCGACCGTGTGCAGCCCGGTTCCGGGGATCAGTACGGCGTCCGCGGCGGTGTGATCGCCCTCGTGGGCGAGCGCCAGCACCTCCTTCGCGCCCCAGTCGGCCGCCTCGGTCGCGCCGGCGCCTCCCGCGCCGCGCACCGACACCACCTCGATGTCCGCCGCTTGCAGGAACCCGGCGAAGAGGGCCGCCGTGTCCTGCGGGTACGGCGCCGCGACCGCCACCCGCCGGGCGCCGATCTCCCGTACCGCGTGCAGAAAGGCGAAGGAGGTGGCGGAGGCCGGCATCCCGGCCGCCCGCGCGAGGGTGCGCACCCGCTCATGGGCCTCGTCCCGGCCGTGCGCGAAGCTCCCCCTGGTGGAGGCCCAGACCACCGCCTCGGCGCCGGCCAGGCGCAGCTCCTCCACCCCTTCCGCGAGCTGCCGGGCGGAGGCCTCCGGGGCACCGGTGTGCACCAGGTCCAGCCGGATGTCGCTGGCCAGCAGCTGCTCGATGCGCGGATAGTCGTCCGCGGCCTGGTGGCCCGGGTAGAGGAATCCGAGTGCGGTCATGCCCAACCTTCCTGTTCTTCCGGCCGTACGGGCCCGGGTGCGCTGCGCTGCCCTGTCGAGCAGAGCCTGATGGGGACCCGGGGCCCGGGTACCCAGCTGACGCGGGGCAGTCCCCGGCATCACCCGGTCGGCCGCGGCCCCCTGGGCCGGTCCCGGTGGCGCCCGCCGTCCGCGGGTGGTCATCAGCACCCCCGCGGACCAGGTAGTATTTCGTCCGTCGCCGCTCGCGAGAGCGAAGAGCGACCGAGTCTGCGCCGCTAGCTCAGTTGGTTAGAGCAGCTGACTCTTAATCAGCGGGTCCGGGGTTCGAGTCCCTGGCGGCGCACATATGAGGGGCCCCTCGCGAGAGCGAGGGGCCCTTTTCGCGTCCGCGCCGGGAGCGCGTGACCGCGCTCCCGGGACGGACACGGGAGAAGACGACGGGGCGCCGGTCAGAAGGTGACGTCCGCGCACGAGTAGAACGCGTTGCCGGTGTCCGCGATCGTCCACACCCCGAGGATGACGTGGTGCCCGCTGAGTCCGCTCGGCAGGGTGCCGGAGTGGCTGAGCGTGGACGGCGGACGCTGGTTGTTGTACGGGACCGTCAGGAACGGGGTGGTGTTCAGGTCGGCCCGGGTCAGGGCGTGGTTCTGGTTCCAGCCCTGCTTGGTGACGTAGTACGAGAAGTCGGTCGTCGCATGCGAGGCGGTGAACTGCCAGCGGAAGGAGTAGCTCTGCCCGCCGCTCACCTTGGTCGTGGGCCAGTCCGCCCCCGAGGGCGTCCTGGGCTGGTCGAGCGCGCCGAAGTTGGTGTGGTTCCCCGAGCAGATCCGGCCGTCGCTCGGTCCGGCCGCCGGGAAGCCCTTCGGGCCCTCGACGCTCTGGGGCTCCCACTGGATGTCACCGCAGCCGCTGACGGCGCCGTTCGCGCACAGCTTCTGCCGGCTGAGGGGCTGGTCGGTGTAGCCGTGGGCGCTCGCGCCGCCGCTGGAGAGCACAAAGGTGCCCGCGGTGGCGAGACCGATCATGGCCGCGTACCACTTCGTCTTCCGGGTCGTACGGATGCGCATGCTGCCGCTCCTGGAGATGTGGGGGAGGTCCTTGAGCCGTGCGCGCGCTGTTCAGGTCTAGACCAAGTCACAGACTAGGGCCGGGAGTTGAACATGTCCATACCAATTCGAGACGCACTCATGAGCCGTCGCCCTTGCGCCCGGTGTAGAACGCCACCGTCAGATCCTTGACCAGTGCCTTGCGCTCGTAGTCGTCGAGATCGACCAGACCGCGTGTGGTCAGCCGGGTCACCGTGTCCTCGACCGAGTCCACGACCGAGCTGAGCACCGTGTCGCGGTGCCGGGCCTCCAGCGCGGCGATACGGCGGCGCTGCATCCGGACGGCGACCTCGGGGGCGTACTCGATCCGGGTCGGCTGCGCCGCGAACACCTCGAGACCGACCGGATCCGCCTCCGCGGCCACCACCCGGGTCAGCGCCTCGCCGACCGCCTCGATGTCGTGCAGGCTCTCCGTGACCATCGAGCCGGGCAGATCCGCGGACATCTGCGGCAGCACCCGGGCGAGCGCCGACTCGACGCACTCCCGCAGATAGACCTCATGGTCCTCGGCGCCCAGCACGGCGCGCACCGTGTCCTTGACCCGCCAGGTCACCAGCACGGCCACCTGGAGCGCGACCCCGTTGGCGTCGGCCACCGGCATCGGCTCGCTGCGCCAGTGCCGCAGCCGCACATCGACCCGGTGGCGCAGCACCAGGGGGTTGGCCCACATCAGTCCGGTGCGGCGGATGGTGCCGCGGTACCGCCCGAACAGGCTGAGCACCCAGGCGCGGCCCGCGTGCCCCCGCATGAGCCCCCCGAAGCCGAGCAGGGTGAGCGTGCCCGCCCCGATATAGGCGGCCAACTGCGGAAGCCCGAGGCCCGGGGCCCCGGACGGAGGCAGCTCCAGCAGGCGCGCCGCGGCCGGCGACACAAAGCCCGCCCACCATGAGACGACGGCACAGCCCGCCGCTCCGCCGACCCCGGCGAGCACGCCCAGTGAGGCGGGCAGCACCCGGGCGGGCCGCTCGGTCAGCTCGGGGTCGAGGTCCGTCGGCTGCCGCCGTGCGGGCGGCCGCACCCGTGGCTGCTCCCCGGTGCCGAGCCGCCGCCCCACCACCGATGTGCTGAGCGGGGGGTGAGTGCCGTCGGGGGTCTCGCGGAACAACTGGTGGACGGGGATCTCGGTGGTCGACTCGCCGTGGATGAGCCGGGCGTGCCGCACCTCGATGTCGTCCGGCCCCCCTTCGGGCTCCGGGTTCTGCGGAATCGTCGTACTCATCTGTGTGCCTCCATGCCTCCGCACCGGGAAGCGTCGTGACGCGAGCGCGTCGGAAAACGGACCGGGACACCGGGGACGGACCGGTGGACGGGGAACAGGGGGATGAACGGGGGGACGAACGGGGGGACGGGGAACGAGGGACGGGAACGGGTCAGGAGAACAGGCGCCGCCAGGTCTCGGGCCCGGGGTAGCCGTCGGCGTGATCGCCGTCCCAGCCCTGGGCGCGCTGGAACGCCTCGACATTGCGCCGGTCCGTCTCGCCCCAGTGCGGCCCGGGCCCGGCGGTGTAGTGCGTCCCGAAGCCCTTGCTGATCAGCTGCCGGCCCAGCCGGGTGACAAAGGGACTGTCCGCGCCCTGCCGGAACACCTCCAGGCCCGGGTAGCCGGGCCCAGCCGCGAAGAGATCCGGCAGCGCGCTCTTGCTGTCGACCACGTTCTTGTATCGGTAGGGCACATAGCGACCGGAGTTGCTCCAGTACGCATACGGGGTGGACTGCCGTCGTGCCCTCGGCGGGGTCTCCTCGTAGGCGGTGTAGAAGCGGTGCGTGGAGTCCGTCCAGCCGGCGAAGAGGACCACATGCGATCCCTTCTCCGGGTTGGCGGTGTTGTGGAAGAGGAGCATGTCGCCCGGCTTCAGCTCCTCCTTGGAGATACGGACGCCGAACTTGTCGAGGCTCCCGGTCCATTCGTTGCTGCCGAGGTTCCAGGCCATCGAGACATATCCGGAGCAGTCCTGCCGGTAACCGTCCGACCAGTAGTCGTACATGCTGTAAGGGACCTTGGCCGTGATCCATTTCTTGGCCCTGCTGATGATCTGCGCGCGGGTCGTCCGGGGTGCCGCGGTCGGCACCTCGGCGCTGCCGCGCAGCGGCGCCGTACGGCCCTGGGGGGTGACCGGCGGCTGATCGCCCGCGGGGACACCCGGGCGATACGGCGCATGGGCGACCGCGGCGGCGGGCATCGCCTGGCCCACACCGAGCAGCACACCCGCGGCGGCCGTCAGCGCCAGCGCCCTGCGGACCGCCGGGCGGCCGGCCCGCCCGGAGCGGGCGCACCGGACATCGGCGCGGCACCGGCGAACGCGGCCGGGACGGTCACGGCCGGTCATGGGATCGCGTTTCTCGAATACCGGAGTCTTCATGCGGCGCCCCTCACACTCCCTGTCCACGGTCGAGGCGATATGATCCACTTTCTTCATATATGTCACATTTCCCAACGATGCATCAGATTCATACGGTGTCGGCCCGAATGACGTAGGCGCGCCGTTCCACCGGGGGTACGGCGCCCCGCCGGACGGAGCCGCCGCAGGCCGCGACGGTCATCGACACCCCGAGAAGTCGGGTAGAGTTCTCCGGGTCGGCAGGCGCCGCTAGCTCAGTTGGTTAGAGCAGCTGACTCTTAATCAGCGGGTCCGGGGTTCGAGTCCCTGGCGGCGCACCACCGGAAAGGCCCCTCGCGCATGCGAGGGGCCTTTCCGTCGTCCGCCCGCACAGGAACCCCCTCGGCCCCTCCCTCAACGTCCGCACACAGGTGTCGCCGACCGCCCCGGAGCGCCCCAACACGCACCCCGATGCGCCGGTATGACCGGGAAACACCTTGTTCGCCCTTGCGATCATGCCGAAGGCCGTAGAACCCTGGGGGCTTCAGCAAACGGCCGACGCCGGGCGATCAACGGGGACCAGGGGGTCAGGACGCCGGCGCCGCGCGGGGAAGGGGCCCCGCCGGACGCGCACCCGGAAGCCATGCGCACGCAGCCGTCCAGGGGGGACGCATGCGGGCGAGTCGGTCGATGGACGCACGCATCCGTGCGTGCCGGGGGGATGAGCCATGACTTCGACGCCGACGGGTGCCCGCAAGGGCCCGGACCCGTCAGAGACGACCCGGCTGAGGGTGCCCTCGCACCGCACCGGCCACACCGAGAGCCACCGGGAGACGAGGAGGACGCCGCCGCCCCGGTACGACTACGAGCACTACAGCCGGCTGGCGGGGCCCCTCACCCGGCCGGATCCGGCCGAGCCGTACCGGGTCCGGTACCGCTCGTTGCTCTCCCAGGAGCCGCACCGGCTGCGCGTCGCGCTGATGCTGGGTGCGGCACCCCTGCTGTCGCTGGTCCTGCTGGCCTGGCTGCTCCAGCCGAAGCACTGGACCGAACGCCAGTACCCCACCTATGACTTCCTGCCCGCACTCGACACGGTGATGCTGATCTCGATCGGCCTGATCGAGTTCTTCCGCTGCGTCAATGTGCTCTCGAACGCGCATGCCACCCTGGTCGCCCGCGACCCGGTCCCGGTGGTGCCCGAGACCGGTACCAGAGTCGCCTTCCTCACCACCTTCGTCCCCGGCAAGGAGCCGCTCTCGATGGTGACCAAGACCCTGGAGGCCGCCGTCCGGCTGCGCCACCGGGGTCTTCTGCATGTCTGGCTCCTCGACGAGGGCGACGATCCGGAGGTGAAGGCGGTCTGCGCACGTCTGGGCGTGCACCACTTCAGCCGCAAGGGCGTCCCTCGCTGGAACCGGCCCACCGGCCCGCACCGCGCCAGGACCAAGCACGGCAACTACAACGCCTGGCTGGAGGCGCACGGCGGCGACTACGACTACTTCGCCTCCGTCGACACCGACCATGTGCCGCTGCCCAACTATCTGGAGCGGATGCTGGGCTACTTCCGCGACCCCGATGTGGGCTTTGTGATCGGCCCCCAGGTGTACGGCAACTACGACTCCTTCGTCACCAAGGCCGCCGAGTCGCAGCAGTTCCTCTTCCACGCCCTGATCCAGCGGGCCGGCAACCGCTACGGCGCCCCGATGTTCGTCGGCACCTCCAACGCCGTACGCATCACGGCGCTCCGGCAGATCGGCGGCCTGTACGACTCGATCACCGAGGACATGGCGACCGGCTTCGAGATGCACCGCCACCGGAACCCGGCCACCGGCAGGAAGTGGAGATCGGTCTACACCCCGGATGTGCTCGCCGTCGGCGAGGGACCCGGCGCCTGGACGGACTTCTTCACCCAGCAGCTGCGCTGGTCACGGGGCACCTACGAGACGATCCTCAAGCAGTACTGGAAGGGCTTCTTCTCGCTGCCGCCGGGCCGGCTCCTCAACTACACGATGATGATCGTCTTCTATCCGATGTCGGCCCTGAACTGGATCCTGGCCGCGCTGAGCTGCGCCCTGTTCCTGGGTCTCGGCGCCTCCGGGGTGAACATCGACCCGACCGTGTGGCTGATGCTCTACGGCAATGCGTCGGCACTGCAGATCGGTCTCTACCTCTGGAACCGCCGCCACAATGTCTCCCCGCACGAACCGGAGGGCTCCGGCGGGCTGGCCGGCATGGTGATGTCGGCGCTGTCGGCACCGGTCTACGCCCGCTCGCTCATGGATACGGTGCTGCGCCGCAAGAGCTCCTTCGTGGTGACGCCCAAGGGCGATTCGACGAGCCCCGACACCCTGCGCGGGACGTTCCGGATCCATCTGTTCTTCATGCTGGTCTTCGGCGGCTCGATCGTCGCCGGTCTCCTCCTCGGCCACTCCCACCCGGCGATGATCGTCTGGGCCTCGCTCGCCCTGCTGATCACGGCCGCCCCGCTTCTCGTATGGCGCTGGACCCTGCGTCAGGAGAGGCGGAGCCCGGCCGTCCGGGACGGGCGGGCCGGCCAGGGCAGCCGGCACGGCCAGGACCAGGAGGAACCGACCCTGAGGATCGTTCTCGGGGGGCGTGAGCGATGAGGGACCGGACCGTACGCCGCCGGGCCCGCCGCCTGGCGCTCGGCACCACGGTGGTGCTCGCGCTGGCCGGGATGAACGGGCCCTGGCTGTATCGCTTCGGCACGGAGCGGTACCACGACTACACGATCAACAAGCCCGAGTACAAAGCAGAGAACGGGCACTGGGAGATCGTCGAGTTCCCCGAGGAGTACCGGCAGGACACCATCCACGCGGCGCTGCTGCACACCGGGAAGGTGCTGATGGTCGCGGGCTCGGGCAACAACCAGGAGAACTTCGACAGAAAGCGGTTCGACACCCGGATCTGGGACCCGGTCAAGGGCACCGTCAAGAAGGTCCCCACGCCCAGCGACCTGTTCTGCACCGGCCACACCCAGCTGGCCGGCGGCAATCTGCTGATCGCGGGTGGCACCAAGCGGTACGAGAAGCTGAAGGGCGATGTCACCAAGGCCGGCGGCCTGATGATCGTCCACAACGAGAACCCGGACAAGCCGATCACCCTGCCCGCGGGCACCGCGTTCCGGGGCAGGGCGAACGGCAAAACCTTCGTCTCCAAGGACCCCGTCCTGGTGCCCCGCGCCGAGAAGGTCTTCGACCGGACCGGCCGATGGCTGCGCAACGACCCCGGCATCGGCCGGATCTATGTCGAGGCGCGGAAGAGCGGCCGACGGTACGAGACCGGCACCGAGGACAACTACCGGGTACAGGGCCTCACCGGCGCCGACGCGCGCAACACCTATGGCATCGCCAACAAGCTGGGGCTCGACAAGAAGGACTTCCAGGGAATCCGGGACGCCTTCGAGTTCGACGCGGTCGCCGAGAGGTACATCAAGGTCGACCCGATGAAGGAGGCCCGCTGGTATCCGACCCTCACCACCCTGAGCGACGGGCGGATCCTCAGTGTCTCCGGGCTGGACGACATCGGGCAGCTGGTCCCGGGCAAGAACGAGATCTTCGACCCGAGGACCCGGCGGTGGACGTACACCGGGAAGATCCGGCAGTTCCCGACCTACCCCGCGCTGTTCCTGATGCAGAACGGCAGGATCTTCTACTCGGGTTCCAACGCCGGCTACGGCCCGGACGACGTGGGGCGTGCTCCCGGCATCTGGGACGTGGACAGCAATGCCTTCACCGAGCTGCCCGGGCTCGCCGACCCCGACCTGATGGAGACCTCCGGCACCGTGCTGCTGCCACCCGCGCAGGACGAGAGATTCCTGGTGATCGGGGGCGGCGGGGTCGGCGAGTCCGAGCGGTCCACCGGCAGGACCCGGCTGATCGACCTCACGGCGGACCGTCCCCGCTTCACCGAGGGCCCGTCGCTGGAGAAGGGCACCCGCTATCCCCAGGCCTCGGTCCTCCCCGACGACACGGTGCTGGTCTCGGGCGGCTCCGAGGACTACCGCGGGCGCGGCGACTCCGACATCCTCCAGGCACGGCTCTACCACCCGGACACCAACACCTTCCAGCGGGTGGCCGATCCGCAGGTGGGCCGCAACTACCACTCGGGGTCGATCCTGCTGCCCGACGGCCGGGTGATGTTCTTCGGCTCCGACCCGCTCTACGGGGACCGGGCGAACACCAGGCCGGGCGTCTTCGAGCAGCGCATCGAGATCTACACCCCGCCGTATCTCTACCGGGACGCGCGGCCCTCCCTGTCCGGCGGGCCCCGCACCCTCGCGCGCGGCGCGTCGGGCACCTTCGCCTCGCAGCACGCCTCGGCGATCACCAAGGTCCGGCTGATCCGGCCCAGCGCGTCCACCCATGTGACGGACGTCGACCAGCGCTCGATCGCGCTGGACTTCACCGCCGCCGAGGACAGCATCACGGTGACGGTGCCGAAGAACCGCAATCTCGTCCCGTCGGGCTGGTACATGCTCTTCGTCGACGACGACCAGGGAACACCGAGCGAGGCCCGGTGGGTCCAGGTGCCGTAGGTCCCGGCGCGCCCGGGGCGTCCTGGGGCGCCCTCGGGACGCATACGGGACGCACCACCCGGGGGTGCCCTCCGCGGCGGAGGGCACCCCCGGGTGCAACGGCGGGGCCTATTCGGCTCCGGCGAGGGCGAGTGCGTAGGACGGCCACCAGTCGCCCGCCCGGGGGCCGCCCTTGCAGGTGCCGTCGGACTCGCCCGGGCGTTTCACCCACAGATAGGCGTCCACCAGCGGGTCCGCCGTGCGGGTGGTCGGGGTCTCGCCCAGGGCCCGCCCCGGCGGATTGCACCAGCGCTCGCGCGGATCGCCGCCGGTGTACGGCCCGTTGCCGTTGCGGCTGGTGTCGATCACAAAGTGCTTGCCGCCGATCTTCGCGGAGAGCTGTCTGCCGTAGGCGAGGGAGTCCCGCGTCGAGTAGAAGTTGGAGACGTTCACCGCGAAGCCGTCCGCCCGGTCGACGCCCGCCCGTCGCAACGGCTGGAAGATCTGGTCGGGGTGCTGCCAGCCCGGATTGCCCGCGTCCAGGTACACCGTGGTGTTCCGCAGCGCCCCGAGGGTGGTGATCGCGCCCTTGAGCAGGTCGTTCCGCTCCTCGTGGAACTCCTCGGGGGTGCAGCCGTCCACCATGTGCAGCACCGCGTCCGGCTCCAGGATCACCGTCGCCCGCCGGTCCCCGATGCCCCGGGCCACGGCGTCGATCCACGCCCGGTACGCGGCACCGTCGGCCGCGCCGCCCTGCGAGAACTGGCCGCAGTCGCGGTGCGGGATGTCGTAGAGCACCAGCAGCGCGGTCCGGCCCGCCCGGGTCGCGGCCTCCGTGAAGCCCCGCGCCTCCGCCTCGGGGTTCTCCGGTCCGATCCACTCCCCCGTCGGCTGCTCGGCGATCCTTCTGATCCGGTCCGCGTCGGCCGTCCGGCCGGCCTTCTCATAGGCGGCCAGCTGCCGGGCCGCGTTCCCGTCCGGGTTGACCCAGAAGGGCCCGGAGGCCTTCGGCCGCTGGGTGACCGCGCCCGTCCGGCCCTTCTCGTCACCGCCCCCGGAGGAACATCCGGCCAGCAGCAGCACGGCCCCCACCGCCACCGCCGCGGCGCGCGCCGCCGCACCGTTCGTCCCGTACATCCAACTCCCCCTTGGTGTACCGCCTTACGCCCCCGATCGTGACATACCCGCCTAGGTGCACACGAGGTGGCCGGGCGGTCACCGGCGGGGTGTCAGTGTCCGCTGCCCGTCAGATACGCCGACACCACCACGTTCGCCGCATAGGTACGGCTCACCGGGTCGAAGGCTCCGGCGCAGGTCAGCAGGCGCAGCTCCGCCCGTCCCGGCTTTCCGGGCCCGTACGCCTGCCGGGCGTCGAAACCCTCGCGGGACAGGACCTTGACGCCCTCGACGGTGAACTCGGCGACGGCACCGTCGTCACGGACCACCCGCACCGCGTCGCCCGGCCGCAGACTGCCCAGCCGCTGGAAGACGGCCGGCGCGTTCTCGGTGTCCCGGTGCCCGACCAGCAGCGCGGTGCCGGCCGCCCCGGGGGTCACCCCGGCCGCGTACCAGCCGACCACCCCCGGCTGGTCATAGGGCGGCGCCTCCACCGCGCCCTGCCGGTCCAGGCCGCGGGACACCACCGGCGCCTGCACCTTCAGGACGGGGATGTCGATGCGCAGCGGTGTCGCCTTGCGCAACGGTCCTGCCGCGGACGGCAGTTCGGGCCCCGGTGGCCGGCCGGCGGCGGCCATGTCGCCCGTCGTCGGGGCGAAGGTCCCCAGATGTACATCGGTGATCTCACGGCCCCACTGCCACAGCCCGAGCAGCAGGATCACCCAGGCGACGCCCATCAACAGGCGTCCGGTGCCGGAGGAACGGTGGTGCCCTTGCATGCTTCACTCCTTGTCGCGGCCTCGGCGGATGCTCCGGGCCACGACCGCGACGACTGCGACGAACGCGAGGACGAGGCCGATGACGGCTTGCAGGGTGCCCGGCCCTGTGGACCGGGCACCGGAGCTGTACGCGGTACCGCCGCCGCCCGCGCTCACCGGTGCGATCGGTGAGGAGGGGGCGGACGGCGGGATCGTGAGGGGCGTCCGGTCCGCTCCGGACGACTGGGACGACTGGCCTTCCGGGAGACCCGGATCGGCGGGGGAGGCCGTATCGGACGGGGCGAGCGGACCGGGCAGAGCGAGGGGCCCGGGAAGGGCGAGGGGCCCGGGAAGGGCGAGGGGCCCGGTCTGAGGCATCGGTCCGGGCTGGGAGTCGGGCCCCGGGAGGGAGTCGAGCCCGGGGAGGGCGAGCGGACCGCTCGAGAAGTCCGGTCCGGGCAGGCCGAGCGGTCCGGTCCGGAAACCCTGACCGGGGGCGGCCGCACCGGGCGGGGAGGCGGCGGGAGGGCCGGCGGCGGGAGGGGCGGCCGCACCGGCGGAGGCCGCCGCGTCCGGGACGGAGGACGCGGCCGTCGTCGGGGCGGCGACGGTGAGCACGTCCTTGATCTCCCGGCCGCCGCAGCCGACCGTGACGAAGTAGCCCCCGGGTGTCAGCGCGGAGCGGATCCGGGTGTCCCCGGTGAGGGTGCCGTCCTGACCGACGAGCCGCGCGTCCGCGACGAACGCCGTCGAGGCGGCGGTGGCCGTCGTGCCGGCACAGCCCCGCACGGCGACCCGGACGTCGGTACCCGGCGCGGGGGACGCAGGGGTCAGCGAGACGCCCTGCTGGTCCGCCGCATACGCCGAGGGCGCGAGGGCGAATGCGACGACGGCACCCGTACAAAGAGTGAGCCGGAGTGAACCCATCGTGAACCTCCCGATACCAGGAGACTCCCCCGTCGGGCACTCCGACGCATCCGGACGGGACCCCGGGCTACTCCGTACGAGGGTCCCTTCCTGCGCCGTACGGGCGCCGGGCACCGTCCGCGCCGTACCGCCGCCGCTCGCCGGCGGGCGGCGTCAGACGAGGTCGACGAGGTCCGCGATCGAGTTCACGACATGGGAGGGGCGGAACGGGTAGCGGTCGATGTCCTCACGCGAGGTCAGCCCGGTGAGCACCAGATACGTCTGCATCCCGGCCTCCATGCCGGCCAGGACGTCGGTGTCCATACGGTCGCCGATCATCGCGCTGGTCTCGGAGTGCGCCCCGATCGTGTTGAGCCCGGTCCGCATCATCAGCGGGTTCGGCTTGCCCGCGAAGTACGGCTTGCGGCCGCTCGCCTTGGTGATCAGCGCGGCGACCGAACCGGCGGCGGGCAGCGGGCCCTCCGCGGACGGGCCGGTCTCGTCGGGATTGGTGCAGATGAACCGGGCCCCGTCCTTGATCAGCCGGACCGCCTTGGTCATGGCCTCGAAGGAGTAGGTACGGGTCTCGCCGAGGACGACATAGTCCGGCTCGTGGTCGGTCAGCACATAGCCGATGTCATGGAGCGCCGTGGTCAGACCGGCCTCACCGATGACATACGCCGTGCCTCCGGGCCGCTGGTCGTCGAGGAACTGCGCGGTGGACAGCGCCGAGGTCCAGATGTTCTCGACCGGTACGTCGAGGCCCATCCGGCGCAGCCGGGCGTGCAGATCGCGCGGGGTGTAGATCGAGTTGTTGGTGAGCACCAGGAAGGGCCTGCCGGACTCCCGCAGTTTGGCGAGGAAGACGTCGGCGCCCGGGATCGGAACGCCCTCGTGGATGAGCACACCGTCCATGTCGGTGAGCCATGACGCGACGGGCTTGCGCTCTGCCATCTGCGATCTCCTGCCGTACGCAAGGGGGTCCCGGGAACACCGGAAGGACGCTGTGCGCCCGGCCCCAGCGTAATCAGCACCTTCCGTCCCGATGCCGCCCGGTCCGGACACGGGGTCTCAGAGGCGTCTGCGCAGCAGGAGGAAGGGGAGACCGGTGGCGACGACACCGCCCGTCAACAGCAGCAGTCCGCCGAGCATCCACCCCTGGTCGTACGGCTCCCGCTGCCCGCTGCCGCCCGGTTCCCCTGCGACCGGGCTCCGGCTCGCGAGGGGCTGTGCCGACCCGTTCGTGTCGCTGTGCCGGGCCGGTCCCTCGATGCGGAACCGGTAGTCGTTCGACTGTCCGACCCAGTCGCCGTCGTCGCCGCGCCGCTGCACCAGCGCCGCGTTGGCCACCACGTCGTTCGCCCGGGCGTCGGCGGTCAGTGCGAGCCGCACCCGCACGGTGAGCGTCCGCCCCGGGGCGACGGTGAAGCCGGGGAAGCCGTCGTCGAAGGCGCCGACCAGTTCGGCCTGGTCGGAACGGACCAGGCCGACCGGGTGCGCACGGCCGTCGTCGAAGAACCGCATCCTGACCTGAGCGGCCGTCAGCACCCGCTTGCTGTCGACCAGGACGACCACCGGGTGGACGGCTTCGCAGGTGTGCGCGGTGGTGTTCTCGAGGTCGATGAACCAGGTGCGCTCGGCGCCGCCGGCCTGAAAGGTCCCGGGGCCGCCGTGGATGCGGGCGGTGAGGGGGAAGTCATGGCCGGCGCCGGCGGCGCACTCGGACGGCCGGTCCCCGGGAAGCGCGCCGGCACGGGCCCCCGGGAGGAGGACGGTGACGGCGACGGCGCACGACACCGCCAGGGACAGCCGGGATCCTCGAGACAGGCGCATGGCCATATGACCGGCCATGGCCGGCGGCCCCCGGAGGACGCCACGCCCGGCCGGCCGGGGTCGACGGCCCAAGTCCCCTCGATCAGCGCAGTTCCGCCCGGCCGAACAAGGGCGCGAGCAGCAGTTGCGCCGCTCCCTCCGCCACCCCGCGGGCCCCGCCGGGGGCGATCCGCACCGGCACGGCCTCCGGCGCCCCCTCCCGCCGGGCGCGCGCCGCAAGGACGGCGCCCACTCCCCGTACGAAGGCGTCCGGGTGCGCGGTCACGGTGCGGCCGCCGAGCAGCACCAGGTCGATGTCGAGCAGCCCGGCCAGATTCGCGGCGCCCACGCCGAGGACCCGGGCCGCCTCGGCCATCTCGCCGCGTCCCACGGCGGCCAGGCACAGCGCCTCGACACAGCCGCGGTCGCCGCATCCGCACGGCGGTCCGTCGAGCCGGAGCACCTGGTGCCCGAACTCCCCGGCGCCGGTCCTGGCGCCCCGGTACAGGGCCCCGCCGAGCACCAGACCGGCGCCCAGGCCGGTCCCGAGGTGCAGATAGGCGAACGACGCAGCGGCGTCCCCGGCCGCCCCGCCCAGGGCGAGCCCGAGCGCGGCGGCGTTGGTGTCCTTGTCGACGACCACGGGTGTCCCGAGCCGCCCCGCCAGCGCGTCCCGCAGCGGGAACCCGTCCCACTCGGGGAACCCGGTGACCCGGTGCAGCACCCCCCGCAGATGGTCGAGCGGCCCGGGAAGCGCGACCCCCACACCGAGCACGGCATTCCCCGCCGGCGCCCCCTCGGCCGTCAGCGCCGTCACCTCCCGGGCAGCCCCCGCCACCACCGCCTCCGCCCCTGCGCCCAGGTCCAGCGGGGCCCGCCGCTCGGCGACCACCGCGCCCGTCAGGTCGCAGAGCACGGCCCGCAGTTCGTCCCGGTCCAGATGCAGCCCCACGGCGTATCCGGCCCCCGGGACCAGCCGCAGCACGGTGCGCGGTTTGCCGCCGGTGGAGGCGCGGTGGCCGGCCTCGGTCACCAGGCCGTCCGTGCGCAGCCGGGCCGTGATCTTGCTGACGGCCTGCGGGGTCAGCCCGGTCCCCTCCGCCAGCTCCAGCCGACTGATCCCGCGCTCCCCCGCCGTGCGCAGCAGATCCAGCACCAGCGCGGCGTTGCGGCTGCGGGGCGCGGGCGGGTTCGCGTCGCCCGCCGTGGTCCCCCCGGCCCCGCGCCCGGCTCCCGACGATCCCGTGTACGTCCTGTTCACCCGCCCATTCTCATCGGCTCTTGCACTTTGGCAACAGCGTTGCGAAAGTAGCATCATGACTGGCACAGCCCCTGGTACTGACACCCCCCTCCGCGTGGGCCTGGTCGGCTACGGCCTCGCGGGCTCCGTCTTCCACGCCCCGCTGATCGGCGCCACCGAGGGCCTTCTCCTCGACACGGTCGTCACCTCGAACCCGGAGCGGCAGGACCAGGCCCGCGCCGCGTTCCCGGACGTACGGATCGCCGCCGGCGCCGACGAGCTGTGGACCCGCGCCGACGCTCTCGACCTGATCGTCGTCGCCTCCCCGAACAGGACGCACCTCCCGATCGCGACGGCCGCCCTGCGCTCGGGGCTGCCGGTCGTGGTGGACAAGCCGATCGCGGGCACGGCGGCCGAGGCACGCGCCCTGGCGGCGCTGGCCGAGGAGAGCGGTCTGCTGCTCTCCGTCTTCCAGAACCGCCGCTGGGACAGCGACTTCCTGACGCTGCGCGCCCTGCTGGCCGCGGGCCGGCTCGGTGACGTACAGCGCTTCGAGTCCCGTTTCGAGCGCTGGCGCCCCCAGCTCAAGGGCGGCTGGCGGGAGTCCGGCGACCCGGCGGAGATCGGCGGGCTGCTGTACGACCTCGGCAGCCATGTCGTCGACCAGGCGCTGGCCCTCTTCGGCCCCGCCGCCTCGGTGTACGCCGAGTCGGACGTACGCCGTCCAGGAGCGCAGGCGGACGACGACACCTTCATCGCGCTCACCCACACCAGCGGCGTCCGCTCCCATCTCCATGTCTCCGCGACCGCGGCCCAACTCGGCCCGCGCTTCCGGGTGCTGGGCTCCGAGGCGGGATTCGTGAAGTACGGGCTCGACCCGCAGGAGGCGGCACTGCGCGAGGGCCTGCGCCCCGGCCCCGGTTGGGGTCAGGAGCCCGAGCCGCTGTGGGGCCGCATCGGCGCCGGGGAGTCCCCGCTGACCGACGGCGGCACCCCCGTACCGTCCCTGCCCGGCGACTATCCGGCGTACTACGCGGCGATCGTGGGGGCCCTGCGCGAGGGCGGCGCCAACCCGGTCACCGCGCTGGAGGCCGCCGCGGCCCTCGACGTCCTGGAGGCGGCCCGGCGTTCGGCCCGCGACGGGGTGGCGGTGGCGCTGTGACCGGGGCCCCGGAGATCGCGGAACTCGAAGCCCAGGAAGAGCGCCTGACGCTCCCCCACTTCACCCACGACGACGCCTGGACCCTGGGCACCCTGCTGGTGGAGCTGGCGCGGGCGCGCAGGGCCCCGGTGGCGATCGACATCCGCCGCGGCGGCCAGCAGCTCTTCCATGCGGCGCTGCCCGGCTCGACACCGGACAACGACGCCTGGATCGACCGCAAGCGCCGGGTCGTCGAGCGCTACGGCTGCTCCTCCCTGCTGGTCGGCTCCCGCTTCCGCGCCAAGGGCACGACCTTCGAGGAGTCCTCCCGCCTCGACCCCGACCGGTACGCGGCGCACGGCGGCGCGTTTCCGATCGCGGTCGAGGGCGCGGGGGTGATCGGCACGGTGGTGGTCTCGGGCCTGCCCCAGGTGGAGGACCACGCCCTGGTGGTGGAGGCCCTGGAGCGGTTCAAGGGATAGCCCCGGAGGCCCGGGAGACGTCCGGGCACGCTCAGCGGTGCAGCAGCATCCGCTCGACCGTGCTCCAGGTCGTACTGGTGACCACATAGAGCGCGGCGGCCAGCGGCATCACCGCCACGGTGACCAGGGTGAGGAAGGACATGAACGGCATGACCTTCCCGACCGCGGCCAGCGCCCCGGGCCTCTGCTCACCGTCGCCTGCCGCACCCGGCAGGGCCGCCGCCGCCATCTGCCGCGCGTTCCGGTAGCCGACGAAGGCGACG
Organism: Streptomyces nodosus; assembly: GCF_008704995.1. Lineage (NCBI taxonomy): Bacteria > Bacillati > Actinomycetota > Actinomycetes > Kitasatosporales > Streptomycetaceae > Streptomyces > Streptomyces nodosus. Next base: position 2,920,654 of record NZ_CP023747.1, read on the forward strand.
GCCGCGACCAGCGCGAACAACCCGAGATAGACGAGCCCGGCGGCCCCGAGAGGCCCGCCCTGGCCGAGGGCGTCGGCCCAACGGCCGCCCAGCGGTGCGGCGAACAGGGTGTGGGTGAGCAGCCCGTTGTCCTCGCCGCCGATCGTCGTGCTGGAGAACAGCTGGTAGAGCACGAAGAAGGCCGGCATCTGGAGGAGACCGGGCAGCAGACCGGACAGCGGGGAGACGTTCTCCCGGGCGTGCAGTTCCAGCACCGCCTTCTGGAACCGCTCGGGGCTCTTGCCGTGCTTCCTGCGCAGCTCGGCGATTCTCGGCTGGAGCCTGGCCCTGGCCTGCTGCCCGCGTGCGGCGGCCCGGGCCAGGGGGTGCAGCAGCAGTCGTACGAGCGCGGTGAACAGCACGATCGCGGCGGCTGCCGCGGAGGCCTGGAAGAGCGGCTGGAGCAGATCGGCCAGCCCCTCGACCAGGGTGGCGAACAGGGACAGAAAAGCGGACATGGGTGAGCCCTCCGGGGTCTCGTCGTGCCGAGGCGGGAACGGTGCCGGCAGGACGACCGCGCGGGGGCAGGGGCGTACGGCGCATACGGCGGTACGGCGAGGTACCGCCGGCAGGTGTACGACGGAGAGATGCCCTACGCGACGGTCGTCGCGAGGGCGTGCCCGGGTGCCCGTGGCCGGGTGCGGCCCCGGGCGTCGGGATCCCGTTGGGACAGGAAGGCGGTCCGGTGCTCGCGGTCGCGGATCGCGGTGCGCACCCGGGCCGGGGGCACCGGGGGCACGCTGCGGGCGCCGATCAGCGCACAGACGGCGAGGGCGGTGCCGGCCGCGGCGGTCGCGGCGAGGGCCACGGCGGCGGACAGGCTGCCGGTGTACAGGACGGCGACCTGGAGGACGAGAAGCAGCAGCACGACGGCAGGGCGCGAGGCGACCCGGTCCCGGATCATCGGCTTCCCTCCCCCCTGTGCGGCGCCCCTATCGTCGCATCCTTTGTCGCCCGGTGTCCGCCCACCCTCGCCCTTCCGCTCCTCACGGTCGCGTCCTCACGGTCGCGCGGGCTCGGCCCCCGGGGCCTCGATCTCGAGCGGCTCCAGCATCCGCTTGGGCCTGAGGAGCGCCCGGCTGACCGGGTCGGCGGGATCCGGGTCGAGCCCGGGTCCCGGCAGCAGCTCGATGTCGGCGAGGGGGACGAAGATTCCGCAGGCGGGGCATTCGCCGTGGGGCCCGAGCAGCTCCTCGGTGCCGCAGGTCGCATGCCGGTAGGCGCGCAGCGGGACCTCGCAGTAGTGCTCCCTGCCCCACAGACCCAGCGCGCGCAGGGCGGGCCACAGGGCGATGCCGCGCTCGGTGAGAACGTATTCGTCCCGGGGCGGCGACTCCTGGTAGCGCTGCTTCCGCAGGATCCCCTCGGCGGTCAGGGTCCCCAGGCGGGCCGCCAGCACGGCACGCGGGATGCCGAGGTGGACGAGGAAGTCGTTGTAGCGCCGTACGCCGTAGAGCGCGTCGCGCACGATGAGCATCGTCCAGCGCTCTCCCACGATCTCCAGCGCGCGGGCGAGTGAGCACTGCTGTGTCGCGTAGTCCTTGCCGAGAGCCATGGCTCCCACTGTAACCGCGCGCAGACATGACGGTTCATTGGACGAACCGACTTTCCGGGACCTTGGTTCAATGAACGAACCGAAGCTGTTACGGTCATCCCTGCACGGCGAAGGTTCAATCACCGAACCCATCCGATCCCCGACCGGACCACCCCGGAAAGGCCACCCCCATGCCCCAGCTGGAACGCACCGCGGAAACCGTCGGCGCCCCCGACACCCCGAAGACCCCACGGGCGGCCCCCACCCTCGCCCTGACCAGCGCGGCCACCACCGTGGCGCTGATGACCTACACCGCATCGCTGGTCACCCTCCCCGAGACCGCCGCCGACCTGCACACCCCGGTGTCCGCACAGGCCTGGCTGCTCAACGGCACCCCGCTGGGCCTGGCCGCGCTGCTGCTGGTCGCCGGCAGCCTCGCCGACGACTACGGGCGCCGCCGGATCTTCGTGTCGGGCACCGCCGCCCTCGGCCTCACCACCGCACTCAGCGCCTTCGCCACCAGCACCTGGCTGTTCACCCTCACCCGGGTCGCCCAGGGCGCGGCGAGCGCGGCGATCCTCGCCAGCAGCCTCGGCCTGCTGGTCCACGCCTTCCCGTCCCCGAGGGAGCGCCTGCACGCGACCGGGGTGTGGGGCGCCTTCGTCAGCGGCGGCATCGCACTGGGCCCGCTGGTCGTCGGGGCCCTGCCGTCCTGGCGGGTGTCGTACGGGATCCTGGGCGCCGCCGCGCTGATCGTGGCGGTCCTGTCCCCGCGCGCCCTGACCGAGTCCCGCGCCCCTCGCGGTGGACGCCCCGATCTGGCCGGAGCCCTGGTCTTCAGCCTCGCCCTGGTCAGCCTGGTGGCCGCGCTGACCCTCGGCCGGGACGGCTGGCTGCGGACGCCGGTGGCCCTGCTGTTCGCCGCGAGCGCGCTGCTGATCGCGGCCTTCGCCCTGATCGAACGCCGGGCCCGCACCCCGATGATCGACCTCGCCCTGCTGCGCCGTCCGCGCTTCCTCGGCTCGGCCGCGGGCGGGCTCTTCACCGGCCTCTCGGTGCTCGGCCTGTTCAGCTTCCTCCCCACGCTGCTCCAGCGGACCCTCGGCCTCTCCCCGATGGACACGGCGCTGCTGACCCTGATCTGGTCCGGACTGGCCTTCGCGGTCGCGCTCCAGACCAAACGCCTGGCCGGCCGTGTCTCACCGCGCCAGCAACTGGCCCTCGGCTTCGCACTGCACGCGGCGGGCGTACTGACCATGCTGGGCGCGATCGGCGCGGGTTCCTGGACACGTCTGCTGCCGGGACTGGTGATCGGCGGGGTGGGCAGCGGCCTGCTGAACGCCGCGCTCCCCCATGTCGCCGTGGAGTCGGTGCCCGTCGAACGGGCGGCCATGGGCTCCGGCGCACAGCAGACGTTCCGCTATATCGGCTCCTGCGCCGGGGTCGCCCTGACCATCGCCCTGGTGACCAAGGGCGGCGGCTCCCTGGCCCACGGGACGAACGTCGCCCTGATCGTCTCGGCGGCCCTGGCCCTGGTCGGCGCGCTCGGCGTACTGCTGCCCCGGGAACGCGCCTGACCGTCCTACTCGCCCAGGCCATCCCTCTCTTTTGGCGGTCGTTTGTCGGCCTCTTTTGTCGGTCGGCGGCGCTAGGCCCCGTTCTCTGACCCGGCCCCGATCCGAACGGAAGACCCTAGCCGTCGAAGCCCTCCCGGACGATTCGCCGAGCCACCTTGATCCGCACCCCGGCCAGCTCAGCGGCGATCCGCTGCTCCCGGTCCCCGTCCGTCACCACGGCAGCGGGCATGGGCGGACCGGCGAGCAGACAGGTGCGCCGGAGGTGGGTCGGCGGGTGCGTCGAGTCCACGCTGTGCCCGGCCCGGGCGCCGACACGGCGTTGGCGCTCGTACTCGTACTCGGGAACCGACGCCATGTGTGCGGCGAGCCGCTTCCACAGGTCGTCCGACCCGGCATCGGCCTTGCGGGCGGCGTACGACCCGGTCAGGGCGGCACCATTGACCTCGCGTCGCAGAGCGACAGCCGCCGAATCCATGATCAAGAGCCGGTCCATGAGTCCCACGGCCGCTTCGGTGGACGCGGCGCGAGCAGCCTCCCGATCGGCCAGGTATTCAGCGCGCTGGGTGGCTCGCAGCGTGAGGTGGTCCAGCAGTGACAACAGGCCCAGCACAAGGAGACGGGGCACCACGTACACCACGTTGACCACCATTTCCACGGCGGACGGACGCGCGGTCGGTGCGAAGGAGTAGTGCCAGGTGGTCAGCGTGCGGTACGCCGTCGCCACGACCAGTCCATGACGCGTGTCCCCGTTGCTGTAGTGGCCGAGCTCATGGCCCAGCAGGGCGATCCTCTGCTGCGGTGTGAGGCTCTCCCACAAGGGCAGCCCCAGCGTCAGCAGCCGACGCCCGCGCAGGCCGTAGGACATGACGCTCGCGTTGATCCCCGCATCGACCCAGATCAGATCCACACCGCGGGTGCCGACCACCTGAGCGACCTGGTCGACCAGCGCATAGAGCTCCGGCGCGTCCGCGCGGTGCAACACCAGGGCGTCCGCCGGCAACCGCGGCGCCCTCGGCCGGAAACCCCATGCCATCACCAGGAGGATCACCCCGAACACGATGGCGCCGCCGCCCCGTCCGCTCAGAAGACACCAGATCCCTCCCATCGCCAGCGCCAGGGTGACGCCGTGCACGGCGAGCGCGATCGCGTAGGCGAGCACCGACGGGGCGTCGCGCCGCGCGTGCAGGTTCTGCCCGTCCATCACCTCGGCGAGCAGCTTCTCGCCGTGTCTTCGGGCAAGGGCCCGCCGCGCTCTTTCCAGCTGGTTGGGTTCCTCCTGCGGCGTCGCGTCGATATTCCAGTCACAGGCGGCACACCAGACGACGAACCGCGCGTCCACGCGGATCTCGGCACCGCACTCCGGGCACGGCTGGATACCCACCTTTACTTCCCCGCCTACTTCGCCTACTTCCTCGCCCGTGGACGTGCTCTCCCCCACCCCGCGCTCCTCCCCAAGATCATTTGTTGTGGACAGGCCGAAGCCGATCACGCCGGCGCGTGCGCGTAAAGGCTCTGCGTGCCCTGCGCGCCGCCCGTGATCCGAACAAGACGGTCAATGACGCCGACACCGGACAGGCCGGCGCGGTGCCTGGTGATCACGGCAGCGAACACCTCCTCCTCCGCCTCTCCCCGCTTCCCCGGTCCTCGCCTCCGGACCGCCCCGTTCCACGACAGAGCGCCCCGATCTCCGCCTGCGCCCACCCCGCTGTCGCCCCTGGCCTGGCAATCTCTCTCTTTTGTCGGTCGGCGGCAGTACCGTGTCACCCATGCGCCCCGACACGCCTGCCGAGAACGTCGACCACAACGCCGAAGCAGCACGCCTGGAGCGGACTGCGGGCCTGTATCCCGAGGACGCGGAACACCTGCTGTTGCAGGCCGCGGCCCACCGGGAGCTGGCCGGCGACCGCACCGCCGCGAGCGCGCTGTACGACCGCCTGCTGTCGTCCCCCGAGCCGCTGGAGAACCCTCATCTGGTGCGCGCCCTGAAGGCGTCCAACCTGTGGGAATACGGCCATGAGGCGGAGGCCCGGGCGATCATCGACGGCGTCCGGGCGGCCTCCCCCCGGCACCCGGCGCCCTGGATGATCGTCGCGGAGTCGCTGGAGTCGCACGACGAACTGGAGGCCGCGGAGGCGACGTTCACGGACGGACTGACGCTGCTGCTCGGCGCCGGCGCGCAGCCCCCGAAGTCCACGCTTCCCCTCCTCCAAGGCCGCCACCGGGTCCGCCGCATGCTGGGCGCCGCGCACGACGAGTGGGACACCCTGGCGGACACCCTGCACTCCTCCCCAATCTCCCTGGACGAGCTCCACGACCCGAAGCGCGTCTGGTCCCTCGGCTCGGACAACCCGGCGGAGCTCCAGGCCGAGATCGGCCGCCTGCGCGCTGAACTGGGCGCCTACCGCGAGGCCCTCTCCCGCCCCTTCCCGGTGGCCGTCCTGCACTGGCCGACGGCCGAGCTGGAGGAACTGCTCTCGGCGTACCCGGCACTCACCGCCGAGTACCCCTCCCACAAGGAGCACCTGGCCGCCCTGGAGGACGCCCTGCGGGAACTCTCCGCCTCCGGCACCCCCAACCTGGGCATCGTGACCGGCACGGTCCCGTCCTACGAAGCCTTCGCCGCCTCCGAGGGCACCTCCCCGGACGACCCGACCCTCCTCCCCCAGTACGCAACAACCCTCGCCGCCCGGGGCCGGGCTGCGGCGTGGCCGCCGGAGCGGGGGGCGGCGTGCTGGTGCGGGTCGGGGCAGGGGTATGAGGGGTGTCACGGCACGCTTGAAACCACCGAAAGCATCTAAGAAGCCGTATCTCAGCCAACGCGGCCATCGTGCGGGTAAACAAGGATCAGGCGATCACGTTCGGTTGAGAGACCGAGGACCCCAGCCTTGAGACAAGACTGGGGTCCAGCGTGCGCCTTCTTCCCCCTATGAACTACCTCTCAGGCAGGTCTACGCCTGGAGGTGATCAGGGAGACGCTGAAGGTCGAACTGGCAGATTTTGATCTCCGAGCCGTCCGGGGCAGGTTGGCTGGAGGTAGCCGTGCGAATAGCCGTGATCTCGTACAGCCCGTCATACCTATAGGAATCGCTCGGGGAGTACCGGGAGTCCCCCTTATAGCCGCGAATGACGCGGATGGGATGCTTCCTCTCATAGCTACGCTTCAGGGCGGCGTTGTCCCGGTAGGACCATGACTGGCTACGCAGAAGCCTCTTGCCGCCCTCCGCCTTATCTTTGTCCGGAGAAGCACCGGTGTACTGCACCCATTCGTCTTCATCCTGGTCATCCACATACCCCCCGTGGAGCACGATGGCGTCGCCGACCTCAGCGCCATCCTCGTCTACGAGCCAGGAGATGCCCTTCTGATTGTTTTGATGCAGCTTGGCTCGCAACACGTCCTGTCGCCTATGGAAGAGCGCCCCCACGGGGACACTCTCGATATGCCCGATGACTCGTTCGATTTCCACGAACTCATACTTGTTCGCAGTTGATCGCACTTGTCAAGTGTGTGCTCATAGCTGACTGATCGTGACAGGCAAGGCTCCAGGAATACACCTCGCAACCCTGTGCTGCATGCCCGTATGGCCGGTTTCCGTAGGTGTCCTTGAACGCACCTGGTCCAGCGCAGATGATGTCCATGGTTCCTCGCGTGTCAGCCGGTCCAGGAACGTGACGCCGCTCCGGTAAGCGACGGGACACAGAACGAGGAACCGGACGGGGGCATGGCAGTGCTGCGCGGATGTCGAGCCGGTCAACAGCGGATCGGTGCCGCATGAGGCATCGTCTGCAAGTACTACTCCAGATCCTGCTGGCTCTGGTCGCCTGTCTGCTCGGCATCGCCACCAACTACGCGACCAACACGGACCACGCGCCCTGGGCACTGGAAGTCATCCGGAGGGGGTCCGTTCCGGCGATCGGGCTGCTGATCGTCGCCATGGTGGTCGGCCAAGTCGTTGTGTACCGGCTCGAAAATCCGGTGCCCCCGCCGGCGGAGTGGCCACGTGACCGGATTCCATACCCAGGGCTGGATGCCTACAGTGAGGACGAGGCCGCCGTTTACTTCGGCAGGGAGGCGCAGGCCGCTGAACTGACTCGCAGACTGCACGCCGCGGCGCCCCGCCCCACGGGCCGGTTCTTGGTGTTGACCGGGGCGTCCGGTAGCGGCAAGTCCTCGCTCGTGAGGGCCGGAGTACTTCCCCGACTGCGTCGACGTCGATGGACGATCGTGCCGGCGTTCTCTCCGGGAGCGAACCCGCTTCTCGCCCTGGCCTCGTCCCTGGCTGTGGCGCGTGGCGGCGGGGAGTCAAGCGACGTGCTGCTGCGACGGCTGCGTCAGGGGCCGGAGAGCCTCGCGGCCGAGCTGTCACGGCTGCGTGGCGGACAATTCCGCCGGGTGCTGCTCGTCATCGATCAGTTCGAGGAGCTCGTCACCCTTGCGAGCGAACGGGAACAGGTCCAGTTCTGGGACATGCTGCACACGTGCCTTCAGCAGGAACCCTCCGTGCGCATCCTGACCACGTGCCGTGTGGATCTCCTGGGGCGGTTGCTCGGCTCCGGTCACGGGGAGTTTCTGCAACATCCTGTTGCCATCGGCACATTGAACAGGACACAGCTCGCCCAGGTGGTCGAGCGACCCGCCGCCCTGGTGGGCATCTCATACGCTCCCGGTCTCGTCGAAACCATCGTGGATGACACCGGCACGGACGACGCACTGCCCCTTCTCGCCTACCTCCTCCAGGAGTTGTATTTCCTGTGCGGACCGGGCGGCACGGTCACCGAGGAGATGTACCAGCAGCTCGGGGGCGTGGCGGGAGCGCTCGCGCGGCAGGCCGACAACACGGTTGCGGCGCTCGGCACGCCGGATGGCGTCGATTTCGCCCTACGGGTGCTGTTGAAGTTCGTCACGCTGGAGGAACGGGACCTGGCCCGCCGCCCGGTACGGCTGTCGGAACTCACCGACCGGGAGCGCTATGTGGTGGACGCCTTCATCGACGCGCGGCTGATTCGGTCCGACGCGGCGGAAGGGGCCTCAGACGGTGTGAGCGGTCGGCAGGAGGCGTACGCCAAGGTCACGCACGAGGCCCTGTTCCGCCAGTGGGCACCCCTGCGCCAGGAGGCGGAGGCACGGGCCGAACGACTTCGAGAGCGGGCCGAGTTGGAGCGGTGGGCTACTGACTGGGAGAGGTCCGGGCGCAGCGTGGACTACCTCCTCACCGGGGAACGGCTCACCGTCGCGCAAAGGTGGCTCGTGGCGTTGGAAGAGGCCGGGCAGGCATCGGCTCCCGCTCGTGCGCTCGTCGAGGCCTCACAGCGCCGGGACCTGGCCTTCCTCAGCAGTGTCTCCGATAGCATCGGCCGTCAGGTGCAGGCGATCGCGGAGACCGAACCGGAGCTGGCGCTGCTCCTCTCCCTGGCCGCGCTCGGAGAGTGTGCCCCGACTCCGGCCGCACGACGCGGGCTGATGACAGCACTGGCCGCCAGCCATATCCGTATCCGACTGGACGGGCACTCGGATACCGTCCGAGACATCGCCTGGTCGGACGACGGGCAGTTGCTGGCCACCGCCTCCAGGGACGGGACGGCCCGCGTGTACGAGGCACGGTCAGGGCGTCAGCTGTATGTGCTGCCGTGCGAGGGAGCCATGGTCGAGTCGGTGTCCTTCTCACCCGATGCGACGCGGCTGGCGACCGCCGGCCGCGACCAGGTCGTACGCATCTGGGATGTCACGTCCGGTGAACCGGTCCGACATCTCGTGGGTGCCGGTGACATCGGACGGCAGGTGGCTTGGTCGCCGGACGGGGTCCAGGTGGCCGCCACGTTCAAGGACCAGGTCGTACGGGTGTGGGAGGCCGGAACCGGTCGGCTCGTGCGCGAACTGACCGGCCACACGGGTGACGTCTGGGGCATCACTTGGTCACCGGACGGCTCCCGGTTGGCCACCGCCTCGCACGACCGGACGGTGATCGTCTGGGACGCGGTGACCGGATCGCCCACGATGACCTTGACCGGCCACAGCGAGTTCGTCGAGGGCATCACGTGGTCCCCGGACGGGGAATCGCTGGCCACCGGGTCCGGTGACCACACCGCGCGTATCTGGGACGCCCGGACGGGCGCGCAGCGGCTCCTGCTGCGCGGCCACACCGACTACGTGTGGAACCCGGCCTTCTCACCCGACGGACGATTCCTCGCAACGCCTTCGTCCGACCGGACGGTGCGCGTCGTGCGTACCGAGGACGCCAAGGTGGTGGCTGTGCTGCGCGGGCATACCGACACGGTGTGGACCGTTGTGTGGTCACCGTTGGGCACCCGGCTGGCCACCGCGTCAACGGACGGCACCGGCCGGGTGTGGGACCTTCAACCGCAGGGCGCCGAGTCCGTCCTGGTCCAGGGACACGACGGGCCGGTGAACCAGGCCGTGTGGTCCAGTGACGGTACCCGTCTCGCCACCGCCTGCGACGACGGGACCGCACGGGTCTGGAATGCGGAATCCGGACGGCCAGTCGGGCCGATAACGACGCTCGACGAACGAGTGTGGAGCCTGGCCTGGGCTCCACACGGCGACCGTCTGGCTCTCAGCACGGCCGATGGCCTGTTCCGTGTCGTAGACGGCACAGGCTGCACAGTCTTCGACCTGCAAGGCGAGCCCATCGAAGGATGCTCGTGGTCCCCGGACGCTCGACGCATCGCGGTCGGCAGTCATAACGGCGCCGTAGGCATCCTGTCAGCCGTCGACGGCGCGGAACTGAGAAAACTGACCGGACACCAAGACTGGGTGGGGCGCGTTGCCTGGTCACCGAGTGGCCGGAAGCTAGCCAGTTGCTCCGACGACCGCACGTGCCGCTTGTGGGACACCGCCGACGGCACCCAGTTGACCGTGCTTCGCGGCCACGCCAACTATGTCGAGGATGCGTCTTGGTCTCCTGACGAAGCCCGCGTGGCCACAGCATCCGGGGACTGGACGGCGGCCGTATGGGATACGGCTACAGGCCGCCGCATCGAGGTTCTGAAAGGCCACGAGGGACGCGTACGCGCCATCGCCTGGTCGCCGGATGGTCGTCGTATCGCGACCGGGTCGGACGACCGCACCGTACGACTCTGGTCGTCCACGACCTTCGAGGAACTGGCCGTCATCGGCGTGCACCGGGACAAGGTGACTTCCGTGGCCTGGTCGCCGGACGGCACACGTCTGCTCACCGCGTCCACCGACGGAACCGTGCGTGTATGGCGAGCCGACCCCGACTACGACAGGCTGGAGGCGCGGGCGCGCGGACGAGTCTTCCGCACCTTGGTCGCGGAGGAGCGTCGGCAGCATCTGCTGCCGCCGGACGGCGCATGAGTCACAGCTGAGTCAGTAACGCTGCTCGACCGTACGGTCATCGGTGTGCACCAGATAGTCGTCCGGGTCGAGGCCCATGGCCTTGCGCTCGGGCGACACCCAGTACATCGCGTTCCGCTCCGCGAAGCTCTCAGGCCCCTCGTAGGAGATCAGCCAGACGAACTGGTTGCGTTCCCGATCCACCCAGGCACCGCCGATCTCGAAGCCCAACTCCAGCCGGAGCGGCACAATGTCGTCGCGCCACCGCTGAACCCACTCGTCGAGCAGCCCCTCCCGCACGGTGTACGTACGCAACTGCGTGGTCCTGGTCACGAGCGCACTCTCCTGTCGGATCGAGGCAACCGGCAGATCACCCACGGCCACTGCCCGAGGGTGCCGGACGACCGGCCCGAGCGGCCGGTCCCACCGTACGCCTTCGCCTCCCCCATCAACATCCGCTCTACTCCCCCGACTCCTCACGACGGCGCAGTCGCAGATCCGCGCGTCGACACCGTCCGTGGCTGAACGTGCAGAGCCGCACCGGTTACACGGCGGCACCAGCCTCCGTCTCAAAGTGCACCTGGGCTCGTTCCAGCACTTCATCCGCGTCACGGCCATGAGCGTGAAACCAGTGGAGGAGATCGCTGATGATCTCGATGGCCGTCTCCTCCGCGCATGCCACGCTCAGACGGTGCGCACCGACGGCCGTCACGCGTGCGGTTCGCTCGGTCGTGTAGAGGTCCAACAGTCCCTCTGCTCCCCTCAAGCGCGGACCCTCGTCTACTGACCAAGGCAAAGCCGATTCCGTCGCCAACTCGCACCACGTCACCTTGCGATCGGCATGGAGCTCTACGCCCCAGCGCACGGCGGTGGCCTCCACAAGAGCCATGCCACGGCCGCCTTCGGAGTCACATGCGACTTCCATCAAGGTGGGCAGGGCACGGGTGTCTGAGTCATGGACCTCGATCCGCAAGTGGGGGCCGCTCATAGAGACGGCGAGTGTGGCCGGTGTCCCGGGTCCCACATGCGTGACGACATTGGAGACGAGCTCGGTCACGCAGAGTTGAGCCGCTTCGATGACGTCCTGCAAGCCCCACAGCCCCAGGTGGAGACGCATCAGCCTGCGGAGGGCCGACACCTCCTCGGGCTCGGCCTGGAAGGGAAGGCTCCATGGCTTCCTCTGCGGAGGGTTGTCGTTGTACATCAAGCCAGTTCCTTCCTGTGAGACCGTCTTTTTGCGCTGCGCAACCGGCGCCACACAGAGAGTTGCATTGAAACTCTCAAAATGGAACTCTCACATTGGGGCGAAGTGGAGCGCGGAGCCGGTCTACGCGCCCCGGCGTACGCCACCACCTTGCCGCTAGGCACGACGTCCGCACGATCTAAACGATCAATAACGAAAGGCCCACAACATGCCAGTTGGACCCACCACCCGCAGGCGCCAACTCGGCGCTGACCTGCGACGCCTCCGCGAGACGAAAGGGCTGACCTTGGAAGAGGCAGGTGCGCGTGTAGGCATCTCCAAGGCGACGCTGAGCCGATACGAAACGAAGGAAGGCACAGTCAAGTGGCCCGCTGTCGACGCCCTTTGCCGCGAGTACGGGGCCTCCGACGAAGAACGCCTCGCACTCGTCGAGTTGGCGAAGGGAGCAAAGATCCAAGGCTGGTGGCGATCACTTGCCGACCCCATCCCCGAGTCCATGAACCTCATGCTCACACTTGAGGACGAGGTCGTACGCGAAGACCACTACGCCTGCATGTACGTGCCCGGTCTCCTGCAAACTCGCGCCTACGCGGAAGCGGTCCACCGCGCTTCCGAAGTGCAGTGCCCTGAACGGGAGGTGCAGCACATGGTTGACATTCGCATGAAGAGGCAAGACCTCCTTGAGCGCGACGAGCCGCCACACATCTGGTGCGTGATCGACGAGGCGGCCGTGCGACGCACCGTTGGCGGTCGCAAGGTCATGCAGGAACAACTACGGCACCTGCGCGCCATGTGCGAGCGCCCCGGCATCACCGTCCAGGTGCTTCCCTTCTCAACAGGCGCCCACGCAGCGTCTGTCGGCAGCTTCGCCATCCTGCGCGGCCCGAAGCCCGAACTTGATGTGGTGTACGTAGATCTCCTCGGCGGTGGACTCTTCATGGAGAAGCCTCAGGAACTGGATCGCTATAGACTGGCGTTCGAATACCTGAGCGCACAGGCACTCGACCTGGAATCCTCGGCAGAGCTCATCACCCGCATAAGCAAGGAGTCCTGATGACCGCATCGCCTGCGCCATTCTGGTTCACGTCGACCTACAGCGGAGGAAGCGGGACGGAATGCGTCGAATGCATGCAAGCCGGAGACGGCATCCTCGTGCGTGACTCAAAGAACAACAGTGGGCCTGTGATCGCCGTTCGGGGTCCGGCTTGGTGCGCATTCACCCGGGCCCTGCGAAGCGGGGAAATGGAAAACTAAAACCGCAAGGGCGCGCACCCGGCGCCCCATCCGGCACCACGGCCCTGAGCCGATGCAGGGGGAGTTGGACCTCGGGCGAGAGGAGTTGCACGAGCAGGAATCCACCAGGACCTGGCGCAGCTTGACCCAGACTTCCTCCTGGTTCTCTTGGCTTACGCGTGCGCGATGGGTCTGACCTTGCTCTTCCCTCCTCCGCATGGTGGCATCGACACGCATTCGACAGGCGGTTGAGGTACGTGACCTTCGGGCCTGCTCACGCCTACGTCGCTGAGCAGGCACTCGTGGCAAATCTCGGTTCGCTGCCGATGCTGCCAACTACCCTTGATCCATGGCCGAATCGCACATACAGCCCGGCATGGCTGCCACCCGCGCTGAGATCAAGAACCTCTACGGTGGCGGGACTCAGGGGGGCATCGTGCCCTCAGCCACGACGAACAATGTGCTCCTCTTCTCCGACCCTGCCGCCGGTCACCGCTTCGGTTACTTCGATGGTTGGCTTGCTGAGGACGATGCACGCGGACCCATCTTCGAGTACACCGGTGCCGGCACCATTGGGGACCAGACTTTTGAGCGCGGCAACAAGGCCATCCTTAATCACGTTGAGGACGGTCGATCGCTTCGGGTGTTCACAGCTGCTGGGAGAGTCGAAGGTTCCCAGACCATACTTCATCGCTACGTGGGCGAGTTTAAGGTCGACGCGGAGCAGCCATACATTCAACGGCAAGCCCCTGACGCCAATGGCAACTCGCGCAATGTCATTGTCTTCAGGCTTCGTCCTGCTGGCCCAGTTGACCGCGATTCACTGGACACTATCTCGCCGCCACCGTCTTTGGCCACCTTGCATAGCGACAGTTCCACAGTTGATGATCTCCTCAATAACAGAGCAGAGGTTGATAAACTAGCGAAGCTCGTCTTGGCAACGACAACAATGCCGCCGTTGGCTATTGCTTTGCTCGGGGAGTGGGGTGCCGGAAAGTCGAGTTTCATGGCTCAGATGGATCAGCGAATTCGACAGCTAACGCTCTTGTCAGCCGAAGTGAAGTCCGGCGAAAGTGCCTTCATGGAGCACGTTCATCAGATCCATTTCAACGCTTGGCATTACAGTGACGAGCATGTTTGGTCGGGCCTTGTTGACGAATTGTTTAGCGCCCTTGCGTCGACACCTCGAGAGCAGTCAGACTCTTCAGAAAGTGCCGGCGCCAAGCGCCACCAACGGGCTGCAAAACTCGCTGACCTGGAGAGCAGATCCCAGCAGCTGGATGCGGATTTGCAGCGAGCTGCGGGTCTACGCCCGCAAGGGTTTCTAGCTTCGCTGATCTCACCTCGGGAAGGCTGGCCCCTCCTGCGTGCCGCGACCCGTGAGATGCGTGCTCAGATAGTCGCCTACGGCCTAATATCCATCACTATGCTGGTTGCCGCACTAGCGATAGCCGTCTGGGGCGAGCCTGTGATCCAGCCATGGATCACAGGCAGCATTACAATAATACTCGCTGGTCTACCCCTAGCCAAGATTTGGGCAAATGTGCGGGCATGGCTTCCGGACCAGAGGAGAAACCTTGATAAAGTCCATGACCGCTTGAAGGAGATACAAAAGGAATTGCACTCCCAAGTCGCCGTTGCGCGGGCTAGCTTGGCCGAGGTCGATGCGGCAGTCCGGCTCGCCGACTTCCTGTCTGAGCGTGGTTCATTGAACTCCTATCGAGAGTACCAGGGGCTGCTCACCAAGGTGCATAAGGACCTCACGCGCCTCGACGAAGCACTACGTGCAGCGCAGGATGAGTGGGCACAGTCAGAGTCTGATCAGCGTCCACCTTTGCAACGAATAATTCTGTATATCGACGACTTGGACCGCTGTCCTCCTGATCGCGTAGTCGAGGTACTGGCTGCCATCCACCTCATGCTTGCGCTACCCCTATTCGTCGTTGTTGTGGCTGTCGATCCGCGCTGGCTAGTCAGATGCTTGAAGCATCACCACAAGGAGCTCTTCGCGGCAGGGGGCGAGATAGGAGAGGGTGCGATCGATGATATTGCGACACCCGTTGACTACCTGGACAAGATTTTTCAAATTCCACTCACGGTGCCGCCCACTACGCCAAGGAAGACGGGACTCCTCCTTGAATCCCTCCTCGGCTCCCCCGGCGTGAACAACGACCAATCGGAAGAATCGGAGCAGACACCTCCAGAGGGCGAGGTGCACATCGAAGGTAACACCTCTGAGGATTCAGGCAGCGAAGGAGAAGCAGCCGCACCTGAAACGAACGCCGATGAACTGAATCCAAGCCAAATGTCATTGACTGCAGCAGAGATCTCCTTCATGGCCCAGTTGGGGGCCCTGCTACCAACTCCGCGAGCAGCGAAGAAACTCGTAAATCTCTATCGACTTGTCCGCATGGGGGTCGAGGCTGAAGGGCTATCCGGTTTCGTCGACACCTCGTCTGGCGAGCCGGGTGAACATCAGGTAGTGCAGATTCTCCTCGCCTTGCTTGTCGGGCGCCCTGAGCAAGCTAGTGCTCTCTTCAAATACATCCTCGCTGCTGCACCGACTGAGAAGATAACGGACGTGCTTCGGAACAGCCCGCCGCAGGCTACAATCGGCCATAAAGCGGCCGAAGTTCTCGATTCGATCACTGGAAACACAGAGGTTTGGCTGGATGTTGCCGCCTATCAACGATGGTGTCCTGTGTTGGCCAGGTACTCCTTTTATACGCGGCGCCTAAGTGGCTGAGGTGGTGTGGCGCACGAGGTGGGAATAGCGGTGCTCGATCCAGCAACACGCCCCGGACACGGTCACGACGAGGCACGCCGCTTGGTTGCGGAACTGCTGGAGAAGACCGCCGAGTTCAGCGTTGGCGGGGACCAGCGAAGGCCTCCTGCACATCAAAGCGCTCGTCACTGCTGCGCTGAAGTGGAGGGACGGGCCTTGCTGTCCGTCGGCGGCGCTGTTTCAGGAGGTCACTGGGACGGTGGCGATTGCGCGGCCGCCCGGAGGATCAGGTCGGTGACCGCTTCGGGGTGGGCCAGCATGGCCACATGGGAGGAGTCGATCTCCACCGTGTGCGATCCCGCGCGCTTGGCCTCGTAGCGTTCCTGGTCGGGGTTGATGGTCCGGTCGTGTTTCGCGACGAGGAACCATGACGGGAGGGAGCCACGGGATTGACGTCCTCCCCTCCCTGAAGGGCGGGGATTCCTGGCTCAGGCTGCCTCCGGGAGCAGCGCTCCCGGAGGTCTTACGCCCTCGGCGCCAGCCGGGTTGAGACCAGCCCGGACGAGCATCACGTGTGCGGAGTTCTTGTCCCTGGGGGACACAAGCCCGCACGCGGTGCAGGTGTAGGTACGTTCCGAAAGTGGAAGTGCGTGCTTGGTTCTCGCTCCGCACGACGCGCAGTCCATGGTGGTGTGCGCGGGGTGCACGAGTCGGATGTCCCGCCCGTGCTTGCGGCCCATCTCGATCAAGGCTGTCTTGGTGGCGCCGATCGCGGCGTCCGCCGCCTTGCGGGCCATCGACGTCCGGGCGAGGAACTTCGGCCGGAAGTCCTCGACGGCGACGGTGTCGTGGTCGCGGACGACACGCTTGGCCCACTTGCGGCCGGTGTCCTGCCGCTGCCGCGCGACCTTCTTGTGCACCTTCGCGGCCTGCCGTTGCGCTTCGCGGTAGCCCCTGGACGCAGGCTGCCCCTTGGCGGGGCGGCGGCGGGCCATCATCCGCTGATAGCGGGCGAGACGCCGCGCGGCGTTCATCCCGTGCTGCGGGTGGGGCAGGTCGTGGGCGTCGGATGTGGTGGTGGCGGTCTCCTTGACGCCCCAGTCGACACCGAGCACGGCGCCCGTGGCGGGGAGCGGCTGCGCCTCGGCGGCGACGACGAAGGACGCGTACCAGTGGCCGAGACTGTCTCGGTACACC
This sequence comes from Streptomyces nodosus, assembly GCF_008704995.1. Taxonomy (NCBI): domain Bacteria; kingdom Bacillati; phylum Actinomycetota; class Actinomycetes; order Kitasatosporales; family Streptomycetaceae; genus Streptomyces; species Streptomyces nodosus. Next base: position 2,937,475 of record NZ_CP023747.1, read on the forward strand.
CGTACCGACGACGGGACCGACGGCAGGTCGCGGGACCACACCACGGTCAGGACGATGCCGCCCGCCAGGTGCAGGCGCCTGTCCTTCAGGCGGAAGCCACGCCTGGTGTAGTTCAGCGTGGGCAGCGCGTCGCGCTTCCGCTTGATCCTCGGCATTCCGGCACGCCGCCGCATGGGCAGCCGGTCCTTGATGTCCTTCAGAGCCCTGGCCCGGGACTTGCCGAAGTCCCGGACGATCTGCTGCTGCGGCACCGACGATCCCTCACGCAGCCACGCCATGGCGGCGCGGGCCTCGGTCAGCATCTTGTCGAGCCGGGCCGGGCCACACGTCAGTCCGTTGTCGGGATGCGCCCGGTTGTGGGCGTGCACCTGGCGGGACTTGGCGACGCACTCGTTCCAGACCCACCGGCAGCGGTCCCATTCGGCGAGCAGCGCCGTACGGGCGGTCGACGACACGCGCAGCCGGTAGGTGTACCGGGCGTTCCCGGCATCCCCGCCCACAGCCCGCTGCGTCGACATGACGCCATTTTACCACCATTGTCAGGTCAGAGAATCACTATTCTGGGGTCATGGATGAAGAGAAGCGCATCACTCTCCGCCTGCCCGCCGACCTCCATGCATGGCTGGCCGCTCAGGCCAAGTCCGCCCGCAGGTCCCTCAACTCCGAGATCGTCTACCGCCTGGAGAGCGATCGCGACGCCGCCGCAGCAGGCGCCGAATCACCCTGACGGCGATTCGACTTTCCCTGCCCTGCTCCGCAGGAGTCCGATTCCTCCCCGACCTGAAGGCCGGGGCATCCTCAGAGGCATCAGGTGAATGCCTCAGTCAACGGCGTACGGGAACCAAACCGGCCGGATTCACTCCTCGCCCCACCTCAGCGAGCCCCTCTCCACCCGCGCGGGCCACCCGTCCCACCTGCCGCGTTGCAGGGCATCGGCGAACGTGTCCAGCAGCGTGCCCAGTGACGGGGAGGCCTCACCCGGAAGGGAGCCCTCGCCGTACTCCAGGACTGGAAAGCCGGACGACGCCCCAGAAGCGTCAACAGCGAATCCGTAGTACTGCCCCTCGAAGTCCTGGACAACAGGAACCCAGGAGGCTCCCCAGTAACCCTCGATTCCGTGCTCTTCTTCGGACCGTCGCCACTTGGCGTACTGCTCGGCGATCTCCGCGCATCCCAGAAGGACCATCCCGGCGGGGAAGAGTGCCGCATCCGGGTGGCGGACGGGCAGCACCCGCCCGCTGGACAGGACCTGCTTGGTGTCCTTCGCGGTGCTGCCGTTGTTCATCCGCAGCAATGCCTCGAGCGCATCGGGTACGTCGAGTCCCAACGCCTCGTGCAGTGACGCGATGTCCCCGTCCGTCGCCGGCCCGCACAGCGCCTGAGCGCTGGCCGGCGCGTTCGCCTCGAGCCAATGGACGATCCGCCCCCACGCCGACCGCACTTCTTCCACTTCCGACACTCCGGCTGTCCCCCTCGACATCACTATGAGTCAGAGCTACACACCAGAACCGCACGCCGCGGTCGCGCCGGGCGGCGAGGGTGCCGATGCGGTGTGCATCACGTCGTGGTGGTGAGTTCCAGCAGATGCCGGGCGGTGCCGGCCGGGTCGACGGTCTGATGGAGGTGTGCGCCCGGCAGATGTGCCACGGGCCAGCCGCGGGTGCGCGCCTCGGCGGCGAGGTCGTCGTACGGAGGGCCGAACAGCAGGTAGGAACAGGGGTGGTCGTCCCAGCCGTCGGGAACCGGGATGTGCTGCTCGTAGTAGGACAGCGGCAGGGTGGGCTGCTCCTCGACCACGGTCCGCCGCACCGCCGGATCGGGGAACATCGGGGCGACATCCGCCTCGTCCCACCAGTCGGTCCAGCGCGGAAGCCTGCCGTCCACCGCCATCGGGCGGAGGAACTCCAGCAGTTCGGGTGGGGCGACCGGGGTCGATCCGGTCCGGGCCGGCAGCGCGGCGTCGACGAAGACCGAGCCGGCCACCGGGTGCTCCAGGCCCGAGCGGATCACGGGGAGGAACAGCCCCGCGTTGCTGTGGGCCACCAAGGTGACGGGGGTATCGGTGGGCACCTGCCGGAGGTCGTCGCGTACGGCATCAGCGATACGGGGCCAGAAGGGCGGGGCACCGGTGTCGAGGCGCGGAAGCGACGGCACCCGTACCCGGTGTCCCGCCGCCGTCAGGTGTTCGGCCACCGGGTGCCAGGTCGAGGGACCCACGGACGGACTGTGCACAAGGACGAAGACCGACTGCATCGGCCGCGCGGGCCGGTTCGGCTGGATCGGCTGGATCGGCTGCATAGAGCGATCCTGTCGTCCGCCTCGGTGCGGGCGCCACGGTCTTGGCCCACAGCAGAACGCCCACGGTGACGCGACGGGGCCCGAAGAGCCGAGGCCGGTGGTGCCCAGGTCGGCGGCGGTTCTCCGGGCCCGCGTCGCGTCCCGGGTCAGCCGAACATGCCCGGCTGGTAGTCGCCGGCCGGCTGCTGGGTGATCACGTTCAGCCGGTTGTAGGTGTTGATCAGGGCGATCAGCGTGACCAGTGCGGCGAGCTGCTCCTCGTCGTAGTGCTTGGCGGCGTTCGCCCAGGCCGCATCCGTGACGCCGCCGGAGGCGTCGGCGATGCGGGTGCCCTGTTCGGCCAGCTCCAGGGCGGCCCGCTCGGCCTCGGTGAAGACCTTGGCCTCCCGCCAGGCCGCGACCAGGTTCAGGCGCAGCGAGGTCTCCCCGGCGTGCGCGGCGTCCTTGGTGTGCATGTCGAGGCAGAAGGCGCAGCCGTTGATCTGGCTGGCCCTGATCTTCACCAGTTCCTGGATCGCGGCCGGCAGCGTCGAGTCCGTGACCGCCTTGCCCGCCGAGTTGAGGTACTTCAGGAACTTCCCCGCGACGGGGTTGGCGAAGATGTCGAGTCGGGCTTCCATGATGATCTCCTTGCCGTGTGGACGGTTACACAGCACTGACGGAACGGAGCGGAGGAATGTGACGGGCCCGATGGAGACAACGCGTGTGACCTAGGTCTCATTCTCTTCGGAGCGCCCGGCAGGTGGTCAGTGTTCACGGGGGGGGTGCGGTGCGCCGGAGCCAACGCCCGCTACCGGCGCCGGCGCGGCACGGCGACTGGCACAACACCGCCCAGCGTCACCTGCTCAACCGCTTCCTCGGCCAACCGCATCACTGCCTCCAGACATGGCAGCCGTTCGACGAACAGCGCGCTTTCGCACCGCTCCGCCAAGCGCCAAGCGCCAACGGTGACCGTAGTCCGGGCCACCCACATTGCCGGATGCCGGAAGGCAGCGCTCCAGCCATCTGCCGTGCCCTGCAAGTGAGATGTCGCACCCGGACTGCCATCATGCTGCCCCGGGGCGGCCTTGGCGTTGGGGGCCGCGTGAAGTGAGAAGAGTGTGGCGCGAATGCTCGGCATCCAGACCGATGCGTTGGACACGGCCGGGGGAGTGTTCATGACGGTCTTGGCCCTGGGCTGTACGTGGTTGGGAGGGCTGGCTGTGCTCCGGCCGCACCGGCCGCCGCAGCCGATCGGGGGCCCCGTGTGGGTAGCCCGCGCCTGGGGTCTCGGCTATGTGGTGCTGGGCATCAGTATGGCTGCCAAGATGACGGCCATGCTGGTCGGCAAGGAGCCAGCCTGGCCGATGACCGTGATCCATTGGGCTGCCGGACCGCTCCTGCTCTTCTCGGTGACCGCGGCAGTCGTGTCCCAGTGGCGAGCGCGCCGTCGGGCCGGTCGTGTCGTCAGCGGACGGCACGGACGGCACAAGTGAAACGGCCTGCGCCTTGGAGCGAGGCGGCACTCGCGAGCGCCGCCTGCTGGACGGTCAGCGGACTGGGATATGGGGTGCTCGCCTCTCGATGAGCCGCATATGGCCTAGGTTCGGGGCTCCTCGCCGCATACCAGGTCATGCGCCTCCCGGAAACCCGGATACGTTCCCGGGTTCCGGCCGCACTTGATCATGCCGGCGGTCTTCTCGTACCACGTGGTGACGGTGCCGTAGACCGGCGCCTTCGCATTGCCGGCACAGCCTTGGACGAAGCTCGCCTCGACCACCTGCACCCCTATCACCGAAAGGTAGTCGCCGTTCTTTCCTGTCATGTCGTCAGTCCCGAAATCGGCCATCGGTACGGACTCCCCGTTCTGCGCGAGCCGCTTCCCTCCGAGATTCATGTGCTGTTCCAGGGAGGCGAACACCAATTCCTCGGACACCTTCGCACTGGAGTCGATGCCAGCAGTCACCTCGCGTACGGGAACGGCCTGGAACTTGACGCTCGCCGCCTGCTCACCCTTCTCGACACGAACCAACTGGGAGACGGCGACCAGTTTCCCTGTGGTCCTGATCTCTCCCCAGTGGAATCGGCCGTTCTCGCATATCCACTGCGACACCGAGACCTCGGTCGGCTTCGGGGACGCCGCCGCTTTCGCTTCCCTGTCCTGCGACGACGCGGTACACGCCGTCGCCACCAGGACAGTTACGGCCAGCAGGGCTGCCTGCCGCACCCCGCCCCCTCTCCTGCCGGCCGACTTGCCCGTGTCCGGGCCAGACCGCGTCATGGGCAGAACTCCTTCTTCACCTTTGCGGACAGTCCGTCCTGGGATGGCTTTGAACCGCCCCGGGTTCCGGTAGAGATCTCAGATTACGTAGCGAGGCATGCGCGACTAGTCACCAGCATGGGTCAAGGGAGACCCGCAGAGGCCGTTCGGCCCCTGGCCCGGGGTGTCGTGGGGCGCAGAGTTAGCCTCGTTCACAGTCCGGTACGGCCGCCGCGCCCGGTGGCCGGCGGGCGGTGAGCAGCAGGAGGCGGACGGGATGGCGAAGGTTCCCACGGCACTGGTGGCCGCGAGCGGGCTCGTCGGCGGGTACGGAGTCGCCCGCTGGACCGGGAAGCGGCAGCTGGGCGGGGCCGTGCTGGCCGTGGCGGGGGCCGCGGCCGCGCAGCAGTGGCGGAAGCAGGCGGGCGGTACGGCGGCCGGGGTGCTGACCGCGGCGTATGTGGCCGCTTTCGCCGGGTCGCATCCGCTGGCCAAGAAGGTGGGCGCCTGGCCCGCCGTGTTCGGGGTGACCGGGGCCGTCGCCCTCGCCTCGTGGGCGGTGGCCGACCGGCGCGGATAGGGCCGTAGGGAGGGCGGAGCGGTCACTCCGGGGCGCGTCCGCGGCGTTCGTCCGCCCGCACCGTCCCCGACGCCTGCTCGGCCGCCGTCAGTGGCCGGGCGACGTCCTCCAGGGAGCGTCTTTCCGCCGGTACCGCGATCAGCGCGGCGACCAGCCCCGCCGCGCACATCAGGGCCGCGCCGATCCCGAAGGCGAGGACCGTGTCGCGAACATGGCCGGTGTTGGTGAGGTCCGCGAACAGCAGGGGGCCGCTGATGCCGCCGGCCGCGGTGCCGAGGGCGTAGAAGAAGGCGATGGCCATGGCCCGGGTCTCCATCGGGAACACCTCGGAGACGGTCAGATACGCGCTGGAGGCCCCCGCCGAGGCCACGAACAGCACCGCGCACCAGCAGGCCGTGAGCGTGACCGCGGTCAGGGAGCCCCGCCCGAACAGCCAGGCCGTGCCGAACAGCAGCAGGCCCGACACCAGATAGGTCGACGAGATCATCACCCGGCGGCCGACCGTGTCGAAGAGCTTGCCCAGCAGCAGCGGACCGCAGAAGTTGCCGGCCGCGATGACCCCGAAGTAGTAGCCCGTGTTGCCGGTGGGGACATGGAAGAAGCGGGTGAGGATCGCGCCGAACCCGAAGGTGATCGCGTTGTAGAGGAAGGCCTGGCCGATGAAGAGGGAGAAGCCCAGTACGGCACGTCTGCGGTAGGCGGTGAAGACGGTACGGGCGATCTCGCCGAAGCCGATGCTCGGGCGCTGGTGGATGGTGAGCTCACCCGCGGGCCGCGGCAGGGGTGCCCCCTTCTCGGCCACGATCCGGTGTTCGATGTCGGACACCACCCGTTCCGCCTCCTGGTGTCTGCCGTGGATCAGCAGCCAGCGGGGACTTTCGGGGACGGTGCGCCGTACGAGAAGGATGACCAGGCCGAGGACGACGCCCAGGGCGAAGGTCAGCCGCCAGCCCACGTCCTTCGGCAGCACGGCGGTGTTCAGCGCGAGGATCGACAGCAGCGAGCCGCCGACCGCGCCCAGCCAGAAGCTGCCGTTGATGATCAGGTCGACGCGGCCCCGGTAGTAGGCGGGGATCAGCTCGTCGATCGCGGAGTTGATGGCCGCGTACTCACCTCCGATGCCGAAGCCCGTGAAGAAGCGGAACAGAAAGAACCACCAGGTCTGGAAGGAGACCGCGGTCAGCGCGGTGGCCCCGAGATACACCGCGAGAGTGATCATGAAGAGCTTCTTGCGGCCGTAGCGGTCGGTCAGCCGGCCCCAGAAGAGCGCGCCGGAACAGGCGCCCGCCACATACACCGCGGCCGCGACCCCGGTGACCTCGCCCGAGCTGATCGGCAGGCCGCTGCCGGGCTCCGAGAGCCGGCCGGCGATATTGCCGACGACCGTGACCTCGAGACCGTCCAGGATCCACACCGTGCCGAGCCCGATGACGATCCGCCAGTGCCAGCGCGACCAGGGCAGCCGGTCCAGACGGGCGGGGATCGCGGTGGTGATCGTGCCGGGCCGGGGCTCGGTGTGCGCCATGGCTGCCTCCTCGGGGACGCCCGGTGACGCGGCACCCAGCCCGAGTGCCGCCCGGCCGTCCGTCACGCCCCGAGCGCCCGCGACACCGTGTAGATCAGCAGTCCCGCCAGCGATCCCACCACCGTGCCATTGATCCGGATGAACTGCAGGTCGCGGCCGATGTGCGCCTCGATCTTGCGGGTGGTGTGCACCGCGTCCCAGCCGGCCACGGTGTCCGTGATCAGGGAGGTGATCTCCTTGCGGTACGTCGTCACCACATGCACCGCGGCACCCTCCGCCCAGGTGTCGACCTTGGCCTGGGTGCTCGGCTCGGTGGCCATCCGGGCGCCCAGCGACAGCAGTGAGGACCGCACCCGCAGCCGCAGCTCACTGCGCTCGTCGGAGGCGGCGGCCACCAGCATCGACCGTACGGCCGTCCAGGCGGAGGCGATCAGGTCCTGGACCTCGCCGCGGCCCAGCACCTCGCCCTTGAGCCGCTCCACCCGCGCCCGGGTGTCGGTGTCGGACTGCAGATCGGAGGCGAAGTCGGAGAGAAAGCGGTCCAGGGCGCCGCGCGCCGGATGCGTGGGCTCGTCGCGCATCTCGGTGACGAAGCGGAGCAGCTCCTTGTAGACCCGCTCGCCGACCTTCTTGTCGACGAAACGCGGGGTCCAGCCGGGGGCGCCGCCCTGGACGGCCCCCATGACCTGGTCGTCGTGCAGCACCAGCCAGTCATGGGCGCGGACACAGACCAGGTCGACGATCCGTTTGTGGCCGCCGTCCGCGACGACCCGCTCCAGCATCTTGCCGAGGCCCGGCGCGATCTCCTGGGCGCCGGCCCGGCGGGTGATGGCCTCGCCGACCACCGCCTGCACATCCGAGTCGCGCAGCACGGTGAGCGCCCCGCGCAGGGCCGTCGCCAGCTCCGCCGTCACCCGGTCGGCGTGCTCCGGTTCGGCGAGCCAGGCGCCCAGTCGGGCGGTGATGCCGACGGCTCTCAGCCGCTGGCGCACCACCTCCCCTGAGAGGAAGTTCTCCCCGACGAACTCGCCCAGGGAGACACCGAGCTGATCCTTCTTGTTGGGGATGATCGCCGTGTGCGGGATCGGCAGGCCGAGCGGATGCCGGAACAGCGCGGTGACCGCGAACCAGTCGGCGAGCGCGCCGACCATGCCGGCCTCGGCGGCGGCGGCCACATAACCGGCCCAGGTGCCCGCACCCGCGTTCCGCGCCCAGGTGGCGAGGACATACACGAGCGCCACGAGGAGCAGCAGCCCGGTGGCCGTGCTCTTCATCCGGCGTACGCCCCGGCGCTTCTCCTCGTCGGCGGGACTGAAGGACGTCATCGCCCGGCTCGGGGCGATGCCCGAGCGGGAGGGCGGCCCCTCGGCCGCCGTGTCGTCCGGTTCCGTGCGTTCCATCCACTCCACCCGTTCGTGCGCCCTGTACACATTGTCCCTTCCTGAGCGACTCCCGGAACGGAACAGGAGTTCCCCGCGCCGGTACGGACGGAGAAGGTCCGGGGCATTTCAGGGTCGGATCAGGGAACGGTCAGGGTTCCCCGGGGGATGACGAGGGCTCCGGCGAGGGGTCTTCCGCGGGACGGCATAACGAGGCAGGACGGCATACGAGGCAGGACGGCATAACGAGGCGGGACGGCATACGAGGCGGGCGTACGAGGACGCGGGCGCGGCCGGACCGACGGGTCGGTACTCCCCCGGGGGCCGGCACCCGCCCGGGGTCAGTACTCGCCGTCCCGTCTCCGCTCGCGGCGGGCGTCCCGGCGCTCCTGGCGGCGCTGGCGCAGCTCCTCGTGCCGGTCCCGCATCAGATCCCGGTGCGCCTCGAACATCTCGCGATGGGCCCCCTCGATGTCCTCACGGAAGGACGCGTGCAGCTCCTTGCGGGCGGTCCTGCGGTCCAGCTTGTCCTGGCGCCGCTCCTCCTTCAGCCGCTGCCGGTCGGCCCGGGTCAGCTTGCGCTCGACGCCGACCCCGCCCCAGAACGCCAACCCGGTGATGACCACGCGCGGCGCGCCCGGGTCCCCCGGCACGCCCTCCTGACGGTGGTCGAAGCCGCCCATGATCCCGATGCCGCGCACCACGACCTCGACGCCCGGCGGCACGATGACATTCATCCCGCCCATGATCGCAACACAGTTGATCTCGACCTCGCGGTCCGCGAAGTCGGCCTCCCGCAGATCGATCTCACCGCCGCCCCAGAAGGCAAAGCAGGTGAACCGCTTGGGCGCCGTCCAGCGCCCCTTGCGCTGGAACCCGGACATCACGGCGACGGCCCAGCTGGAGGACCCCCCGCCGCCGACGATCCGCTCGCCCCAACCCCCGCTCTCCTCGGGCTCCTTGCGCAAGGAGATCGGCGGAGCGGTGACACCCGGGGACGGCAGGTCGCGGGTGATCGGCTCCAGTTCGCCGTAGGTCCGCGCCCGGTAGGTCGCCTCCAGCCGCTCCTCGAACTCCTCCATGTCGAGCCGGCCCTCCGCGACGGCCTCCCGGAGGGCCTCGGCGACCCGGTCACGATCGGCGTCGGAGGCACGGAGCTCGGGGGTGGGGGTACTGGGGGACTGCGGCATCGGCCGCCGATCGTCGCTTCCCCCGGAAGACACAGCGTCGCTCATGGGTGTCAGCCTACGAGTTCACCCGGCAGGGGGGCTACGAGAGCGTCCGCTCCAGTTGCCCCGCGTACATCTTCGCGATCACCGCCTCGATGTCCGGCTCCCGCACCGACAGATCCACCACCGGGTACTCCGCCGCGATCTGCGCCACCAGCGGAGCCGCCGACCGGGACGCCGGGAACGCCAGCCACTGCCGCGGGCCCTCGACGCGCACCACACGGGCGTCCGGCGTCCGGATCGGCGGCAGCTCACGCTCCAGGTCGACCACCAGGGTGCGCTCGCTGTCGCCCACCGCGTGCAGCCCGGTGAGCGGACCGTCGTACATCAGCCGCCCCTGGTCGATGACCATCACCCGCGAGCACAACTGCTCGATGTCCTGGAGGTCGTGCGTGGTCAGCAGCACCGTGGTGCCCCGCTCGGCGTTCAGGTCCCGCAGGAACTCCCGCACCTTGGCCTTGGAGACGACATCGAGGCCGATGGTCGGCTCGTCGAGGTACAGCACCTCCGGATCGTGCAGCAGGGCCGCCGCGATATCGCCCCGCATCCGCTGGCCCAGCGACAGCTGCCGCACCGGGACGTCCAACAGGGCGCCCAGTTCGAGGAGTTCGACGCAGCGGTCGAGGTTCTCCCGGAAACGCGCGTCCGGGACGCGGTACATGCGGTGCATCAGCCGGTAGGAGTCGATCAGGGGCAGGTCCCACCACAGGGTCGTACGCTGCCCGAACACCACCCCGATGCGCCGGGCGAGGCGGGTCCGTTCCCGGGAGGGGTCGATACCGGCGACCCGCAGCCGGCCACCGCTCGGGGTGAGGATCCCGGTCAGCATCTTGATCGTGGTGGACTTCCCGGCGCCGTTCGGCCCGATGTAGCCGACCATCTCGCCACGCGCAACGGAGAAGGAGATCGAGTCGACGGCCCGCACCTGCCGCCGCTCGCTCCTGAGGAAACCGGTCCTCCTGCGCACGTCGAAGACCTTCTCGACCCGCTCCAGCCGGATGAGGCCGCCCTCCGGGGAACCGTCCCGGGAAGCGTCCTCGCTGGAGCCCTCGTCCATGGCCCCGCTCCGCATGCCGCCGCCGTCCATCAGTCCCTCAGCCCCTCAGCTTCCCGTGCTCCGGTACGAACGCAGTCCCGCGCGCCAGGCCAGCCCCGCGAGCGCACAGCAGCCCGCCCCCACCAGCGGCGGGGCGAAGGCGACCCACAGCGGCAGGTCCAGCGGGTAGGGCCGCCCCAGCACATACAGCGCGGGCAGCCAGTTGACGAAGGCGAGCGGCAGTACGAAGGTCACCCCGCGCACCAGTTCCCTCGCGAAGACGGTCGGCGGGTACTGCAACAGCGTCTGCCCGCCGTAGGTGAAGGAGTTCTGCACCTCGGAGGCGTCCAGGGCGACGAACTGGAAGGCCGCGCCCGCCACGAACACCGCGCAGAAGATCGCGGCACCGCTCAGCAGCGCCATCGGGACCATCAGCACCTTCAGCGGGGTCCAGGACAGATCCAGGGCGGCGACGGCGTACCCGAGGATCAGCAGGCCCTGGAGGATCCGGCCGAGGCGGCGCAGCCCGAAGCGGTCCGCCGCGACCTGGGCGAGCACCGGCGCCGGACGCACCAGCAGCGTGTCCAGCGTGCCGTCGCGCACCCGCCGCCCCAGCCGGTCCATCGAGCCGAGCGCGAGATCGGCGATACCGAAGGCGGTGGCGGAGAGCCCGTACAGAAAGGCGACCTCGGGCAGGCGGTAGCCGCCGAGCGCATCGACCTGCGAGAACATCAGCATGATCGCGACGAAGTCGAGCGCCGTGCCGGCGAAGTTGCCGAGGGTGTTCATCACGAAGGAGGCGCGGTAGGCCATGGTGGAGCGGATCCACATGGCGGTGATCAGCCGGTAGGCCCGCAGCCCCTCCCGCACCCGTCCGCCTTCTCCCTCCCGGGCCCACCCGCGGTCCCCCTCCCCCGCCCCGGCGCGGAACGTCTCAGCCACCCTGGACCACCACCCGCCGGGTCGCCGCCGACTGCACCAGCCGCCCCAGGGCCAGCAGCAGGACCGCCCACAGGGCCTGGAAGGCGTAGGTGGGCAGCGGATCCGCCGTGCCGAGCAGGATGTCCACGGGGGCCTGGAGCAGCGCGGACCAGGGCAGCAGCCGGACGACCTCGCCGAGGGCGCCCGGGAAGACATTGAGCGGCAGCAGCATGCCCGAGCAGAAGATCGCCGTCAGCACCGCCAGCTGGGAGACGCCCGCCCCGTCCAGCAGCCAGAACGCGCACAGCGCGACGACGAAACGGATCGCGAAGCTGACCAGGGTCCCGAGCAGCACCGCGATCAAAAAGGCGACCCAGGTCAGCGGGGAGACGGGCAGCGCCAGCGGAAAGAGCAGCGCACCGAACACCAGCGGGAGCAGGCCCCGGCCGAGCAGATGGAACAGCGCCCGCCCCAGATCCGAGGCCAGCCACCACAGCTGGAGATCGGCGGGCCGGTACAGATCGACGGCGATGTCACCGGTGCGGATGCGCTCGATCAGCTCGTCCTCGAAGCCGCCGCCCAGCACCGCCACCGTCATCAGCAGGCCCTGGCTCACCCAGACAAAGGTCACGGCCTGCGCCTGGTCGTACCCGCCGAGATGGGGCCGCTGGTCCCAGAGGGCCAGATAGGTGTACGCCAGGATCAGCCCGAAGACCGTGTTGGTGAACACCCCCGCCGCGGTCGCCATCCGATAGGTCGCGTACCGGCGGAATCCACCGGCCGCGACGGCGGCGTACAACCGCCCTGTTCCCACGGAAACCCTCCTTCGACGCGCGCCGGGCGAAGCGCAGGAGCCTAGCGCGCGGACGAAGTGGCGTTCCACACGTTTTTTCCCCACAACACGCTCTTGGAGCCGGGAACGGAACGCAAGGTGCGACAGTCTTCATCAAGGGGACGCAGATGGCGTACGAGGGCGTACGGGAACGTACGACGCGAAACGGGAGTCCGGCAGCACGATGAGCGACGAGGCGCAGCCACAGCAGGGCCAGGCATGGGCGCCCCGGGAACCGGGTTCCGGATCTTCCGGGGACCTCCCGGGCGGCGAGCCGAGGCGGCCCCGGCGCACGGGATGGCGACGGCTGATCCCGACCTGGCGCATGGCGCTCGGCGCCTTCCTGTCGGGCGTCCTCCTCCTGGTCGGCCTGTTCGCACTCGGCTACTACCTGGTCCAGATCCCCGCGGCGAACGCCTCCGCGGTCCAGCAGAGCAATGTGTTCCTGTACGCCGACGGCAGCCAGCTGGCCCGCGACGGCTCCGTCAACCGCGAGAACGTGTCACTGGCGCAGATCTCCAAGGCCGCCCAGCACGCGACGCTGGCCGCCGAGGACCGCGACTTCTACTCCGAGTCCGCCGTCGACCCCAAGGCGATGCTGCGCGCCGCCTGGAAGACGGCCACCGGCAAGGGCAAACAGTCCGGCTCCACGATCACCCAGCAGTATGTGAAGAACTACTACCTGGGCCAGGAGCAGACCGTCACCCGGAAGGTGAAGGAGTTCTTCATCGCGATCAAGCTGGACCGCGAGACCAGCAAGGACGAGATCCTCGAGGGCTATCTCAACACCAGCTACTTCGGCCGCAACGCCTACGGCATCCAGGCCGCCGCACAGGCGTACTACGGCATCGACGCCAAGGACCTCACGCCCGCCCAGGGCGCCTATCTCGCGGCCCTGCTGAACGCGCCGAGCGAGTTCGACGTGACGGCGCACCCGGAGAACAAGGCCGCGGTCGTCGGGCGCTGGAACTACGTCCTGGACGGCATGGTCAAGAAGAAGTGGCTGAGCGAGGCGGAACGGAGCAAGGCGACGTTCCCCATGCCCAAGGCGCAGGGGACCGCGTCCGGTCTGTCCGGCCAGCGCGGCTATCTGGTCCAGGCGATCAAGGACTATCTCGTCAGCAACAAGATCGTCGACGAGAACGACCTGGCCGGCGGCGGGTACCGCATCACCACCACCCTGCAGAAGTCCAAGCAGGACGCCCTGGTCAAGGCCGTCGACGACCAGGTGATGAGCAAGCTCGACAAGAAGAACCGCACGGTCGACCGCTATGTCCGGGCCGGCGGCGTCGCCATCGACCCGGCCACCGGCAAGGTCCGCGCGATGTACGGCGGCATCGACTACACCCAGCAGTACGTCAACAACGCGACCCGCCGCGACTACCAGGTCGGTTCCACCTTCAAGCCGTTCGTGTTCGCCTCGGCCGTGCAGCACGGCTCCCGGACGCAGTACGGCGACACCATCAACCCCAACACGGTGTACGACGGCACGGACGGGCGCCCGGTGGAGGGCTGGTCGGGCGGGACCTACGCGCCGGAGAACGAGGACAACGTCGACTACGGCCCGATCACCGTCCGGACGGCCACCGACAAGTCGGTGAACGCGGTGTACGCGCAGATGGCCGTGGACGTCGGCCCGGGCACGGTCAAGCAGACCGCGATCGATCTCGGCCTGCCCGCGGACACCCCCGACCTCCAGCCGTACCCGTCGATCGCGCTCGGCACGGCCACCGCGAGCGTGCTCGACATGGCGGAGGCGTACGCGACACTCGCCAACCACGGCAGGCACGGCCCGTACACCATGGTCGAGAAGGTCTCCAAGAACGGCACGGACGTCCCGCTGCCGAAAGGAACCACCAAGCAGGCGGTGAGCCGCGAGGCCGCCGACACCACCACCTCGATACTGCAGAGCGTGGTGGACAACGGCACGGCGACCGCCGCCCAGGGCGCCGGACGGCCCGCCGCGGGCAAGACGGGCACCGCCGAGGAGGACCAGGCGGCCTGGTTCGCCGGCTACACCCCCGATCTGGCCACGGTGATCACGGTGATGGGCCAGGACCCGGAATCGGGCAAGCACAAGTCGCTGTACGGCGCGATGGGACTGGACCGCGTCAACGGCGGCGGCGCGCCCGCGGAGATCTGGGCGCAGTTCACCAGGGCCGCTCTGGAGAACACCCCGGTCCATGACTTCGACCTGACCCTGCAGCGCGGGGCGGACGAGGTCCTGGAGCCTCCCACGGGCCCCTGGGACGAGGAGCAGGGCGGCACCGGCACCCAGGACGACGGCGGCACGACGGGCGAGCAGGACACCCCCGGTCTGGACCAGGGGCAGGACCAGGGCCAGGGCCGGTCCGAGGGCTCGGCGGACGGCGGCGCCACCGGGACGGACGGCACCACGGGCACGACCGGGGAACCTGGCAACGGCGGCCCCCAGGAAGACGGCGGCGCCACCACCGGCGGCACCACGGACTCGGGCGGCACCACCGGGGCCGGGGGCACGAACGGCACCGGAGGCAACACCGGGACGGGCGGCGCCACGGACTCGGGCGGCCTCACCGGGGGCGGCGGCACCGGAACCGGCGGCGCCACGGGTGGCGGCGGAGCCGCGGGCGGGCCGGGCGGTCTGATCGGCCGGTAGTGCACGACACCGCGCGCCCGTCGGGTCGGCGTGCCCGCGGGCCCGGCGGGAGCGACGTGCCCGCGGGCCCGGTGGTGATCGGGCTCAGTGCCCGGAGGTCGCCTTCAGCCCCACCACTGCCACCACCAGCAGCGACACAAAGAAGGTGCGCGCCGCGGTCACCGGCTCGCCGAGCACCACCATGCCCAGGACCGCCGCACCGGCCGCGCCGATGCCCACCCAGACGCCGTACGCCGTGCCGATGGGCAACGACCTCGCCGCGTACGACAGCAGCAGCATGCTGGCCACGATGCCCGCGCCGGTGGCCAGGCTCGGCCACAGCCGGGTGAAACCGTCGGTGTACTTCATGCCGACCGACCAGCCGACTTCCAGCAGACCGGCGACGACGAGCAGGACCCAGGCCATGAGAGGCACCTCCGGGAGACGAACGGAACGGGGGTGCGTCGTCTTTGCGTACGGGCCTGACGGTCCCTGTCCCGGTACGGCGCGTCTCGTCGGGGGCCTCCACGGTAGCAAGCGGGCGGGAACGCCGAAGGGGCCGGTGACCACCGTCACCAGCCCCTGCAGGTACCGCGGGTACTAGAGGTACAGGCCCGTGGAGTCCTCCGACCCCTCGAAGCGGTCCGCCGCCACGGCGTGCAGATCACGCTCGCGCATCAGGACGTACGCGGTCCCGCGCACCTCGACCTCCGCCCGGTCCTCCGGGTCGTACAGGACCCGGTCGCCCGGCTCCACGGTCCGTACGTTCTGCCCGACCGCGACGACCTCGGCCCAGGCGAGGCGACGGCCGACGGCCGCGGTCGCGGGGATCAGGATGCCGCCGCCGGACCGGCGTTCGCCCTCGGCGGCGTCCTGCCGCACCAGCACCCGGTCGTGCAGCATCCGGATGGGCAACTTGTCGTGGTGGGTCTTCTCGCTCACGCCCCGAACCTACCTGCCTTCGACGCCGTCGTGCGCGTCCGGGTCAGTCCTTGCGGCGCCGCGCACCGTAGGCGAGCAGGCCCACGACCCCGACCACGACCATCGCCACGGGCAGCAGGCGCTCCAGCCGCGGCGCCCCGTCCTCGGTGACCAGCTGCCCCTTGACCTGGCTGACGACCCGGTTGGCACCGACGTACGCACGGCCGAGGGTGTGGTCGACCTGCGAGACGACCTTGGCCCTGGCATCCCCGACGATCGTCTTCGGGTGCACCCGGACGCCGATCTCGTCGAGCGTCTCGGCGAGAGTCTCGCGGCGGCGCTTGATGTCCGCCTCGATCTGCGCCGGAGTCCTGGTGTCCGGTGTGCTCGACGTGTCCGTCACCGCGCTTCCTCCGTGGTCGTTTGCGGCGTGATCCGCGCATTTCCTGCTTCTGTGGTCGACAGTCTGTCAGCTCGGGGCCGGGCCCGCCGACGCCCCCCATGCCTTCCGCGCACCGGACCGAGGCAGATTAGGCTCGTCGGGTAACCCGCCCCTTGCGACGTGAGGTAACGATGAGCGAGCGACTCCAGCCCGGCGACACCGCCCCCGCCTTCACCCTGCCGGACGCCGACGGCAAGGAGGTCTCCCTGGCCGACCACCGGGGACGCAAGGTCATCGTCTACTTCTACCCGGCCGCGCTGACCCCCGGCTGCACCAAGCAGGCGTGCGACTTCACGGACAACCTGGAGCTGCTGGCGGGCGCCGGGTACGACGTGATCGGCATCTCCCCCGACAAGCCGGAGAAGCTCGCCAAGTTCCGCGAGAAGGAGTCCCTGAAGGTCACCCTGCTCTCCGACCCCGACAAGCAGATCCTCGAGGCGTACGGCGCCTTCGGCGAGAAGACGATGTACGGCAGGACGGTCGTCGGCGTCATCCGCTCCACGGTGGTCGTGGACGAGGAGGGCAAGGTCGAGCGCGCCCTCTACAACGTGCGGGCGACCGGCCACGTAGCAAAGATCATCAAGGACCTCTCCCTCTGACCCACCCCCGAATCCCCACCGAACGGCCTGCCCGGACAACCGGCGCAGGCCGCTCCCTTACCTTCAGGCGTGACCACCGGACGCCCCTTTCGTTACTCCGTGCGAGGCCACGAACATGTGACCTAGATCGGAGGGGATCGATGGGGGTCGGCGCATTCGACAAGGAGCGTCTGCAAGCGGCCGCCGCGACGGCGCGAACGCTGACGGAGGCATTGGAGAGCCTCGGTGTGGATCCGAAGAGCTCCACACGACGCTATGTGCTCGAGCGGATGAAGAAGTTGGGGGTGGACGTCTCACACTTCGAGCGCGAGGGGATCAAGTGGTCCAGAGACACACTCCAGGCAGCCGTCTCCGCCTCCACAAACATGTACGAGGTGCTGCGCCGTCTCGGACTGGACGCGGTGGGCGGACACCACACCCACATCAGTCGGCGGATCAAGGCGTACGGCATCGACACCTCGCACTTCACACCGGTGGTCCGAACCGAGCGCATGAGACACAACCAGCGCCGTCGCACGCCCCACGAGATCCTCGTGGAGGACACCTCGGCGGAAGCCAGACGTGTCCCGAGCAGTCGGCTCAAGCGGGCCATGCGCGAACTGGGAATCACACAGCGGTGCTTCCTCTGCGGAATCGAGCCGGTGTGGCTCGGAGAGCCACTGCCCCTGGAGGTCGACCACATCGACGGCAACTGGAGGAACAACAGGGTCGAGA
The DNA here is from genome assembly GCF_008704995.1 of Streptomyces nodosus. NCBI lineage: Bacteria > Bacillati > Actinomycetota > Actinomycetes > Kitasatosporales > Streptomycetaceae > Streptomyces > Streptomyces nodosus. Next base: position 2,954,807 of record NZ_CP023747.1, read on the forward strand.
ATCTGCGTCTGCTCTGCCCCAACTGCCACTCCACAACAGACACATACAGAGGCCGGGCCAAGGCACGTCCGAAGGGCAGCCGCGTATGACCAGCGGCGTCCCGTACACGCGCGAGCGGCTGGCCGAGGCGGCCGCGCAGTGCTCCGACATGGACGAGGTCATCGCCTTCCTCGGCACACGGCCTTACGCCAATCTGCGTCGATATCTGTACCAGCGCTTCGAGCACTTCGGCATCGACGTCTCGCACTTCCCGCGTAAGGGACGCCACGGTTCCCAGGGCCGGCCCGACGAAGGCCAGTTGCGGAACGCCGTGGCGCGGTCCGCATCGATCGCCGGGGTTCTTCGGATCCTTGAACGCCCGGACAACGCACGGCAGCGCGCGCTGTTCTCACGGCTCACCACTCACTACGGAATCGACACCTCGCACTTCTTGGGGCAGGGACATCGGCGCGGCAAGCCCGGTCCGAACCCCCGGAAGCGACCGGAAGACGTGCTCGTCCAGCACAACGGCACACACCGGACGGCGACCAAGCGTCTGCGCCGGGCGCTCCGCGAGGCCGGGGTGCCCGAGCGCTGCGCCCGTTGCGGCACCGGGCCCGAATGGCTCGGCGGGCCCATGACGCTTGAGATCGACCACATCAACGGAGACTGGCACGACGACCGGCGAGAGAACTTACGGCTGCTGTGCCCCAACTGCCATGCGATCACCGCCACCTGGTGCAGAGGCGGACGACGCACGGTTCATGTAATGACCGCATCACCGAGCGCCCTCAGCGCCCAGTAAAGTAGGCATCGCCGCGGGCCCGTATCCCAGCTGGCGAGAGGACGCCGGTTTAGATCCGGTGTGTCGTGGGTTCGAGTCCCACCGGGCCCATAGGAAAAACAGCCCGGCGCCTTTGATACCAAGGCGCCGGGCTTGTTCGTAGCTCAGGCCAGTAGTTCCCGTACCACTGGTACCAGTGCGCGGAAGGCCTGGCCCCGGTGGCTGATCTTGTTCTTTTCGTCGGGGGTCAGTTCCGCGCAGGTGCGGGTGTCGCCCTCGGGCTGGAGGATCGGGTCGTAACCGAAGCCGTTGGTGCCGGCCGGTGCGTGCCGCAGGGTGCCCAGGAGCCGGCCCTCGACCACGCGTTCCGTGCCGTCCGGCAGGGCCAGCGCCGCCGCGCAGGCGAAGTGGGCGCCCCGGTGGGCGTCGTCGATGTCCGCGATCTGGGCCAGCAGCAGCTCCAGGTTCGCCCGGTCGTCACCGTGCCGGCCGGCCCAGCGGGCCGAGAAGATCCCGGGGGCACCGTTCAGAACGTCCACGCACAGGCCCGAGTCGTCGGCCACCGCGGGCAGCCCCGTCGCGCGGGCCAGGGCGTGGGCCTTGAGCAGGGCGTTCTCGGCGAAGGTGACGCCCGTCTCCTTGACGTCGGGGATGTCGGGATAGGCATCCGCACCGACCAGGTCATGCGGAAGACCCGCTTCGGCGAGGATCGCCCTCAGTTCGGTGATCTTTCCGGGGTTACGCGTGGCGAGGATCAGGCGGCTCATGCCCTCCAGTATCCGTGCGGCGCGGGCGCCCCTTCACCGCGCCCCCGACCGCACCCGCCGAGGAGGAGCGGCGCCCGGTACGGCTTGGTCAGGTTTGTCACTGGCTCCGCGTACGGTCTGCGCATGATTGATCGGAGACCCCCGTTGTCATCGGTACACGATTTCGCGACCTGGGAGCCCGTACTGCGGCTCCTGCTGGCCGACGACACGGAGAGGCGTGCTGCCCGGTCTGCCCGTGTGGCGGGCCGCATCAGCCGCTCCGGCTGGAGCCTGGCCCTCCCGGGACGTATGTCGTCGACAGAGCAGATCGCGGTGCAGGACATACAGCGGGCACTCGCGCGAGGCCGAGTCGAGGAGATCGCGTTCAGGGCGGAGGTCCAACCAGACGGAAGCACCACGCTCGGCCTGGTCTGGCCCAGCCCGGTCGTAGAAGCCGCCGTCGGCTACCCGGACCTGGGGGTGCTCGTCCTGGCCGACGGCTCCCTTCCCGAGCCCTGGCGCCGCCTCCCCGATCCGGTGCCCGGGGCGATGCCCGCCCCCTCGGCGGACCTGGGGTTGCTGGATCGGACGCTCCGCGAGCGTTTGCCCGACGCCATCGGCGCGACGGAGGGGGAGATCGCTGCCGCCGAAGCGCGCCTCGGCGTCACGCTGTCCGACGAGCTCAAGGTGGTCTACCGGGTGACACGGGCACAGTGGGAGGACTGGGGTGACGACTACATAGCGGCGGACCGTGTCACTACGGCGGTCGGCTGCGAACTCTCCGCCCTGGACGACCTGTACGGCGTCGATGCGGCGGCCCGTCACTCCCACTGGGGTTTGTCGGCGACGAAGGCGGTCAGCACCCCGCCCGACGCCGCGGTGCAGGGCCTGGCCGGCTCACCCGGCTGGATCGTCTTCGGGGGCAACGGCGGCGACCAGCTGGCGGTCGATCTGACGCCCGGCCCGGGCGGACACCTCGGGCAGGTCATCCTGGTCGACCACGAGCAGAGCCTCGGCGCCGAACTCATGGCTGACTCCCTCACCGACTTCGTTCTGGGCCGGGTGAGGGAGGAGCGCCGTGACCGCCGCGGGGACCAGCTTCCGGTCGTGGCCAGGGTCGGCAGCGGAAGCCTTGAGACCATCCAGGCCGCCGCTCACCCCGCCCTGGAAGTCCTGTCCATCGGTGTGTGGGACGGTACGCCGTTCAGCCTCGCCCCTGTCACCGGTCTGCCCCGGCTGCGCACCCTCACCGCTTTCCCCGGCACGCTGGCCGATCCCTTGGAGGTCGCCGGGCTCGCCGGACTGGAGTTCCTGGAACTCGGCGTGCAGGAATGGCGCGTTCTCCTGGACGCCGGAGCCGTCCCGCGCACCTTGTCGGCCGCAGCCATCAAGGTGCGCGACCAAGACCACCTCCCCGTCGTGGCCATCGCCAACGAGATCCTGGCCCTCTGGGACCGGCCTCAGATCGTTCAGACGCTCCTCGAAGGAGATCTCGGTCCCGCGGCACAACCGATGGGCCATGCAAGACGAGGCGTTGCAGGTCCCGCTGGGAGCTGAGCGGTGTGGTTGGCCGGACGGGCCAACGACACCGCTCCTCCACCTGCCGGGCCCTCGCGAACAGACACGCCACCCACGAAGGAAGCTGACCAAGCCCTACTAGGCCGTGCACGCCTTCGTCAGCTCTCCCGCCGCGTCGGTCACCGGGCCGAGGTCGGGACTGCTCTCCCCGCCCTCGACGGCCTCCCGGACCGCGCCGACCGACTCGCGCAGGGCGTCGACGGCCTTGCCGACATTGACGTCGTCCGTCTCGCCGCCGAAGCCCTCGAGCTTCTCCTCGAGGGAATCGAGGGAGTGGAGGGTGTCATGGGAGTCACGGGAAGCAGGGGGCTCCGAGGGCACAGGGGGCGCAGGAGAGGCAGGGGACCCCGACGGGTCCGAGGGCCCCGAGGGGTCCGGGGGCGTGGCGGTCGGTGCCGGTTCGTTCGCCGTGCGTTCGACGGTCTGCTGGAGGTCGGTGACGCCGTCCGCTATCGCATCGGCGGTCCCCACACAGTCGATCGCCCGGCCGGCGGCCCCGCACCCCGCGCTCGCACCCACCGCGGCGAACACGGCGACGGCGGCGAGCGCGGCGGTGACGGCGGATCGGCGACGGCGCGCGGCCATGAACGGTTTCCTCCCCGTGAACGGTGCCGCACTCCCCTGGGTACGCGTATTGCGGGGCGGGCGCACGGGTCTCCCCGGGCGCCCGCCTGGTCAGCTATGCGGCTGTGCTGTCTCTGAGAACGCCGGACGGCGCTACGCGGTTGCCTCCAGCGCCGCGCGCTGGATCTCCGCGAGCTGGTCGCAGCCCGCGACCGCCAGATCGAGAAGGGCGTTCAGTTCCTTGCGGTCGAAGGGCTCCGCCTCCGCCGTGCCCTGGACCTCGACGAAGCGGCCGTCGCCGGTGCAGACGACGTTCATGTCGGTCTCGGCCCGGACGTCCTCCTCGTAGCAGAGGTCCAGGAGCGGTACGCCGTCCACGATGCCCACGGAGACGGCGGCGACCGTGCCGGTCAGCGGCTTGCGCCCGGCCTTCACCAGCTTCTTGCCCTGCGCCCAGGCCACCGCGTCCGCGAGTGCCACATAGGCCCCGGTGATGGCGGCGGTACGGGTGCCTCCGTCGGCCTGGAGCACATCGCAGTCGAGGACGATGGTGTTCTCGCCGAGCGCCTTGTAGTCGACGACGGCGCGCAGGGAGCGGCCGATGAGCCGGCTGATCTCGTGGGTGCGACCGCCGATCCTGCCCTTGACCGACTCGCGGTCGCCGCGGGTGTTGGTGGCGCGGGGCAGCATCGCGTACTCGGAGGTGACCCAGCCCTCTCCGCTGCCCTTGCGCCACCGTGGCACACCTTCGGTGACGGAGGCGGTGCAGAGGACCCTGGTGTCACCGAAGGAAACGAGGACGGAGCCCTCGGCGTGCTTGCTCCAGCCGCGTTGGATGGTGATGGGGCGGAGCTGGTCGGGCGTGCGGCCGTCGATTCGAGACATGGCCCCGAGCCTATCCGCATCCGTGGACGCGCCAGGGGCCTTCTTCGCACCTTGATCAGGGACAGAGCGATCAGGGACAGAGCCGGAGCACTCATGCGTCAGGGGCCGCTCCCGGTCGGGAGGGGCCCCTGAGGCGTGGGTATGAGCGCTCGGGCTCACATCATGTCTTCGATCTCCGCCGCGATCGGGTCGGCGTCCGTGCCGATGACGACCTGGATGGCGGTGCCCATCTTGACGACGCCATGGGCTCCCGCTGCCTTCAGGGCGGCCTCGTCGACCAGCGAGGCGTCGTGGACCTCGGTGCGCAGCCGGGTGATGCAGCCCTCGATCTCATCGATGTTGTCGATGCCGCCGAGCCCGGCAACGATCTTCTCAGCCTTGCTGGCCATGTCTTTTCTCCCTGATCCGAACGGCTTTGTGGCAGTAACCCACAGGTGGCCCACCTTCGCGAGCGGCCCATCCGTCGACTGGTCTACACCACCGGGGGAACGGTCACCAAACCCGGAACGACCACGTGGCCTTCATCACGTCATTCACCCTCTTGCCCCATACGTCCGGTCGGTTATCGTTTCCGGGAGTTCGCCGCAATCGTGGCATTGCTGCCGTACATCCTGGGCGCAGATATCGAGGGTTCCTTATCCCGTCTTCACCGTGCTACAACAGGTCTACACCAGTAAGTGGTGTAGACCACGCGGGTGCTGCCCACCCTTTTCCCCCTTCCCGTCCCCGGCAGCCCCGGCACATGGAGGAACTATGAGCACCGCCACCGCTACCCCGGCGGCCCCCGCGAAGAAGTGGGGATCAGGTCTGTTCCAGGGCCTGCAGAAGGTCGGCCGCAGCCTTCAGCTCCCGATCGCCGTGCTGCCGGCGGCGGGCATTCTGCTGCGACTGGGACAGCCCGATGTGTTCGGCGACGACGGACTGGGCTGGCACAAGGTCGCCTCCGTCTTCGCCACGGCGGGCGGCGCGGTGTTCGACAACCTGCCGCTGCTGTTCTGTGTCGGTGTCGCGATCGGCTTCGCCAAGAAGTCGGACGGCTCCACCGCGCTCGCGGCCCTGGTCGGCTTCCTCGTCTACAGCAATGTGCTGAAGGCGTTCCCGCTGAGCGAGCAGCACATCGAAAAGGGCAAGATAGTCGAGGCGACCTACAACAACCCGGGTGTCCTCGGCGGCATTCTCCTCGGTCTGCTGTCCGCGGTGCTCTGGCAGAGGTTCCACCGCACCAGGCTGGTGGACTGGCTCGGCTTCTTCAACGGCCGCCGGCTCGTCCCGATCATCATGGCCTTCGTCGGCACGCTCGTAGGTGTGTTCTTCGGCCTGGTCTGGGAGCCGATCGGCAACGGCATCTCCGACCTCGGCAAGTGGATCACCGGCCTCGGCGCGCTCGGCGCGGGTCTGTTCGGTCTGATCAACCGCGCGCTGATCCCGGTCGGCATGCACCAGTTCGTGAACGCGGTCTCCTGGTTCCAGATCGGCGACTTCAAGAACGCCGCGGGCGACATGGTGCACGGCGACCTGAACCGCTTCTTCGCCGGTGACCCGACCGCCGGACAGTTCATGTCGGGCTTCTTCCCGATCATGATGTTCGGTCTGCCGGCCGCCGCGCTCGCCATCGCGCACACCGCCCGTCCCGAGCGCCGCAAGGCCGTGATGGGCCTCATGATCTCGCTCGCGCTGACCTCCTTCGTGACCGGTGTGACCGAGCCGATCGAGTTCTCGTTCATGTTCATCGCGCCGGTGCTGTACGCGATCCACGCGGTCCTCACCGCCCTGTCCATGGCGATCACCTGGGCGCTCGGCGTCCATGCCGGCTTCACCTTCTCGGCAGGCGCGATCGACTATCTCCTGAACTGGAACCTGGCCACCAAGCCATGGCTGATCATTCCGATCGGTCTGGTGTTCGCGGCGATCTACTACTTCGTCTTCCGCTTCGCCATCCTCAAGTTCAACCTCACCACCCCGGGCCGGGAGCCCGAGGAGGAGCTCGAGGAAGCGACCAAGGCGTAGGTCTGAACTCCGCCGAGCGACGACGCGAAGGCCCCGGAACCTCAGCGGTTCCGGGGCCTTCCGGCATGCGGGGGGGCGGTTCCGAGCCGGCTCCCGTAGGCGCGACGGGCTAGATCTCGTACGTCGCCCGGGGTGTCGCCAGGCTCACCGGGCCCGGGTAGACGGCGCGGGCGTCGGCGAGGTTGACCTCGGGGTCCGTCCACGGCGGGATATGGGTCAGGATCAGGCGGCGGGCTCCGGCGCGGGCGGCCGACTGGCCGGCCTGGCGGCCGTTGAGGTGGAGGTCGGGGATGTCCTCCTTGCCGTGGGTGAACGCCGCCTCGCACAGGAACAGGTCCGTGTCACGGGCGAGTTCGTCCAGCGTCTCGCAGACGCCCGTGTCGCCGGAGTAGGTGAGCGACCGGCCGCCGTGCTCGATGCGGATGGCGTACGCCTCCACCGGGTGACGCATCCGTTCGGTGTGGACGGTGAGGGGGCCGACCTCGAAGGTGCCCGGCTTGACCGTGTGGAAGTCGAAGACCTCGCTCATCGACGAGGCCGAGGGAGTGTCGGCGTAGGCGGTGGTCAGACGCTGCTCGGTGCCTTCCGGGCCGTACACGGGGATCGGGGCCGCGCGTCCGCCGTCGTGGCGGTAGTAGCGCGCGACGAAATACCCGAGCATGTCGATGCAGTGATCGGCGTGCAGATGGCTGAGGAAGATCGCGTCGAGGTCGTAGAGACCGCAGTGGCGCTGCAGCTCACCCAGGGCCCCATTGCCCATGTCGAGGAGCAGCCGGAAGCCGTCGGCCTCGACGAGGTAGCTCGAACAGGCCGAGTCCGCGGACGGAAACGACCCCGAGCAGCCGACGACGGTGAGCTTCATAGAGCTGGAACCTCCGCGTGGCGAGTAGGTGCAGAACGCACGTACGGGAACGGTGACGGGGGTCGTGCGGTCCGTCGAGCGTAAGGCGCAAAAGGTCGGGTCGCTCCTCTGCCAGGGGCCGTTGTGGGGGAACTCACCCGTGGTGTCACCGGTTCGGCTGGACCGAGAGCGCGGGGGGAGCGCCATGGGGCGCACAGGAGTTGTGAAGCGCGGGCGGCGTGCCGTACGCGCCGGTACCGTCATCCTATGGACACCTCCTGGTGGCTGGCGCTGGCGGCGGTGGTGCTGCTCGCGCTGATCGCGGCCCTGGTGGACGGCTGGGGGCGGGGGCATCGCCGTCGCCGTGCCGCCACGCGGCCGCCCGGGCGTGCCCGGCTGCATCCGCGGCCCGCGGAGATCTGGTGGGCGCGCGTGCCGTACGAGGACCGGTCGGGCGGCAAGGAAGGGCCGTGTCTGGTGCTGACGGTGCGCGGGGACAGTGCGACGGTCGCGACGATCACCAGCCGGTACCACGACGAGCGGGCGGGCGTCATCCCGCTGCCGCCGGGCACGGTGGCCGACGCCCAGGGGCGGCCCAGTTTCCTGGAGACGGACGAACTGCGGGATGTGCCGCTGTGGGACTTCCGGCGGCGGCTGGGGGTGGTGGACCCGGTGCTGTGGGACCAGGTGCGGTATCTGGCGGGGTGATGAGCCTGATCATGGCAAGGCGGCGACGCGTCGGCCGCGGCATGCGTCGGCCCCCTCACCGGGAGGGGGCCGAACGGTGTTCCCATGACGGGTGGGCTCAGCCCGGGCGCTTCCGCCGGCCTACGCCCAGAGCTGGCCCTGGAGCGCCTCGACGGCTTCCTCCGTGGTGGCCGCCGTGTAGACGCCGGTGGACAGGTACTTCCAGCCGCCGTCGGCCACGATGAAGACGATGTCGGCGCTCTCGCCTGCCGTGACCGCCTTCCTGCCGACCCCGATGGCGGCATGCAGCGCCGCCCCGGTGGAGACGCCCGCGAAGATGCCCTCCTGCTGGAGGAGTTCACGGGTGCGGGCCACCGCGTCCGCCGAGCCGACCGAGAAGCGGGTGGTGAGGACGGAGGCGTCGTACAGCTCCGGCACGAAGCCCTCGTCGAGGTTGCGGAGGCCGTAGACCAGGTCGTCGTAGCGGGGTTCCGCCGCGACGATCTTCACCTCCGGCTTCTGCTCGCGCAGATAGCGGCCCACGCCCATCAGCGTGCCGGTGGTGCCGAGTCCGGCCACGAAGTGGGTGAGGGAGGGCAGGTCGGCCAGGATCTCGGGCCCGGTCGTCGCATAGTGGGCGCCCGCGTTGTCCGGGTTGCCGTACTGGTAGAGCATCACCCAGTCTGGGTGCTCGGCCGCCAGTTCCTTGGCGACCCGGACCGCGGTGTTGGAGCCGCCCGCGGCCGGGCTGGGGATGATCTCGGCGCCCCACATGCCCAGCAGGTCCCGGCGTTCCCGGGAGGTGTTCTCGGGCATCACGCACACCATGCGGTAGCCCTTGAGCTTGGCCGCCATGGCCAGCGAGATGCCGGTGTTGCCCGAGGTGGGTTCCAGAATGGTGCAGCCGGGGGTCAGCCGGCCGTCCTTCTCCGCCTGCTCGATCATGTGCAGCGCGGGGCGGTCCTTGATCGAGCCGGTCGGGTTGCGGTCCTCCAGCTTGGCCCAGATGCGGACCTCGGGGGACGGCGACAGCCGCGGCAGGCACACCAGAGGGGTGTTGCCCACCGCGGCCAGCGGGGAGTCGTAGCGCATCGCTGATCAGCGGCCGTCGGCCGGGACCGACCGCTGTCCGGCCGTCGCCCCGGCCGGGACCGGCCGCACCGCGGCGGAGCCTCCGGCCACGGCCGGGAGGATCGTCACGCTGTCGCCGTCGGCGACCTTGGTGCTGATGCCGTCGAGGAAGCGGACGTCCTCGTCGTTGAGATAGACGTTCACAAAGCGGCGCAGCTCGCCGCCGTCCACGATGCGGTCCTGGATGCCCGCATGGCGGGTCTCAAGGTCGGTGATCAGTTCGGCGAGGGTCTCCCCCGTGCCCTCGACGGCCTTCTGGCCGCCGGTGTACTGGCGCAGGATGGTGGGGATGCGGACCTCGATGGCCATGGCTCAGGGCTCCTGTCGGAAGAGTCAGGTCGGTGGACGCGCGACGGCGCGAGACGTGGTGGGACGCGGGCGCGGGGCGCTCCCCCGGCTCACGTCGCTTCGAGCGGGGAGCGCCCCCATCGGCTCATGGCCGGACGGCGGCGGGGGTCAACAGATGGCGCTCTTGAGCCTGCACAGGTCGACGTGCAGCCGCGCCACGAGCAGCGTGCCCGGCGTCTTGTTGCTCACGTCGTGGGAAACCATGGACTCATCGTATCGATTCCCTGCTCGGTGCCCCGAGTGTGATCTCGAATGCCGGATGAATTCTGACCGAGGGGCGGGATCAGTAGCTCTCCACCACGGCGACCTCCTCCTCCGTCACCTCTCCCGCCACGATCCGGAACGAACGGAACTGGAAGGGGCCGGCGTCGTCGGTGTCGGCGGTAGAGACCAGGACGTAGTGGGCGCCGGGCTCGTTGGCGTAGGTGATGTCCGTGCGGGAGGGGTGGGCCTCGGTCGCGGTGTGGGAGTGGTAGATGATCACCGGCTCCTCGTCGCGGTCGTCCATCTCGCGGTAGAGCTTGAGCAGGTCGCCGGAGTCGAACTCGTAGAACGTGGGCGAGCGGGCCGCGTTCAGCATCGGGATGAAGCGCTCGGGCCGGCCGGAGCCCACCGGGCCGGCGACCACGCCGCATGCCTCGTCGGGGTGGTCCTCGCGGGCATGGGCGACGATCCGGTCGTAGAGGTCCTGTGTGATGGTCAGCATGCCGGTCAGGATAGGCAGAGCACGGCGCGGGGCCGCCCCGTACCGAGGAGTGGTACGGGGCGGCCCACATGCTGAGCGGCCGGGGGGTCAGCCGACGTTCTCCAGCTCGGGCTCGCTGCGCCGGGTGACCTGCGGGTTGCGTGCCTTCAGCACCGCCCAGCCGATGGCCAGGGCCGCCGCCCAGACCGCCATCACATACAGACAGATCCGGGACTCGGAGTCGGAGGCGATCAGACCGGTGACGCCGAGCAGGAACACGATGGCGACCCAGCTGAAGATCGCGCCGCCGGGGGCCGGGAAGGAGGAGACGGGAAGCCGGCCGGCCCGCACTCCGTGGCGGTACCGGACATGGCTGGCCAGGATCATCAGCCAGGTCCAGATGCCGGCCGCGGTGGCCAGCGAGGTGACATAGCCGAAGGCCTTCTCCGGGACGACATAGTTGAGGACGACGCCGATGCCCATGAAGGCGACCGAGACGGTGATGCCGAAGGCCGGGGTCTTGGTGGCCGACAGCCGGCTGAAACGGTTCGGGGCCTCGCCGTTGTCCGCGAGATTGCGCAGCATACGGCCGGTGGAGTACATGCCCGAGTTGCAGGAGGACAGGGCCGCGGTCAGCACCACGAAGTTGACGATGCCGGCGCCGGCCGGAATGCCGATCTTCGCGAAGGCCAGGACGAAGGGGCTCACTCCGGGGCCGAACTCGGTCCACTTCACCACGCAGAGGATGACGGTGAGGGCACCCACGTAGAAGAGCGCGATGCGCCAGGGCAGGGTGTTGATCGCCTTGGGCAGGGTCTTCTCCGGGTTCTCCGACTCACCGGCCGTGACACCGACCAGCTCGACGGCGAGGTAGGCGAACATCACGCCCTGCAGGGTCATCAGGGAGGAGCCGATGCCGTTCGGGAAGAAGCCGTCGAACTCCCAGAGGTTGGAGACGGCGGCGGTGTCGCCGGCGGCGCTGAAACCGAAGGTGAGCACGCCGAGGCCGATCACGATCATGCCGATGAGCGCGGTGACCTTGACCATCGAGAACCAGAACTCGATCTCGCCGAACAGTTTCACCGAGATCAGGTTGGCCACGAACAGGACCACCAGGAAGACCAGCGCCGTCACCCACTGCGGGATGGCCGGGAACCAGTAGTGGACGTAGATCGCGGCGGCCGTCAGCTCGGCCATGCCGGTCACCACCCACATCAGCCAGTACGTCCAGCCGGTGAAGAAGCCGAAGAACGGGCCGAGGAATTCGCGGGAGTACTCCGCGAAGGAGCCCGACACCGGGCGGTACAGGAGCAGCTCGCCGAGCGCCCGCATGATGAAGAAGATGACCGCGCCCGCGACGGCGTACATCACGATCAGGCTGGGGCCGGCCTTGGCGATGTTCGCCCCGGCACCCAGGAAGAGGCCGACGCCGATGGCGCCGCCGATCGCGATCATCTGGACCTGACGGCTGCCGAGCCCTCGCTCGTACCCCTCCTCGGGGGCGTCGCCGCCCACGGCCTCGATGCCGTCGTGTTCCCTGCCGACCTGCGCTGAGGTCATGTTGCTGCGCCTTTCTCCACGCCGTTCCGAGCCGGTCCCACGGCCTCGAATCGGGTTCCGATCCCCCCCGGATGTTTATGGAGCGTTTGCCTGGCCGGCGGTCTGACGGCTCGGTGGCGCACCCGGCAGGACAGGGATGTCGTCCGCCGGGCGGTCGTGAAGATCTATCACGGTCGCGCCGACGATCGACCTCGCGACATGTGACGCACCTCACCGGGAGAAGCGAACAAAGAACTCCGGGGGAGGCATACGCGTCGGCTGCGGTAACGCGATCGTTATCCGGATTTGAGCGTCCTCTGAGCGACCACCCACCGGCCCCTCGAACGCCCCCGGGGGCCTGGGGCGCAGCCCCCGAGGGGGGTCCTTGGGCGCGACCCCGGGTGCGGGTTCGGGGGCGCGGCCCCCAGGTGCGGGTCGGACAAGGGCGGCGGGGGCCGCATCCCGAGGCGTACAGGGGGCACAGCCCCCGCGGGGATCCTGGGGGTGCAGCCTCGGGTGGGGGCTGGGGCGTGGCACCCGAGGGACCCGGGGAGTCTCAGCCTTCCGGTGGGGTTCGGGGGCGTGCCCCCAGGGACGGGGGGGGCGGGCAAAGGCGGCGCGGGGGGCACCCCCAGAAGTGCACGGGACACAGTCCCCGCCCGAGATTCGGGGGCGCAGTCCCCCGCGGAGGTCCTGAGGGCGTAGCCCCCCCGCAGGGATTCGGGGGCTCAGCCCCCAGAGGGGGCGGGGGGCGCAGCCCCTGGGGAGGGGACAGACGAGGGCGGCGGGAGCGGCACCCCGAGGGGCGCAGGGGACACAGCCCCCGCCCGAGGTTCCGGGGCGCCCCCCGGGGGGTCCCGGGGCACTCCCCGGTGCGGGTTCGGGGGCACAGCCCCCGAGGGGCAGGGCGAGCAAGGGCTGCAGGGCCGCATCCCGAAGAGCGCACGGAACACAGTCCCCGCCGGGATTCGGGGCGCAGCCACCAGTGAGGGCCCGGGGGCGCAGCACCCAGTGGGGGTTCGGGGGCGCAGCACCCAGTGGGGGTTCGGGGGCGCAGCACCCAGTGGGGGTTCGGGGGCGCAGCCTCAGGGACGGGGCGGACAAGGGCGGCGGGGGCCGCACCCCAAAGGGCGCACGGGACACAGTCCCCGCGGGAGCCCTGCGGGCGTAGCTCCCCGCAGGGCTCCGGGGGGAGCAGCCCCCGGTGAGGGGTCCTGGGGGCTCAGCCCCCGATGGGGGTTCGGGAGCGTAGCCCCCAGGGACGGGACGAGCAAGGGCGGCAGGGGCGGCGCCCCGAGAGGTACGTGGGACACAGTCCCCGCCGGGATTCGGGGGGCGCAGCCACCGGTGAAGGCCCGGGGGCGTAGCCCCCGGCGGGGGTCTGGGGGCGTAGCCCCCGGAAGGGGCCTGGGGGCGCAGCCCCCGGAAGGGGCCTGGGGGCGCAGCCCCCGGCGGGGGTCTGGGGGCGCAGCCCCCCGGGGATGGGACGGGTAAGGGCGGCGGGGGCGGCGTCTCCTCGCGGGTGGGGAGGCTGGTCGGCGCCCGCGCGGATCGCCTGACGCCGGAGCCAGGTAGGGGTCGGCCCGGGCGGCCGGGGGCCCGGGGCGGTAGGGCCGTTCAGGGCATCAGGGTCTCGATGAGGGTCTCCTGGAGCGCGCCCAGCCACAGATAGGCCATCATCAGCGGCTTACGCGGATCCTCGTCCGGCAGCCGGGTGAGATGGTCGGTGTCCTCCTCCTCGACGACCTCGAGCCGCGAGCCGATCGCCAGGCGCAGGTCGTTCAGGGCGCCCAGCCACTGCTCGCACTCCTGCGGCGAGAGCTTGAGGACCCCGCCGTCCTCGCCCTCCGAACTCACCGCGTCCAGCGAGCGAACCATGGCGAGGGCGTTGTCCCGCTTGCGCGCCCGCAGGTCGTTCTCGGTGAAGCGGCGGAACTCGGCGGAGTACGCGCGCTGCTCCTCGGCCTCGTCGGGCGAGACCGGCTCGCCGCCGGGGCCGCCGTAGGCGTCCGGGAACAGCCGGTGCAGCACCGGGTCGGAGGGCGGCTCGCTGGGGCCCTCGGCGAAGAGCTCCGCGAGCGGATCCTCGGAGCCGTTCTCGGCGGGGCCCGGCCCGATGAGTTCCAGCAGCTGTACGGCCAGCGACCGGATGATGGAGATCTCGACGTCGTCGAGAGCGAGGGCGGCACCGCCGCCGGGGAGTGATTCGAAGTGTCCTGACATCAGGGAGATCGTTTACTTCCGGTCCTGCTGGAGGGTGGCCCACAAACCGTAGCCGTGCATGGCCTGTACGTCGCGTTCCATCTCCTCGCGGGTACCGCTGGAGACGACCGCCCGGCCCTTGTGGTGGACGTCGAGCATGAGCTTGGTGGCCTTGTCCTTGGGGTAACCGAAGTACGTCTGAAATACGTAGGTCACGTAGCTCATCAGGTTGACCGGGTCGTTGTGGACGATCGTCACCCAAGGGACATCGGGTTCGGGAACGGCGAAGTGTTCCTCCGCCGACTCGGTCTTTTCGATCTCTAGGGGAGCGGGAGCCGTCACACGGCCCATGCTGCCACCACACCGGGCCGCTCGCACAAACCGGCACCGCCGGGGAGGCCGAAAGACCGGAGCCCAGGCCCACGCCCCACTCTCGCGGGAGCATCGGCCGGGACCCCGGTTCCGTTGACAGGCGCGCCTCCGCCGCCGTCAGTACGCGGTCTTCGCCATCCGCCGCTGCTCCCGCTCCGAGAGCCGGCTCCCCGACTCCCGGCGGGCCATGCGCTGGAGCAGCCGCGGGGCCAGCACGAGCCCGGCGATCGCCCAGAGCCCGAGCACGCCCGCCACCGTGGCGTGCTGCCACGCGCCGGAGACCTCCATGACCCGGGCGCTGTCGGGCAACAGCGCGGAGCGGACACCCTGGGCGATCCAGCGCAGCGGGAAGAAGGACGCCAGGTTCTGCATCCACTCCGGCAGATTGCGCAGCTGCGAGAACGTGCCGGAGGCGATCATCAGGCCCATCATCGGCAGCATGTAGAGGCCCAGCGCCTCCCGTGCGACGGGCAGCAGGGCTCCGACGGCCGCCCCGACCGGCACGACGGCCACGATGCCGAGGGCCACCACCCAGACGAGTGTGAGCCAGCGCTGCGGGGTGTCCGGGAGTGCGGCCCCGAGCAGCACACGCCCACCCAGCAGCAACAGTGCGATGGACACCGCGATGTTGACGAGGACGAAGAAGACCTTGCCGGTCAGATAGGCGGTCATCGCGCCCGGTACGCCGCGCAGCCGCAGCAGCGTGCCGTCCTCACGGTCGCCGAAGAGGAACTGGGGGACGGTCAACAGGCCGGACATGAAGATCGTGGAGCCGATGCCGCCGGCCAGGGACAGCTGCCTCATGGCGTCGTCGCCGTCCCGTGACAGCCAGAAGGAGACGGCGAGGAACAGCAGCGGCGTCGACAGGTAGGCGTAGATGTCCTTGCGGCTGCGCAGCATTTGGCGCAGTTCGATGGCGCCGCGCGACAGACCGAGTCGATAGGGGTTCACGCGGCTGCCTCCTCGTGGCGCGGGGCGGCGGTCTCCGCTTCGGCTCCGCCCTCCTTCGTCGTCCCTACGGCGTCCTCGTCGCCCTCCGCGACCATCCGCAGATAGGTGTCCTCCAGCGTCGGACGGCGTACCTCCAGGTCGGGGATCGGCCCTTGGAGCTGCTGGTGCAGTTCCCAGACGACGTCCGACGGGTCGGCGGTGAGCCGTCGTTGCGGAACGCCGTGGGCGTCCGTCCAGGCGACCTCGGAGCGGGCCCTTGCGACAGCGGCGAGTTCGGCGAGGGTGCCGCAGGCGGTGATGCGGCCGTGCTGCAGGATGCCGATGCGGTCGGCGAGTTGCTGGGCCTCGGTCATGTCGTGGGTGGTGAGCAGCATCGTCGTGCCGAGGTTGTCGCGCAGGCCGCGGATGAGGTCGTGGAAATCCCGGCGGGCCTCGGGGTCGAAGCCGGTGGTCGGTTCGTCGAGGAAGAGCAGTTCCGGGCGGCCCACGATGCCCAGGGCGACGTCGAGGCGTCGCCGCTGGCCGCCGGAGAGGGTGCTCACCTGCTGGGCGGACTGTCCCGTGAGGCCGACCAGGCCGAGCAGCTCGGACGGTTCGAAGGAGTGCGCGTAGTAGCGGGCGAAGTGGCCCAGCAGATCACCGACCCGCCAGCGGCCGTGATCGCGGTTGGCCTGGAGGACGATGCCGAGGCGGGCGCGCCAGGCGGTGTCCTCGTGTGCGGGGTCCTGGCCCAGCACCTCGACGTCGCCGGCGGAGCGGCTGCGGTAGCCCTCGAGGATCTCGATCGTGGTGCTCTTGCCCGCGCCGTTGGGGCCAAGCAGTGCGAACAGCTCGCCCCTGCGGACCTCCAGGTCGAGTCCGTTCAGCACATCGCGGGTGCCGTAGCGCATCCGTAGTCCGCGGACATGGATCGCCGGCTTCGGCCCGGAGGCGTGGCCGGCCTCCGGCGTCGTCTCCTGCAAGGTCACGGATTCCCCCTGGATGCCGTCGCTCGGCCGGTCGGCGGCGGGCCCACGCCGCCCCGGCTGGTCCTTGCCGTGAAGGGTACGCAAGGGGTGCGTGGGCAAGCGCACACGGACCTGGCAGCCGTCCGAGCCCGGAGCGCCGTCGCGCGGCGCCCCACAAATCGTCAGACTGACGAAATGAAGGTACGATCGGGCGCCATGAACACAGTGGACCCTGTGCCGCCGGAGAGCGAGGAGCGCGACGCGCTTCCGCGGGCGGGTGGCGGCGGACGACGCGTGGGCGTGCCCTCCACGGCGCTCTTCACCGACCACTACGAGCTGACCATGCTGCAGGCCGCCCTGGAGGCGGGCAGTGCCGAGCGGCGCTCCGTCTTCGAGGTCTTCACCCGGCGGCTGCCCGACGGCCGCCGCTACGGCGTGGTGGCCGGCACCGGACGCGTCCTGGACGCGGTGGAGAACTTCCGCTTCGAGCCGGACGTCCTCCACTTCCTGCGGGAGCGCCGGATCGTCGACGAGGCGACCCTTCAGTGGCTCGCCGGATACCGCTTCGGCGGCGACATCTGGGGCTACCCGGAGGGCGAGGTGTACTTCCCGGGCTCGCCGGTCCTGCGGGTCGAGGGCACCTTCGCGGAGTGTGTGCTCCTGGAGACGGTGATCCTTTCCATCCTCAACCACGACTCCGCGGTCGCGGCCGCCGCCTCCCGGATGTCCTCCGCCGCCGACGGCCGGGCGCTGATCGAGATGGGTGCCCGGCGCACCCATGAGCTGGCCGCCGTGGCCGCCGCGCGGGCCGCGTACATCGGCGGCTTCACCACCACCTCGGATCTGGCCTCCGGCTACCGGTACGGCATCCCGACGGTCGGGACGTCCGCCCATGCCTTCACCCTGCTGCACGACAGCGAGCGGGACGCCTTCCAGGCCCAGGTGGAGTCGCTGGGCCGGGGCACCACACTGCTGGTGGACACCTATGACGTCGCCGAGGCCGTCCGGACGGCCGTCGAGCTCGCCGGGCCCGAGCTGGGCGCCGTACGGATCGACTCCGGTGATCTGCTGCTGGTCGCGCACCGGGTGCGGCAGCAGCTCGACGAGCTGGGCGCCACCCGGACGAAGATCGTCGTCACCTCCGACCTGGACGAGTACGCCATCGCCTCGCTGCGGGCGGCGCCCGTGGACGCGTACGGCGTCGGCACCCAGCTGGTGACCGGTTCCGGCCATCCGACCTGCTCGATGGTCTACAAGCTGGTCGCCCGCGCCGAGTCGGCGGACCCGGAGGCGCCGCTGCTGCCGGTCGCGAAGAAGTCGGCCGGCGGCAAGACGTCCCTCGGCGGGCGCAAATGGGCCGCGCGACGGCTCGACGAGAACGGGGTGGCGGAGGCCGAGGTGATCGGCTCAGGACCGGTGCCCGACGAACTGGTGGACCGGCAGCTGCTGGTCCAGCTGGTCAAGGGCGGCCAGGTGCTCACCCGTGAGCCGCTGGACGTCGTACGCGAGAGGCATGCGGCCGCGCTCGCCGGTCTGCCGCTGTCGGCGACCCAGCTGTCCCGCGGGGAACCGGTCCTCCCGACCGAGTACGCATGACGCGTGACGTGTCACCGTGACGTGCACCCGTGACGTGTCCGCGTAACCGTGTCCCCGTGGCATGTCCCCTGACGCGTCACGGGGACACATCCGCGCGCGAGCTGCCCGGTGCCGCGCCCGCGCGAGGCAGCCGTGCGAGACGGCGCGTACGACCGTGGGGGCGGGGCCCCGGCGCGGCTTCGGACGGCCCCGTCCCGCAGGGGGCATGAACGGTCCCCCGGCGGGAAGGGAACGGCAGCACACCCCCGCACCCGTCCCGCCGCCGTCCGCCCCCCTCCCGCCCGTCCCACGAAGTCTCTACGCTCAAAGTCCGTACGGACGGCCGGGTCCGCACCGCCACCCGAACCACCGCCGAACCGAAGGACACCGACCATGCGCCGCGCCTTGATCGTCGTAGATGTGCAGAACGACTTCTGTGAGGGCGGCAGCCTCGCGGTGGCCGGTGGTGCCGATGTGGCCGCCACGATCACCGAGCTGATCGGTCAGGCCCCCGCCGGGTACCGGCATGTCGTCGCCACCCGCGACCTCCATATCGCGCCCGGAGGGCACTTCGCCGACAACCCCGACTATGTCCACTCCTGGCCCGCGCACTGCGTGGCGGGCACCGAGGGTGTCGGCTTCCATCCGAACTTCGCCCCGGCGGTGGCCTCCGGCGCGGTCGACGCGGTGTTCGACAAGGGGGCGTACTCGGCGGCCTACAGCGGCTTCGAGGGGGTCGACGAGAACGGGGTGCCGCTCGGCGACTGGCTGCGGGAGCGGAAGATCGACGAGGTGGACGTGGTGGGGATCGCCACGGACCACTGTGTGCGCGCGACCGCCCTGGACGCCGTGCGCCAGGGTTTCCGCACCCAGGTCCTGCTGGACCTGACCGCCGGGGTGTCCGAGGAGACCACCGAGCGGGCGCTGGAGGAGCTACGCACGGCCGGGGTGGAACTCTCCGGCAAGCCCGTGGTCTGACCGGACCCGGACGACTGGACGGTTCGCCCGGACCGCAGTGGGTGGGTCCGGTGTCCCCGGTCCCCGGGGTTACACCCGCGCCGTCCGACCCCTCAGCAGCGCCCTGATCGGATGCCACAGCTCCTGGGACAGCTCCTGGCCCGCGCTGTCGGGTGCCGTGCGCCACACCAGGCCGTCCGGGTGGTGGAGGACCGCCGTGACCTCGTCGGGGGTCGGCGGGGCCGCGTTGCCGCGCAGATAGACCGCGCGCAGGCCCAGATTGCGCAGCCGCGTCAGCGCCCGGGCCCGGTTGTGGGCGAGGACGAGCACGCGGACGAAACCGCTGCCCGAACCCGGGCTGGGCAGGTTCAGCGCCACCACCACACTGCCGTTCGGCAGTTTGCAGAAACCTCCTGCGGCCATGCGTGTCACACCCCCGTTCGACCTGGTGTCAGTAAGAGAACCACAGGAGGCACCTAAACACGATCGGCCGCGACCCGCCAGGGGGTCACGGCCGATCATGCGCTGACCTGCGAGAACGCCGGTCAGTGTGTGAGCGGTGCCACTAGGGACATGATCGCCCCGGATTTACCTCTTCGACGGGAGCACCTGGACTGTCAGTACGCTGCCGTCCTTCGCCTGCCCCACCAGCTTGATCTTGGTGTTGGTGTTCGGCACCTGCACGCCCGCGTACGGGGTGGCGGGGTAGTAGTAGGTGCCGGTGCGGTCGTCGAAGACGGAGACGCCGGGGCGGCTCTTGATCTTCGTGGCCACTCCGTTGCTGTGCAGCGTGATCGCGTCCGTCCGCTCCAGGCTGAAGGTGGAGTCGAAGGTCTGGATGCGGTTGCGCATATACGTCCCGTCCGCCCACTTCAGCGGCGCGGCGTTGGCGTCGACCGGCAGGATCAGACCCGTGCCCGGGTGCTCGCTGACGTTGTTGTCGGCCTGCGAGGTGTCCCACAGCCAGATCAACAGGCCGTTCTGGTACGGGAAGTGCTCGACCCAGTCCGGCTTGGAGCCCGCGAAGCCGAAGTTGTACGGGCCGGTCTTCAGGGTGGTGTCGTACGACACGTACTGGCGGTTCTCGGCGATGTAGTACTGCGGGTAGTCGTCGGTGTAGGACGCGCCCCTGACCGAGAAGCCGTTCACGGCCCAGTCGCCGGTGCCGTTCTCGGCGCCGTCGCTGAAGAGGGTGGCGCCGTCGGCGGTGAGGGTGATGTCGTCCGCCGCGAAGCCCTTGAGGGCCACACCGCCGTCGGTGGTGTAGCGGAAGCGCAGCTTGACCTTGGCGCCGGCGTAGTCGTCCAGCGGGTAGGCCAGGTCGGCGTATCCGTCGATGGTGCCGGTCAGGCCGGGCTGGTCGCTGGCGTCGCGCGGGATCGCCGCTCCGTCGACCGTGCCGTCGATCGGCGTCCAGGTGGCGCCGCCGTCGGTGGAGACCTCCGTGTACAGGAAGTCGTAGTCGGTCTCGATGTCGTAGTAGCCCTTGAGGGACAGCGTGGCCGACGAGGCGCCCGTGAGGTCCACATCACGGGTCAGCGTGTTGTTGAGCCCGTTGCCGCGGCCGCTCCACCACTGGTACGACCCGTTCGCCGGGGGGACCAGTTCGGTGGTGACGGTCTTCTTCGGCAGCGTGACGACCAGCGCCTGCGGGTCCTTGGTGTTGTACTCCGAGTACCCGATGTTCGTCTGCGAGGTGCCGCGGTTGCTGACGGTCCGGTAGTCCAGCCAGCCGAGCTGCAGCTTGTCCCAGGCGGTGAAGTCGCCCGGACGGTCACCGATGTTGTCCTTGCCGTTGCCGAGCCAGGAGCCGGAGGACATCAGGTCCCAGAAGCCGGTGGAGTTCTCGGCGCCGCCGGAGGTGTCGTAGTTGTCCGGCAGACCGAGGTCATGGCCGTACTCATGGGCGAAGACGCCGAGGCCGCCGTTCTCCGGCTGGATGGTGTAGTCGCCCACCCAGATGCCGGTGTCGCCCACCTGGGTGCCGCCGAGCTTGTTGTACGCGGGGCCGGTCTTGCCGGCGTCGGTGCCGTAGGCGTACCAGCGGTGGGCCCAGATGGCGTCCTCGCCCTGGGCGCCGCCGCCCGCGGACTCGTCCTCACCGGCGTGCACGATCTGGAAGTGGTCGATGTAGCCGTCGGGCTCGTTGAAGTCGCCGTCGCCGTCGTAGTCGTAGCGGTCCCACTGGTCGTACTGGGCGAGCGCGGCCTTGATCTGGGCGGGGGTGTCCCCGGCGGCCTTGCGGTCGGCGGTCCACTTCGCCAGCGCGTCGCTGACCAGGTTCCAGACGCAGGTGTCGCACTCGTTGGTGCCGTAACGGGCCTCGTTGTAGTCGACCTTGACCCAGTCCTGGACCTGCCCGTCGACCGAGTAGCGGCCCGAGGACGCCTTCTCGTAGAACTGCTTGAGGGAGTCCTTCTTCGGGTCCTTGGAGAAGTAGAGGTCCTGGTAGTGCGCGCGGTTGTAGTCCGCCTGCCAGGCCGTGCTGTTGTCCTTGCCGCGGTTCGGCTTGGCTATCTCGTTGTGCCGGGGGCCGACGGTGCCGCCGTACTGCGAGGTCTTGTCGCCGAACTCGACGAGGATGGTGAAGATCGTGTCGGTCCGCTCGCGGGCGAGTTCGACGTACTTGCCGCCGCTGAGCTTCACCACCTTCGAGGAGCCTCGGGTGGTGGGCTTGGACTTGCCCGAGATGACCTGGTGGAGCGCCTCCTCCCGCTGGGCGCTGCGGGTCTTGGTCAGCGGCCCGTCGAAGTCATGGCCCCTGCTCTCGACCGGCTGCGGGTCGTGGCGGTCGACGGCGGGCGCCGGTGCGCCCTTCGCGGTCTCGGCCACGGCGGGCGCCGCGAGGCCGGCCGTCGCCGCCGCGAGCGCGACCACCGTCGCGGCCGTTCTGAACGTCCAGGATCTGCTGGTCACTTGAAAGTCCTCCTCCGCGCCCGGTCGCGCGGAGCAGGAATCCTGGTCCTGGAGGGGTCCGCGCGCGGGGTCCGCGTGTGTCAAGTGACGACATTTGACCGGAGGTTGAGAAGAAAAGACAGATCTTGACTTGGACAGGTCAAATGTATTAACGGAAACTGATGTTCGCTATACGAACGACATACTCTTCTGTCAACCGGCGCGTGAGTAGGCCCGGCCGGCGGACACCATGACTCCGTGCGCCCCCTATGCATCGGCACCGTGGGTTAGGTTACGCTTACCGGGCGTTCCGTTCGGGCATGCAGGCGAATAGAGTCGGCTGCAGAGCATCGGAAGGTGAGGGAACCCCCGTCGACACCGTTGTCGTCCCACCGTCACCCACGATGCCCGGTATCGCTCACGTGCCCTTCAGTCAGCCGTAGTTGTCCGCATCCTCCCCCATCGTGAGAGGCCCGGGGGAGACCCCCACCTCGAGGAACGGCCATGCCTCGTCCGAACGCCGCACAGCTCGCCTACGGTTCCTGCACCGTGATCTTCTCCACCCTCGCCATGCTGCTGCTGTCACAGACGAGTTCGGGTCTGGGGATCGCCGTGATCGCCCTCGCGGCACTCGCACTCGGACTGCTGGTCTCCCTGACGGTCCCCCTGTCGAGGTCCGCGTCGGCCACCGCACGGCAGCACGCCGGGGCCGGGCGCTCCGCGGCGTCCATGGGATCCGCGACCGCCGAGTCCGCCCACGAGCCGGCGAAACCCTGAACCGGGCCCGCATCCGCAGCGCTTCACCGTCACCGGAGCACCACGCGCAACGCACGCACCGCCTCACCGCGGGCACTCGAACCGGTGGGCCCGTGTCACACGGACCCACCGGTTCCTTCCGTCACCGCGTGCTGACCTCCACCGTCCGGGCGGCCTTGTCGTGCAGACCCTGTTTGTAGGGCTTGTCGAAGAAGCTCCAGCCGCCGCAGATCGCGGTCCAGATGCAGGCACAGCAGAACGCGAAGGGAAGCCACAGCACCAGCGCGCGGATCAGCGAGGTCGCCACGGAGGGCGTGGAGCCGTCGGCCAGGTTGGCCACCCTCAGATTCAGCAGCTTCTTGCCGACGGTCTGACCGTTCCTGGCGGTCATGAAGGTGTCATAGGCCGTGTAGAGCACGGCGGCGATCACGGACTGGCCCAGCGACTTGCCGTAGTCGATCTGATTGGTGTCCACGTTGTACTCGGTGGTGTGGAACGCCCAGGACAGCAGCCAGACGACCAGCCCGACGAGGATCATGTCGATGATCCGCGCGAGCACCCGCTTGCCGCTGTCGGCGAGCGGCGGCATCCCGGCGAGCGGATCGCCGCCGCCGTAGGGGCCGTAGGGCCCTCCGCCGCCATAGGGATCGCCGCCGTAGTACGGCGGAGGGGTTCCGTAGGGGCTTCCGCCGCCGGGCGGAGGAGGCGCGCCATAGGGGCCGCCCGCGCCGGGCGGGGGCTGACCGCCGGGGGGAGGCTGCTCACCCGGCGGGGGCGGGACGCCCTGGGAGAGGCCCCGGTACGGATCGGTGCCGGCGCCCTCGGGCGGCGGGGACGGCGGCTTCCGGAAGAGATCGTCCTCAGGACCGTCTCCTGAGCCGGAGGGCGGCGGTTCGGTGCTCATGGCCCGAGTCGACCGCGAACCCCCCGGGTCCGCATCCGCACAGGTCCGTCCGGGTCAGCCCGCCACGAACGTGTGCGCCACCTTGTCGTGCCAGCACTGGTGCCAGGGGCGGTCGAACAGGCACCACAGCACCCCGACGACGCCGACCACCAGCAGGCCCGGGACGCTGTAGACGAGCCAGCGGCGCAGGGCCCGGCCGAAGTCGGGCGGCTCATGGGCCTCGATGTCGCGCACCTCGATGCCGCACAGCCGCTTGCCGAGCGTACGGCCCCACTTGGCGGTGGGCAGCACCTCGTAGAGGACGCCGAAGCCGAGGAGCACGGCGAGCACGACGGCGAGGTGGACCGAGGTGGTGCCGTCGAGCAGCCACACCGTGACGGTCTGCCCGGACATCCTGGCCGCTTCCACCTTGGCGTGGATGTGGTCGATCGACCGGGTGCCCAGCGGTACCGCCGCCACGCCCGTGACCGCCGCGAGCACCAGGGTGTCCAGGAGCCGGGCGGCCAGCCGCTTGCCCAGGCCCGCGGGCCGGGCCGCCGCGTGGGCCCGGGCGGCCGCCTGGAACACGTCGTCCACCGGCGGCTTCCACGGCGCGACGGGCTGCTCGCCCTCCGGTCCCGGTTCTGCGAGTCGGTGCACCTGCTGCGCCCAGGAGGGCTGCCCGCCGCCCGCACCCGCGCTCATGGGGGTGACGCCGGGTCCGGTGGACTGCTGCGGAAGCCCCACGGAGTGCTGGTGCGGTGAGCCCGTGGACTGCCGCGGAAGACCTGGGGCGGGCCGGCCCGGAAGCCCGGACTCGGGCCCCCTCGGCGCCGGCGGGGTGGGCCCCCGCGGGGCCGGAGGGGTGGGTTCCGGCGACTGCGGGTTCAGGCCGAGCGCCTGACGGGCCGCCGACTGGGCGCCGGTGGGCGTGGTGGCGGACCGTCCCGGACCGGAGTCCGCCGCCTCCGCGTTTCCGCCCTGCTCCCCCTTGCGCGGGGAGAGCGCACGGAACGTCATGGTGTCCTCGGAGGGGACGGGTCCGTCGGTGCCGGAGGCGGACGGGGCGCCGGTGCCGGAGCCCCCGTCGCGCCGCGGCCGACGGAACACCATCGTGCCCTCCGGGGCCGCGGAGGACGAGTCGCCCCCGGCGGCGGGGCCGGCGGGCGGGATGGTCGCCGTGCCGTCCGTGCGGTTCGCCGTGCCCTCGGGCCCGCCGGTGAGCGGGATACGGGGGTCCGGGCCCTGGGGTGCGCCCCAGGACACCCGGCGGTCCTGGTCGCCTCCGAAGCCGGACTGCCGGGAGCGGTCGGCGCCCCACGCCGAGGCGGGCTCCGGGCGGCCGTCGGGCCGGGACGCGGAGGGGTTCACCCCCGGGGGCGCCGCGGAGGGGTCCCCGGCCGGCTTCCCGGACGGGCCGTGCGGGGCGTCGGGGGCGGAGTTCCCCGCGGGTTCCCGCAGCGGCTCCCCGATCGGCTCGCCCCGCGGTTCCTCGATCGGGTCCTCGTCGAAGAAGTGCGGGCCGGTCTCCTCGACCGAGGGTGAGGCGGGGTGCCGGCCGGACGGCGGGGAGAGCGGCCGACCGTCGCTGGGAGCCGGGCGACTGGTGCCCGGCACCCAGGCCATGCCGTTCCAGTACCGGACGTATCCGGGGATGGACGGATCCGGGTAATAGCCTTCGCGGGGCAGGTCGTCGCCGGGTGCCGGAGTTGGGGCGCTCATGTCCGTCGTCCCGTATCTGCTCGGGGGATTCGTGTAGGCGTCCACATCTATCAGAACCACGCAGCGTGTACGGCCACTCCGCCCGTACCCACCCCTTTCCGGGCGACACCGCGCAGGCCCTTCACACACCTGGAACATACTCCGAAAGAAAACCTCCGAAACTCGCGTAATGCCTCCCGCGGTTCCTCGCTCTCACTCGTACGGGCCTGCCCACCGGCCCCGTACCGGAGAGGAACCGCGCGTCATGCACACCGTGTTGGAATGCGAGTTGGACCTGGAGCTCGTCCTGGCCCCGGGACAGAGCGTCCCGGTCCCGGCCAGGCTCGGCTACCGCACCGACGACCCGTACGCCGTCCACATCACCTTCCACATCGACTGCGCGCAGTCGGTGCACTGGACCTTTGCCCGCGAGCTGCTGATCGAGGGGGTGTTCCGGGCCTGCGGGCACGGCGACGTGCGGCTGTGGCCGGCGAAGACCCGGGGCCGCAGCGTCGTTCTGATAGCGCTGAGTTCGCCGAACGGGGACGCCCTGCTCGAGGCTCCGGCCGCCCCGGTGTCGGCGTGGCTGGAGCGCACCCTGCGGCTGGTGCCTCCGGGGGGCGAGGCCGGGCGGCTCGGCATCGACGACGGCCTCACCGAACTGCTGGCCTCCTCGCCCCGGGACGGGGAGTGAAGCCGGGTCAGAAGAGCTTGCCCGGGTTGAGGATGCCCAGCGGGTCGAAGGCCGCTTTGACCGCCCGCTGCATCTCCACGCCCACCGGGCCGATCTCCCGCGCCAGCCACTCCTTCTTCAGGACTCCCACGCCGTGCTCGCCGGTGATGGTGCCGCCGAGTTCCAGACCGAGGGCCATGATCTCGTCGAAGGACTCCCGGGCGCGGCGGGACTCCTCGGGGTCCTGTGCGTCGAAGCAGACGGTCGGATGGGTGTTGCCGTCGCCCGCGTGCGCGCAGACCCCGATGGTGAGCCGGTGCGTCCCGGCGATCCGCTCGATCCCCTCGAGCAGTTCGCCGAGCCGGGAACGGGGCACACAGACGTCGTCGATCATCGTGGTGCCCTTCACGGTCTCCAGCGCGGGCAGGGACAACCGCCGTGCCTGGAGGAGCAGTTCGGACTCGGCGGTGTCCTCGGCCGGTACCACCTGGGTGGCGCCCGCGGCCTCGCACAGCGCGCCGACCTCGGCGAGGTCGGCGGCCGGGTCCGGGGTGTCGAAGGCGGCGAGGAGCAGAGCCCGGGTGCTCTCCGGCAGGCCCATGTGCGCCAGGTCGTTGACGGCCTTGACGGTGGTGTTGTCCATCAGTTCGAGGAGGGAGGGCACATGACGGCCCTTCATGATCCGGCACACCGCGTCGCAGGCGTCGGCCGCGGAGGCGAACTCGGCCGCCAGCACCAGTTGCCGGGGCGGCTTCGGGCGCAGGGCGAGGATCGCCCGGACCACGATGCCGAGCGAGCCCTCGGAGCCCACGAAGAGCCGGGTGAGGTCATAGCCGGCGACGCCCTTGGCCGTGCGGCGGCCGGTGGACAGCAGGCGTCCGTCGGCCAGGACGACATCGAGTCCGAGGACGTACTCGGCCGTCACCCCGTACTTGACGCAGCACAGGCCGCCGGAGGCGGTGCCGATGTTGCCGCCGATGGTGCAGCTCTCCCAGCTGGAGGGATCCGGCGGGTAGCACAGTCCGTGGTCGCCGACCGCGCGGGAGAGCGTGGCGTTGACGACGCCGGGTTCCACCACGGCGATCCGGTCGACCGGGTTGATCTCCAGGATCCGGTCCATCCTGGTCAGGGAGAGCACGATGCAGCCGTCGGAGGCGTTGGCGGCGCCCGACAGTCCGGTGCGGGCGCCCTGCGGGACGACCGGGACGCGCAGCTCGGTGGCCGTCCGCATGATGTGCTGGACCTGTTCGACGGTGCGCGGCAGCACCACCACGGCCGGGGCGCCGGCCGCGCAGAAGCTCGCCATGTCGTTGGCGTAGGAGGCCGTGACGTCCGGGTCGGTCAGTACGGCCTCGGCGGGCAGTCCGGCCCGCAGACGGTCGAGGAGGTTGCCGGTGAGGTCGTCGCGCGGGGCTTCGATACGGCTCATGATCACAGCGTTGCACCGGGGAGCCCCGGTGTGAACCCCGGCCGCGCGGGCCGCCGCCGCACCGGTGACATGCCTCGGCCCCACGGGTCAGGATCCGTGGGGCCGTGCCCGGGCGGTACGGCGGCGGGTGCGTGCCGCCGCCGTACCGGCGGGTGTCACAGGTTGCCGCGCTTCTCCTGCTCCCGCTCGATCGCCTCGAACAGAGCCTTGAAGTTGCCCTTGCCGAAGCCCATGGAACCATGGCGCTCGATGATCTCGAAGAAGACCGTCGGCCGGTCCTGGACGGGCTTGGTGAAGATCTGCAGCAGATAGCCGTCCTCGTCGCGGTCCGCGAGGATCTTCAGCTCGCGCAGGGTGTCGATGGGCACCCGGGTGTCGCCCACCCATTCGCCGAGGGTGTCGTAGTACGAGTCCGGGGTGTCGAGGAACTGCACCCCGGCCGCCTTCATCGTCCGTACCGTGCGCACGATGTCGTTGGTGTTGAGCGCGATGTGCTGGACGCCGGGTCCGCCGTAGAACTCCAGATACTCGTCGATCTGGGACTTCTTCTTGGCGACGGCGGGCTCGTTGATCGGGAACTTGACCTTGAGGGTGCCGTCCGCGACCACCTTGGACATCAGCGCGCTGTACTCGGTCGCGATGTCGTCGCCCACGAACTCCTTCATGTTCGTGAAGCCCATGACCTTGTTGTAGAACTCCACCCACTCGTTCATATGACCGAGGTCGACATTGCCGACGCAGTGGTCGATCGCCTGGAAGGTGCGCTGCGCGGGCGGCTCGACGATCGGGTCGGCGGCGGCGTAGCCGGGCAGGTACGGGCCGTCGTACCCGCCGCGCTCGACCAGGGTGTGACGGGTCTCGCCGTAGGTGGCGATGGCGGCCAGGACGACGACTCCGTGCTCGTCCTTGACCTCGTGGGGCTCCGTGATCGAGCGGGCGCCGTGCTCGATGGCGTAGGCGTACGCGGCGCGGGCGTCCGGGACCTCGATGGCGAGGTCGACGACGCCGTCGCCGTGCTCGGCCACATGCCGGGTGAGGAACTCGCCCCAGGGGGTGGCGGGCTTGATGACGGAGGTGAGGACGAACCGCGCCGAGCCGTTCTCGAGCACGTACGAGGCGGTCTCACGGCTGCCGTTCTCCGGTCCGGAGTAGGCGACGAGCCGCATGCCGAAGGCGGTCGAGTAGTAGTGCGCGGCCTGCTTGGCGTTGCCCACGGCGAAGACGACCGCGTCCATACCCTTCACCGGGAAGGGGTCGGCCTCGCGCGCGGTGTCGGGGGTGTGGTGTGTGGTCTGCGTCATAGCGGCAGCCTCACCTCTGCTCGCAAGGTGCGCAATAGTTTGCGTATCGGCTGGACAATCTGCCCAGTGAGCGCCGGGCCTCTCCGGGCGTTCTGTACATGATGACCATCTTGGAGCCCGCCATGGCGATCGATCATCTGGACGCCCGACTCATTCTGCTGCTGGCCCGGGAGCCGCGCATCGGGGTGCTGGAGATGTCCCGGCGGCTCGGGGTCGCGCGTGGCACCGCCCAGGCACGCCTGGACCGGCTCCGGTCCAATGGGGTGATCCGCGGATTCGGCCCTCAGGTGGACCCGGCCGCGCTCGGCTACCCGGTGACCGCCTTCGCGACGCTGGAGATCCGGCAGGGCCAAGGGCCGGATGTACGGGCCCACTTGGCGGGCGTGCCGGAGGTCCTGGAACTGCACACCACCACCGGCGGAGGGGACATGCTCTGCCGTCTGGTGGCTCGCTCGAATGCCGATCTTCAACGTGTGATCGACCGGGTTGTCGGTTTTGATGGCATCGTCCGAGCCTCCACCGCGATCGTCATGGAGAACCCCGTTCCGCTGCGGATCATCCCGCTGGTGGAGCAGGCGGCGGAGGACCGGGACAGGACCTAGGTACCCCGGTCGGCCGGGACGAGGGCCGGCGGATGCGCTTCCGGGCCCCTCGGACGGCCGGCGGCCGGTCCCCGGGAGGCGTGGCACCGGCACCACCGGAGGAGAGGCCGACGTGACGACAGCGCAGCTGATGGAGCGGGAGGAGCGGACGCGGCCCGGGACGCCGGCCCCGCCGGACCCCTCACGGCCGCGGCTCACCTGGCGGCGGCTGACCGTGCTGCCCCTGGCGCTGACGGTGGCGCTCCTGGCGACCCTGCTGTGGTTCCGCCACGCGCGTCTGGACCCGGACGCGGAGGACGCGCTGGCGCGCCTGAGGGTCTCCAGGGTGCTGTGGCAGCACATCGAACTGACCGCGCTCGCCACCCTGCTGGTGGCGGCCGTCACGCTCCCGCTGGGCGTGCTGCTCACCCGCGGGGTGCTGCGCCGGTTCACGCCCGCGGCGAGCACGCTCGCCGAGCTGGGCCGGACCGCTCCGGTTTTCGCGCTTCCGGCACTGCCGGCGCTCCGGCCGGGCACCGACCGCACGACGGTGCTGACCGGTCTCGTCGTCTGTGCGGCCCTGCCCGTGCTGTCGAGCACGGTCGCGGGCCTTGCGGCACAGGGCCCTGCGTTCCGGGAGGCCGCCCGTGACCTCGGCATGTCCCCGCTGAGCCGGCTGACCCGGGTGGAACTGCCCCTGGCGGTGCCGCTGATCCTCGCGGGCGTCCGGACGGCCCTGGTGCTGAACGCCGGCACGGCGACCCTGGTAGTCCTCGGCGGCCAGCGCGGCCTGGGTGCGCTGATCACCACCGGGGTCACCCATCGGTGCGTACCGGCGCTGCTCCTCGGCTCGGTCCTGACCGCCGCGGTGGCGCTGCTGGCCGACTGGCTGGCCTCGGTGGCGGAGGCGCTGCTACGACCGCGGGCGGCCACGGGCATCTGACGGGGGGTCCGGGACCTCGGGCAGTTCCAAAGACTTAGTTCCAAAGACTTGGTTGCAAAGAAAGCGTTGCAACGGTTCCTTTGCATGGCTATCCTCGATGCCATGACCGAGCCCCAGGACCCACAGGTCCGCAGTCTCGACGCCCGCTCGCTGCGCGGGCTCGCGCATCCGCTGCGGATGCGGCTGCACGACGCCCTGCGCTTCGGCGGACCCGCCACCGCTTCCCAACTCGCCCAGAAGCTGGGCGAGTCGAGCGGGGCGACCAGCTACCACCTGCGTCAGCTCGCCGCTTATGGCTTCGTGGAGGACGCCCCGGAGCACGGCAAGGGCCGGGAGCGATGGTGGCGGGCGGTCCACCGGGGTCTGCGCTTCGACGACTCCCTCCTCGACGACGCCAGCCCCGAGGTGCGCGGCGCCGCCGACCTCTACCTCCACGAGGTGGCGACCACCCGGTCCCGCGATCTGTCGACCTGGCTGGGCAACCGTGACACCTGGCCGCAGGAATGGGGCCGCGTCAGCGACATGAGCAGCGCGACGCTACGACTGACACCGGAGCTCACCGGCGAACTCGTCCGGAAGATGCACGCCCTCGTCGACGAGTACCGCGATCTCGCCGGCGAGGCCGACCCGGGGACCGCACAGGTCCGGATCCACACGGACGTCTTCCCTCTCACCACGGACTGAAAGGCACCGCCGATGCACCCCGAGACCCATCTCGTGCTGCACCACAACCGCGCCGCCGAACTCCAGGCCCAGGCCGACGCCCACCGGCTCGCCATCGGGGCCAGGCACCCCCGCGATCTGCGGAAACGCCTCGGCTGGACCCTGGTCGAGGTCGGACTGCGCCTCGCCTCGGAGCCCCGGCCTGCCACGGTCTAGGTTCCGTCCGGCCCTACGCGTCAGGCCTGACGACAGGGCCCGGGGCGAAACACGCCCTAGCAGTGCCCTAGCAGCTCGGTACCAAGCCCTTGCCGTTCTCCAGGGCGACCAGTGCGTCGACCGCGTTGTTCAGGGTGGTCACCGGGATCAGGCGGAGCCCCTTCGGGAGTTCCGCCTTGGCGTCGGCGCACTCCGCCCTCGGGACCAGGAAGACCGTCGCGCCGTCACGGCGGGCGGCCTGTGTCTTGAGGGCGACGCCCCCGACCGGGCCGACCTTGCCGGCCGCGTCGATCGTGCCCGTACCGGCGACGGTACGGCCGCCCGTCAGATCGCCACCGCTGCCGTCGCCGTCCAGTTTGTCGATGATCCCCAGGGTGAACAGCAGGCCCGCGCTGGGTCCGCCCACATCCGCGAGCTTCAGTGAGACCGTGACCTTCTTGTCGCCGAGACGGAGGTACTTCAGCGCCGCCTGGGTCGCCGCGTCCTGGGACTGCCTCATCTGCTCGGAGTTGTGCCGCTCGATCTCCTTGAGGCTGTTGCCGCTCGGGTAGACCGAGTCGCGCGGCAGCACCGCACGGTCCGTACGGAACCAGCCGTGGATCACATCGGCGAGCGAGACGTCCGTGTCGGGGCTCGTCGCCTCGATGGTGGTCATCCTCAGCTGGCCGGCCGTGCTGCGGGTGGGCGCCCCGCTGATCGTGATCACGGGGGCGCCCCGGTTCGCGCCGAGCACATTGGCCGTCATCCCGGGCTGCGCCACGGTGAAGGGCAGCGGTGCGAACACCGCCGTGGCGAGCAGGGCCACGACGGGCAGGGCACTGAGGGCGACAGCCTGGGGACGCGAGAGACGAGAGAACACGGAATCAATCTAACGCGGTGCCGCCGTCGGGCCGGGTCCCGGTCGGTTTCTGCACGGAACCCGCCCGGCGCCGCGGCCCGCCGCGGGTCGGTCAGCGCAACGCCTCCGCCACCTCCCGGGCCGCGTCCACCACCCGCGCCCCGACCCGCTCCGGCACCGAGTCCGACAGCATCACGACGCCCACACTGCCCTCGACCCCGGTCACCCCGAGCAGCGGGGCGGCCGCGCCGCTGGCGCCGGCCTCCAGTTCCCCGTGCGTCAGCGTGTAGCCGGGGTCGGTGACCGGCTGCTGCCGGGCGGCGAGGATCGCCCGGCCCGCGGCCCCCCGGTCGAGCGGATGCCGGAAGCCGGCCCGGTACGCGACGTGATAGTCGGTCCAGGTCGGCTCGACCACGGCCACGGCCAGCGCGTCCGCCCCGTCGACCAGGGTGAGATGCGCGGTCGCCCCTATGTCCTCGGCGAGGGCGCGCAGCGCGGGCAGCGCGGCCTCGCGCACCAGCGGATGGACCTGGCGGCCGAGGCCCAGCACCCCGAGCCCGACCCGGGCGCGACCTCCCAGATCGCGCCGGACCAGCGAGTGCTGCTCCAGGGTCGCCAGCAACCGGTACACCACGGTCCGGTTGACGCCCAGTCTGAGGGACAGTTCGGTGACGGTCAGCCCATGGTCCGTGTCGGCCAGCAGCTTGAGGACCCTCAGGCCCCGGTCGAGCGTCTGGGAGGTCTCCGCGGTCACGACGCCCACTCCTTAGTGGTGAGGTCGGCGGGCCCCCTGGCTGCGGACACGTCGTCGAGTCCCGTCGGCGACGCGTTTCAGAGGCCGCCGATCGGCTGGCGGCGCGGGGTTCCCGGCCTCAGTCGCTTCAACGGCTGCGCTCCGGGGCGGCTCTGCCACGGGGCGTGTGCGTAGCGGGACAGTAGCGAAGCCAGTTCGCTCAGCGGAAGGCTCCGTCCAGAATCCGATCAACGACCTGCGCATAGTGATTGGTTTTGGGTCGATACATACCGCTCGCCCACCAGGTCGGATCGATATGAGCGACACCTCGGGACAGCGACGGCACCGGTCCGGCATCAGCCCGACACCGGTCGCGGACGCCGGATGTCAGCGCATCCGTGTGGCCCACTCCTGGACCTTGGCGATCCGCTGGCGCAGCTGGCCGGCGGTGCACTCGGCGCTCGGCGGGCCGCCGCACACACGCCGCAGCTCGGTGTGGATCACACCGTGCGGCTTGCCGCTCTGATGGGAGTAGGCACCGACCATGGTGTTGAGCTGCTTGCGCAGTTCCAGCAGCTCCTTGTGGCTGACCACGGGCCGCCGTTCCGCGGGCAGTTCGAGCAGATCGGCGTCCGCGTCCGGCTTTTTACGGCTGTGCGCGATCTGCCGGGCCTGCCTCTTCTGGAGCAGCATCTGCACCTGTTCGGGCTCGAGCAGGCCCGGAATGCCCAGATAGTCCTGCTCCTCGGCGCTACCCGGGTGGGCCTGCATCCCGAACTCGGCGCCGTTGTACATGACCCGGTCGAAGACGGCGTCGGACTCCAGCGCCTCGAACGGCAGCATGTCCTGCTCGCCGGTGTCCTCGTCCTGCTCCTGGTTGGCCTCCTCCATCTCCTTCTCGGACTCGGCGTACGGGTCCTCCTCGCCCTCCTTCTTCGGCCGGTCGAGGACGTGGTCGCGCTCGACCTCCATCTCGTTGGCGAAGGTGAGCAGGTCGGGGACGGTCGGCAGGAAGACGGAGGCGGTCTCGCCGCGGCGCCTGGACCGTACGAAACGGCCGACGGCCTGGGCGAAGAACAGCGGGGTGGAGATGGTGGTGGCGTACACCCCGACGGCGAGCCGGGGCACGTCGACGCCCTCGGACACCATTCGCACCGCGACCATCCAGCGGTCGTCGTTGCCGCTGAACTCGTCGATACGGCCCGAGGCGCCGGAGTCGTCCGACAGGACCAGGGTCGCCTTGTGTCCGGTGATCTCGCGGATGAGCTTGGCGTACGCCCGCGCCGAGTCCTGGTCGGTGGCGATGACCAGGGCACCGGCGTCCGGGACGGCCTTGCGGACCTCCGTCAGCCGCTGGTCGGCGGCGCGCAGCACGCTGGGCATCCAGTCGCCGCGCGGATCGAGCGCGGTGCGCCAGGCCTGGCTGACGGCGTCCTTGGTCATGGGCTCGCCGAGCCGGGCCTCGATCTCGTCGCCCGCCTTGGTGCGCCAGCGCATGTTGCCGCTGTAGGAGAGGAAGATCACCGGCCGCACCACCCCGTCGGCGAGGGCGGACCCGTAACCGTAGGTGTAGTCGGCGGCGGACCGCCGGATCCCGTCGTCCCCCTCCTCGTACGCGACGAAGGGGATGGGGTTGGTGTCGGACCGGAACGGCGTACCGGTCAGGGCGAGCCGGCGGGTGGCCGGCTCGAACGCCTCCAGACAGGCCTCGCCCCAGGACTTGGAGTCACCGGCGTGGTGGATCTCGTCGAGGATCACCAGGGTCTTGCGCTGCTCGACCCGGTTACGGTGCAGCATGGGCCGGACGCCGACGCCCGCGTAGGTGACGGCGACACCGTGGTAGTCCCGGCTGAGCGGGCCCGCGCTGTACTCGGGGTCCAGTCTGATCCCGATCCGGGCCGCCGCCTCCGCCCACTGCTTCTTCAGATGCTCGGTCGGCGCGACCACGGTCACCTGCTGGACGACATGGTGGTGCAGCAGCCAGGACGCCAGGGTCAGCGCGAAGGTCGTCTTGCCGGCGCCGGGCGTCGCCACGGCGAGGAAGTCGCGCGGCTGCTCCTGGACGTACTTCTCCAACGCCCCCTGCTGCCAGGCACGCAGCTTGCTGGCGGTGCCCCAGGGGGCGCGGCCGGGGAAGGCGGGAGAGAGATGATGCGAGGAGGAAGCGGCGGTGGTAGTCACGGTCTCCGGTTCGGGGGGTGAGCGGCTCGGCTACGTATGACAACCGGGCCACCCTATCGGCGCCCCGCCCTCACCCGACCGCCGACCGGACCGGGGGGCGGCGGGTGGGAGCCACGTCACAGGAGAGCGCGTGGAATCAGCGCGCGAACTCAGGCAACCGGGCCGCGATCTTGGGCACATCCAGGGCACCCTGACACACGTCCAGGACGAATCGCTCGGCCTCGTCCACATCGAAGCCGGAGTCGAGCGGATGCCCGTTCATATGCAGAAAGACCCAGGTCGCGTACCAGGCGATGCGCTTGTTTCCGTCGACGAGGGCATGGTTGCGGGCCAGGGACTCCATCAGCGCCGCGGCCTTCTGCCAGACGTCCGGATAGGCGTCCTGCCCGAAGACGCTCGACCGGGGGCGCGCCAGCGCCGAGTCCAGAAGCCCGAAGTCGCGAACCTCGTCCGCACCGAGCCGCTGCGCAAGGTTCAGCAGCTCGGGAAGCGTGAGGTGATACATCAGGCCAGCCTTCGGTTCAGCTCGGCGCTGGCCTGCAGCACATGCTCCGCCGCCTCGTTGAACAGCCTCGCGTGCTCGTTTATGGCCGCGATCACGGCCTCGTGTGCGAAGGCCTGCATGCTGCGCCCTTCCGCCGCCGCACGCTCGCGCAGCGCGTCGAGCTCTTCGTCCGTGAAACGCACATTCAGTCCAGCCATGCCTCGACGGTACTACGTGGTACCGCGCGGTGTCACCGAATATCCGCCCGCACCCGCCTCGCCACCCACGCCCCCACCAGCGCCACCCCCGCCATCGGCAGGAACACGGCGGCGAAGGCGGCGGGGTGCACGCCGGAAGCGCCGGTCGCCGTGTCCGTCGTCACCGCCGTAGTGCCTCCGCCCAGGGCCGCGAAGGCCGCGCCGGTCGCCGCGAGCAGGACGACGTTGGCCAGGCCGTCGGAGATCTGGAGGGCGGCGGAGTTGGCGCCGGCCTCCTCCGGGGCGGAGAGCTTGAGCAGCAGAACGCTGCTGGAGGAGATCACCAGGCCCATGCCGAAGCAGCCGAAGGCCCAGGCGACGGCGACGATCCACACGGGCACGGCGTGGATCAGCACACTGGGCGCGGTGGTGATCGCGGCCGCGACCAGCACCATCCCGCCGGTCATCAGCCGCTCCCGGTGCGGCTCGATGCGCGGCCGGGACTGCACCCAGGAGCCCAGCGCCCAGGTCCCCCCGCCCGCCGCCAGGGAGAACCCGGCCAGCGTCGGCGACAGCCCCCGCTGGGTCACCAGCATCAGCGGCACGAACGACTCGGCGACGATGAAGGAACCCGCGGCCACCCCGCGCAGCAGCACGACCGACGGGAGCCCGCGCGCCGCCCGGTAGGTGCCCCGCGGCAGCAGTCCGAGCACCGCGGGAACCAGCAGGGCGCCCCCGACGGCACCCGGGACGAGCGAGAACCACCGCAGGTCCTGGGCCGCGTACTGGAGGAGCCCGGCCCCGAGGGAGATCCCCAGGGCGAGCCGGAGGCGCCGCCGGTCGGAGGGGGCCACCGCGCCCTCGTCCACGGGGCCGGCCGCCCGCCGCCGGATCTGCGGCAGCGCGAGCGCCAGCGGAAGCACGACCAGCACCGGGATCCCGGTGAACACCCAGCGCCAGCCCAGGTGTTCCGTCACCGCGCCGGCGGCCAGCGGGCCGACCACCGAGGGGACCACCCAGCTCGCCGCGAACGCCGCCATGATCGCCGGGCGCAGCCGCTCGGGGTAGGCCCGGCCCACCACCACATACAGGGCGACGATCACCAGCCCGCCGCCGAACCCCTGCACGGCCCGGCCCAGGATGAACAGCCACATCGACCCGGCCGTCCCGGACAGCAGCAGCCCCGCCGCGAAGACGGCGATCCCGGAGGTCAGCGAACCGAGCGGACCGCGCCGGTCCGACCACTGCCCGGCGAGCACCATGCCGAACAGGCTGGTCGTGAAGTACCCGGAGAACGCGAAGGCGTACAGGGAGACCCCGTCCAGCTCCCGCGCCGCGACCGGCATCGCGGTGCCCACGGCGGTCGCCTCGAAGGCGATCAGCAGCACGACGGAGACGATGCCGATGCTCAGCGCCCGATAGGACCGGCCCAGCACACCGGCGGTGTCGTCCACGGAGACGGAAGGTGCGGGGGCGACGACGTCGGTGTCGTGGGGTTCCAGGGCTGCCATGCAGGTCAGGGTAAGGGTCTCGGCGGCGTTTGGCTCCTGTCGGAAGACGGTGATCGCGTGCGACCTTGGTCCTACGACGCGCCGTTCATGAACGGCGTATGGCAGTCCCGTTGCGGCCCCGGCGATCCCCTTGAGCCCCCTGTGCACCCGGCCGTACGGTCCTTACGTCAGGTCGGAACGAGTGAGCCGTGCCGCACCTGATCTTGGCCGTGTGCCCGAGTGGTTCAGGGGCCCGCCTGCAAAGCGGGTTACGTGGGTTCGAATCCCGCCACGGCCTCCAAACGCGCCACCGCACCACCACGGCCGGGTACCTACGCGTACAGCGGGTCGATCGTTGTAGGGGCGGTGGCGGTGAGGTGTTCGTAGGCCTCGGTCAGGGCGTGGTCCGTGTCGAGGGTCTTCTCGCGGTGGACCAGCCAGACCGTGAAGGCCAGGGTGGAGAGGTCCGCGTGGAGCGGGCGCAGCAGTGACTCGGGCTCGCTCCAGCACAGGAGCGCGCCGGTGGTGCCGTCGACGAGCAGGCTGGTGTCCTCGAGGAGATGGCCGAGGCGTATCAGACGGTCCGCGCCCTCGGGGAGTTCGTCCGCGGTGAAGACGTCCTCGTCCGTGTAGTACTCCGTCAGAGTGGGCAGAGGTACATCCGTGTCCAGCTCGTACCAGTACCCGTGTTCGGGCAGCCCCGTGTCGCGCAGGAAGCGGCGGGTCGGCTCGTGGGTGAGGGCGGCGGGGAAGTCGATGTCCTCGAAGTGCACCACGGCCGCGGAACCGAACTCCTCGTCCAGCAGCCGCGGGGGCAGGGCGAGCGCGAGGCCCTCGGCGGGGCGGGCGATCCGGGCCATGGGGCGGAGCAGCGCGGCCATCCGTCGGTACGGCAGCGAGTCCTGCGCGGCTTCGGCTCCGAACACCGAGGCCAGCCAACGGGAGACCTCCGTCACCGCCTGGGACGCCGGCCGCCCGGACGCCTCCGCTCGCGCGCTGTGCTCCCCCCTCCTCAACCGGGCGTGGGACGCGCACCGCAGCAGTGGCGCCAGGGAGGGAGCGAGCGGCGAGAAGTCCATCAGGCCGGGGTTGCACGGGTGGACATAGGTCGGGACCGCGCCGGTGGTGCCGTCCAGCACCAGGGACTGCAGATCGCGG
The DNA here is from genome assembly GCF_008704995.1 of Streptomyces nodosus. NCBI lineage: Bacteria > Bacillati > Actinomycetota > Actinomycetes > Kitasatosporales > Streptomycetaceae > Streptomyces > Streptomyces nodosus. The sequence goes on from NZ_CP023747.1 coordinate 2,992,707, forward strand.
TCGACGGTGCGCAGGGCCCCCATGACCAGTTGCTCCCGCAGCACCGCGGCGAGCTTTCCGGCCTCGGCCACCAGCTCGGCGATCCGTCGCAGCGCCGGCCGCCCGCGCAGGGTGCCGAACCACGGCGGGGCGCCCGGGGGTGAGAGCCCCGGTCCCGTGCGCAGATGCCGCGTCTCGGTGTGTGTGCCGTACGGATCGAGGCCCGTCGTGGTCAGTGTGATCACACCGCCGGTGTTCGTCGTGTCCATTGATTCCCCCGTGTGGTTCGTCCCCGGAACGTCTCTCTCAGAAAGGACGCTTCCAGCCGTCGAACGGCTCTCCCGGATGCCAAGAACTTTACGCCGCCCCACTGACAACTCCCCGATACTTTCGGGGTCCAAGAGGTGAAATGAGCCACGCGGGGCGCCATGACGAACGCCCGACGGCGGCATCGGCACCCGGCGCCGGCACGAACGCCCGGGGCGGCGCGGTCGCCGGCGCCGGGCGCGGGTCGGGGAAGAACGGCCGGGGTTTCACGGTCCCCCGGACGTGAGGAGGACGGGAGCGGCGGCGGCGCCGAGGCCGCCGCCGGTCACTGAGCGGTCACCGCCGCCTGGGGGCGGATCGGCAGCCGGTTGACCGTGCGGCCCGTCGCCGCGCGCACCGCGGAGGCGACGGCCGCCGGGGAGGTCACCACGGGCACCGCGCTGACCGACTTGGCCCCGAAGGGCGCGACCACATCGCGTTCCTCGATCAGCTTCACGATCCGGATGTCCGGTGCGTCCAGGGCCGTCGGAAGGGAGTAGCCCGTCAGATCGGGGTGCCGGACCAGGCCGCGGGCCGTGCGCAGGTTCTCCGTGAGGGCGATGCCCACGCCCTGGGTGACGCCCGCCTCCAGCCGGGCGGCGAGCTGCGCCGGGTTCAGCACCCGGCCGACGTCCTGGGCGAGCGCCAGCTCCACCACCCGTACCGAGCCCAGCTCGACGTCCACGTCCACCACGGCGCGGATCGCGCAGAACGCGAGCCCCACGAAGGCGTCGCCCTGGCCCGCCTCGTTCAGCGGCTCCGTCGGGTGCGGGCGGCACTGGGCCGTGGCCCACAGCTCCTTGCCGCGCAACTCCTCGGTGACCGTGGTCGACAGGACCCCGTCATAGGAGGTGATCTTGCCGTCGGTGATCTGGAGCAGCTCGGTGGACATCCCGAACTTGTGGGCCAGGGGCTGCAGCAGCTGGGTGCGGACCATCTTGGCGGCGCGTTCCACCGCGCCGCCCGAGACCCAGGTGTGCCGGCCCCGGCAGCCGGCGCCCGCCGACGGCTGGTCCGTGTCGACGGAGGCGACCTGCACCTCGTCGATGCCGAGGGTCTCCTGGACGATCTGGCGGGCCAGCGTGGTGAAGCCCTGGCCGGTCTCGACCGCCGCGCACAGCACGGTCGCCACCCCGTCCTGCACCTTCACCGTGGCCGTGGAGACCTCGTCCGCGCCCTCCGCGCCCAGCATGTGCACCATGCCGACGCCATAGCCGACCCCGCGGCGCACCGCACCGGGATCGCCCGCGCCCTCGGGGCCGCCCGGCAGCAGCCAGTCGTCCTCGGGGGTGTCCTTGGGCAGCGGGGGCAGCGGGTGGTCCCGTACGGCCTCGAGCAGTTCGGCCACCGGCGCCGGGCAGGTCACCGTCTGGCCCGTCGGCAGCACATCACCCGTGGCCATGGCATTGCGCAGCCGCAGCTCCGCCGGGTCGAGGCCGAGCTTCTTGGCGAGCTTGTCCATCTGGGCCTCGTACGCGGCGCACACCTGCATCGCGCCCTCGCCGCGCACATGCCCGGACGGCGGGTTGTTGGTGCGTACGGCCCAGCCCTCGATGAAGGCGTTGGGGACGACATACGGGCCGCAGGCGAAGGAGACCGCGGCGGCCAGCGCGTCCGAGGAGGTGTCCGCGTAGGCGCCGGCGTCCAGCAGGATCTGCGCCTCGACCTTCACCAGCTTGCCCTCGGCGTCCGCGTGGTGGCGGTAGCGCAGCAGGGTGGGGTGGCGGTGGACATGCCCCAGGAACGACTCCTCGCGGGTCGCGGTCAGCTTGACCGGGCAGCCGGTCTTCAGGGCGAGCAGTCCGAGCGGCAGCTGGAAGCCCTGGTCCTCCCGGTCGGCGGTGGCGCCGGGCACCCCGGTGACGACGACCTTCACCCGCTCGGGTTCGAGGCCGTAGACCGCGGCGGCCCGGTCGCGGTCGCTGTGCGGGTCGGTGGAGGCGAGGTACAGCTCGACCCCGCCGTCGGGCCGGGGCACGGCGAGGCCGGCCTCCGCGCCGATCGGGGCGGGGTCCTGGCGGCCGATGCGGTACTGGCCCTCGACGACGACCTCGCCGATCACGGCCGGATCGCCGTGGCTCAGCGGGATGTGACGGATCAGATTGCCGTCGGGGTGCAGCGGCTCGGCCTCGAACGCCTGCTCAGGATCGATCACCGGGTCGAGCACCTCGTACTCGACGATGACCGCGGCGGCGGCCATCCGCGCGGTGTCGGGGTGGTCGGCGGCGACGGCCGCGATCGGCTCCCCGTGGTGGCGTACCACCTCGGAGGCGAACACCGGCCGGTCCACCGAGCCACGGCCGTGGAGCGCTCCGTCGGACACGTCCTCATGGGTGACGACGGCCCGGACGCCGGGCATCTTCAGTGCGTGGCCGGTGTCGATGGACAGGATGCGCGCATGGGGGTGCGGCGAGCGCAGCACGGCGGCCCACAGCAGGCCCTCGGCCCACAGGTCGGCCGCGTACGGGAAGGTGCCCTCGGTCTTGGCGCGGGTGTCGGTGGACGGGAGGGAGGCGCCCAGACCGTGCGGCAGCGGATCGGGGGCGGGTGCGTCCACCGCGGTGGTCATGGTGGCGGCTTCATTGCTCACGCCTGGCCTCCGTCCTGGCCGTACGGGTGCTCGTTCGGGGGCGCGTCATCGAACGCGGAGGGGTGGACACCGCCCGATCCGGGGCCCGCCTGGTGCGGGATGCGGGCCTCCTCGGCGTCGAGCGCCACCTCGGCCTCGGCGTGTGCCTCGCGTTCGGCGACGACCTCCTTGACGGCCTCGATCACGCTCTGATAGCCGGAGCAGCGGCACAGATTGCCGCACAGCGCCTGCCGGGTCTCCAGCGTGGTGGGCGCGGGGTTGCCCTCCAGCAGGTCGTGCAGGGTCATCGCGATCCCGGGGACGCAGAAGCCGCACTGCACCGCACCGCACCGGGCGAGCGCCCGCTGGACGTCCGAGGGCTGTCCGTCGGCCGCGAGGCCCTCGACCGTGCGCACCTCGCTGCTCGCGGCGGTGGCGGCGGGCACCAGGCAGGACGCGACGAGCCGGCCATCGACCTGGACGTTGCAGGCGCCGCACTCGCCCTGCGAGCAGCCGTCCTTGGCGCCCGCGAGGCCGAGCCGCTCGCGCAGCACGTACAGCAGTGACTCGCCGATCCATGCGTCGGTGACGGGCCGGTCGGCGCCGTTCACGCGCAGCACGTACGAGGCGAGGGGGTGGTCGTCGTGCGGGGACGCGGCCCCCGGTTCGTGCTCGGGGCCGGGCTCCGGGTCCGGTGCGTCGGCGGCCTCGGCGGCCGGTTCGGCCGCCGCCTGCCCCGGCGCCGTCGGAGCCTCGGGTACGGCGACGGGTGCGGGCCCGGGTGCCGCCATGGGCTCAGGCCCCGCGAGGAGCGCCGGCTCGGGCTGCGGCGCGGACGCGTGTTCGTGGGGCTGCGCACCGTCCTGCGGCTGGGCCGGCCGGGGCTCGTGCCGAGCGTCCTGCGCGAAACCCTGCTGCGGGGCCGGCATGGGCTCATGGCCGTCCTGCGACCGGGCAGGCGCGGCGTCGTGGTGAACGCCCTGGGCGAGACCCTGTGCGTGAGCCGCCGCGGGATCGTGTCCGAGCCGGCCGCCGTCGTGCGGCGGAAGCGGCGCGGCCTCCTGGTGGACACCCTGCGCAAAGCCCTGCTGCCCGGCCGGTGCGGGGTCGTAGCCGCCCTGCGCGGCAGCCTGCCCATGAGCCGGGGCGGGCTCGTGCCCGGGCCCCTGTGCATGGTCCTGCCGTCGGGCCTGCGCGGGGTCGTGCCCCATGCCCTGCGAAAAGCCCTGCCCCGGAACGCCGTCGGGCATCTCGACGGCCCCAGAAGCCTCCTGGGCGGCCTCCGGCGCCTCGGGACCTCCGGGGACCCCACCGTGCACCGCTCCGTCCTCGTAGGGCGCGTCCGACGGCTCTCCGGGGACCTCGGCGGGCAGATCCCCGGGGGTCTCCGCCGCGTCCGGCCACGGCTGTCCCACCGTGCTCGCCGCCCAGGGCGCGGCCGCGCCGCCGGGCAGGGTCGCGGGCGGGGTGCCGCCCCACTGCTCGACGAGCGAGGAGGTGCTGAACTCACCGGATTCGTCGGGCAGATCACCGCCCGCCACCGGGATCGACCACTCGCCGGTGACATCGCGTCCCGGCGCGGGCGCCTCCTGCGGTGCCGCGGGCGCCGCGGGCTCCTCGTACTGCTCGTACCCCGCGTAGTGCCACGGTCCGGCCGTGCCGGGGTGGTATGTGAACCGGTCCCCGGCCCCCTGGTCCGGTCCGGCGGCGGGGTCGGGCCACTGCACGCCCTCGGCCGGGGTGTCCCAACTGCCGGCGGCCGCCTGGTCGATGGGCGTGCCGGCGGCGGGGGTGAAGGAGGGGGGCACATAGCTGTGGCCCGGTGCGGCCAGCGGGCTGTCGGCGGCGAGCAGGGCGTCGATACCGCCCTCGGGGAGCTGGACGAAGGCGGTGGCGCCGTCGTCGTACTCCCCCGGCAGTCGTTCCCAGGAGCCCTGGGCCCCCCGGTCGGGGCCGCCCTCCCCGTGCTGGTCGTCGGTCACGACAGCGCCCTCCCCAGTGCTCGCCGGGCCAGCGCGGCGACGGTGCGCCGCAGATGCAGTACGGCGGGCGGAAGCTGCTGGGCGCTGCCGTCCTCCGCCGGTTCCGGATCGGGGATGCAGGCCGCGGCGACGTACTCGCCGAAGGCCGTGAGCGCCTCCGGGACGATCGCGCGGTTGTTGTCCCAGTCGATCAGCCGGGCGACCCACTGCTCGGCCTCCAGGGGGCGCAGCGGCAGCGGTGCTATGGCGCCGACGGCGCAGCGCACCCCGCGCCGGGCCGGGTCCAGGACGAGCGCCACGGAGGCGACGGCCCGCCCGGGGCCGGTACGCCCGGTCGCCTTCACGAAGACCTGGGGGGCGTGCAGCAGCGGCACCCGCACGTAGCCGATGAGCTCCCCGGAGCGCAACATGTCCACCCCGGCCAGCAGATGCGAGACCGGGATCTCCCGGCGGGCCGCGTTCGGGCCCGCGATGATCAGGGTGGCCTCCAGGGCGGCCAGCACCGGGAGCGCGTCGCCGGTGGGCGCGGCCGAGGCGATGTTGCCGCCCAGGGTGCCCGCGTTGCGGATGTGCGGTGGTCCGGCCGCGCGCGCCGCCGCCGCGAGGGCGGGGATCAGCGCGGCGAAGTCGGGGCGCCCCATGCGGGCATGAGTGAGGCCGGCGCCGAGCAGCGCATGGCCGTCCTGGTACTGCCACCCCCGGATCTCGCTGATCCGGCCGAGCCCGACCAGCGCGGCGGGCCGCAGCTGACCGGAGTTGACCGCGGCCATGAGATCGGTGCCGCCCGCCACGGGAACGGCCGCCGGCATGGCGGCGAGGGCCGCCACAGCCTCGTCCAGCGAGGCGGGCAACGTCACGGCGTGCGCCGCCTGCGGTGCCTGCGTGGTCAAACCGGCTGCCCCTTCCCGCTGCCCCACCTGGTCCCCACCTGTGGCTCCGTACGGTACGTGCTGACAGGGCGGACGTGGCAACTCTGGCACATCTTTCACGTCCCACGACGCGGGGGTCCGCTAGGAGACTTTCACCCCCTGGCCGGAGAGATGGACCGTTTTGCCACCGGATGGCCGACGAGGGCGCGTTACCGCTCATCGGCCTCCCCTGTCCTGTTTTCTTCCACGGCATCACGTTTCCAGGAGAGGGGCGCCTCGGCCGCTCCTCGGGGACCGCCTCACACGTTCGGGGGCGCACCCTCGATCGGGCGTCCGAGCACACCGGGCCGGCGCTGCCACGGCCGTGGCCCCGTGGGCGGCCGGTAGGCCACCCCCTGGGCGTCCAGGCGCCGGTAATGGGCGGTCATCCGCCGCTCGAAGTCGGTGAAGTCGCGGTCCGCGGGGGCCGGCAGGGCGCTCCAGGCGATCTCGGCGAAGGCCGCGAGCCGGGGGAACGCCTGGTAGTCGACCCGGGCGCGGTCCTCCATGGCCTCGGTCCACACATTGGCCTGGGTGCCCAGCACATGGCGCGCCTGCTCCCCGGTGAGCTGCGGGGGAACGGGATCGAAACGGTAGATGTCCTCCAGGGTGCGCACATAGCCGATGGGCACCGGCTCGTCCGCGCCGCCGTCCTGACGGTGGTCCAGGTACACCTGCTGCTCGGGGCACATCACCACGTCGTGCCCGGCCCGTGCGGCACCGACCCCGCCGGCGTATCCGCGCCAGGAGGACACCGCGGCGCCCTCCGCGAGGCCGCCCTCGAGGATCTCGTCCCAGCCGATGAGCCGCCGGCCGCGGGCGGTGAGCCAGGCGTCGAAGTGCCGGACGAACCACGACTGGAGGCCGTCCTCGTCGGCCAGCCCCAGTTCCTTGATGCGGGCCTGGGCGGCCGGGGAGGCGCGCCACTGGTCCTTGCGGCACTCGTCGCCGCCGACATGGACGAACGTCGAGGGGAACAGCTCCAGGACCTCCTCGAACACCCCCTCGTAGAAGCGCAGGGTGCGGTCGGTGGGGGCGAGCACGTTCGGGGAGATCCCCCAGTCGTCCCAGACCGTCAGGGAGGCCGTGTCGACGACATCGGAGTTGCCGAGTTCGGGATACGCGGCGATGGCCGCCTGACTGTGCCCGGGGATGTCGATCTCGGGGACCACGGTGATATGCCGCTCGGCCGCGTACGCCACGATCTCGCGGATGTCGTCCTGGGTGTAGAAACCGCCGTGCGGCTTCTCCTCCCACAACGGTGAGGCCCGGTGGCCGAATCGGGTGCGCGCCCGCCAGGAACCGACCTCGGTGAGCCTCGGACTGCGCCGGATCTCCAGTCGCCAGCCCTGGTCGTCGGTGAGGTGGAAGTGGAAGACGTTGAGTTTATGAGTGGCCATCAGATCCAGATAGCGCAGAACGCCGTCGGTGGGCATGAAGTGCCGGGCGACATCGAGCATCAGTCCGCGCCAGCGGAAGCGCGGCGCGTCCTCGATGATCTGCTGCGGAATTCCCCGGGCGGTACCGGGGCGTACGGGGGCCCTCCGGAAGGCGTCGGGGCCGAGGAGTTGACGGAGCGTCTGGGCACCCCAGAAAACTCCGGCCGCGTCGCCGCCCCGGATCTCGACCCCCCGGCCGGGCAGCGCGCTCAGCCGGTAGGCCTCCGGCTCCAGGGTGTCGTCCAGACACAGCCGTACGGCATTGCGGCTGTCCTCGGGGCCGGGCGGAAACGGCAGGCCGAGGGCCGGTCCGAGGGTGGAGCGCAGCCAGCGTTCGGTGGTGCCCGTGCCGGGCTCGGAGCACAGCACGGTGTCCCGGTCGAGCGGGACGTGGTGGTTCAGGGGACCCTCGACGGCGCGGGGCGCCGGAATCAGTTCCGTCACGTCGTTCCCTCAGCTTTCCGCCCGGCCGCGGGACCGGGCGTCGCGGTACGAACACCAATACGCATACGAGCAGGAGTACCCACCGGATCAGCGCGGACCACCGGCGCGGAATCGGCCCCGCGGCACCCCGGGAACGGCCCGCGCAAAACCCGCTGCCGCCGGATCGTGAAGGCCGCCGAGAAAGCAGCCGGGAAGGCGGCCGGGAAAACGATCGGGGACGGGACCGGCGATCCCGGGGCGGTGGGCCGCGCAGGGCCGTCGGAGGTGTGCGCGAGGAAGACCGTCACGGAAGAAGACGGAGATCGTCACCACCTCCACGGGCACCGTCCGGGCGATCGGAAAACATGATCGACGAGGCCGTCCGGAAACGGCACCGGAAGGGGCGTCGGAAGCGGTCGCGGAAACGGAAACCGGGAGAGCGGCGGTCGGGGCGGTACCGCCGGAATTCATGCGCCGGCCGGGTGCCGGAAGAAGACACAAAGGCCCCCGGGACGCGCCGTCACCCGCGCGTCCCGGGGGCCCTGCGATCGACGGGCTCCGAGCCGGCCGGCTACTTCTTGTCGCCGCCCTTGCCCTCGTCGCCGCTGCCCATGGATTCGTAGATCTCCTTGCACATGGGGCAGACGGGGTACTTCTTCGGGTCGCGCCCCGGTACCCACACCTTGCCGCACAGCGCCACGACGGGTGTGCCGTCGAGGGCGCTCGCCATGATCTTGTCCTTCTGGACATAGTGGGCGAAGCGCTCGTGGTCACCGTCGCCGTGCGACACCTGCGGTGTCGGCTCGACGAGGGTCCCCGTACCAGTTCCGCGCTCGGGCTCAAGAGTGCTCATGACGCCAAGGGTACTGAAACGCCCGCGTCATCAGTTCAGCGTAGGGTCGTCCGGATAGGTGGCCACCATCGCCAGTTCGCTGCGCTGCCGTCGCAGCACCTCCCGCCAGAGCCGCTCCGGCTCCGGGGAGGACACATCGCCGGGTTCCGACTCGACCACGTACCACGCCCCTTCCCCCAGCTCGTCCTCCAGCTGGCCCGGCCCCCAGCCGGCGTATCCGGCGAAGATGCGCAGCGAGCCCAGCGCCCGGGCGAGCAGTTCCGGCGGGGCCTCCAGGTCGACCAGGCCGATCGCGCCGTGCACCCGCCGCCAGCCGAGCGGGGCGCGCTCCTCGGAGCCGCCGGGGATCACCGCCACGCCGAGCGCCGAGTCCAGCGACACCGGTCCGCCCTGGAAGACGACCCCGGGCTCACCCGCGAGGTCCGCCCAGCCCTCCAGGATGTCGCCCACGTCCACGGGCGTGGGCCGGTTGAGGACCACACCGAGCGAGCCCTCCTCGTCGTGGTCGAGGAGCAGCACCACAGCGCGGTCGAAGTTCGGGTCCGCCAGGGCGGGTGTGGCCACGAGCAGCCGCCCTGTGAGCGAGGACACCTCGGTCATGCCAGACATGATCCCGCATCTTGCCCGCCCGTGGGGAGGCAATGCGGGTACGCGGGTGAATGCCGCCGGGCGGGGACGGGCCGCCTGGTGAGGGCTTCCGTCGGCGTGTGGCGACGGAAGCAGGGAGGGCGCACGGATGCGGTACGGGCGCACGGCGGGGCCGGTCACCGCCCGCGTCCGGCGACACACGGTTCGTGTTGTGGCAGAGCCATGACGAACCTGTGTGGGCCTCGGGCTTACTCAAGGGGGGTGGGCGGCCATTACGCTTACGTCTTCGGCCCCTGCCCAACTCCACGGAACGCGAGATTCATGAGCGTCAACGACGATGTCCTCCTTGTGCACGGCGGAAACCCGCTGGAGGGTGAGATCCGTGTCCGCGGTGCGAAGAACCTCGTACCGAAGGCCATGGTCGCGGCCCTGCTGGGCAGCGCGCCGAGCAGGCTGCGCAATGTGCCCGACATCCGCGACGTGCGCGTCGTACGCGGGCTGCTGCAACTGCATGGTGTGACGGTCCGTCCGGGCGAGGAGCCCGGGGAACTGGTGCTCGACCCGACGCATGTCGAGAGCGCCAATGTCGCCGACATCGACGCCCACGCGGGCTCGTCGCGCATCCCGATCCTGTTCTGCGGCCCCCTGCTGCACCGTCTGGGGCATGCGTTCATCCCGGGCCTCGGTGGCTGCGACATCGGCGGCCGGCCCATCGACTTCCACTTCGATGTGCTGCGGCAGTTCGGCGCGGTCATCGAGAAGCGCGCCGACGGCCAGTACCTGGAGGCGCCCAAGGGGCTGCGCGGCACCAAGATCCGGCTGCCCTATCCGTCCGTCGGCGCCACCGAGCAGGTGCTGCTGACGGCGGTCCTGGCCGAGGGGGTCACCGAACTCTCCAACGCCGCCGTGGAACCGGAGATCGAGGACCTCATCTGCGTGCTGCAGAAGATGGGCGCGATCATCGCCATGGACACCGACCGCACCATCCGCATCACCGGTGTGGACAAGCTCGGCGGCTACGCCCACCGCGCCCTCCCGGACCGCCTGGAGGCCGCGTCCTGGGCGTCGGCGGCGCTGGCGACCGAGGGCAACATCTATGTCCGCGGTGCCCAGCAGCGCTCGATGATGACGTTCCTGAACACCTATCGGAAGGTGGGGGGCGCGTTCGAGATCGACGACGAGGGCATCCGCTTCTGGCACCCCGGCGGCCAGCTGAAGTCGATCGCGCTGGAGACGGATGTGCACCCGGGCTTCCAGACCGACTGGCAGCAGCCGCTGGTGGTGGCGCTGACGCAGGCCACGGGGCTGTCGATCATCCATGAGACGGTCTACGAGTCCCGGCTGGGCTTCACCTCCGCGCTCAACCAGATGGGCGCGCACATCCAGCTCTACCGCGAGTGCCTGGGCGGCTCCCACTGCCGCTTCGGGCAGCTCAACTTCCTGCACTCCGCGGTGGTTTCGGGCCCGACCAAGCTCCAGGGCGCCGATCTGGTCATCCCCGACCTGCGCGGCGGCTTCTCGTATCTGATCGCGGCCCTGGCGGCGCAGGGCACCTCCCGGGTGCACGGCATCGAACTGATCAACCGCGGCTACGAGAACTTCATGGAGAAGCTGGTCGAGCTGGGCGCGAAGGTCGAGCTTCCGCAGACGCTCGGCTGACGGCCCCGAGGACACACGCGAGGGGCGGCCACCCGAACCGGGTGACCGCCCCTCCGTACTTCTACCCGGGCGTGTCTCGAACGCGGCGTCGTCCGCCCTGAGGGCGGGCCCCGCGGCGTCGTGGGGGAGGTACCGCCCGTGCGAGCGCAGCCGAGCGTGGGGAGGCGTGCGACCGCAAGGCGGAGGCTCGCCCCCGCACTGGACGTACGAGGGCGATCCCGACGACGCGGCTCGAGGTTCCCCTGTTCGAACGACTCGGGGAAGTGCGTGCCAGGCGTCGCGGGGCAGGCGGGACTTTCGAAACTCGCCCTGGTGCCGCGTCAGGTGGCGGCCGCCCGTCGGGGTGCGGCGTCCGGTGCGTACCGGTCGTCGCGACGGGGCGGACCGTGCCTGCCGGGGCACCAGGCCCGTACGCCGTCCCGAGGAGCGTCAGCGGGCCATGGAGCCGTCCCTGGGCGGTACGGCCTTGTCGTACGCCGTCCCGTGGCGTACGAACAGCAAGATCACTTGCCCTTGGCGGCTTCCTTGAGCTTGGAGCCCGCGGAGACCTTCACGCTGAAGCCGGCCGGGATCTCGATGGGCTCGCCGGTCTGCGGGTTGCGCGCGGTACGAGCGGCACGGTGGGTGCGCTCGAAGGTCAGGAAGCCGGGGATGGTGACCTTCTCGTCGCCCTTGGCGACGACCTCGCCGACGGTCTCGGCGAACGCGGCCAGCACGGCGTCGGCGTCCTTGCGGGTCACCTCGGCGCGGTCGGCCAGCGCGGCCACCAGCTCACTGCGGTTCATGTTGTTACTCCCGTGTTCTTCTTGCCGTTGCGGCGTGCCACGCGGCGGAGCCGCATGCTGGGCACGGCGAAGCCGATGCTGCCAGGGTCCTCGGAGAGTCCCCGGACCCGGGTCCGTCGTCAGACCCTCGCGCCCGAAGACGCATCCTGCCCCCACCTGCGGCGGTAATGCCAATCCGGCACCCGTAGGAGTCGCGAGAACACCCTTGGGAGTCACACGAAAGCGCCACTGCGCCTCGTCACGGTGACGCTCGGTCCACTCCCGGCCACGGATCGCAGGACCTGGGGGACCTGAGCCTGGCCGCCACCCTAGAGGGACGGCCCGACACGGGCGCCGCGACGCGCCGGGCCCCTGGCCACCGTGGCCATGATCACAACCGTGAATCGACCCGACGCGTCCGCTTCGCCCGCACTTGTCCGGCTTATTCGGCCGGTGCCTCTCCCGCCTTCGCGGCGTCCCGCACCGCTCCGGCGACGGCTCCGGCCACCCGGTCGTTGAACACGCTCGGAATGATGTAGTTCGGGTTCAGCTCGTCCTCGGTCACCACGTCCGCCAGGGCCGTCGCGGCGGCCAGCATCATGTCCGTGTTGACCGTCCGGGACTGGGCGTCCAGCAGACCGCGGAAGACACCGGGGAACACCAGGACGTTGTTGATCTGGTTCGGGAAGTCCGAGCGGCCGGTGGCCACGACGGCCGCCGTCTGGCGGGCGACCGCGGGGTCGACCTCGGGGTCCGGGTTCGCGAGCGCGAACACGATGGCGCCCTCGGCCATGGCGGCCACGTCCGCGCCGTCGAGCAGGTTCGGCGCGGAGACACCGATGAACACATCGGCGCCGCGCACGGCCTCCTTGAGGGTGCCGGTCAGGCCCTCGGGGTTGGTGTTGTCGGCGATCCAGCGCAGCGGCGAGTCCGGGGCGGCGCCCACCAGGTCCTCGCGGTCGGCGTGCACCACGCCGTGGATGTCGGCGACCACGGCGTTCTTGACGCCCGCGGCGAGCAGCAGCTTGAGGATCGCGGTACCGGCCGCGCCGGCGCCCGACATCACCACGCGCACACCGTCGATCGACTTGCCGACGACCCGCAGCGCGTTGGTGAGGGCGGCGAGGACCACGATCGCGGTGCCGTGCTGGTCGTCGTGGAAGACGGGGATGTCGAGGGCCTCACGCAGCCGCGCCTCGATCTCGAAGCAGCGGGGCGCGGAGATGTCCTCGAGGTTGATGCCGGCGAACCCCGGGGCGATCGCCTTGACGATCTCCACGATCGCGTCGGCGTCCTGGGTGTCCAGGCAGATCGGCCAGGCGTCGATGCCGGCGAAGCGCTTGAAGAGGGCCGCCTTGCCCTCCATCACGGGCAGCGCGGCCTTGGGGCCGATGTTGCCGAGGCCCAGCACGGCCGAACCGTCCGTCACGACCGCAACGGAGTTGCGCTTGATGGTGAGGCGGCGGGCGTCCTCCGGGTTCTCGGCGATCGCCATGCAGACGCGCGCCACGCCCGGGGTGTAGACCATGGAGAGGTCGTCACGGTTGCGGATGGGGTGCTTCGACGCCATCTCGATCTTGCCGCCGAGGTGCATCAGGAAGGTACGGTCCGAGACCTTGCCCAGGACGACGCCCTCGATGCCCCGCAGCTTCTCCACGATCTCTTCCGCGTGGGCGGTCGAGGTGGCGGCGATGGTGACGTCGATACGGAGCTTCTCGTGGCCGGACGCGGTGACGTCGAGGCCGGTCACCGAGCCTCCGGAGGACTCCACGGCCGTGGTGAGCTGGGAGACCGCGGTTCCGCTCGCGGGCACCTCCAGCCGGACCGTCATCGAGTAGGAGACGCTGGGCGCCGTTGCCATGGCCGACTTCCTCTGCTTTCACCGTGTTGCCGAGTGTGCCGTCCGATCGTCGCACCTACCCCTGAGTACGTGGTAGCCGCCCCGGATTGCGGACGTTTTGTTCGCGCGAACCCGCCGATGAACGCAAGACATTTTCCACCACACCGGTCGCGATCGGAAACGAAAGAGGCCCACGTCACTCAGGTGACCTGGGCCTCTGCGCAAGTTCGAGGACACCGACCCGCCATGCTCGCCTCGCGGCAAGTGGTCGCTCGAAGCGACGAAGGTTGGGCCCGGGGGCTTGGATCGGGCCGGTGTCACATCCAGGCTAACAAACGGATCCCGCGGTGCCATTCCCCCACCGGCAGTTCACCCGCCCGCCCCGCCCCGGCGCCGGGGCGGGTCAGTCCCGCAGGAGGTCCGGGAGGCCGGAGGCGTCCGGGGCGTCATGGGGGCCGGAGACGACGGTGAGCTGCTGGGTCGCCCTGGTCAGCGCCACATACAGGACGCGCAGGCCGGCGGGGCTCTCGTCGGCGATCTCCGCGGGGGAGACCACGACCGTGGCGTCGTACTCCAGGCCCTTGGCCTCCAGGCTGCCGAGCGCCACCGCGCGGCCGCCGAGTCCGTCGAGCCAGCGGGCCGCCTCCTCGCGACGGTTCATGGCGACGACGACGCCGACCGTGCCGTCCACGCGTTCGAGCAGCCGGGCGGCCTCCTCCCGCACGGTCCGTTCCATCGACTCCCCCACCACCGTGAAACGCGGCTCGACGCCCGTGGAGCGGACGGCCGAGGGGGCCTCGGAGCCGGGCATGGCGAGGGCGAGCACCTTGGCGGCGAGTTCGGCGATCTCCGCCGGGTTGCGGTAGTTGACCGTGAGCGTGAAGCGGCGGCGCGGCCGGGTGCCCAGGGCCTCGTCGCGGGCCTGGGCCGCCTCGTCCGGGTCGGACCAGGACGACTGGGCGGGGTCGCCGACCACCGTCCAGGTCGCGTGCCGGCCCCGGCGTCCCACCATCCGCCACTGCATCGGGGTGAGGTCCTGCGCCTCGTCGACGATCACATGCGCGTACTCGGTCCGCTCCTGGGCGAGGCGCTCGGCGCGTTCCCACTGGGACTCCTCGCGCACCGGCATCAGTTCCTCCAGCCCGGTCAGCTGGTCCAGCGGGTCGAGGTCGCGCCGCTTCCTGGGGCGGGCCGGCAGGCCGAGGATCGCCTGCAGCTCGTCCAGCATCGCCACATCGTGCACGGAGAGCCCGTCCCGCTTCAGGGACCGCGCGACCCTGCGCACCTCGCCCGGGGTGAGGACGCGCCGCGCCCAGCGGCCCAGCCGCCGTTCGTCGGCCATCGCGTCCAGCACGGCGGCCGGGGTCAGCTCCGGCCACCAGGCGTCCAGGAACTCGAGGAAGGAGTCCTCGGAGGCGACGTCCTCGTCGAAGGAGGAGCGCAGCTCGGCGGCCAGCTCGGGGTCGGTGTGCCGGGTGGCCTGGCCGGAGAGCGCCCACAGGGCGTCGAGGAGCAGCTTGCGGGCGCGCGGGCGCAGCAGGTTCACCGGGGCGGTGCCGCTCAGGGCGTTCTGCCGGATCCGCCCCAGCTCCTCGCCGCCCAGTTCGAGGCGGCGGCCGAAGACCACGACCCGCAGCCGGCTGGGGGCGTCCTTGCGTTCGAGGGCGCCGCGGGCGGCCTTCCTCAGCACCTTGAGCATGCGGTACGAGCCCTTGACGCGGGCCGCGGACGGGGAGTCGTAGAGGGTGGCCTCGGCGCCGTCGACGAGCGAGCCGATGGCGCGGATGGCGACCTGGCCCTCCTCGCCGAGCGAGGGCAGCACCCCCTCCGTGTAGGCGACCAGCAGCGGCGTGGGCGAGACGATCAGGATGCCGCCCGCGTATCTGCGCCGGTCCTGGTAGAGCAGATAGGCGGCCCGGTGCAGGGCGACGGCCGTCTTTCCGGTGCCGGGGCCGCCCTCGACATAGGTCACGGAGGCGGCGGGGGCCCGGATGACCAGGTCCTGCTCGGCCTGGATCGAGGCCACGATGTCCCGCATGGTGTGGGTGCGGGCCTGGCCGAGGGCGGCCATCAGGGCGCCGTCGCCGATCACGGGGAGCCCCTGCCCGTCCAGGGTCGCCCTGAGCTCGGGGCGCATCAGATCGTCCTCGACGCCGAGCACCCGGCGGCCCTTGGAGCGGATGACCCGGCGGCGCACGACCCGACCGGGGTCGACCGGGGTGGAGCGGTAGAAGGGGGCCGCGGCGGGCGCCCGCCAGTCGATGACCAGGGGGGCGTAGTCCTCGTCGAGGACGCCGATGCGGCCGATGTGCAGGGTCTCGGCGATCTCCGCGGTGTTGTCGGGGTGCACCGCCCCCTCGGCGGGCTCGATCGCGGTGTAGGCACCGTCCGGGCCCTTCTTGCCGTCCTTGCCGAGCAGCAGGTCGATCCGGCCGAAGAGGAAGTCCTCGAACTCGTTGTTGAGCCGGTTGAGATGGATGCCCGCCCGGTAGACCTGGGCGTCCCGCTCGGCGAGCGCCCCGGGTGTGCCGACCTGGCCGCGTTTGACGGCGTCGTTCATCAGGAACTCCGCCTCGTGGATCTTCTCCTCGAGGCGCCGGTACACCCGGTCCAGGTGTTCCTGTTCGACGCTGATCTCCCGGTCGCGGAGCGAGTCGTGCGCGGACCTGTCGACCGGGCCGAACGCGGTCTCCTGTTGAACCTGAGCGGCCACCGGGCCCCCTTCTGACGTGCTGGGCAGCCGTCTACCGTACGCGAAAAGGGCCCGGGGAGGCTACGCCTCGCACGGGCCCCGCACACGTCGGCCCGCGACGCCGGCCGTCCCTGCGTCGCGGGAGATGTCCGGGCCGAAGGCCGCGAACCGTTACGCCTTCACCTCCACCAGCCGCTTCCCGTCGAAGGTCATGACCTCGAAGTGGTCGATCTCGTTCGGGGTGAAGGCGGCGCCACCGCGCACATAGAGCGGGTTCTTCGCCTCATCCGTCTTGGCGTCCGGGATGCCGTAGCCCCACTCCGAGACGGACCAGGAGGACAGCGTCTCGCGCGCGCCGTTCTTGCCGACGGCGACCAGCGAACACTTGAGCGGGCCCTTGACGCCCTTCAGCTGGAGGACCGTGTCGGTGCCCCAGGTCTTGCCCTCCATCGCGACCACGGCGTCGACCTTGGTCTCCGGGTCGGTCGCCGAGACCTTGTCGTTCATGGTCTCGAAGGCCGCCTCGGCGGAGGAGGCCACCACCGTGCCACCGCTGTCACCGCCGCTGCCGCCGTTGACGGCCAGCACGGCGAGCGGGCCGCCGATGATCAGCGCGGCCGCGGCCGCCACCAGGTAGAAACCGCGACGGCGTTTGAGGGCGCGCCGCTCGGAGACCTCGTCGACCAGCCGCTCGACCAGTCGTGGGGCGGGTTTCGCGGACAGGGACTCGCCGATGGCCGGGGTGCCCTGACTGTCGGGCAGGTCCGCCAGTGCGGCCAGCATCGGCCCCATGCCGGCGAGCTCGTCGAGCTGCCCGGCGCACCATTCGCAGCCGGCGAGGTGTTCCTCGAAGCTCGTCGCCTCGGCGTCGTCCAGGATCCCGAGGGCGTAGGCGCCGACGGTCTCATGGATGTCGCCCTGTCCTTGTGGGCCTCTCACGGCTTTCGGGCCGCCCGTTCCGAACCCCCCGTGCACATTGCTCATGCCGTCACCCCCCGCTCCTCCAGAGCCAGCTTCATCGACCGCAGGGCGTAGAACACCCTGGAGCGCACCGTTCCGCTGGGGATGCCGAGCGTCTCGGCCGCCTCGTTGACCGTACGCCCTTTGAAGTACGTTTCGACCAGGACCTCACGGTGAGCCGGGGTCAGGTCGTCCAGCGCGTCCGACAGTGTCATCAGCCACAACGCCTTGTCGATCTCGTCCTCCGCGGGGATGACCTCCAGCGGCGACGGGTCGACCTCCTGCGGCCGGGCCTGCCGGCTGCGGTGGCCGTCGATGACGATGCGCCGGGCGACCGTCACCAGCCAGGGGCGTACCGAACCGGTCGCACGATTGAGCTGACCGGCGTTCTTCCAGGCACGGATGAGTGTTTCCTGCACGACGTCCTCGGCGCGCTGCCGGTCGCCCGCGACCAGCCGCAGCACATAGGCGAGCAGGGGTCCCGCATGTTCTCGGTACAGGGCACGCATCAGCTCCTCGTCGGGTTCCGTCGACGAGGACGGTGAGGACGAGGACATGCGATGTCGGGCCCTTGGCCTTCGTTCATCAGCCACGGCGGAATCCTTGCGCACCCCTACCTCCGGTGTCCGGGGGTTCCCCCAGTCGGTCGCTCCCATCCGAGTACGCGGAAGGGTGCCGTCGTGTTCAAAGTGAGACCTGAATTTTTCTCAGGGAGGTGTGGGCCGCCGCCGTTCTGGGCACTTATTTCTCCCCCAAGGGGACATATGACTGCCGGTCAAGGGAGAGCCAGGTCACAGGGGTCGGGGGCTTCACTCCCGGGCCCACCCCGGAGCGCCCTGTGAAAATTTGACTTGACTTTCGTGGAGGAATTGTCGAGGCGCGGGAACGCACCGACTGATCACTGTCGCCATTTGCCGCGACTTGCCGGTTTTCCGTGCATTCCACCGAAGTCCGCTTTTGGCCCGATTCATTCGCGGTGATATCCGGAGTCGGCCCCGTTCATCATGAGCCCTTCGGCCGCGGGAATCCCTCACGGGCCTGGGAATCCCCGACGGGTCTGGGGATCCCTCACGGGTCCGGGTTGCACCCACGGGTCTCACCCACGCGCGAGGGCGGCCCTGCGGCGGTGGCGGGCCACCCGCTCCCGGTTGCCGCACACCTCGCTGGAGCACCATCGACGGCGACGGCCCCGGGAGGTGTCCAGATAGACGAGGGGACAGTTGTCGCCCTGGCACTGCCGAAGGCCGGCCCGCGCCCGGGGGTCCGTCAGCAGTTCGACGGTCTCCCGGGCCACCGCGGCGAGCAGTTCCTCGCGCCCCGGTGGCGTGCGCAGCCGCCGTACCAGTGCGCCCTCCTCCGTACGGACCGCATACGGGGCCGGCGGCGCCTCCCGCGCCCAGGCGTTGACCCGCGCCAACGCCCCGTCGGCGGGCCGTCCCTCCAGTTCCCCGCGCACCAACCGTCCGATCTGGCCGCGCAGTTCACGGAAGTCGGTCAGCCATCTCGCGTCCGTCCCGGCCAGCCGGGTGCCGGGGGGCACCAGTCCGGCTCCGGCGATCCACATCCGCAGCCGCTCCACCGAGTCGAGGCGTTCGGCGGGGTGGGTGGTCGCCAGCAGGTCCAGGCAGATCCGCCCGGAGTCGAACCGCAGTTCGTACGGGGCCGTGGCCGCGCCGGTTGCCATGTGCCAGTCACCGCCTTGGGGTTGCCGCCGGGAGGCGGCCCGGGCTCGCCGGGGAAGGCGAGCCCGCGCAAGGGTGCCCGCGGGATGCCGAGGCCTGCCGCCCGCGTCCGTCCCCTCTACAGTGCCCGCCCGCCCTTGCTCCGGGAAGGCCCCGTCCGGCCCTGCCTGCCCACGGCCGTGCCGACCCTCAGGCTCCTCGCCGTCGGTGCCCGCCGTCCCGGGACCCGGCACGGGCGCGGGAGGTGCCGTCGGGCCACAGCCGCGGACTCCGCTTCGCCGCGACGTCCTCGACCCAGCCGAAGGCAAGGATCGCCAGGCCTATCAGCGGCCAGGCCATCACGAACGTCCACAGCGAGTAGGTGGTGTCCAGCGCGCTCGACGCGGCGTCGCTCCCCATGAAGGGGAGGTCGTAGAGCAGGTCCACGAGGGGGAAGGTGGCCATGATCAGCATGTTGTGCCACAGATAGATCGTGACCGCGCGGTTGTTGGACAGCGTCACCAGCTTGTCCCACCGGCGCAGCCGGCCCGGCAGCTCCTGCCACGACGGGGAGTACTGGAGGAGGATCACGACGAACCCGAAGGACCAGCAGGCCTGCCCCAGCGGGATGCCGTTGAGGTCCCAGCCCTCGTCGCCCTGATGGCCCGAGGCCCACCACAGGCCGAAGGCCATCACCAGCGTCGCGCAGGAGACGGCGGCATAGCGGGGGATCTTCGCCAGGAACCCCTCCTGGTGGGCGATGCCCAGGACCCAGCAGCCGCCGTAGACCGCGAAGTCCGTGACGGCGTTGCCCGTCTCACCGGGGATGGTGACCAGACCCGTGCCGACGATCGCCGTCAGACCGAGCGGCGCCAGCAGTGTCACCCAGGGCACCCGGCGGAACAGCCACAGCAGCAGCGGCGAGGCCACCACGAACCAGAGGTAGGCACGCAGGTACCACAGCGGGCCCGCGGCCTCCTCCGCCCAGGTGTCCTCCAGCAGTCCGTGCGGGGAGCCGATGTGCCAGGGGAAGGGCGGGGCGCCGATCGGGACGATGTAGTTCACCAACTGCACCACGCCGAGGGTGCCGCCGTTGTCCGGGTCCTTCACCGGGTTCCAGCCGCTGACGAACAGCAGCGTCAGCACCACCGCGCTGAACGCCCACAGCGGCGGCAGCAGCCTCCGCACCCGGCTCTTGATGACGCTCAGGGCGGGGCGTTTCAGCGAGCGCGCCATCAGCGATCCCGCCAGCGCGAACATCACACCCATCGACGGGAAGAGCACCGTCAGCCAGGCCCAGCCGAAGAGGTGGTAGGCGACGACGCGGACCAGGGCGATGGAGCGCAGCAGGTCCAGATAGCGGTCCCGGCCCGGTTTCGCCGCGGCGGGCGCGGGCTCCTGCCGCTGCTCGGGACCCGGCTGCTGCGGGATCCCGTACGGCGGTGCCGACTCCGGTCCGGTGCCCGTTCCGGCCGTGTATCCGTGGGTCATGCCACGGGCCTCCGATCGTTGCTGCCGGTCCGCTGGTGCGGCACCGGACCGCCCGGCGCCTCGACGACGCCGGTGCGCCGCAGCTTCTGCCAGCGCAGCCGGCCGCCGGTGAGCGCCGTGATCCAGGACTGGAGCAGCACGACGTACATCAGCTGGCGGTAGAGGATCTGCTGCAGGGGCAGCGAGATGAGATGGGTCATGCGTTCGCGGTCCAGCCGGAAGGCGTAGGCCGCGCACACGGCCTGGATCGCCAGCACGCCCAGCCAGGCCACGACGGTCTTCTCCGTCGGCCCGAACAGCAGTCCGTACAGCAGGAACACATCGATCAGCGGCGCCAGCAGCGGCGCGACCACCATGAACAGGGACACCAGCGGCAGGCCCACCCGGCCGAAGCGGCCCGAGGGGCCCTTGTCCACCAGCGCGCGGCGGTGCTTCCAGATCGCCTGCATGGTGCCGTACGACCAGCGGTAGCGCTGGGACCACAGCTGCTGGACCGACTCGGGGGCCTCCGTCCAGGCGCGGGCGTTCTCGGCGTACACCACCCGCCAGCCGTCGCGGTGCAGCGCCATGGTGACATCGGTGTCCTCGGCGAGCGTGTCGTCGCTCATGCCGCCGATCCGCTCCAGGGCCGAGCGCCGGAAGGCCCCGACCGCGCCGGGGATCGTCGGCATACAGCGCAGCATGTCGTACATCCGGCGGTCGAGGTTGAAGCCCATCACATACTCGATGTGCTGCCAGGCGCCGATGAGGCTGTCCCGGTTGCCCACCTTGGCGTTGCCCGCCACGGCACCGACCTTCGGGTCGCCGAAGGGCTGGACGAGTTCGCGGACGGTCGCCGGTTCGAAGACCGTGTCCCCGTCCATCATCACGATGATGTCGTGGCTCGCGTTCGCCAGGCCCCGGTTGAGCGCGGCCGGTTTGCCCGCGTTGTGCTGGCGCACCACCCGCACGCCCGGCAGGCGCAGATCCTCCACGATCCGGGCCGTGCCGTCCGAGGAGCCGTCGTCGATGACGATCACCTCGACGGGGTGCTCGCTCGCCATCAGGGAACGGACCGTGTTCTCGATGCACTTGGCCTCGTTGTACGCCGGCACCAGCACCGTGACGGGTTCGGTGACGGACGGCCCCCAGCCAAAGCCCCGGCGCCGCACCCGGCGCGCATGGGCGCCGGAGAGGACGAGCATCAGCACGAAGCGGGTGATGACCAGGCCGCCGATGATCGCGAGACAGACGGCGAGGACTCCGGTGGCCTCCTCCGAGGCCTGGACGAGGAAGATCCAGGCCTTGCCCTTCCACAGTTCGGAGCCGGTGACCCGGGTGTGGGCGCTGGGCGCGCCGAGCGCCTCGGTGAGGTTCTGGAACTTGTAGCCCTCGGCCTGGAGCCCGGGCAGGAAGCTGTCCAGTGCCTGCACCGTCTGGTGGCGGTCGCCGCCGGAGTCGTGCATCAGGACGATGGCGCCCTTGCCGTCCTTCGGGGTGGCCCGGCGGATGATCTCCTCGACGCCGGGCTTCTTCCAGTCCTCGCTGTCGGTGTCGTTGACGACGGTGATGTAACCGCGGCTGCCGATGTACTGGGTGACCGGCCAGGACTTGTCGTCCATGGCGTCGGCGAAGGAGGAGTACGGCGGCCGGAAGAGCGAGGTGCGGATGCCGGCCGCGCCGGTGATGGCGAGCTGGTTGGTGGACAGTTCCCAGTCGATGCGCCGTTCCGACTGGTAGGAGAGGTCGGGGTGGTTGAAGGTGTGCAGGCCGACCTCGTGGCCCTCGTCCACCATGCGCTTGACGAGGTCCGGATAGCGCGAGGCCATGGTGCCGGTGACGAAGAAGACCGCGTGGGCGTCGTGCTTCTTCAGCACGTCCAGGACCTTGGGGGTCCAGGTCGGGTCGGGGCCGTCGTCGAAGGTGAGGACCAGTTGGTGGTCGGGCACCCGCATGCTGGCGGTGCGGCCGCTGCGGGTGTCGATGACCGGGCCGCCCTCGAGGATCTTCTCCGGCACCTTGTCGGTGGAGGCCTCGGGCTGGATGCGGTACCGGGAGGGCCGGCTGCGCAGGCTCTGGGTGGACGAGACGCGTCCGTTGCTGCAAGGTGCTCGTTTGACGGCGTACGAGGCGGCCCGCCACGGGATGACGTACACCTTGCTCACGGACAATGCGGCGGGATCGCTGTTCGCGGCCGGGCAGGTGGACGCCGTGCTGATCGGGGCGGACCGGATCGCGGCCGACGGTTCGGTGGCGAACAAGGTGGGGAGCTATCCCCTCGCCGTGCTGGCCAAGTACCACCATGTGCCGTTCCTCGTGGTGGCGCCGGTGACGACGGTGGACGCGGCCACGCCGGACGGAGCGTCGATCGAGGTCGAGCAGCGGGCCGGACACGAGGTGACGGAGGCCTTCGCGCCTCGGCCGACGGGAGCGGAGACGGGAGGCGGGACACCGGTGGCACCCCTGGGGACCCAGGCGTACAACCCGGCGTTCGATGTGACGCCGCCCGAGCTGGTGACGGCGATCGTCACCGAAGAAGGAGTCGTGTCGCCCGTGACGGCAGGGGCCCTCGCCGCGCTGTGTGACAGGTCACGCCAGGTAACGATTTAGTTAATGGGATGATGTCGTTTATGAAGGGACGAGTCCTTGTCGTCGACGACGACACCGCACTGGCCGAGATGCTCGGCATTGTGCTGCGTGGTGAAGGTTTTGAGCCGTCTTTCGTAGCCGACGGCGACAAGGCGCTGGCCGCCTTTCGCGAGACCAAGCCCGACCTGGTGCTGCTCGATCTGATGCTGCCCGGGCGGGACGGCATCGAGGTGTGCCGCCTGATCAGGGCGGAGTCCGGCGTGCCCATCGTGATGCTGACGGCCAAGAGCGACACCGTGGACGTGGTGGTCGGTCTGGAGTCGGGCGCGGACGACTACATCGTGAAGCCGTTCAAGCCGAAGGAGCTGGTCGCCCGGATCCGGGCGCGGCTGCGGAGGTCGGAGGAGCCGGCGCCCGAGCAGCTCGCCATCGGCGACCTGGTGATCGATGTGGCCGGTCACTCCGTGAAGCGGGACGGGCAGTCGATCGCGTTGACGCCGCTGGAGTTCGATCTGCTGGTGGCGCTCGCGCGCAAGCCGTGGCAGGTGTTCACCCGTGAGGTCCTGCTGGAGCAGGTCTGGGGCTACCGCCATGCGGCCGACACCCGCCTTGTCAATGTTCATGTCCAGCGGCTGCGCTCCAAGGTGGAGAAGGACCCGGAGCGGCCGGAGATCGTGGTGACCGTTCGTGGCGTCGGCTACAAGGCCGGACCGAGCTGATATGGCGCCTGACAGTGCCGCTCCGGCGCCCGGTCGGCCGGGAACCCGACCGGAGCGGCCTGTCGGAGGGCGGACGGCCGGTTCCCGGTGGGAAATCTTCGAGGGCGGGCTGCTCCGCGGCGGAGTCCACGGCAGCCCCGTGCTGCGGCTGGTGATGCGCTGGGTGCGTCGGCCGCTGCTGCCGGTGATCCGGCTGTGGCGGCGCAACATCCAGCTCAGGATCGTCGTCACCACGCTGCTGATGTCGCTCGGCGTGGTGCTGCTGCTGGGCTTCGTGGTCATCGGCCAGGTGCGCAACGGGCTGCTGGACGCCAAGGTGAAGGCGTCGCAGAGCCAGGCCGTGGGCGGCTTCACGGCCGCCGGGCAGAAGGCCGACAGCGCGGCCGGGGCGAGCGGCGGTGACGAGGGCCCGGGCACCGGAAACCCCGTGCAGAACGTCAGCGGCTGGATGAGCGACCTCGTCGAGTCGCTCTCCAGCGGCGGCCAGGGCGCCTTCGACGTGGTCACGCTCAGCACGACCGCCGCGGGCGACGACATCCGTGGCCTGGGACCGCGCGCCTCGGGCGGGGTGGACCCGAGCCAGAGCGTTCCCGAGGATCTGCGCAGGCGTCTGGACGCGGGCGGGGTGGCCCAGAGCTACACCCGCATCGTCTACACGAACAGCAGCCGCGGCACCCAGCCCGCGCTGATCATCGGCAAGCAGATCAATGACTCCAACGGCGACCCGTACCAGCTGTACTTCCTCTTCCCCCTCACCCAGGAGGAGAAGTCGCTCAGCCTGGTCAAGGGCACGCTCGCGACCGCCGGGCTCTTCGTGGTCGTCCTCCTCGGAGCGATCGCCTGGCTGGTGGTGCGCCAGGTCGTCACCCCCGTACGGATGGCCGCCGGTATCGCGGAGCGGTTGTCCGCCGGGCGCCTCCAGGAACGGATGAAGGTCACCGGCGAGGACGACATCGCGCGCCTGGGCGAGGCCTTCAACAAGATGGCGCAGAACCTCCAGCTGAAGATCCAGCAGTTGGAGGACCTGTCGCGGATGCAGCGGCGGTTCGTGTCCGATGTGTCGCACGAGCTGCGTACACCGCTGACCACCGTGCGCATGGCCGCCGATGTCATCCATGAGGCACGGGTCGACTTCGACCCGGTGACCGGGCGGTCGGCGGAGCTGCTCGCCGACCAGCTGGACCGCTTCGAGTCCCTGCTCGCGGATCTGCTGGAGATCAGCCGTTTCGACGCGGGCGCGGCGGCGCTGGAGGCCGATGCGATCGACCTGCGGGAGGTGGTGCGGCGGGTGGTGAGCGGGGCCGAGCCGCTCGCCGAGCGCAAGGGCACACGGATACGCGTCGTCGGTGACCAGCAGCCCGTGGTGGCCGAGGCGGACGCCCGGCGTGTGGAGCGGGTGCTGCGCAATCTGGTCGTCAACGCGGTCGAGCACGGCGAGGGCAAGGATGTCGTCGTCAAGCTGGCCGCGGCGGGCGGCGCGGTCGCGGTCGCCGTGCGCGACTACGGGGTGGGGCTCAAGCCCGGCGAGGCGACCCGGGTGTTCAGCCGCTTCTGGCGGGCGGACCCGGCGCGCGCCCGTACCACCGGTGGTACGGGTCTGGGGCTGTCCATCTCCCTGGAGGACGCGCGGCTGCACGGCGGCTGGCTGCAGGCGTGGGGAGAGCCGGGTGGAGGCTCGCAGTTCCGGCTGACGCTGCCCCGGACCGCCGACGAGCCGCTGCGGGGCTCCCCGATACCCCTGGAGCCCAAGGACTCACGGCGCAACCGCGGACTGAACGACGCGGGACTGGCCCCGGGTGGCTCCGGCAAGCGCGCCACGGTGCCCGTACAGGCCACCGGGGAGCAGCCGCCCTCGCACGCCCCGATCGCGCCGCGGTCGACGCCGGCGACGCCCACGGCGGACCCGACGGCGCTGCCCGGCAACGGCGCCCGGGTGGTGCCACGGCCCGCCGGGACCGTACGACGGAACGACGACAGCACACCGGAACCGCCCCAGGGTGGTGGCGGTCCGGACGAGCGGGCGCAAGGGGAGGCAGTTCGTGGGCGCTGAGGGCAGCGGCCGGCGGCGTGTTCCACGCCTCGGGGTGTTCACCGGCTGTGGTGCCGTACTGCTGGCCGGGTGCGCCTCGATGCCGGACAGCGGCGGACTGAGCGGGGTCGAGTCCACACCCCGGCAGAACGCACAGGTCCGGGTGTTCGCCAAGCCGCCGCGGGAGAACGCCGGGCCCGCGGAGATCGTGCAGGGTTTCCTGGAGGCGCTGACCAGCGACGACCCGCAGTATGAGACGGCGCGGAAGTATCTGACCTCCGGAGCCTCGCGCACCTGGAGGCCGGACGCCTCCACCACGGTGCTCTCCGACGGGCCGAACGCCATGCCCGAGGGCAGCAGAAGCCGGGAGGTGGGCGACGACTACGCCTACACCCTGACCGGCAGCCGGCTCGCCGTGGTGGACGCGCAGCACGCGTATGCGCCGGACTCGGGGACGTACGGCAGCACGGTGCATCTCGTGCTGGACAGGAAGACCAACCAGTGGCGCATCGACTCGCTGCCGCAGGGCGTGGTGATGGGCCGGTCCGACTTCCAGCGCAACTATGTCTCGGTCAACAAGTACTACTACGCCTCGAACGTCCCGACCACGGTGAGCGGGCAGCTGAGCACGGTCGCGGACCCGGTGTATGTGCGCAGCAAGGTCGACCCCGTGACGGCGACGGTGCGCTCCTTGCTGAAGGGCCCCACGCACTGGCTGGCCCCCGTGACGACGACCGGCTTCCCCACGGGCACCGCGCTGCGCAAGGACGTCGTCTCGCTGTCGCCCGACGACCAGAACACGCTGACGGTGCCGCTCAACGGCAAGGCCGACGGGGTCGGGCGGGTGCAGTGCACCAGAATGGCGGCGCAGCTGCTGTTCACGCTCCAGGACCTGACGCCCACGGGTGTCAACCGGATCGAGCTGCAGCGGGAGAACGGCAAGAAGCTGTGTGAGCTGAGCGAGAACGGGGCCGAGCGGATCGCCTCGCACGGCACGGGCAAGCGGCCGGCGTACGAGTACTTCATCGACGGCAAGCAACGGCTGGTCCGGCTGCCCACCGGCAGCCCCTCCCAGGAGCCCGATCCGGTGCCCGGCGCGCTGGGCACGGAGGAGACACCACTGCGGGCGGCCGCGGTCTCGCGGGACGAGGGCACGGCGGCCGGGGTCTCGGCCGAGGGGCGGTCCCTGTACGTAAGTTCGCTGGTGCCGGGCGCCACGCTGGGGGACGCGGTGCTGACCAGTGCGGGGCTGTCGCAGGAGGACAGGCTGACGACCCCGAGCTGGGACGGCGGAGGCGATCTGTGGGTGGCCGACCGCGATCCGAAGAACCCTCGGCTGCTGCTGCTTCAGCAGGGCGCGGGTGAGCCGGTGCCGGTGCGCACACCGGGCCTGGACGGGCGTATCGACGCGGTGCGGGTGGCCGCGGACGGCGTACGGATCGCCCTGATCGTCGAGAAGGGCGGCACCACCTCGCTGCAGATCGGGCGCGTGGAGCGGAAGGAGGGCGCGGACGGCGCGATCACCGTGTCGATCCGCGGACTGCACTCCGTGACCCCGCAGTTGGAGGCGGTCACGGCCATGTCGTGGGCCGGTGACGGCAGGCTCGTGGTGGTCGGACGCGAGGCCGGTGGGGTGCAGCAGCTGAGATATGTGCAGGTCGACGGCTCCACCCCGGCGGGGGTTCCGCCGGCCTCGCTGACGGGCGTCAAGCAGATAGCGGCCTCCGAGGACGAGCGGCTGCCGCTGGTGGCGTACTCGGAGGACGGGATCGTGCGTCTGTCGGGCGGGACGCAGTGGCAGAAGGTGGTGAAGAAGGGCACGGCTCCCGTCTATCCGGGGTAGACGAGGGGCCGCGACCGGGGGCGGCGGGCCTCCACCGGTGGGCCTCCGCCGGTTGTCCACAGGGAGTTGTCCACAGGCCTGGCGGGTCACCGCGGGCCCGGGCACAGTGGTGGCCGTGCGGGGGTGGTGGCAGGACCTGACCGACCTGGTGCTGCCGGCCGAGTGCGGCGGCTGCGGCAGGCCACGCGCGGTGCTCTGCGCGAAGTGCCGCACGGCGCTGTACGGGGCCGCGCCGCGCCGGGTGCGGCCGGTCCCGGCGCCTGGGGGACTGCCCGTGGTGCACGCGGCCGCGGTGTACGGAGGCGCGGTGCGCGCCGCGATCCTGGCCCACAAGGAGCGGGGCGCCCTCACGCTCGCAAGACCGCTGGGGGTGTCCCTGGCCGGGGCCGTAGAGGCGGCGCTGGGCCGGAGAGAGCCCGGGACCGGTAGCGGCCGGGTGCCCGTGCTGCTGGTGCCGGTCCCCTCCGCGCGCCGGGCCGTGCGGGCCAGGGGGCACGATCCCGCGCGGCGGATCGCGCTCGCGGCGGCGGGAGAGCTGCGCAGGGGCGGGACGGCGGCCCGGGTGGCGGCGGTGCTGCGGCAGCGGCGGGCCGTGGCCGACCAGGCGGGGCTCGACTCCCGGCAGCGCCTCGCCAATCTGGCGGGCGCCCTGGAGGTGGTCGCGGGGTGCGGCCGGCTGCTGGCCGGCGGCCGGATCGTCCTCGTGGACGATCTGATGACCACGGGCGCCTCGCTGTCGGAGGCCGCCCGCGCGGTCCGGGCGGTGCTCGACGGTCCCCGGACGGCGGACGGCGAAGTGTATGAGCGCCAGGCCGGGGAAGCAACGGGGGAACGGACGACTGGGGAGAGGACGGCATCCGCACATCGGCATGGCGAAGCACGATCAACGGGCGCTGGAAACGTCCTTGGACCCGGGATCCGCGCGGCGGTGATCGCGGCCCCACCCGAATCCTTCGAAACAAACCGGAACTGACCGAGATCTTTCGTCGTTGCAGGTAATGAGCAGGTCAATTCACCTGAACGGAAGTACGCCGCAGTAGAGGGTGACGACATCCGTCCGGGCGAGATATGTTCGGTGGTGAGGGAAAGGCGCAGGCCATACCCCGCCTATCCGAATGCCGTGCTGTGGGTTTGTCTTGATCCCGTCGGCGGCAGGGTGGAGATCTCGCCCATGGGGGAGGAGGAGGTGGAGTCACCGAGTCCGAGGCCCCGGTGGTCACCGGAGCCTGGTGCACAAGGGAGATGCTCCGCCAGGGGTGCGGAGCGATCCGGGAACGGAGTTCTGCGTGGACATCGTCGTCAAGGGCCGCAAGACCGAGGTGCCCGAGCGGTTCCGGAAGCACGTGGCCGAGAAGCTGAAGCTGGACAAGATCCAGAAGCTCGATGGCAAGGTGATCAGCCTGGACGTCGAGGTGTCCAAGGAGCCCAACCCCCGACAGGCCGACCGTTGTGACCGAGTGGAGATCACTCTCTACTCCCGCGGTCCGGTGATCCGGGCGGAGGCAGCGGCCAGCGATCCGTACGCGGCGCTCGATCTCGCGGCGGAGAAGCTCGAGGCCCGGCTGCGCAAGCAGCACGACAAGCGCCACACCCGGCGTGGGGTCCGCAGGCTCACTGCGGCTGAGGTACCCGACCATGTCCCGGGTGCCGCGACGCTCGACGGCAACGGCAGTGTCGTGACGGAGGGGGAAGCGGGCGGCGTGCCCGCCAGGAGGATGGGATCGCTGGAGGTCCAGGGCGAAGGCCCCCTCGTCGTCCGCGAGAAGACCCATGTCGCGGCCCCGATGTCGCTCGACCAGGCGCTCTACGAGATGGAGCTGGTCGGGCACGACTTCTATCTGTTCGTCGACTCCGAGACCAAACAGCCCAGTGTCGTCTACCGGCGCCACGCATACGACTACGGCGTCATCCACCTCAGCACGGACCAGATGGTGACCCAGGCGCAGACCGCCGAAACGGGCGGAACGCTCGGCGGCTGATCCGGCCGGGACGATGCCGCGACCGGTGCCCCTGGTGAGCCCCCGCGCCCCCAGGGGCACCGGTATGCGGCCATTTCACGCCGCGCTCTGTCACCTGACCGCCGCTCAGGCATGGAATCATGGCCGCAACGGCCCAACGGGTGGGCCGTTGCCTTGGGTTGGCGATGGCACAGGACCAGGCCACAGCCTTCAGGGGGAGGAACGATGGCGGACAGCTTCGGACCGATGCATGACGAGGACGTCGACGACGGCGTCGTCGCCATGGGCCCGGAGGGGGGCTCTTCACGCAAGGAGCCCATCCGTGTTCTCGTCGTCGACGACCACGCTCTCTTCCGGCGCGGCCTGGAGATCGTGCTCGCGGCCGAGGAGGACATCCAGGTCGTCGGCGAGGCGGGGGACGGCGCGGAGGCGGTGGACAAGGCGGCCGACCTGCTGCCCGACATCGTGCTGATGGATGTGCGGATGCCCAGACGGGGCGGGATCGAGGCCTGTACCTCCATCAAGGAGGTGGCACCCAGCGCAAAGATCATCATGCTGACGATCAGCGATGAAGAAGCCGATCTCTATGACGCGATCAAGGCGGGCGCCACCGGTTATCTCCTCAAGGAGATCTCCACCGACGAGGTGTCCACGGCCATTCGCGCGGTCGCCGACGGGCAGTCGCAGATCAGCCCCTCCATGGCGTCGAAACTCCTCACCGAGTTCAAATCGATGATCCAGCGGACCGACGAGCGCCGACTGGTCCCCGCGCCCCGGCTCACCGACCGGGAACTGGAAGTCCTCAAACTCGTCGCCACCGGAATGAACAACCGGGACATCGCCAAGGAGTTGTTCATCTCCGAGAACACCGTGAAGAACCATGTGCGCAACATCCTGGAGAAGCTGCAGCTGCACTCCAGGATGGAGGCCGTGGTCTATGCGATGCGGGAGAAGATCCTGGAGATCCGCTGAGTTCCCTCGGCGGACCGTCCGGCTTCGCCGACGGAACGGGCCCGTGGACGCGGGGATGTGCAGGGAGTCAGCCCGGCGCGAGTCAGTTCTGCGCGTGGGCCAGCTCCCGGACCAGTGCCTCCCGCAGGGCCGGATCGTCCATCCGCTCCACGCGCACATCGGTGCAGTCCACCCAGGCCGCTGCCTCCCGCAGGGCCTGGGCCACGGCCGGAACCGCCCCGGGACCGTCCACCGAGACCTGCTTGGCCACCAGTGCCCGGCCCTCCCGCGCGGGATCCACCCGGCCCACCAGCCGGCCGCCGGCCAGGACCGGCATCGCGAAATAGCCGTGCACCCGCTTCTGCTTGGGGACGTACGCCTCCAGGCGGTGGGTGAAACCGAAGATCCGCTCCGTGCGCGCCCGCTCCCAGATCAGGGAGTCGAAGGGGGACAGCAGCGTCGTACGGTGCCGGCCGCGCGGCGGGGTCTCCAGCGCCGCCGGGTCCGCCCAGGCCGGCTTGCCCCATCCTTGGACCGTCACCGGCACCAGGCCCGAGTCCGCGATC
Source organism: Streptomyces nodosus (assembly GCF_008704995.1). NCBI lineage: Bacteria > Bacillati > Actinomycetota > Actinomycetes > Kitasatosporales > Streptomycetaceae > Streptomyces > Streptomyces nodosus. Next base: position 3,023,455 of record NZ_CP023747.1, read on the forward strand.
ACCGCGTCGACCTGCTCGGCCTTGAGCCGGTGGTAGTCGGCGATGTCCCCGCGCGTGCCGACCCCGAGGGACTGGCCGGCGAGGCGGACGAGACGGCGCAGACACTCGGTGTCGTCCAGCTCGTCGTGGAGCAGGGCAGCGGGGACGGCGCGCTCGGCGAGGTCGTACACCCGCTTCCAGCCGCGGCGCTCCACGCACACCACCTCCCCGTACATCAGGGCGCGCTCCACTGCGACCTTGGTGCCCGACCAGTCCCACCACTCGCTGGTCTTCTTCGCGCCGCCCAGATCCGTGGCCGTCAGGGGGCCCTCGGCGCGCAGCTGCTTGACGACCTGGTCGTAGACACCGTCCGGGAGGGGGTGGTTCCAGTGCGGGCGGGCCCGGTAGGCGCGGCGGCGGAAGGCGAAGTGCGGCCACTCCTCGATGGGAAGCAGGCACGCGGCGTGCGACCAGTACTCGAACGCATGGGGCCGGGCCGCGGCCGTGCCGTCGGGCTTCGGCGTCCAGTAGGCCGCGTCGACCGCCTTGCGGCCTATGGCGCCCAGGCGGGCGTAGGGAATGAGCTCGTGGGAGCGGGCGAGGACCGAGATCGTGTCGAGCTGGACCGCGCCGAGGTGACGCAGGACGCCGCGGACACCGGCCCTGCGGTCCGGGACGCCGAGCAGGCCCTGGGCGCGCAGGGCGATACGGCGGGCGTCGTCGGCGGTCAGTTCGGTGGCGGGGCGCGGGACACTCGGCATGGTCACACCGTAGGCGGTGGCACTGACAACGCGGAGTGAGCTGGGCTTTTGCCCCGCACCGCCTTTTCGGCCCGCGCGGGGTGCGAGGCTCCGCCCGCCTGTCGGGGCAATACCGCTAGGACGCCCGTGAGGGGGCCGGCAGATACGGGGCCGCCGAGGGCAGGCCCAGGTCCGACGGCAGCAGTGAGCCCACCCAGCAGTCCCGGCGCACCCCTTTGTTGCTGACCGCGGAACGCAGCACGCCCTCGACGGTGAAGCCCGCCCGCTCCGCGACCGCGCGGGAGGCCGCGTTGCCGACCTCGGCGCGCCATTCCACGCGGTCGACCGAGAGACGGGCGAAGGCCCAGCGCGACGCGCCGAGCGTGGCCTCCGTGATGTAACCGTTGCCCCGGTGCTCCGCGGCCGTCCAGAAGCCCACCTCGGCGACGCCCGGCGAGCGCATGGTCAGGCTCAGCATGCCCACCAGCTCCCCCGAGGGCAGGAACACACCGAAGGTGAACACCGAGGAGTCCGCCCAGCCGTCGGGCACCATCTGCCGGACGAACCCTTCGGCGTGTTCGCGCAGATAGGGCGACGGGATGGTGGTCCAGCGCTGGATGTCCGGGTCCTGGGCGGCCGCGTACACCGCGTCGGTGTCCCGCGCCTCCACGGTGCGCAGCAGCAGACGGTCGGTGGTCAGCGTGACGGGGTCCATCGCCCGATTCTGCGCGGACCCGCGCCGTCACGCCATGACTTTCCGCGCCGGTCGCGTCTCCCGTCCTCGCGTCGTCCGCCTCGCCACGCCGTTGTCCCGGCGCAGTCGTCAGAGCGTGAAAGGCCGGTTACTTTTCGTGGCACGGACGCGGCACCTTCCGTGACGCCCGTCCGTTGTCCTAGTGGCTGTCATCGGCAGGCCTCCCGGCGCGGCGGGGTCCTCGCTTACGATGGCCGTTGCTCAAGCTGTTCCCAGGCAACCGACCGTCCCAGGCCCGACCGGCAAGGAGACAAACCCCCGTGTCCGTCCTCTCGAAGATCATGCGTGCAGGCGAAGGCAAGATCCTGCGCAAGCTGCACCGCATCGCGGACCAGGTCAACTCCATCGAAGAGGACTTCATCGACCTCTCCGACGCCGAGCTGCGGGCCCTCACCGATCAGTACAAGGAGCGGTACGCCGACGGTGAGACGCTCGACGACCTGCTCCCCGAGGCCTTTGCCACCGTGCGCGAGGCCGCCAAGCGTGTCCTCGGCCAGCGCCACTACGACGTGCAGATGATGGGCGGCGCCGCGCTCCATCTCGGCTATGTCGCCGAGATGAAGACCGGTGAGGGCAAGACCCTGGTCGGCACGCTGCCCGCGTATCTGAACGCCATCTCCGGGGACGGCGTCCACATCGTCACGGTCAACGACTACCTGGCCGAGCGCGACTCCGAGATGATGGGTCGCGTCCACAAGTTCCTGGGCCTGAACGTCGGCTGCATCCTGGCCAACATGACGCCGGCCCAGCGCCGCGAGCAGTACGCCTGCGACATCACGTACGGCACGAACAACGAGTTCGGCTTCGACTATCTGCGCGACAACATGGCCTGGTCGCAGGACGAACTTGTGCAGCGCGGCCATAACTTCGCCATCGTCGACGAGGTCGACTCCATCCTCGTCGACGAGGCCCGTACGCCGCTGATCATCTCCGGCCCGGCCGACCAGGCCACCAAGTGGTACGGCGACTTCGCCAAGCTGGTCACCCGCCTGAAGAAGGGCGAGGCGGGCAACCCCCTCAAGGGCATCGAGGAGACCGGCGACTACGAGGTCGACGAGAAGAAGCGCACGGTCGCCATCCACGAGTCCGGCGTCAGCAAGGTCGAGGACTGGCTGGGCATCGACAACCTCTACGAGTCGGTGAACACCCCGCTGGTCGGCTATCTGAACAACGCGATCAAGGCCAAGGAGCTCTTCAAGAACGACAAGGACTACGTCGTCATCGACGGCGAGGTCATGATCGTCGACGAGCACACCGGCCGTATCCTCGCGGGCCGCCGCTACAACGAGGGCATGCACCAGGCGATCGAGGCGAAGGAAGGGGTGGACATCAAGGACGAGAACCAGACGCTCGCCACGATCACCCTGCAGAACTTCTTCCGCCTCTACAACAAGCTCTCCGGCATGACCGGTACGGCGATGACCGAGGCCGCCGAGTTCCACCAGATCTACAAGCTCGGCGTGGTCCCGATCCCCACCAACAAGCCGATGGTCCGCAAGGACCAGTCGGACCTGATCTACCGCACCGAGGTCGCCAAGTTCGAGGCGGTCGTCGACGACATCGCCGAGAAGCACGAGAAGGGCCAGCCGATCCTCGTCGGCACGACGTCGGTCGAGAAGTCCGAGTATCTGTCCCAGCAGCTGAGCAAGCGCGGCATCCAGCACGAGGTGCTGAACGCCAAGCAGCACGACCGTGAGGCCGTGATCGTCGCCCAGGCCGGCCGCAAGGGCGCCGTGACGGTGGCCACCAACATGGCCGGCCGTGGTACGGACATCAAGCTCGGCGGCAACCCCGAGGACCTCGCCGAGGCCGAGCTGCGCCAGGGCGGCCTGGACCCCGAGGAGCACATCGAGGAGTGGGCCGCGGCCCTGCCCGCCGCGCTGGAGCGGGCCGAGCAGGCGGTCAAGGCCGAGAAGGACGAGGTCGAGGAGCTCGGCGGCCTGTATGTGCTGGGCACCGAGCGGCACGAGTCCCGCCGTATCGACAACCAGCTGCGCGGTCGTTCCGGCCGTCAGGGCGACCCCGGCGAGTCCCGCTTCTATCTCTCCCTGGGCGACGACCTGATGCGTCTGTTCAAGGCCCAGATGGTCGAGCGCGTCATGTCGATGGCGAATGTGCCGGACGATGTGCCGATCGAGAACAAGATGGTCACCCGCGCCATCGCGTCCGCCCAGTCGCAGGTCGAGCAGCAGAACTTCGAGACCCGGAAGAACGTCCTCAAGTACGACGAGGTGCTCAACCGGCAGCGCGAGGTCATCTACGGCGAGCGGCGTCGTGTCCTGGAGGGTGAGGACCTCCAGGAGCAGGTCCAGCACTTCATGGACGACACGATCGACGCCTATGTCGGCGCCGAGACCGCCGAGGGCTTCGCCGAGGAGTGGGACCTGGACCGGCTGTGGGGCGCCTTCAAGCAGCTCTACCCGGTGAAGATCACCATCGAGGAGCTGGAGGACGCCGCCGGCGACCGGGCCGGGCTGACCGCCGACTTCATCGCCGAGTCCATCAAGGACGACATCCGCGACCAGTACGAGCAGCGTGAGACGCAGCTCGGCTCCGAGATCATGCGTGAGCTGGAGCGCCGGGTCGTGCTGTCGGTCCTGGACCGCAAGTGGCGTGAGCACCTCTACGAGATGGACTACCTCCAGGAGGGCATCGGCCTGCGGGCGATGGCCCAGAAGGACCCGCTGATCGAGTATCAGCGCGAGGGCTTCGACATGTTCACCGCGATGATGGAGGGCATCAAGGAGGAGTCCGTCGGCTATCTGTTCAACCTGGAGGTCCAGGTCGAGCAGCAGGTCGAGGAGGTGCCGGTCGAGGAGGCCGAGGCCAAGCCCTCCCTGGAGAAGGAAGAGGCCGTGGCGGCCCAGGCGGCCCGCCCGGAGATCCGCGCCAAGGGTCTGGACGCCCCGCAGCGCCACGACCGGCTGCACTTCTCCGCGCCCACCGTGGACGGCGAGGGCGGCGTGGTCGAGGGCGACTTCACCAGCGACGGCGAGCCGGTGCGCTCGGAGGCGGACGGCCTCACGCGGGCGGAGCGCCGCAAGCAGGCGAAGGGCCGGCGCCGCAAGAAGTGACGCCCCCGCGGGCGACACCGCTGTGGTGAGGGCCGGGCACCCCTTTGGGGCGCCCGGCCCTCGTGTGTGTGCGTTCCGTCCGGCGGGCGGTGGTGCGGCGTGTGCGGCGGTGCGGCGCGCGTCAGCCGGTGTTCGTACGGGGGCCGCCCAGCTCCACCGCGGTGCAGCGCCAGCGGTGGTCCGGGCCGCACTCCAGGCGGAAGGCCATGGCGCGGAGCTGGTCGCCCGCGCCGATACGGGCGAAGGCCTCGATGGCGCCGGGGCGGGGGACGTAGTAGCCGATGTCGCGGACGACCGGACGGGTGCCGCGGGTGCGCAGCGGGCCGCGCTCGGCGAGCAGTGCCAGCTCGTCGTAGGCCCGCCCGACGGTGTGGCGGAGCATGCTGTGCACCGGGCGCTGACCGCTCAGCACGGACAGCAGGCGGTCGGCGAAGACATCGGTCGGGCGGGCACGGCGGGCCGGAGCGGCCGTCGGGGCCCGGTCTACGGCGCCGGGTGCCGTCGCACGCCCCGTCCCTCTGCTCGGTGCCGCGGGACGGGGCGTGCTGCCCGGACGGCGGGAGTCATGGCGCACCGGAGGCCGTCCACCGGGCCGCCGCCCGCCCCTGGCCGGGGAGACACCTCCGGCGGCCGTGACGTTCCGGGCGGCCACGGTGCTCCTCGCGGTCGCCGTGTTGCCGACGGTCCTGGTGTTCCCTGCGGTCCTGGTGTTCCCTGCGGTCCTGGTGTTGTCGGCGGGCGTGGTGCTCCTGGGCGCCGCCGTATGTCCGGCCGTGGAGCCGTTCCCGGCGGCGGGGGTGGGGTCCCCGGTCGCTGTGGCGTCCCCGGCGGTCGGCGTGCTTCCGGCCGCCGCCGTATGCCCGGTCGTGGAGCCGTTCCCGGCGGCGGGGGTGACCCTGGTCGCGGTGAGGTCCCCGGCGGTCGGCGCGCTCCCGGCCGCCGTGGTGTTTCCGGTCGTGGAGGTGTTCCTGGTCGCCGTGACGCGCCCGGCGGTCGGCGGTGCGTTCCTGGCCGCGGTGGTGGCCCCCGGGGCGGGCGTGCTCCCGGTGGTCGGCGTGCCCGCTGTCGCCGGTGTGCTCGCGGCCCCCGTTGTTGCCGTGTGCCCGGGGGTGGCTGTGCTCCTGGGGCTCCTGGGGGCGGCGGTGTTTCTGGTCATTACCTTGTTCATGAAGATCCCCGTTTCGCGGGACCGGTCGATACCGGTCGGTAACTTCTCGCTGGGGACCTTGTACGAGGCGGCGGCGCGGTGCGCAAGGAACCCGGGCGCGTGCCGGACGCGGTGGCGGCCTCACCCGTCAGGGTGAGCGGCGGCCCGGAAACCCGTGGCGGGGCGGGGGAGAACCGGGTGAAGCGCGGTTGTCCCGGCTGACGTCGGGGAAGGGCGCGACGGGACCCGAAGGGGGACACCCGCACGTATCCTGGGGTGACTCGCCGGAGACCCGGAACACGAACGTGACGGTCTCCCGAGGCCTTCCGGCCGTCCGGCCGCCCCGACCGACTACGAAAGCGGCTCGCCATGCGCGTCTACGTCCCCCTGACCCTCCCCGGTCTCGCCGAGGCGTACAAGACGGGTGAGCTGGGCGCGGGACCGTTCGTGGCGTACGCCGTCACTCCCGGGCTGCGCGAGTGGTGCCGCTCCGACGACATGGAGGAGCTGGAGTACGCGGCGCTCAACCAGGCCTCGCTGGCCTCGCTGCGGCTGCTCGCGGCGGACCCCGGGGCGCCCCGGCGCCGACTGGTCGTCGCGGTCGATGTGCCCGACGGCGCGGCGGCGGCCGGTCCGGACACCGATCCGGCGGCGCTCGGCGAGGTGCGGGTCTCCGGCACCGTGGCGCTGTCGAAGGCGGCGGCGGTGCACGCCGACGCGGCCGGCGCGGAGGCGGAGGTGACCGCGGCGGCCGGGGCCCTCGACGCGGCGGACGGCGGGGACGACGACGCACAGTCCGTGGTGGACGGCGCCGAGGACCATGAGCTGCTCTGGTACGCGACGCAGGAGATCCCGAACCTGCTGGGGTCGGCCGGCTGAACCGCGCGTTCACCGGCCCGGCGCCGGGCCGCCGGACGGCCGCCGCAGTGACTGTCGGTGGGGCCGGGTACGTTTTCCTCCATGGGGACGTACGGAAGCGCGCACATCGTCTGGGACTGGAACGGCACGCTGTTCCACGACAATGACGCGGTCATCGGGGCGACGAACGCGGCCTTCGCCGAAGTGGGGCTGGAGCCCATCACGCTGGAGCGCTACCGGGCGCTGTACTGCGTACCGGTGCCGAAGTTCTACGAGCGGCTGATGGGACGGCTGCCGACCACCGACGAGTGGGAGGCCATGGACCAGATATTCCAGCGCTACTACGCGGAGCACCGGCTCGGCTGCGGGCTCACCGAGGGCGCGGTGGAGCTGCTCACGGGATGGCGTTCGGCGGGCCGCAGCCAGTCGATCCTCAGCATGTACGGGCATGAGGAGCTCGTCCCGCTGGTGCGGGGATTCGGGATCGAGCCGCACTTCCTGCGGGTGCAGGGGCGTACCGGGCCCTCCGGCGGCAGCAAGGCCGAGCACATGGTCCGCCACCTCCAGAGGCTGGAGGGGGTCGAGCCGACGCGCACCGTGGTGATCGGGGACGCCGCGGACGACGCGGTCGCCGCCCTGCACGTCGGGGCCCGGGCCGTGCTGTACACCGGTGGCTCCCACAGCCGCGCCAGCCTGGAGTCCGTGGGCGTCCCGGTGGTCGACTCGCTGGAGGAGGCGGTCGAGGAAGCCGAACGGCTCGCGGCATGACCTGAGCGGGTGCGACGCCCACAGGCGCCGCGCCCGGAGCCCGCCGAGGGGCTCAGGTCGCCGGCGCCTTCGCCCGCAGGACCCTGAGGAACTCACGCATCCAGTGGGCGTGATCGGGCCAGGCGCGGGACGAGACCAGGGCGCCGTCGACCACCACCTCCGTGTCCTGGAAGGTGGCGCCGGCCGCCTGCATGTCGAGCTCCAGCGCCGGATAGGCCGTGACGTGCCGCCCCCGCAGGGCGTCGGCCGCGGCGGTGAGCAGGGGGCCGTGGCAGATCTGGGCCACCGGCCGGTCGGTGTCGAAGAACGACTTCAGGATCTTGCGCAGTTCGGGATCGTTGCGGAGATACTCCGGGGCGCGCCCGCCGGGGATCACCAGGGCGGCATAGTCCCCCGGGTCCACCTCGGAGAAGGCGAGGTCGGCGGGCCAGGTGTAGCCGGGCTTCTCGGTGTACGTATCGAATCCGCGTTCGAAGTCATGGACGACGAAGCGGAGGGTCTTGCGTGTGGGGGCCGCGATGTGGACCTCGTAACCCTCCTCACACAGGCGCTGGTAGGGATACAGGACCTCCAGTGATTCCGCCGCGTCGCCGGTGACGATCAGGATCTTCTGCGCCATGTTCGCTGTGCTCCCCTCGGTCGTGCGGACGGCCCGGACGGGTGCTCATGGAACGGTGCCTGAGCTGGGGCACGTCCCGCCGGGGGCCCGTCACCGCTCGTACCGCCATGCTCGCACCGGGGACCCCCGCACGGCACGGTCTTCTTGGCCCCTGTGCAGAACGTCAAAGTTCCGACCCTGGTTTTGTACACATACGGCTCATGACGTGCCCCCGGTCCGGGGCGATAGCCTGGTGACGTGATCAGCGCGATACGTCGCGGGGACGTCGGCGTCCCTGCCCCGCGCCCGGTGAGCTCGGACGATGTCCGAGACCGGGCGGCGGTCGCTGATCCTCACAGGCGGGGCCGGTCGGACAGGGCGCCGCAGGCGCCCGCCACGGAAGCCCGGGCGTCGGGGACGCGGAAGGCGCTCCATGCGCCGAGAGCAGCGTCACAGCCGTCAGGGATGCCGGAAATGGCCGATAAACCCCCGCCGAGCTCTCCGGGCGGCATACCGTCGAACCCGGCCGGACATCCCGCGTCGCGGCGTTGTGCCGGAGAAGCGACCGTATTTCCTTCTACGTCACGCAACGGCGCGCGACAGGAGTCAGAGGACCATGCAGACCAAGCTGGACGAAGCCAAGGCCGAGCTGCTCGAAAGGGCTGCCCGGGTAGCTGAGAACGGTCCGGTCGGGGGACACCTACCGACCGGGACGACGGACGAGGGCAGCCCCGACCGGGACACGGCGCTCGCGTTCCTCCAGCGCTACTACCTGCACACCGCTCCGGAGGACCTGAGCGACCGCGACCCGGTGGATGTCTTCGGAGCCGCGTTCTCGCACAACAGGCTGGCCGAGGTGCGTCCGCAGGGCACGGCCAATGTGCGGGTCCACACCCCGACCGTCGAGGAGAACGGGTGGACCTGCACCCACTCCGTCGTCGAGGTCGTCACCGACGACATGCCGTTCCTGGTCGACTCCGTCACCAATGAGCTGTCGCGCCAGGGGCGCGGCATCCATGTGGTCATCCACCCCCAGTTCGTCGTCCGCCGCGATGTGACCGGCAAGCTGCTCGAGGTGCTGCCCGAGGCGCCCGCCGGCGAGCTGCCGCACGACGCGCACATCGAGTCCTGGATCCACGTCGAGATCGACCGTGAGACCGACCGGTCCGACCTCAAGCAGATCACCGCCGATCTGCTGCGTGTCCTGTCCGACGTCCGCGAGGCCGTCGAGGACTGGGAGAAGATGCGCGACGCCGCGCTGCGCATGGCCGAGGACCTCCAGAAGGAGGACGTGCCCCAGGACCTCCCGCAGGCGGAGATCGAGGAGGCCGGAGAGCTGCTGCGCTGGCTGGCCGCCGACCACTTCACCTTCCTCGGCTACCGCGAGTACCACCTGCGCGAGGACGACTCCCTGGCCGCGGTGCCCGGCACCGGGCTCGGCATACTGCGGGCCGACCCGCAGCACGCGGGTGACGACAGCCACCCGGTGAGCCCGTCCTTCGAGCGGCTGCCCGCCGACGCCCGCGCCAAGGCGCGCGAGCACAAGCTGCTGGTCCTCACCAAGGCCAACAGCCGCGCCACCGTGCACCGGCCCTCGTACCTCGACTACGTCGGCGTGAAGAAGTTCGACGAGCAGGGCAATGTGGTCGGCGAGCGCCGTTTCCTCGGCCTGTTCTCGTCCGCCGCCTACACCGAGTCCGTGCGCCGGGTGCCCGTCATCCGACGCAAGGTCGAGGAGGTCCTCGAGGGCGCCGGGTTCTCGCCCAACAGCCATGACGGCCGGGACCTGCTCCAGATCCTGGAGACCTACCCGCGCGACGAGCTGTTCCAGACCCCGACCGACGAGCTGCGCTCCATCTCCACCTCCGTCCTCTACCTCCAGGAGCGCCGCCGGCTGCGGCTCTACCTGCGCCAGGACGAGTACGGGCGCTACTACTCCGCCCTCGTCTACCTGCCGCGCGACCGCTACACCACCGGCGTCCGGCTGCGGATCATCGACATCCTGAAGGAGGAGCTCGGCGGCACCAGCGTCGACTTCACGGCCTGGAACACCGAGTCGGTCCTCTCCCGGCTGCACTTCGTGGTCCGCGTCCCGCAGGGCACCGAGCTGCCGCAGCTGTCCGACGCCGACAAGGAGCGCATCGAGGCCCGTCTCGTCGAGGCCGCCCGCTCCTGGGCCGACGCCTTCTCCGAGGCGCTCAACGCCGAGCTGGGCGAGGAGCGCGCCGCCGAACTCCAGCGGAGCTACGGGGGCGCCTTCCCCGAGGGCTACAAGGCGGACCACACCCCGCGTGCGGCGGTCTCCGACCTCGTCCACCTGGAGGAGCTCACCACCGGGGAGGGCGGCAGGGACTTCGCCCTCAGCCTCTACGAGCCGGTGGGCGCCGCCCCCGGTGAGCGCCGCTTCAAGATCTACCGCAAGGGCGAGGCCGTCTCCCTGTCCGCGGTCCTGCCGGTGCTCCACCGGCTCGGCGTCGAGGTCATCGACGAACGCCCGTATGAACTGCGCTGCTCGGACCACACGATCGCGTGGATCTACGACTTCGGTCTGCGGCTGCCCGGTTCGCTGACCGGCAGCGTCGACTCCCTCGGCGACGACGCCCGGGAGCGGTTCCAGGAGGCCTTCGCCGCCACCTGGACCGGGCAGGCCGAGAACGACGGCTTCAACGCGCTGGTGCTGGGCGCCGGGCTCACCTGGCGGCAGGCCATGGTGCTGCGCGCCTACGCCAAGTACCTGCGCCAGGCCGGCTCGACCTTCAGCCAGGACTACATGGAGGACACCCTCCGCAACAACATCCACACCACCCGGCTGCTGGTCTCCCTCTTCGAGGCACGGATGTCGCCGGACCGGCAGCGGGCCGGCGTGGAGCTGACCGACGCCCTGCTGGAGGAGCTGGACGCCGCCCTGGACCAGGTCGCCTCGCTGGACGAGGACCGGATCCTGCGCTCCTTCCTCACCCTCATCAAGGCGACCCTGCGCACCAACTTCTTCCAGCTGACGAAGAGCGGCGTGCCGCACGACTACGTCTCCATGAAGTTCGACCCGCAGGCCATCCCGGACCTCCCGGCGCCGCGCCCGGCGTTCGAGATCTGGGTGTACTCGCCGCGTGTCGAGGGCGTGCATCTGCGCTTCGGCAAGGTCGCACGAGGCGGCCTGCGCTGGTCCGACCGGCGTGAGGACTTCCGCACCGAGATCCTCGGCCTGGTCAAGGCACAGATGGTGAAGAACACCGTCATCGTGCCGGTCGGCGCCAAGGGCGGGTTCGTCGCCAAGCAGCTCCCGGACCCGGCCGTGGACCGTGACGCCTGGCTGGCGGAGGGCGTCCGCAGCTACCGGACGTTCATCTCCGCCCTGCTCGACATCACCGACAACATGGTGGCCGGCGAGGTCGTGCCGCCCGCGGACGTCGTCCGGCACGACTCCGAGGACACCTACCTCGTGGTCGCCGCGGACAAGGGCACGGCCACGTTCTCGGACATCGCCAACGAGGTCGCCGAGAGCTACGATTTCTGGCTCGGCGACGCCTTCGCCTCCGGCGGCTCGGCGGGCTACGACCACAAGAAGATGGGCATCACCGCCCGCGGCGCCTGGGAGTCCGTGAAGCGGCACTTCCGGGAGCTGGGCGTGAACACCCAGGCCGAGGACTTCACGGTCGTCGGCATCGGCGACATGTCCGGTGATGTGTTCGGCAACGGCATGCTGCTCTCCGAGCACATCCGCCTGGTCGCCGCCTTCGACCACCGGCACATCTTCATCGACCCGACCCCGGACGCGGCGACCGCGTACGCCGAGCGCCGCCGGCTGTTCGAGCTGCCGCGCTCCTCCTGGGCCGACTACAACGCCGAGCTGCTGTCGGCCGGCGGCGGGGTGTTCCCCCGGTCGGCCAAGTCGATCCCGGTCAACGCGCACATCCGGGAGGCCCTCGGCATCGACGGCGCCGTCACCAAGATGACGCCGGCCGACCTGATGCGGGCCATCCTCACCGCGCCGGTCGACCTGCTGTGGAACGGCGGCATCGGGACGTACGTCAAGTCCTCGGCGGAGTCCAACGCGGACGTCGGCGACAAGGCCAACGACGCCATCCGGGTGGACGGCCGCGATCTGCGCGCCAAGGTCGTCGGCGAGGGCGGCAACCTGGGCATGACCCAGCTCGGCCGGATCGAGTGCGCCCAGCACGGCGGCAAGATCAACACCGATGCGATCGACAACAGCGCCGGTGTGGACACCTCGGACCACGAGGTGAACATCAAGATCCTGCTCAACTCGGTCGTCGCCGACGGCGATCTGACGGTCAAGCAGCGCAACCGGCTGCTCGCCCGGATGACCGACGAGGTCGGCTCGCTGGTGCTGCGCAACAACTACGCGCAGAACGTGGCGATCGCCAACGCCCTGTTCCAGTCCAAGGACATGCTGCACGCGCAGCAGCGGTTCATGCGCCACCTGGTGCGCGAGGGCCACCTCGACCGGGCGCTGGAGTTCCTGCCCACCGACCGGCAGATCCGTGAGCGGCTGAACACCGGGCACGGCCTGACCGGCCCGGAGACGGCCGTGCTGCTGGCCTACACCAAGATCACGGTCGCCGAGGAACTGCTGCAGACGCAGCTGCCCGACGACCCGTATCTGCTCGGTCTGCTGCACGCCTACTTCCCGACGGCGCTGCGCAAGAAGTTCCTCAGCCAGATCGACAACCATGCGCTGCGCCGCGAGATCGTGACCACCGTGCTGGTCAACGACACGGTCAACACGGGTGGTACGAGCTTCCTGCACCGGCTGCGCGAGGAGACCGGCGCCTCGCTGGAGGAGATCGTGAGGGCTCAGACCGCGGCCCGTGCGATCTTCCATGCGAGCGCGGTGTGGGACGGGGTGGAGGCCCTGGACAACCAGGTCGACGCCGATGTCCAGACCCGGATCCGGCTGCACTCGCGGCGGCTGGTCGAGCGCGGCACGCGCTGGCTGCTCAACAACCGGCCGCAGCCGCTGCAGCTCACGGAGACGATCGAGTTCTTCGGGAAGCGCGTCGAGCAGGTCTGGAACGAGCTGCCCAAGCTGATGCGCGGCGCGGACCTGGAGTGGTGGCAGAAGATCTACGACGAGCTGACGGGCGCCGGCGTCCCGGACCAACTCGCCTCCCGGGTGGCCGGGTTCTCCTCGGCCTTCCCGGCGCTGGACATCGTCTCGGTGGCCGACCGCATGGGCAAGGACCCGATGGCCGTCGCAGAGGTCTACTACGACCTCGCGGACCGGCTGCAGATCACCCAGCTCATGGACCGCATCCTCGAACTGCCGCGCACCGACCGGTGGCAGTCGATGGCCCGTGCGGCGATCCGCGAGGACCTCTACGCGGCCCACTCGGCGCTGACGGCGGACGTCCTGGCGGTGGGCAACGGTGCCGCCACGCCTGAACAGCGCTTCGAGTCCTGGCACGAGAACAACGCGCCGATCCTGACCCGGGCGCGCGCCACCCTCGACGAGATCGCGAACTCGGACTCCTTCGATCTCGCGAACCTCTCGGTCGCGATGCGCACGATGCGGACGCTGCTGCGGACGCACAGCTAGTCCACGTCCTTGTACGACGGCGGGGGCGCTCCAGCGAGTTGGGGCGCCCCCGTCGGCGTACCGGGGCATGATCTTCCTGTTGTGCACCGGTCCGGCTTTCTTGCCCACACCTTGGGTAATTCCAGTACGGGATTTACCCCTTGCTGCTAAACCGGACATTTGGGCTGGTGTGTGGCCTGATCGTCGGACGAGTGTGGAGGACCCGTACCCGTGACTGTGAACCTCTCCGAGCAGCTGCCCCAGGCCGCTCGCCCGGCTGCCGAGACCGTCGTTCCCGTCCCCGCACCGGTATTTGCCCGGTTCGGGCGGCTGGCGGTCGAGGTGGCCAAGTTCGGGGTCGTCGGCGGCAGCGGTGTCGCGGTCAATTTCCTGGTTTTCAACTTTCTGCTGCACGCGCTGAGATGGGCACCGATGACGGCGACGGTGCTCGCCAGTGTCGTCGCCATGGGCACCAACTACCTGGGCTTCCGCTTCTTCGCCTATCGAGACCGGGCCTCGCGCACCCGGCAGCAGATCGTGCTGTTCTTCGCCTTCAGCGGGATCGGCGTGGTGATGGAGAGCGCACTGTTCTACATCGGCTACCACGGGCTCGGTATGAGCGGGGCGCTGGGATCGAACCTGGCGAAGGCGCTGTCGATCGTGCTGGCGTCGGCGTTCCGCTTCCTGGTGTACCGGACCTGGGTGTTCCAGCACGGGACGAAGCCGGGCGCCGGCGCCCGATGACCCTCGCGCCGCAGGGGGCCGACGAGTCGGCCGGGTCGGGCGAAGGCGGAGGGGACGGCGGGGAGTCTTCCGGGGGTGGTGGGGGTGTAGGGCCTCTGGGGGCTCTTGGGACCGTCGGGAGTGCCGGGAGTGCCGGGAGTATTGGGGTGTCCGGGGTCGGGGGGACGACGACGCGGGGACCCGGGACCGGCGGGGCCGGGCGGCACCGGGCGTGGCTCGGGGCCCTCGCGGCGCCGCGCGGTGCGGTCGGGGCGGTGCTGTGGGCGGCAGTTGCCCTGCTGGTCGTCCTGATGCTTCTGGTGATCGTCCGGCTGCCGTGGGTCGGTGACCTCGGGATGCACGCGGCGACCGTGGAACGGCTGCGGCACGGGCTGTTGCACCCCGGCAATCCGCTGGTCGACGCGGACACACCGAGCCCCTACTACTCGCCGTGGACCGTCTTCCTGGGAGTCGTGGCGCGGCTCACGGGCGCCTCGGTCTGGGTCGTTCTGCGCATCGGTGCGCTGATCGGGCTGACGCTGCTGGTGACGGGCGTATGGCGGTATGCCCGCACCCTGAGCGACCGGCGTGCCGCGCCGCCGCTGGCCCTGCTGTGCGTGCTGCTTCTGTGGGGCACCCAGGCGTTCAGCTGGAGCGGCTTCCTCGGGCTGAACTCGCTGGCGCTGACGGTGGCCTATCCGAGCGTGTTCGCGCTGGGGGCGGCCTTCCATCTCTGGGCGCTGCTGACCCGGGCGCTGAGGGGCGAGCCCGCGGGGCCCGTGGGGTGGGCGGTGCTTCCCGGGCTCGGTGTGCTGTGGGCGGTGATTCTGCTCAGCCATCAGTTCACCGGGGTGGTGGCGACGCTGGGCGTGCTGGCGACCGTGGTGGGGGCGCGGGCCGGACGACGGTCCCTGCTGCGGCTCGGGGCCGGGGCGGTGCTCGGAGTGGTGGTGCTCGCGGTGTGGCCCTACTACGACTTCTTCGCGCTGCTGGGCGCGGGAGGGCTGGACGAGATCCACCGGCCGCTGTACCAGCACCTGTTCGTGCGGTTCTGCCTGGTCCTGGTCGGGGTGGCGGCGCTGGCGGTACGGGCGCGGCGGGACCGGCGCGATCCGCTGGTGGTGTTCTTCCTGCTGGGGGCGGTGGTGTTCGCGGCGGGCGGGCTGACCGGGCACTACTCATGGGGGCGGGCGTTGCCGGCGGCGCTGATCCCCGCGCAGACGGCGGCGGCCGTGGAGGCGGCCGGGGCGGCGCGCGGCGCCCGGCGGAACGTGGCGGCCGGGGTGCTGACGGTCGCGCTCGCCGCCGGGGTGTGGGGGCAGGTGCAGACCGTGGGGTATGTGGTGGGGGGTGGGGCGCTGCCCCGGGTGGTCGAGGCGAAGTACTCGGCGCCGTGGGCGGGGTATCACTGGATCACTCGGTGGGTGCGGTACGGGGATGTGGTGATGGCGAGGATGTATCCGTCGCGGCAGATTCCGGCGTACGGGGCGTACACGGTGGCCCCGGGGTACCCGGACTTCTTTCTGCCGGACGGGGGGCGGCGGGAGGCGGCGGTACGGACGTACTTCGGGGCGGGGGTGTCGCGGGCGCGGCGGCTGGGGGTGCTGCGGACGTACCACGTCCGGTGGGTCGTGCAGCGGCCTTCGGACGGGGGGTTGCCGGTGGGGGGTGGGGTGTTGCGGCGGGTGGCTTCGGGGCCGGGGGGTCAGGTGCTGTACGAGGTGACACGCTGAGGGATCCCGCCCCCGCCGCCCTTACCCGTCCCATCCCGGGGGCTGCGCCCCCGAGCCCCCACCGGGGGCTGCGCCCCCGAGCCCCCCGGCAGGGGCTTCGCCCCTGACCCCGGGCGGGGACTGCGTCCCCTGCACCCCTCGCCGGGCGCTGGTCGGAGTTCGGCGTGGGCCGGCGTGCAGGGATCGGGGTGCATCGCGGGGGCTGCGCCCCCGAACCTCCCACCAGGGGCTCCGCCCCTGACCCCGAGCGGGGACTGCGTCCCCTGCACCCCTCGCCGGGCGCTGGTCGGAGTTCGGCGTGAGCCGGCGTGCAGGGGACCGGGGTGCATCGCGGGGCTGCGCCCCCGACCCCCCCCGGCAGGGGCTTCGCCCCTGGCCCCGGGCGGGGACTGCGTCCCCTGCACCTCTCGCGGGTTCTCTCCGGCGATTCCGGTGGGGGCAGGGCCCCAGCCACCCACGCGGGGCTTCGCCCCTGGCCCCGAGCGGGGACTGCGTCCCTTGCGCCCCTCGCGGGGCTGCCCGCGGGTGGGCAATGGCCCCGGTCCGCAAGCGCGGCGTTGCCTCTGGCCCTTGGGTGGGACTGCGTCCCTTGCGCCTCTCGCGGGGCCCTCCCCGGGGGTTTCGGTGGGGCAGTGGCCCCGGCCCCCACGCGCGGCGTTGCCTCTGGCCCTTGGGTGGGGCCGCGTCCCCTGTGCCCCTCGCGGGGCTCCTCCCCAGGGGTTCCGGTGGGGCGGCGCCCCCGGCCTCCACGCCGGGCCTCGCCGCGGGCCCCAGGGGGTTCGGGGTGGTTGGGGTGGAGGGGCGGGTGGGTTAGTGGAGGGTGCTTCTGAGGAGGTGGGCTGCTTGGCGGGTTTTGGGGCCTGCGGCTTTGTGGAGGAGGGGGGTGAGGCGGGTGGTGATGCCTATGGGGCGCCAGCGGAGCTGGAGGCGGCCCGGGGTGTGGTGCTCCGGTTCCACCGTGAGGGCGTGGGGGAGGGTGCCCACGGGGGCGGCCTCGAAGGGTGGGAAGTCCAGGGGGGCCAGCAGGACGGAGGAGTTGGTCAGGCCGTGGTGGTCGAGGCGCAGGACCGGGTGGCGGATGCCGTCGAAGCCCTGTACGGGCAGCCGGGCCGCCGCCAGGTCCAGCCGGACCCGGCCCTCGAAGACGCCGGGGCGGACCGGGTCCAGGCGGAACGCCGTCACCAGGCGGCGCCGGCCGGGGGCGACCACCAGGCTCGCCCGCTGCGGGCCCACAGGCAGCCGCAGGCCCGGGTCGTAGGTGCGGACCGTGAGGTCCAGCGAGGCCCCCGGGCCCGGCGTCAGGGAGGTGATCTCATGGCGGAACAGCGCGCTCGGGAAGGGCCGGTCCGTCAGATCCAGGTCGGAGAGGTCCAGTTCGCGGCGGGCGGAGGGCGACGCCGGGACCTCGGTACCCCAGTAGGTCGTGCCCGTCGCGTCGGTCACCGTCTCCCGCGGGGCCACCCGGTGTCCCAGTCCTCGTGCCGCCGACCGCGCGTCGGTCAGCCGGCGGTCGCGCACCAGCTGGAGCACCACCCGTTCCATCCGCGGCAGCCGGGCGTACGCCTCGGGCGCCAGGGTGTCCAGATACGGCGTCACCACGTCCGCGAAGCCGGCGAGCCACTCCTCGTCCCGGTACGGCAGATCACCCGCGTACATCCGGAAGTCGTGCTTGAGGAACTTGTGGTCCTTCTCCTTCCGCAGTTCCCCGTGCCCGTGCTCGGCCAGAAAGGCGTCGATCAGCCTCTGCACATGGATGCGGTCGCGGACATTGGAGAGCTTGTGCCGCTGGTTGGAGATCGACGCCGACTCGGCCGCCCCGTAGGGCGCGATGTACCAGCGGTACACCGGTTCCGGCACGACCGTGAAGGACCGCGCCAGACAGTACGCCTGCGCCGAGAACAGCTGGTCCTCGTAGTGGATCCCCTCGGGGAAGCGCAGCCCGTGCCGGTCCAGGAACTCCCTCCGGTACATCTTGCTCGTCGACAAATGCTCGAACAGCAGGCCGGGTTCGGACGCGATGCCCTCCACCGTGCGCCGCTCGGCGACCAGCTGGGGCATCCAGGTCGAGCGGCGCCCGGTGTCGACCCGGACCCGCTCCACCGCGCCCATCGCGAAGTCGACCTCGCGCTCCCGGTGAGCGGCGAGCAGCAGCTCCACCGCGTCGTCGGGCAGTTCGTCGTCGCTGTCGAGGAACATCAGATACGGCGCCCGGGCGATGTCGATCGCCCGGTTGCGCGGGGCGCTGCAACCACCGCTGTTCTCCGGCAGCCGCAGATACCGCACCCGGTCGTCCTGCGCCGCCAGCCGCCGGGCCACCGCGGGGGTGTCGTCCGTGGAGTGGTCGTCGCTGATGATCACTTCGAGGTCCGGGTGGGTCTGCCGCAGCAGCGAGGCCACGGCCCGCGGCAGGCGCTCCGCGTCGTTGTAGACGATCACCGTGACGGTCACATCGGGGGTCTTCACATCGGGGGTCCGGGGCGTCGTCACGCCGTCGCCTCCTCGGGGGTCGGGGCGGGGGTCCGTTCGTCCACCGGGACGACCGGGGGCAGCGACTCCTCGCTCTCGCCCAGGAACACCCGGCGCACCACCCGCTCGGCGGCCCGCCCGTCGTCGAACTCGCAGAAGCGCCGCCGGAAGAGGCCCAGCGCCTTCAGCGCGGCCTCGTTGCGCCAGGCGTCCGTCTCCAGGACGGCCGCGAGCTCGTCCTGGGTGCGCGCCACCTGGCCCGGTGCCTGCGCCATCAGATCGAAGTACACGCCACGCGTCTTCGCGTAGGTCTCCCAGTCGTCGGCGTAGATCACGATCGGACGGTTCAGATTGGCGAAGTCGAACATGATCGACGAGTAGTCCGTGATCAGGACGTCCGCCGCCAGCGAGAGCTCCTCGACGGGGTCGTACGAGGACACGTCGATCACCCGGCCCGAGCGCAGCAGCCCGGTCAGCGGGGAGGCCGCACCGCCGTAGAAGTAGTGGCCGCGGACCAGCAGGACCGTGTCCGGGCCGAGCCGGTCGGCCAGCGAGGCCAGGTCCAGGCGCGGGGACCAGCCGGCCTCGTAGTCCCGGTGCGTGGGGGCGTAGAGGATCGCCCGGCGGCCCGGGGCTATGCCGAGGCGTTCGCGGACGGCGCGGATGTCCTCGGCGGTGGCGGAGTAGAAGACGTCGTTGCGCGGATAGCCGTGGTCCAGCGAGGTGTGGTGCGAGGGGTAGGCGCGCTCCCACATCCGGGTGGAGTGGCTGTTGGCGGAGACGCTGTAGTCCCATTTGTCGACGCGGGCCAGCAGGGCGTCGAAGTCCAGGCCCTTGGCGGCGGCCGGGAAGTCCACCTGGTCCAGGCCCATGCGCTTGAGCGGGGTGCCGTGGTGGGTCTGGAGATGGATCGCGTCCGGGCGTTTGACCACAGAATTGGGGAAGTTGACGTTGTTGACGAGGTACTTGGCCCTGGCCATCACGTCCCAGTAGCGGCGGGTGCCGGGGACGATGTGGTCGGTGCCCGGCGGCAGCAGCGCCGCCCTGTCCCGGGAGACCACCCACACCGGGTGGATGTGCGGGGCGAGTTCGGCGAGCTTCGCGGCGATCGCGGCCGGATTGCAGGCCACCCCCCGGTTCCAGTACGCCGAGAACACCGCCAGACGGGGGTCGACCGGCTCCTCCAGCGCCCTCCGGTAGCGGTGGTCGCGCAGCTTCGCGGTGATCTGCCGTCGGCCCGCCGCCACCGCCGACTTCGCCCGGCGCCGCTTCTGGTTGGCGACCTGGAAGGCGCGGTACCTGGTGTACGCGTTCTCCTCCAGGAGCGAGCGGCGTATGCCCTCGAACCCGGCGGGCCCCCGGTGGTGTTCCGGACGCCAGCGCACCGCGGCCCGGGACGCACGCGCGAAGAACTCCCGTGCCACCGGCTCCGGCATCCCGCTGCGGGCGAAGACACGCAGCAGATCGCGGACCATCACGTCGTACAGCACCGCCCGGGGCCCCTCGGGCGTGCCCCGCTCGGCCAGCAGTCGGTGCAGCCGCTCGTAGTGTTCGACGAGCGCATAGCGCTGTGCGGCGGTCACCGGCGGCAGGCTCTGCTCGCGCAACTCCCGTATCTCATAGGCCACCTGGTCGAGACAGGCGATCTCGCCGGCGCCCAGCAGCAGGGCCGTGGCGGTGTACGCCTCGTCCTCGGGGACCCCCTCCTCCGCGAGCAGCGCGGAGACCTCCGGGGACCGCCAGAAGTCCGCGCGTATCACGCGGTTGCCCAGCACCGGTGTCAGCCGCAGCAGTTGAGGGAGGTCGCTGAGCGGGGCGGCACGGCGGCCGGCGCGGGCCAGGAACCGGCCGTCCGCGCTGGGCGCGCCCGAGGTCCCCCAGGTGGACCGGACATGGTCGACGACCAGGACGTCCACCGAGCCGGCGAGTTCGGCGGTGCGGTCGGCGACGGTGCGCAGGGCGCCGGCCGGCAGTCCGTCCTTGGCGTGCACGAAGTGCAGCCAGCGCCCGGTGGCCCGGTCGGCCCCCGCCGCGCGGGCCGCGCCGTCGCCGGTGCTCCCGGGCAGCGGCACCACCACCATCCGGGAGTCCTGGGCCGCATACCGCTCCGCCTGCTGCCGGGCCCAGTCGCCGACGGCGGCGACGACTATCTCCGCCTCGGCGTAGGGCTCGGCGGACAGGGCGTCCAGGAGTTCGCCCAGATGCCCCTGGGGATCGGGGCCGTGGACGACGACGCTCAGCCCTGGTTGCACGAGGCTTTCCTTTCTTCTGTTCTCCGGACACCCATGGCTCGGGCACCGCTGCCGGCGACGGCCGGGGACATGAACAAAGTTTCGAGCGCTTTCTGCGCCTCAGAGAGGAAGAGTGGTTTTCCTGGAGTTAGGTTCCCTTTGCCGCGGATTCAGCCCTTGGTCGCCTTGGCGCGCCCGGGCTTGTCCTCGCCGCCCGTGAAGGCCTCGTACGCCTCCAGGACCTCCTCGGTCGGGCCGTCCATGCGCAGCACCCCGCGCTCCAGCCAGAGCACCCGGTCGCAGGTGTCACGGATCGACTTGTTGCTGTGGCTGACCAGGAAGACCGTGCCCGCGTGCCGGCGCAGCTCACGGATGCGTTTCTCGGAGCGCCGCTGGAAGGAGCGGTCGCCCGTGGCCAGGGCCTCGTCGATCAGCAGGACGTCATGGTCCTTGGCGGCGGCGATTGAGAAGCGCAGCCGGGCGGCCATGCCGGAGGAGTACGTCCGCATGGGCAGGGTGATGAAGTCGCCCTTCTCGTTGATGCCGGAGAAGTCGACGATCCCCTGGTAGCGCTCCTTGACCTGCTCCCGGGACATGCCCATGGCCAGGCCGCCGAGATGGACATTGCGCTCGCCCGTCAGATCGTTCATGAGCGCCGCGTTCACGCCGAGGAGGGAGGGCTGGCCATCGGTGAAGATCCTGCCGTTCTCCACCGGCAGCAGTCCGGCGACGGCCTTGAGCAGCGTCGACTTTCCGGAGCCATTGGTGCCGATCAGCCCGATGGCCTCGCCCTTGTAGGCGGTGAAGGACACGTTCCGGACGGCGTGCACCCGGCGCACCCCGGCCGCCTTCTCCGCCTGCCCGCGGCGCAGCATGCGGTGGAGCGCGGCGGTGGCGGTGCCGCGGCCGGCTCCGGTGCCGTTGACGCGGTAGACGATGTCGACGCCGTCACAGATGACGGTCGGGATGCGCTCGGCGCTGGTCGGGTCAGCCACGGCCGTAGGTCTCCTCAGCCTTCCAGAAGTAGATGAAGCCGCCGACGCCGACGAGCAGCGCCCAGCCCGTGGCCGCCGGCCACACATGGTGGGGGAGTTGGCTCGCGTGGAAGCTGTCGATCAGCGCGAAGCGCATCAGGTCGATGTAGACGGCGGCCGGATTGATCTCCAGCGCGGTCATCACGGCGGGCGGCAGATCGCTGTTCTTCGTCAGCTTGTCGATGCTCCACATGACGCCCGAGACATACATCCAGGTGCGCAGGAGGAACGGCATCAGCTGGGCGATGTCCGGTGTCTTGGCGCCCATCCTGGCCATGATCATCGCCATCCCGGCGTTGAACATGAACTGCAGCACCAGCGCGGGGATCGCCAGCACCCAGGAGAGGGAGACCGGCACACCGAAGCAGAGCAGGATGACGAGCAGCGCGGCCATCGAGAACAGCAGCTGCTGGAGCTGCTGGAGGCAGAAGGAGATGGGCAGCGCGGCGCGCGGGAAGTGCAGGGCGCGGACGAGCCCGAGGTTGCCGGAGATCGCCCGGGTGCCCGCCATGATCGAGCTCTGCGTGAACGTCCAGATGAACACGCCCGTGACCAGGAACGGGATGTAGTCGGGCACCCCGTGCTTGGTGCCGAGCAGCACACCGAAGATGAAGTAGTACACCGCCGCGTTCAGCAGGGGGTTCGCGACCTGCCAGAGCTGGCCCAGCTTCGCCTGGCTGTACTGGGCCGTCAGCTTGGCGGTGGCGAAGGCCGTGATGAAGTGACGGCGCGCCCACAGCTGCCGGACGTACGCGCGCAGGGTGGGGCGGGCACCGCTGACCGACAGACCGAACCGGGCGGCGAGCTGCGCCGGGGTCTCGGCCGGAACGGCCGCCGTGGAGGGCGGTGTGTGAAGGGCCTGGCTCACATCCGTCGCTTTCGCTCGGGGATCGGGTCCGCGAACCGGTCTGCAGTCTTCCGCCGTGCCGACCCCATGGGTACCGTTCCCCGGCTTTTCTCACGTTTCTTGCCGGGGTCTTGCTCTGCTCTTGGGGTCTCGGGCAGCTCTTGGGGGTTCGAACGACTGCCCTTTACGTCGGGACGGAACCGTATCGTCGTTACGCGAGCGTAAGCCGTTCCGACGTCGGGACGCAACCGTTCCGTCGTCACGCCCTATGCTGGTCCGTATGACCACGAACGCCGACACTGCCGACACTGCAGAGGTGAAGCGGCGCCGCAGGGTGCCTGCGGGCGCGGCCGTCCTCCGTGAGGATGTGACGGAGGCCATCCGGATGGCCGTCTTCGAGGAGCTCGCGGCCGTCGGTTACGCCCGGATGTCCATCGAGGGCATCGCCCGCCGGGCCGGGGTCGGCAAGACGGCGGTGTACCGCCGCTGGCGTTCCAAGCTGCACCTGGTCCTCGATCTGGTCTCGGCGGTCGCGGTGCAGGGGCTGCCCGCCCCCGACACCGGCTCCCTGGAGAGTGATCTGCGGCTGCTGTACGAGGTGACCTCCCGCGCCCTGCGGCACCCGGTGGCCGGCCAGATCATCCCGGATCTCCAGGCGGAGGCGGCCCGCAACCCGGACATCGCGGACGCCCTGCAGAAGGCGCTGCGCGAGGGCCAGCAGAGCGTGGCGAGCGGCATCGTCGCCGCGGCCGCCGCCCGCGGCGAGATCGGCGAGGACATCGACATGGACCTGGCGCTCGACCTGATCTCGGGGCCGCTGTACTGGCGGGCGGTGGTGGTACGGGATCCGAAGCCGCCCAAGGGCTATCTGGCGGGGCTGGCCCGGGCCACGGCGGGGGCGCTCAGGGCGCTGTGAACGGGACGTCCGCCCTGTTCGGCGCCGTGACGCCCCCCGTCGCCCGTGCCTCGCCGACGCGTTTTCCACCCCTCCCCCGTTCCCCGTTCGCGGACGCCCTGATGGATACTCGGAATCGATCTTGAACGAGATGTCATGGGACGGGGAACGGCGATGCGCATCGAGCGGCACCGGGTGGGTGAGGGCGCGGTCGCCGCGGCCCGCGAGAACTTCGCCGACCGGATCGGCACCCTGGCCCGGTCGATGTCGAAGGCCGGCTGGATGACCACCTATGAATGGTGGGAGCTGGCGGAGGAGTTCCTCGACTATCTGGGCGCGCTCTCCGTCAGCACCCCGGATCTGTACACCCCGGAGGCCAGGGCGGTCCTCGACAACGCCACGGAGGCCGCGGCGGGCGCGGTGGCGTATGCCGCGTACCACCCCCATGTCTCGTTCCACATCTTCCTCGACTACCTCAACTTCGGGATGAGTTACGAGCCCGGGTCGGGGGCGCCCGTGGAGTCCGTCACTGCTGACCTGTGGCTGGACGCCTTCTGTCTGGCGATCCTCTCCGACCGGGCGGAACGGCACGGCGAGGCCTTCCACTTCGCCCGCCGGAAGTTCCCGCCCCTCGCGGCCGGACAGCCCGCGGTCGAACTCGCGGGCGGCTTCATGGCGTACGTCATCGGGGACACCGGGGACGACGACGCCGGCTATCCGCCGTCCCGGGAGGAAAAACTCGCCGCGCTCGACGCCGCGCTCACCCGGATCCGGTACCGGGACGACGGGACCGCCGCCGTCCTGCACGATCCGCGCACGGTCGCGCTCCAGGCCCTGCGGGCCCTGACCACCGGCGACGAGAAGGCCTTCCGCACCGCCGTGGTGAAGCTGCTGCTCCCCTATGCCGCGCTCAACGGGCCCGGCGCCGAGCCGCGCACCCTGCTGCCGCTGCTTCCGCTCGCCCTGGCGGCCCTGGGCCATCGCCGGGAGGGCTGGCAGCAGCCGGTCGCCACCGACTACTTCCCGCGCGCCCTGGTCACCGGCTTCGAGTCGGCGGGGCCGAGGGTGGGCGCCTACGGCCGGGACCGGCGCCCCGAGGCGGTGGCGGAGGCGGCCGCCGGGCCGGTGACGTTCGCGCGGCCCGAGCAACCGCAGCCCCTGCACCCGGAGAGCGAAGCGCTGTTCGAGCAGTACACCAGGGAGGCCGTCACCCCGCGGGGCGCGGAGCCGCTGGAAGCCCGGGGCCTGGCCTCCGCCATGAACCACCAGCGCATCCTCTTCAAGATCCGGGCCACCCAGTCCCCGGACGCGACGGGCCTCCAGCTCCGCAACCTGCGGCTCGCGGCCGAGGCCGGGGCCGCGCTCTTCAGTACGACGCTCGCCCAGCCCGACGCGGAGGTCCAGGTGACCATCGACGGGCACCCGGTCACCTACCGCGCCTATCACGGGGAGATGGCCGGACCCGGCGTCTGGCACACCGCGGTGAACCTCGCCCTGATCACGGGACGGCGCGAGAACCTGGCCCCGCTGGTGCTGGCCGGGCCCACCCGGGTCGGCAAGGACGAGTCGGCCTTCGCCGCCTACCGCCGGGCCCTCCACGACTATCTGCGCGGCGAGGACCCGGAGGCCGCCACGGAGCTGGCCCTTCAGGAGTGCGAGAAGGCGAGGACCTGGGGTTTCCTGCCGCCGCCCGCGGTCCTCTTCTCCCAGCTGGTCGAGGGCGACGAGGAGAGCTTCCAGCTGGCGCTCCTCGATGCGCTGGAGGCCCACCGCGACCACTACGCGATCGGCGACCGCGCGACCGACCCCGACGCCGCGCTCAGCCTGGACATCCTGGCCCTGGCCTGCCATGCCCGCCGTCGCGGCTGGGAGATCCGGGTCAGGTCCCCCTATCTGCCGGCCCGGCTCCTGGAGGCGGCGAAGCCCTTCTGAGAGCTCCGAACAAAAGTGGGGTCCGATCAGCGGGCGCCGCCCGCCGGGCCCCACTTTTGTTCGGAGCTCTAAGCCCTCGGCACCTCCGGGCCCGAGCCGCCCGGGGCCACCGGTTCCTCCCCGTGGATGCCGTCGGTCACCCGGGCAGCGCGGCCCGGCGGAGCAGGCGGTGGAGTCTGCGGGTCAGGACGGAGGAGACACCGTGGACCCCCGGGGCCAGCCGGAGGGCCAGGGCGCCGGAGTGGGTGGCGTACGGCTGGACGAGCAGTACGCCGTGGCGCACGCTCGGCAGGACGCGGCGGCGCAGTATGCCGGGGCCGGTGAGGGCGTGGGCCGTGGTGTCGCGGCTGGTGCCGTCGTCGAAGCGGAGCGTCAGCCGCACGTCCCAGGTGCCGGCGCCGAGGGTTCCGAGGGCCACCGGCGTCTCGGCCGTCCAGCCGCCCGAGGTGCCGTCCCGCCGGAGCTGGGCCGTGGTGCGGCGGACCCCGGGCCGCGCGGCGCCCTCCCGCGGCACGAACTCCACGTCCACCCGGGAGGGCCGCGCGTTCTCCAGCCGCCCGTACAGCTCGTGCAGGCGCAGCCGCAGCAGGGTGGTGCGCGCGCCGGGGCGCAGTTCGGCGTCGACGGCGACCGGAAGGTGCCGGACCGGGCGGTGCAGCAGATGGCCCAGCCGGACCTGGGGGAGGTCCGCGGACCAGACGGGGGTGCCGTCCGCCGCGCTGGGGTAGGGCGGGGTCAGCCGCGCCGGACGGGCCGCGAGCTCCCTGAGCCGGTGCAGGTCGCGCGAGCGTTCGGAGGCCAGCACCACCTGGGCGACGACCCGCCCCGGCACGGACGCCTGGGCGAGATCGGCCGCGTCGAAGTCCGAGAGATAGGCGCGGGTGAGCCGCCACCACTGGCCGCGGTACTCCTCGTCGTGCAGCGGCAGCTCCCGGGCGTACATGCGCAGCCCCCGGTCGAGGAAGGTGGTGCGCGCCGCCCGGGCCAGCCGTTTCTCACCGGCGTCCAGCAGGATCCGGTGCGCCTGCCGGGTCGCCTCCATACGGGCCGTCCAGTTGCCGATGTCGGCGCGGTCGAGGGAGATGGACAGGCGCCGGGCGGCGCGGCGCACATGCCAGACGTAGACCGTCTCGGGGATCAGGGCGATGGCCGGTCCGGCGGCCAGTACGCGCGCGCCGAACACGAAGTCCTCGTAGGGGAAGCGGCCTTCGGGGAAGCGGATGCCGTGTTCGCGCAGGAAGTCCGTGCGGTACAGCTTGTTGACGCACAGGGTGTCGTACGCCAGCCGGGGGCGCCGGCCGGGGTGGGAGATCAGCGCGGGACGCGTGTACAGCTCCGGCTGCCAGGGGGTCTCGCGGCCCGACGGCAGCTCGCGGCGCACACACAGTCCCGCGGCGACCGGGGTCTCATGGGCGACGGCCGCCATCAGCAGTGCCTCCACCGCGCCGGGCGGCAGCACGTCGTCGCTGTCCAGGAACATCACATAGGGGGCGCGGGCCGCGTCGATCCCGTCGTTGCGCGGGGTGCCGCAGCCGCCGCTGTTGACGGTCCTGCGGAGGACCTTCACCCGCGGGTCCTCGGCCGCGAGGGCGTCCAGCAGCTCGGGGCTGCCGTCCGTCGAGCAGTCGTCGACCGCGATCACCTCGCGTACGACACCGCCCTGGGCGAGAGCCGAACGCACCGCGTCCGTCACATGACGGGCGTCGTCGTACCCGATGACGACGATGCTGACCTGCGCATCATGAGGGTGCATGGTTTCCACGCCCTGGAACGTTAGGGATTCCTGGTAATCATCTGTTAAGAGGCAATTAACAGCCTGTGCGGAAGCTCGCAGGAATGGTGGCCAGGTCCGGGGGTGGCGTGTCCGATTCCAGCCGATCGGGGGTGGGTCGTCCGGATCGCCACAGCCGGATGAAGGACACCATCGCGGCGGACACCAGCAGCCCGTTGCGGACGATCATGAGTACGCACCCCGTCCAGCTGCTGCTGACGACCTCGGCGTAGCAGGCCGGGTACTCGACGACGCTGACCGCGGTCGCCGCCAGGACGAGCGGGGCCACGGGGCGCTGGGTGGTGTGCCGGGACGTCAGACAGACCGCGGTCAGCCCGATCAGCCACACCAGGTACTGGGGGCTGATCACCCGGCTGGTCACCGTGAACAGCAGGACCGCCGCGAGCGCCGCGTCGTACGGGGTCGCGGGGGTCCAGCGGCGGGCCCGCAGCCGCCACAGCAGCAGCAGGACGAAGGCTCCCGCGGTCAGCGCGAGCGAGCCGAGGGCGACCTCGTGCACCTGGGGGCCCACGAACTCCACGGCCCCGTACTGGTAGTGGGTGTGCCCCGGCCAGCCGGCCCGGCGGGCGATCATGAGGGCCGTGCCGCCCAGCGACTCGATCTGCACGCCCCGGCCGCCCTGCTGGCGCAGGAAGTCGAACGGGTCGCGGAACACGGCCGTGAGCAGGGCGAGCAGGGTGACGGCGGTGACCACGGCCGCCGTCCACGCCTCCCGGGTGGTCCGCCCGCGCGGGGTGCCGAGCAGGGCCAGCGCGGGCCAGACCTTCACCAGGGCGCCGAGCGCCGCGAACGCGCCGCCCCCGCGCGGGGAGCGTGACAGCGCCAGCAGGGAGAACACCGCGAAGGCGGTGACCTGGACGTCGTAGCGGGCGAGCGGGATGTGCAGCAGCAGCGGCAGACCCGCCGTCCAGAGCGCCGCGCCGCGCAGCGAGCGGCCCGGGCGCCGGCCCGCGTAGGCCAGGGCCAGGGTGATCGCGGCGTCGGTCAGCAGGGTGAGGGCCACAAAGGCCTGGACGTACGCCAGGCCCGGCAGCAGCGCGGGGGTGAGCAGCACCGCGCCCGCGCCCGGCGGGTACTGCCACAGCGGGTCGCCCGAGGGGAACGCGCCGTGCCGCAGGATGCCGTACCAGTGGACGTAGAGCTGCCCCACCTCGCGGGAGACCCCGCCCCGGCCGAGCAGCGGGTCCTGGTCGTGGGTGAGGAGCCACAGCATCAGGGCGCGGGTGGCGATCCAGCAGCCGGCGAGAAGGAACAGCCGGCGGGGGCCGCCGGTGTGTGCTGTGCGGGGCGGCGGCAGGGGTGCGCGGCTCGCCGCCCGGGTCTTTCTGGCGCTCTTCGAGGCACTCATCAAGGCCGGATGGTAAGTCGCCTGTATGCCCTGTGTGCTGATAGGCCGTCAACTCCTGTAAAAGTCGGTCGATAGTACAAAATCTGTGCATGTTGAATGCGGGCATGAGTAGGTCACCGGAGAGGCGCCGGGAGCGCCTGGCCGTGCTTGTGCCCGCGGCCGTCATGGCCGCGATCGGGCTGTGGGGACTGGACCGCGGGGGCATGTGGCGCGACGAGGCGGTCACCTTCCAGGTGGCGCGCCGCTCGGTGCCGCAGATCTGGCACCTGCTGCACAGCGTGGACGCGGTGCACGGCCTGTACTACCTGCTGATGCACCCGGTGCTGGCCGTCCGCCCCGACGAGGTGCTGCTGCGGCTGCCCTCGGTCTGCGGGGCGGCCGTGGCCGCCGGCCTGGTCGGCGCGCTGGGCACCCGGCTGTGCCGGCCCCGCGTGGGGTTGTGGGCGGGGCTGCTCTACGCGGTCACGCCGATGGTCGGGCACTACGCGCAGGAGGGCCGCTCCTATGCGATGGTCGCCGCCGGGGTCATGGGCGCGACGCTGCTGCTGGTACGGGCGGTGCGGGACGGCGGCCGGTGGTGGCCCTACGGGGTGCTGGTCGCCGTCACCTGTGTGCTGCACGAGTTCGCCGTGCTGGTGCTGCTCGCGCACGCCTGCACGCTGGCGCTCGCGCGGGCGCCGGGGAAGGTGTGGCGGGGGTGGGCGGGCGCGGCCGGTGCCGTCGTCGTGGTGCTGCTGCCGCTGGTACTGGTCTCACATGCGCAGGCGAGGCAGGTGGCCTGGCTGACGGCGCCGGACGCGGAGAGCGCGGGGCAGCTGGTCGAGCAGTTCGCGGGACCGTCGCCCGGTGTGCTGTGGCCCTGTCTGGCCCTGGTCGCGACGGCCGTGTGGACACCGCGGGGGCGCCGCGGGGTGTCCCTGTCCGCGGTGGCCCTGCCGCTGGTCCTGGTGCCGCCGGCGGTGCTGATGGAGGTGTCGCAGATCCACCCGCTCTACGACGACCGGTATGTGCTGTACGCCCTGGCCGGGGCGCCGTTGCTGGCCGCGGCGGGACTGGACCGGGTGGCCGGTGCGCTGGGCCGCGTGGCCGGTACGTCGGCCCGGCTGCGGCCCGGCGGCCGGGGGAGGCCCGCTCCCGGCACCCCGCTCGGCGCGGGCCCGGCCGCCGGTGGTCCCGGGGCGCGGACGCCGCTCACCGGCCCGCGAGCGGTGCCGTCGTCCGGTGACGGTGTCGCCCTCGCGGAGCCGCCACGGGCCACCGTGCCCCGGTCCGCCGGGACCTCCCGGTGCCCTCCCTGCCCGGGCGCCATGGTGTCGCCCTGGCCGGGGTGCTCGCCGTCGGCGGTGCCTTCCTCGGGCAGCTCCCGCTGCTGCGGGAGGACCGCGATGCCGCGCACCGGCCCGACGACCTGGCCGTCGTCTCCGCCACCGTGGGCCGGGAGCTGCGGCCCGGGGATGCCGTGCTCTTTCTGCCCTCGCTGGAGCGGCGGTCCGCGCTGACCTATCCGGCGCCGTTCCGCGGCGTGCGGGACGTGGCGCTGGAGGTACCCGCCGCCGTCGACGGCACGCTGTACGGGCGGGAGGCCGGGCCCGGGGAACTACGGCGGCGGCTGGCCGGCCTTGCGTCCGTCTGGGTGGTCTGCGCGCCGTTCGCACTACAGCCCACCTGGACCCCGAGGAACGCCACCGAGCGCGTCAAGCTCAGGGTGGTGACCCGGGAGTTCATCGCCCGTGAGGAGTACGCCCGCGGCGGCGTCATCCTTCGACTGTATGTACGCCGCGGGGAACGTCCGACCGCCCGCCCCTGAGCGCCGGACGGGAAACGGGCGCGGCCCGACGCCTCCTTCCGGCGCCGGCCGCGCCCGGGGCCCTGTCCGGGGCCGGGGACCGGCGTTCCAGGGCGGTCGCTCCCGGGCGAGATCGCTCCGAAGGCGAAGGAGCTGATGGAGGGGGGACCCTCGCGATCGACTACTACAGGGAGGGCGGCCACGACCGCGAGACGTGGGGCCGTACGGGAGGCCGCGGGCATCACGCCGTGGGGACCGCCCCGGCGTTGTGAGTCACGGTGTGTACTGGTAGCTGGCGCTGCTGGTGCCGCCCGGACTGTGGACGAGGACGGCGACGGTGCCGGAGGTGCCTCCTGGCGCGACGGCCACGACCTCGGTGTCGGAGACGGTGACGAACGGGGTCAGGATGCCGCCAACCCTGACGCTGTCCGTGTAGGTCAAGTTGCTTCCGGTGATGGTCACGCTGTTTCCGCCGGCGGCCGGCCCCTGGTTGGGGCTGAGACTGGTGATGACCGGCTGCCCGACGTAGGTGTAGTAAGGATTGCCGACGCCGGGAAGGCTCGTGCCGCCCGGCGTGGTGGCGGTGACGCTGACGGTTCCGGAGCCGAGCGGGACCAGGGCGGTGATCTCGCCGTCCGAGACGACGCTGATGCTGGCGGACGTGCGGGATCCGAAGCGTACGGCGCTGACGAGGGACAGGTTGCTCCCCGTGACAGTCACGGCGTTGCCGCCCAGGGGCGGCCCCAGGGCAGGGGAGATGTCGTCGACGGTCGGCAGGGGGATGTAGAAGTACGGCAACGGGGTGCTGGTGCCTCCCGCCGTGGTGACCGTGAGGTTGACCGGAGCCGCCGCACCGGCTGGGGGCTGGACGGTGATCTGTGTGCTGGTGTTGCCGGTGATGGTGGCGCTGTGGCTGCCGAACACGACCGCAGTGGCGCCGGAGAGATTGGTGCCCGTGACGGTGACGGTGTTCCCTCCGGCCGTAGGGCCCTGGTTCGGAGCGATCGAGCTGACGACCGGGCTGGGAAGGTAGGTGAAGGTCGAGCTGTTGCTGGTGCCGCCCGAGGAGGTGACGGTGACGGCGGAGGAGCCCGACCCCGCGGGGGCGGTGCAGCTGATCTTCGTGTCGCTGAGCGTGGCGAACTGGGCCGGGTTCGTCCCGAATGTCACGGACGATGCGCCGGTGAAGCCGCTGCCGGTGAGGGTGACAGCCGTCCCGCCGGCGGCCGGTCCCTGGTTGGGGCTGATGCTGTTGATGATCGGCGCCATGACGTGCTCCTTTCCGCGTGGTGGGGTGGGCGCCCCGTGCCCGGTCAGGAGCGGGGTCAGGGCACGGCGGTCCGTGCACTCCCGAGTGCGGGTGTGCCCAGGGGCGGCCCTCGTCGGGGGAGACGACGGGCGGCCCCTGGGCGGTGGAGGGTCAGGCCGCGGTGAAGACGTCGCCGGCGACGGCCGGGCTGGTACCGCCGGGGGTGACGACCTGGATGTCGTAGGTGGCGCTCGCGGTGAGCCCGGCGGGGACGACGGCGACCAGCTGGGTCTCGGAGATGGGGGTGAAGCTGCTCGCCGAGATCGATGCGCCACCGCCGGTCGGTGTGAAAGTCACGTCGCTGACACTGTCGAAGCAAGTGCCCGTGACGGTGACGTTGGTGCCCTCCGCCCCCGAGGTCGGACTGATTCCGGTGACGGCGGGGGCGTTGTAGTAGACGAACTGGTCGCTGACGCTCGTGGTGCTGGTGCCGCCCGGGGTGGTGACGGTGATGTCCACGGTGTCCAGGCAGCCGGTGAAGGCTCCGTGCGCGGGAGCCGTGACGCTGAGTTGGCTGTCGTTGAGCACGGTCAGCCCGGTGCCCGCGCCGATGGCGCCGAAGGTCACCGCGGTGGCGTTGAGGAAGCCGCTGCCGTTGACGGTGATGGAGCCGGGGCTGGCCGCGCCGGAGACAGGGCTCACGGACAAGACGGCGGGGGTGGCGGCGTAGAAGAACGGCAGGGAGTTGGTGGTCGACGTTCCGGCCATCACGTTGACGTTGTACTGCCCGGCGCACAGCGACGGGATGGGGCAGGTGATCTGCGTGCTGCTGACGACGGTGGCGGTGGCCGACTTGTTGCCGAAGTTCACCTTGGTGGCGCTCGACAGGCCGGTTCCGTTGATCGTCAGGGTCTGCCCGACCGAGCCGGGGCTGCCCGTGAAGGAGGTGATGGTTGCCATGATGCGTCCTTTCGCAGTTGGCCGTGTGATCGGTGGTGGTCGCGTGGGCCGAAGGGCCTTGTGGGCATGGGTGTTCCGAGGGCAAGGCTCGGTGGCCTGTCCGGTGGCCGGCTGAACGGTGAAGTGTCCGGCGCAGGCGCATGGTCGTGCCGGCCGTGCCGCTGGTGAGGTCCTTGCGCCACCGGCTTGGCGATGGCGCCTCCCGACAGACCGCCGACGCGCCGTGGGCTGTGAAGGGGGTGCGGGTTGGTTCGAGCCGGATGCGCATGGAGAGAGAAGGGGGAGAGCCCCAGCGACCTCGCGCATCCGGGAGCCTGCGGCACACATGGCCGGGCGGCGTCCCGGCTCGGCCCGGTACCGTGACCGAAGTTCGTGACGTCCACAGCCTCACTGGAATTGCGGCTCGTCCGAAGCTGGTTCGACGGCGAGGATGTGACAGGGAAGGACGGAGGCGGTCGAAAGCCTCGTGGCGACGAAACGCCAAAGACGTGGCGGCGTCGACTTCAGCTGCAGCTGAGCATGGCACCACTTCCAATTTCTTACGATGTGCGTTGCGAGCTGAGAACCGGCAAGCGAATTTCACTCGCTGGAAGCCAAACCGTGCCGCTGACGGCTCCGAGCCCGGAGCGGGATAATCTCGAACACGGAGGCGGATGACTCGGCCAGTCCGACAACAGTCAGTAATCCATCTGGGTGGCCATCATCGCAAGAGAGTGACAGTCAAACCCCTCATTCGAGGGAGCGCACCACCCTCCGCCTCTACAGGGCGTACCACCAGCGTAAATGGCCCGGAAAGTCGCACTCCCGCGCGATTCGGCCTGAAAATATAGCTGCGTTTCACGCTGGTCATCGCGCACACGATCACCGCGAGTGGCGTCGCCCTACATAGTCAAACCGGGCGAACGTGACTTTAGTCGGGGTCTGGGGTGAACGGGGGTGCCCTTGCGGGCTGATCTCCGTCCCCTCTCCTATCGCTTGACGGATCATATTATTTTCGAGCTTCCTGAGCGATATATGTGCGGCGTTTGAGTCATTGCAGTCGGGTTGTCTGATGTTGCTGAAGTCGTATGTAGTTGGCTGTCCTCATCTCATTCTTCACAGTTCGCCAGGAAGGCACGGTGGGTTTGGTGTATGGGGCCGTCAAGACCAGGAGAGTCTCGTATTTGGCACTCGGAGCAGCGAGTCTCGGCCTTACCTGGTGCCTCTGCGGCCCTGTTGCCACGCAGGCGCAGTCTGTCGCGGACCGGGCGCATACTGAGGCCGCCGCCTCGCAGGCGGCGCGGATCGCTCAGGAGGCGGGGGCGAGAAGGAATCACGAGCACCTTCGGTCGGCGGCCAGGGGGACGGTCACCGCGAGGACCGGTGTGAGCATCCGTGAGCAGCCCACGACCGACTCGGCGATCCTCGGCTCGTTCCGGTACAGGGCGCACGTCAGCATCCTGTGCTGGGACACGGGCACTCCCGTGCACAGGAACACCGTCTGGTACCGGCTGGCGGGCCGTCCCGGCTGGGTGACCGCACACTGGGTCGCCGCGACCGGCGTGCCGTTCTGCGGCGCGGGCACCGGTCCGACCGGTCCTACCGGCCCGACCGGCCCTCAGGGCCCCAACGGCGTCACCGGTCCGACGGGTGCGACGGGCCCGACTGGTGCGGCGGGTGCGACTGGGCCGACGGGTGCGACGGGTGCCGCTGGTGCGACCGGTGCGACGGGTGCCGCTGGTGCGACTGGTGCGACTGGTGCGACTGGTGCGGCGGGTGCGACTGGGCCGACGGGTGCGGCGGGGTTGGACGGTGCGACCGGTCCGACTGGCCCGACGGGTGCGACCGGTCCGACCGGCTCGACGGGTGCGACGGGTGCGACTGGTGCGGCGGGTGCGACTGGGCCGACGGGTGCGGCGGGGTTGGACGGTGCGACCGGTCCGACTGGCCCGACGGGTGCGACTGGTGCGGCGGGTGCGGCGGGTGCGACGGGTGCGACGGGTGCGACCGGTGCGACGGGTGCCGCTGGTGCGACTGGTGCGACTGGTGCGGCGGGTGCGACTGGGCCGACGGGTGCGGCGGGGTTGGACGGTGCGACCGGTGCGACCGGTGCGACCGGTGCGACGGGTGCGACGGGTGCGGCGGGGTTGGACGGTGCCACCGGTCCGACCGGTCCGACCGGTCCGACCGGTGCGGCTGGCCCGACGGGTGCGACGGGTGCGGCGGGAATCGACGGTGCGACCGGTCCGACCGGTGCGACGGGTGCGACGGGTGCGGCGGGGTTGGACGGTGCGACCGGTCCGACTGGTGCGACGGGTGCGGCGGGAGTCGACGGTGCCACCGGTCCGACCGGTGCGACGGGTGCGACGGGTGCGACGGGTGCGGCGGGGTTGGACGGTGCCACCGGTCCGACCGGTCCGACCGGTCCGACCGGTGCGGCTGGCCCGACGGGTGCGACGGGTGCGGCGGGAATCGACGGTGCGACCGGTCCGACCGGTGCGACGGGTGCGACGGGTGCGGCGGGGTTGGACGGTGCGACCGGTCCGACTGGTGCGACGGGTGCGGCGGGAGTCGACGGTGCCACCGGTCCGACCGGTGCGACGGGTGCGACGGGTGCGACGGGTGCGGCGGGGTTGGACGGTGCCACCGGTCCGACCGGTCCGACCGGTCCGACCGGTGCGGCTGGCCCGACGGGTGCGACGGGTGCGGCGGGAATCGACGGTGCGACCGGTCCGACCGGCCCGACGGGTGCGACGGGTGCGGCGGGAATCGACGGTGCGACCGGTCCGACCGGTCCGACCGGTCCGACCGGTCCGACCGGTGCGACGGGTGCGACGGGTGCGGCGGGGTTGGACGGTGCCACCGGTCCGACTGGTCCGACCGGTGCGGCTGGCCCGACGGGTGCGACGGGTGCGGCGGGAATCGACGGTGCGACCGGTGCGACCGGTGCGACCGGTGCGGCGGGGTTGGACGGTGCGACGGGTGCGACCGGTGCGGCGGGGGTGGACGGTGCCACCGGTCCGACCGGTCCGACCGGCGCGTCAGGTACCACGCAAACGCAGTTGCTGGACTCGCCCTTGAACCCCCAGACGATCCCCGCCGGCAGCACGGCGACGCTGCAGGGAGGGGACTGCACCACCCTCGGGTCGTTCGTGGCCGTCAGTGGCGGCGAGAACCAGGTGGGGGGATCGGGTGAGGTGCAGACGCTGACGAGCTCTCCGGGTGACTCCTGGACCGTCTCTGTCCACAACCCTGGCGTCGACGCCGCGACCGTCAACGTCACGTCGGTCTGCCAGCCGGTCTGATCCCGGGCGAAGAGCGATTTCAGACCGCAACGGCAGCCAGCTCTTCATCAGTCACGCCGACCCCCAAGTCGGTGAGCCGGAGGCTTGGACACCTTTCGGGACCGTTCTGAGCGGCCTCGACGTCCTGAAGTGGTGACGGTTCGGCAGCGATCCACCGCAAGCGACAGCACCCATAAGGGGACCCCATGAAGCCAACCGTCTGCCTGTGCATGATCGTAAAAAACGAATCGAAGATCATCGAACGCTGTCTGACCGCGGCGAAGGAGGTGATCGACACATGGGTCATCACCGACACCGGCTCCACCGACGGTACCCAGGACATGATCCGCCTGGCGCTCGACGGAATCCCGGGCGAACTGCACGAACTGCCCTGGGTGAACTTCGGATACAACCGCACCCTGAACATCCGGCACGCCCGCGGCAAGGCCGACTATCTCCTACTGCTGGACGCGGATCTCGAAGTGCTGCGTGAGGGCGAGATTCCCCCGCTGACCGCCGGCGAGTACTTGCTGTGCCATGACGGCGACACTTCGTACCGTATCCCGCGGCTCGTCCGCGGCGACCTGCCGTGGCGGTACGAAGGCGTCACCCACGAATACCTGACCTGTGACCAACCCGTACGCCGGGAGAACCTGGATGCCCTGGTCATCCGCGACCACGGCGACGGCGGCTCCAGACACGACAAGTTCGAGCGCGACGCACGTCTGCTGAACCTGGAACTCCAGCGCGACCCGGACAATCCGCGCACGGTGTTCTACCTGGCGCAGACCATGCGGGACCTGGGCCACACGGCCGAGGCGATCGATCTCTACGAGCGCCGCGTCGCCATGGGTGGCTGGGAGGAGGAGTTGTATTACTCCCTGTATCAGATCGGCCTGCTCAAGGCCGCCGTCTCGGACTGGCCGCACGCTGCGGAGGCCTTCACCAAGGCGTGGGAGATCCGGCCGCAACGGCTCGAGGCCTGCTACCAACTTGCCTCGCGGCTGAGGAAGATGGAGCGCTACCACACTGCACACGCGCTGCTCGGCAGCGGGATCCGCAAACCCCTGCCCTCGGAGGACATCCTGTTCACCCAGCCCTGGGTGTACCGGTGGGGGCTCCTCTTCGAGTACTCGATCACCGCCTACTGGGTGGGGGACTACGGCCGGTCCGTCGTCGCGTGCGACGAACTGCTGTCGATGAACGACCTCCCTGAGGCCGTTCGCGAACAGGTGGAGAAGAACCGGGTGTTTGCCGTCGAGAAGCGCCGGGAGTCTTGTCGTCCGGCCGATGCCGGCGGCGTCGGCCAGTAGGGGGCTCACGCGAGTTCCGAAATGCCGGCGGACCACGGCGATCAACTCGGATGCCGATCTCGCGCAGTGCTGCGGTCAGGGCGTCGTTGCGGCGGACGGCGGTGATGACGAACACCCGGGTGCCGTCTTGCCGGACTGCTCCGCGCGGGCATGTGCCGTCCACGGCGAACGCGCGACGGCGCAGTTGCCCGTCCGGGCGGCGGGCGGCTGCCTGACGGGAACGGCGCTGTTCCCGCTCGGGCACGCCATCGAGGCACTGTGCCCCGATGGCGTGCTGTCCGCCACGGCCGGTCCCCGCCCGGGGCCCCGGCCGGGGGCCTTGCCCCGTGCTCCATGGCGGGCGGCCCTCGGCCGGTCAGGCGTGGGCCGGTGCCTCGTCGTCGCCTGCTGTTGCCGGGAGCGGGATCGAGATCGGGGTGTCCGGTTCGCCCAGCATCAGGGTTCGTACCACTCGTTCGGCCGCTCGGCCGTCGTCGAACTCGCAGAACCGGTCCCGGAACCCGGAGCGCAGTTCCGTCGCCTCCGTGTCCTGCCAGGAGCCGGAGGCGAAGAGCCAGGTCAGCTCGCGGTAGGAGCGCGAGACATGCCCGGGCGCGCCCGCGGTGATGTCGAAGTAGGCGCCCCTGCTCGCCGTGTACGCGCCCCAGTCGTCGGCGTGCACCACGATCGGCCGGTCCAGATTGGCGTAGTCGAACATCAGGGCCGAGTAGTCCGTGACCAGGGCGTCCGAGGCGAGCATCACCTCCTCGACCCGCGGCCAGTCGGTGGCGTCCACCAGCGCGCCCCGCCGGTGCAGCTCCGCGAGCCCCATCCCGCGGGCCGGACCCTTCGCCAGCGACGGGTGCAGCCGGACGACGAGGGTGTGGCCCTCGCCCAGGTCCTCCGCGAACCGGGCCAGGTCGAAGCGCTCCACATGACCGCCCCGCACATGGTCGCGGCGGGTCGGGGCGTACAGCACGACCGTGTGGTCCTCCGGGATGGAGTGCCGCAGGCGGAAGGCGGCCCCGTCGTCCGGCTTGGCGTTGACCAGGACGTCGTTGCGGGGGCTGCCGGTGCGGGCCGAGGCGAAGCGGCAGGGGTAGGCGCGGTCCCAGACCAGCTCGGAGTGGCGGTTGGCGACCAGGCTGTGGTCCCAGCGGTCGGCGCGGCGCAGCATCCCCGGCACATCGACCCCCTGCCGGGCGCCCGGCTTGCCCAGCAGATCGGCCCCCATGTACTTCAGCGGGGTGCCCTGATGGGTGTGGACATGGACGCTGCCGGGGCGTTTGGCCAGGACCCGGGGCCAGTTGACGTTGTTGACGAAATAGGTGGCCCGCGCGGCGAGGCGCCGGTACTCCAGGGAGTCGGGCAGGACGTACTCGATGTCCGGCGGCAGCTGCTCCACCTGGTCCCGGCGCACCACCCACACGCCCCGGATGTGCGGGGCGAGATCGCGTGCCGCGCGGTGGATCGCGGCCGGATCGCCCAGCACCCCGCGGTGCGAGAACGCCGAGTAGAGCGCCAGGTTCGGGTCGAGGGGCCGCCGCTCGTGCGCCCAGGACCAGCCGCGCTTGACCCGTTTCACCGCTGCCTTGCGGGCCCCCCGGGCACGCCGGTCCAGGGCGCTGCCGGCCGCCGCGGCCCGTCGCCGGGTCAGATAGCGCGCGTAACTCCCCTCCAGCACCCGCAGTTCGGCGGGGACCGGCGTCGAGGTGCGGTGTCTGCGGAAGAGTTCGGCGGTGCGCCGGAAGAACTCGCCCTTGTCCGACGGGGGCAGCCGGTCCGGCTTGGCGAGGATGTCCAGACAGTGCTCACCCATCTTGCGGTGCAGATACGGCCGCCAACGGGCCAGCTCCGGGTGGGCGTCCACATGGGCGAACACCCGCTCGTACTGGTCGTGGATGTCGAAGTGCTTCCGGCTGGTGGTGGACAGGATGTTGCCCTGGCGGCGCTGCCGGTAGTGGACGCAGATCCGGTCCAGGGCCGCGATCCGCCGGGCGCCGAGCAGCACCGGGAACGTCCAGGGCGTGTCCTCGTAGTAGCCCGGCGGGAAGCGGAAGCCGTGCTCGGTGACATAGCCCCGGCGGTAGACCTTGTTCCACACCACCATCAGCAGTTCCAGGATCTCCGGGCGCTCCACCGCGGTGAAGGTGCCCACGGACGCCTCGGCGAGCACCCGGGCCAGCACATTGCGGCGGGTGCCGCCCCACCAGTAGGTGCGGGCGTAGTCGAAGACCAGGACGTCCGGGTCGCGTGCCTCCTCCAGCCGGTCCGCGATCGCCCGCAGCGCCCCCGGGGTGAGCGTGTCGTCGCTGTCCAGGAAGAAGAGGAAGTCCCCGGTGGCGTACGGCATTCCGGCGTTGCGGGCGCGGCCCAGACCGACGTTCTCCGGCAGATGCAGCACCCGCACCCTCGGATCGCGTTCGGCGTACTCGTCGAGGATCGCCCCGCAGCCGTCGGGCGAACAGTCGTCGACGGCGATCACCTCGAAGTCGGCGTACGACTGCCCGAGCACCGAGTCGAGGCACTCGCGCAGAAATCCCTGCACCTTGAACACGGGGACGATGACACTGAAGCGGGGCACGGGAATCAGCTCCTCACGAGGGCGTGGGCCGGGGCCGGGATGCGCTCGGCGAGCGGGATCACGGGCGGGATCGACTCCGGCGGCTCGCCCAGCAGCACCCGGCGCACCACGCGCTCCGCGGCGCGCCCGTCGTCGAACTGGCAGAAACGGCGGCGGAAGGCGGCCCGGCGGGCGGTGGCGGAGCCGTTCGCATAGGAGCCGTCGCGGAAGACGGCGGCCAGTTCCTCGGGCGTCCGGGCCACCCGGCCCGGCGGCGCCTCCATCAGGTCGAAGTAGACGCCCCGGGTCTCCCGGTACACCTCCCAGTCGTCGGCGTACACCACGATCGGCCGGTCCAGATTGGCGTAGTCGAACATGATCGACGAGTAGTCGGTGATCAGCGCGTCCGCGGCCAGACAGACGTCCTCGGAGGAACGGTGCCCGGTGACATCGATGATCCGGCCCCCGGCGCGCTCCACACCCCGGTCGTAGAAGTAGTGGGCGCGCAGCAGCACCACGAAGTCCTCGCCGACCGCCTCGCAGAACGCCTCCAGATCGAGGCGCGAGTCGAAGCCGGTGCTGTAGTCGCGGTGCGTCGGCGCGTAGAGCAGGGCCGTCCGGCCCTCGGGGACGCCCAGTTCGCGCCGGAGCCGGGCGACGTCCTCGGCGGTCGCGGTGTAGTAGACGTCGTTGCGCGGATAGCCGTACTCCAGGGTCTCGTAGGAGCCGGGGAAGGCCCGCTCCCACATCTCGGTGGAGTGCCGGTTGGAGGAGAGGTTGAAGTCCCAGCGGTCCACGCGCGCCAGCAGCTTGGAGAAACTGCCGGTGGTGGCCGCGACCACGGGATACGTCGACTGGTCGACGCCCATCTTCTTCAGCGGGGTGCCGTGCTGGGTCTGCACATGCACGCTGCCCGGCCGTTTCACCATCCCGTCGGCGAAGTTGGCGTTGTTGATCAGGTACGTGGCGCGGGCGAGCAGGTCCCAGGAGGCGCGGCTGCCCAGCACCGCGTACTCCACGTCCTTCGGCAGGCCCGCCACGGCCTCCGGCTCCACCAGGAACACCGAGCGGATGTGCGGGGCGAGTTCACGGGCCGCACGATGGATCGCGGCCGGGTTGCAGCTGTACCCACGGCCCCAGTAGGCGCAGTACACGGCCAACTCGGCGTCGAGCGGGCGGCGCAGGGCCAGCGCATAGTGCAGCCGGGTACGCAGTCCACGCGGCCGGAGCGTCCCGCGCCGGGCCCGCGCCGCGACCCGGCCGCCGCCGCACAGCACCCGGAACGCGCCGTAGGCACCGGCGGCGAGCAGCCGGTGCCGCACCCCGGGCCGGAAACCGGCCGGGCGCCGGCGGCGGTAGAGCCGGGACGCCCGCCGGAAGAGGCGGCGGCGCCACCGCGCGGGGAGCCGTTCCGGCTGCGCGGCGGTGTCCAGCACCACGGAGAAGAGCTGCGCGAACAGCGGCCCGAGCCGGTCCTCGGGCAGACCGGCCGCGACCGCCCGGTCCAGCACCAGCTCGACCTGGTCGAGAAGGTCCGTCCGCTGCTCGCCGGGGCTCTCTGGCCCGGGGCCCTGCCGGCGCAGCAGATGCCTTACGCACACCGTGCGCAGCACCGCCACCCGCTCGGCGGCGATGGTGACCAGACCGCCCCAGCCGAGGTCGGCGAAGGGGCTCGCGGGGAACACCAGGCGATGCCCGGCCACGAACGCGCGACGGTAGGCGGCGCTCCAGGCCGGCACGGACACCCCGGTCAGCTCCGGGGCCTCACCGGGGGTGAAGGCACCCTCGGGCGCCTCGCCCAGCGGGGGAGTGGAGGTCTCGCCGTCCCACCAGTGCACCCGCTGATGGTCGAAGTAGAGGACGTCCACCTCGCCGGTCTCCGTCAGACGGGCGTCGATCGCGGCGAGGGCGCCGGGCGTCAGGACGTCGTCCCCCTCGAGGAACAGCAGATAGGTCCCGGTCGCGGCGCCCGCCCCGGTGGTCCGGGCCACTCCGGGGCCGCCCGAGGACGGCGACGTCATGGGCACGACCCGGTGGTCCCGCTCGGCGTACCCGGCGGCGACCGCGCCGGCCGGTGAGCCGGGCGCGTCACAGACCGGGATCAGCTCGAAGTCGCCGAAGGACTGGGTGAGGACGGAGTCCAGTGCCTGGGACAGCCGGCCGGCGACACCGGAGGCGGGGACGATGATGCTGAAGCGGGGCATGCTGCTCTTTCTCTAGGGCTCCCGGTTTCCGCCCCGGGGCCGGTGCGTCATGGACGTGCGCGCGGGTCAGAGGCGCTCGGTGAGCACCGCACGGCGGGCGGGCGCGGGGACGGTCGCCGGTGGCACGGCCGGCGGGCACGCCATGGCGGCGGGGGCCGGACGGCGGTCCGCGGGCGGGACCACCGGC
Source organism: Streptomyces nodosus (assembly GCF_008704995.1). NCBI lineage: Bacteria > Bacillati > Actinomycetota > Actinomycetes > Kitasatosporales > Streptomycetaceae > Streptomyces > Streptomyces nodosus. The sequence continues at coordinate 3,065,414 of NZ_CP023747.1, forward strand.
GGTTGCCAGGCGCTCTCCCCGAGGACCACCCGGCGCACGATCCGCTCGGCGGCGCGCCCGTCGTCATGGGGGCAGAACCGCTCGCGGAACGACGTCCGCAGCCGCGCCGAGCGGGAGTCGCACCAGCGGCCGCCGGCGAAGACGTCGATCAGCTCGTCCTCGTCGCGCGCGATCGCGCCCGGCGGGAAGCCGCGCAGATCGAAGTAGGTGCCGCGGGTCGCCTCGTACGTCTCCCAGTCGTCGGCGTACACCACGATCGGCCGGTCCAGATTGGCGTAGTCGAACATGATCGACGAGAAGTCGGTGACCAGGACGTCCGAGGCCAGGCACAGCGACTCCACGCTCGGACGGCCGGAGACATCGATCACCCGGCCGCTCGAGGTCCGCGCGGGCGGTGCGCCGTGCCCGGGGTGGGCACGGGTCAGCAGGACGAAGCGCGGGCCGAGCCGTTGCAGCAGCCGCTCCGGATCGAGGGCGGGACTCCCCTCGCGCCGGTGGTCGCGGTATGTCGGCGCGTAGAGGATCGCCACCGAGTCCTCGGGGATGCCGAGGGTCTGCCGCAGCCGGGTCACATCGGCCGCGGTGGCGTGCGCGAAGACGTCGTTGCGGGGGAGCCCGTACTCCAGCGCGGTGAACCCGGAGGGGTATGCGCGCTCCCACACCAGGGTGGAGTGACGGTTGCCGGACAGGACGTAGTCCCAGGTGTCGGCGGAGCGCAGCATCCGGGCGAGGTCGGTGTCGCGGGGGCCGGCCGGACGGCCCAGGAGGTCCAGGCCCATCCGGGCGAGCGGGGTGCCCCGCCGGGTCTGGATCAGCACCTGGCCGGGGCGTTTGACCATGCGGTCGTCGAAGTCCGCGTTGTGGACGAGGTATGTGGAGCGGGCCAGTGCGGTCCAGTACGCGGCCGAGCCGGGCCGCAGCCGGCGGGTGGCGACCGGGACGGTGTGCTGGTGCTCGGGCCGGGCGATCCACGCCGTGCGGATGTGCGGGACCAGCTGACGGAACGCCGACTCCAGGGCGCCCGGGTTGCAGCCGTAGACGCCTCCCCCGTCACGGGTGAAGACGGCCCGGTCGGCGCGCAGCGGGAGGCGGAGCTGGACGCGGTAGTGCGCCCGCAGCGCGAGAGCGGTCAGCCGGCGGCCGGTCCGGGCGGCCGTGCGCCGGACTCCGCGCGCCGGCCGGGACACCGCGGACAGCAGGCGGTAGGTGCGATGGGCGCCGAAACGGATCAGCAGATGCCGCGGTTCCAGTGGGGGGCCCGGGACGCGATGGCGGCGGTAGTGGGCGCGGGCCCGGCGCAGGAACTCGGCGCGGCTGTCCCGGGGCAGCCGGTCGCGCCGGGTGTAGACCGTGGCCAGATGGCCGACCATGCGGTGGAACAGCGCGGGCCGCCAGTGGGCGAGTCCGGGGTGCGCGTCGAGATGGGCGAAGACCCGGTCGTACTGGTCGAGGACGTCGAAGTGCTTGCGGCTGGTGGAGCCGAGGATGCTGCCCCGGCGGCGCTGGCGGTAGTGGACGCAGACCCGGTCGAGGGTGGCGAGGGTGTCCGCGCTCAGCAGCACCGGGAACGTCCAGGGGGTGTCCTCGTAGTAGCCGGGAGGGAAGGCGAAGCCCTCGCGCTCGACGAACTCCCGGCGGTACGCCTTGTTCCACACCACCATCAGCAGGGACAGCAGGCCGGGGCGGTCGTCCAGGCGGAACGGCGCGGGGCCCTCCTCGTCGAGCAGATGGGCGAGTTGATTGCGGACGGCCTGGCCGGTCCAGTACGTGCGGGCGTAGTCGAAGACCAGCACATCCGGGTCGGAGGTCTCCTTCAGCCGGTCGGCGATGTCCCGCAGCGCGCCCGGGGTCAGGGTGTCGTCGCCGTCCAGAAAGAGCAGATAGTCGCCGCTCGCCCGCTCCAGCGCCGCGTTGCGGGCCCGGCCGAGTCCCATGTTCTGCGGCAGATGCACCGGGTGCACCCGGGGGTCACGGGCGGCGAACTCGTCGACGATCGCGCCGCAGGCGTCGGGTGAGCAGTCGTCCACGGCGATCACCTCGAAGTCCGTGTACGACTGTTCCAGCACGGAGGTGAGGCATTCCTGGAGGTACGCCTGAACCTTGAACGCGGGGACGATGACACTGAACCTGGGCAACGGGCATCCATGGGATCGGCGCGGGCATACTGCCCGGAAACGGCCGATGACGCCCTTTGGTTACGCCGGACGTGGCAAGCGGGGGAACGCGGGTGGAAAACCCAGGTGAACGGCGAGGAGCGGGCCGGGGCCCGGCCCACCCGTGAACTTCCGTGCGGACGGCGCCGTTTGACGCTGCCCGACGGGCCGCCGGAGGCGAACCGCCGCGGGAGCGCGCGGCGGACGGCCCCGCGGGATCACCCTCGGGACGAACACGCCCGTGACCGAGGAGCCCCGGTCACAGCAGTGAGGGGACCTCGGTCGCCGACACCGACCGTGCCGCCCTCTCCAGCGCGCTCGCCAACAGGGCCAGATCCGTGGGCCCGTTCCCCAGCTCGCGGACCGGACGCCGGGTCGGCGGGTCGCCCATGCGATGCCACTCCAGCGGGACGACCGTGGGGCGGAGCGTCGCCGTGCGAGGGATGCGCCCCGTGATCCGCCCGCCCTGGAAGGGCGTCATCGTGCCGTCCGGTCTCGTCAACCGTCCACGGCCGGGGGCCGGTTCGTCCGCGCCCGAGGACACCTCCTCCAGGGCGATGCGCAGCGGGGCCGTGCGGGCCGGCTCCCACTGCGCCGTCCGTCCGCCCGGGTGCGTGGCGGCCACCAGATGCACCCCGAGCCGGCCCCCGTGCAGGGCCACCGCCTCCAGCGCCCTGACGACCGACCCGGCCGCCGGGCGGCCCGGTGAGCCGAGCGCCGGGGACAGCAGTGCGTCCAGGTCGTCGACCAGCACCACCAGCCGGGCCAGCGCGGGCCCCGGCTCCGGTTGCCGGCGCTTCGCCCCCGGCCGCAGCCGCAGGGTGGTGCTCGGCGGCGAGTCCAGGTCGCCCGAGGCCGAACCCCCCGCCCGCTGCGGCACGATCCGGCTGCCCGACACCTCCCGCTGGAGGTGCCATTCGATGAAACCGAGCCGCCCCAGCAGCTCGGCCCGCCGCTTCAGCTCGGCACTGAGGGACTGCGCGAACTCCCGCATGCGCACCGGGTCGTTGGCCGCGAGATGGGTGGTGACATGCGGCAGATCCGTGCACACCCCGAGGCCGTCACCGCCCCGCGCGCCGTTCTCCGCGCGGTCGCGGCCGTCGACCAGCACCAGCCCCAGCCGGTCCGGACGCTCGACCGACGCCAGCGCCGCGGCGATCGAGCGCAGCAGCTCCGTACGGCCGCTGCCGGGCGGTCCCTCGATCAGCAGATGCGGTCCCTCCGCGGCCAGATCCAGAGGGACCGGACCGCGGGGACCGGCGCCCAGCACCGCCCAGGCGCGCCCGCCCGGCGCCCCGGGGTCGTCCGTCGCGTCCGCCCAGCGCGCCATCAGGGAGGCGGGGGTGGCCCGTGCCAGCCCCAGCTCGTCCAGCAGCCGCGCCATCTGCGGCAACGGCGCCGACACCCGTGGGTGCCGGTCCCCGCCGCCGTCCGGGCGCAGCGGGGCGAGCGCCCGGGCGAACCGCTCCGCCCAGGCCGGGGACACCGCGTCCACGGCGGCGACCGTGCCGTGCCCCACCGGGGCACGCGTGCCGCGCACGCTGTCCGTGCCCTCCCCGGGCGCGACCCGCAGCAGTCGCAGGGCCGTCGCCACATCGCCGCTCAGCAGACCGACGGCACCGCACTCACGGAACGCCGGTGAGACCGCGCAGGCCGCCTCATAGGTCTGGGTCACCGGTGAGGCGGGTGAGCAGGAGGGCGCCTCGGCCAGGCACAGCAGATGGATCCCGGCCCGCGCGCCGTCCCGTGCCAGCCGCACCAGGGCCTCGCGCACCTCGGCACCGGGATCGCCGTCCACGACCACCACCGTGCAGGGACCGGTGAAGGCGCCGTCCTGCACCGGGGAGGGACGGCGTCGGCCGGCGCCTCGCCGCGCGGGGGCGTCCTGAGCGGCCGGGTGGTGCCAGCTGCCGTACGTGCGGCCGGTCGGGCCGGACGGGCCCGTCGCGCCGGTGACGCGGTCCGTGCCGGTCGTGTGGTCCGTGACCGTGGGGCGAGCGGCACCGGACGTGGCGGGGGAGCCCGCCGGTTCCGCCAGGTGGTCCTTGAGCCGGCGCAGCAGCTCGTCCGTACGGGCCACCGCCTGGTCGGCGTCGTACGCCAGCAGCAGCCGGCAGTCCTGGCCGTGGCCCGGGCGGACCTGGGGGAGCCAGCCGAGCCAGGACCAGTCGGCGGTGCGCTCCGCCAGTGGACGGGAGCGATCGGCGCTGATCAGGACCAGCTCCAGGGCATCGGGGGAGTGCAGCGCGGCGAGCTGTGCCAGCACCGCGCGGGCCAGCCCGGTCAGCCGCTCCCGGGGCCCGGCCAGACCCAGCGCGCCCACCTCGCGCAGCCCGGCGGTCACCGGGACGGCGGGCAGCACCCCGGAGCCGTCCGGCGACACCCGGTCGGCCGTGCCAAGCCGCACCGTGAGCGCCTCGGGATGGTCGGGGCCGCGCTCCCACAGCCGCGGTCCGGGGCCGAGCGCGGTCAGCAGCAGGGCCGCGGGGTCGGGCCACTTCTCCGGGGCCCGGGCCTGGAGGGCCGCGAAGGCCGGGACGCCCCCCTCCTCGTACGCCGTCCGCCCGGCGCCGCCCTGGTCGAAGCGGCTCCCGGCGAGCCGGCGCGCCCATGCGGTGAACGCGCCGCGCCTGCGCAGGCCCGGCGGCACCTGGATGCCCCGGGGCGGGGTGCCCTTGCGGGTGCCGTCGAACACCATCGCGCCCCCGGACACCGGGACCGGGTTCTCGACCGAGGGGGCGCCGCCCTGCTCCGGTACGGCCGGCGCCGCGGGGCCCTCCTCCGGTCGGCGGGGTGGACCCGAGGGACCGGGGGACAGCGGTTCCCCGGTCCGGTGCTCCTGTGCTCCCGGGGCGTGGCCGCCCGAGGCGCCCCAGGCGGTGTCGCCGAAGCCATGATGGGTGTCACCGGAGAGGCTCCCGGCCGGGGTGGGGCGGTCCGTGCGGGCAGGACCGGGCTCCGGGGCGGCGGTGCCGGAGCCGTGCCGTCCGTCCCGTGGGGTGCCGTCGCCGCCGGTGCGGCCGCCCCTGGCGGCGCCGGGCGCGAACCCGCTCACCCGTCCCGTGCGTGCGCGCGGCTCGGCCGTCGTCGTGCCTCCCGGCTCCTCTCCGAGGACGCGGACATGTCCCTCGCCGTCCGGCGCCGTGCCCACGGACCTTATGCCGCGGGACGCGGCCAGCCGCAGGGAGGACTCGCCGAGGCGCAGCAGGGCCCCCGGGGCGAGACGCACCGGCTGGTCGGTCACCGGGCGGCCGTCGAGCACCGTGCCGTTGGTGGAGCCCAGGTCGGCGACCGAGACCCGGCCGTCGGCGGTGACCGTGACCGCGCAGTGCAGCCGGGAGACGTCCGGGTCGTCCAGCGGCACGTCCGCGTCGGCGGACCGGCCGATGCGGATCACCCCGCCGTGCAGCAGATGGACACCGCCCGCGTCAGGGCCCGCGACCACATGGAGCTGGGCCGCGTCCTCGTCCGGCTCGGGGCCCGGCTCCGCGGGAGCGCCCAGGGTCAGCACCGCGCCGTCCAGCAGCGGCGGCTCGCCCAGGGTGCAACGCTGTGCGTCCAGCCGCTCCGTGCCCGCGTACAGCACCACGGGCCCGCTCCCGGGCTCCCGGCCCCGTTCGCTCGAGGAGGCACCCCCGCCCGCTCCCGCCGCCGCGGCCAGGGCCGAGGCCACCGCGGCCAGCGCCGTCCCGGCGGGCGCGGTGACCAGCACATCGCAGCTTGCGGCGCGGGCCCGTGAGGTGGGGGGCGGGCCCTGCGGATCTACGACGGTCAGCCGGATCTGCATCGCCGTCAGCGGTCCCTTCTGCGCGGACGCCCGCGCACGGGGACGGAGCCGAAGTCGCGGTCCCCCACCGCTACTTCCCCCCACCGCACACGAACACATCGGCCAGTACGGGGAGCATCCTCGCACCTGCCACGGACAGTGCGCCCGCCGCCCGCAGCCATGTGATCTTGATTGGTCGGCTCTGCCCCCAAAAATGCCTGCGCGGTGCCCGGCCGCGGTCCGCTTGAGACCGCTCACGCCTGGTTCGGGCAACCTGGTCACCGAGGCGGACGTCTTCTCGTCGTACCCCCACGGAGACGGAGGTGCGGGTGGTGCGGGGCGCGGTGATCTCGCCGCCGTCCTCCGCGGTTGTGGAATGACGCCCATGACGGTGGAATACGGCGGTGTACGGACGGGCCGCCGACCGCCCGGTGCCGCGAGCGACGGCACTACAGTGGGGCGGAACACCAGTAGCACGGTGGACGTACCAGGCAAGCAAGCAGCAGGGAGCGCATGACGTGCGGCCGGTCGGCAGCAAATACCTGCTCGTGGAACCGCTCGGACGCGGCGCCACGGGCACCGTCTGGCGTGCCAGCCAGCGGGAGGCCGCGGGCGCCGAGGCGGCCGTCGCGGGCCAGCCAGGCGAGACCGTGGCGATCAAGGTCCTCAAGGAGGAGCTGGCGAGCGACGCGGACATCGTGATGCGGTTCCTGCGGGAGCGGTCCGTCCTGCTGCGCCTGACCCACCCGAACATCGTGCGGGTGCGGGACCTGGTGGTCGAGGGCGATCTGCTGGCGCTGGTCATGGACCTGGTCGAGGGTCCCGACCTGCACCGCTACCTCCGCGACAACGGCCCCTTCTCGCCGGTCGCCGCATCCCTGCTCACCGCGCAGATCGCCGACGCGCTGGCCGCGAGCCACGCGGACGGAGTGGTGCACCGCGACCTCAAGCCCGCGAACGTCCTGCTCAAGCAGGAGCACGGGCAGATGCACCCGATGCTGACCGACTTCGGTATCGCCCGACTGGCCGACTCGCCCGGTCTCACCCGTACCCATGAGTTCGTGGGCACGCCCGCCTATGTCGCCCCCGAGTCCGCCGAGGGCCGTCCGCAGACCTCCGCCGTCGACATCTACGGCGCCGGCATCCTGCTGTACGAGCTGATCACCGGGCGCCCGCCGTTCGCCGGGGCGACCGCCCTCGAAGTGCTTCACCAGCATCTGAGCGAGGAGCCCCGCCGTCCCTCCACGGTGCCCGACCCGCTGTGGACGGTCATCGACCGCTGTCTGCGCAAGAACCCGGACGACCGGCCCAGCGCCGAGAACCTGGCGCGGGCGCTGAGGGTCGTGGCGGAGGGCGTCGGGGTGCATGCGAACTCCGCGCAGATCGCCGCCGCCGAGGGTGTGGGCGCGCTGCTCGGGCCGGACCCGGCCCCGGCCGCCGTGCCCGGCGCCGCCGACGCCACCCAGGTGCTGCCGCAGGGCTCGGCCTCCTTCGACCCGAACGCGGCCACCAGCGTCCTGCCGCACACCGTGGACTCCGCGGACCCCACCGCCATGCTGCCGAACACCGGCGCGGCCGACCCCACGGCGGTGCTGCCGCCGGTGCCGCCGGGGGCCGAGCCCGGGCAGCAGGAGCCGCACCCCTGGCAGAACCAGCTGCGCGCGGCCCGCGACCGCAACGAACAGACCCAGGTCCAGTACCTCGACCCGGAGCAGGACCCGCTGCGCCGCAGGCCGCAGCGGCAGGTCGCGCGTCCCCAGCAGCGGCCGCAGCAGCCCGGGCCCGGGTACGGATATCAGCAGCAGCCCCAGCGGCAGCAGTACGCGCCCGCCCCGCAGCAGCAGCCCCAGCGGCAGCAGTACGCACCCGCCCCGCAGCAGCAGCCCCAGCGGTATGCGCCCGCGCCCCAGCAGCCTCAGCAGCCCGCCCCGCGGCCGGCGCGCGAGCCGCGTCCGCCGCGGCAGCGCAGCGCCAACCCGATGAAGATCCCGGGACTCGGCTGCCTGAAGGGGTGCCTGTTCATGGTCCTCATCCTGTTCGTCGCGGGGTGGCTGGTGTGGGAGTTCAGTCCGCTCCAGGGCTGGCTCGGCACCACGAACACGTACTGGGACCAGCTGAAGGACTGGTACGACACGGTGACCGGGTGGTTCGGCTAGAGCAGCTGAGGAGCCGGGGGCGACGGGCCGTCGGCGCGGCGCATGCCCCCGGCACGACCCCGGAGCGGTCCGGGCATGGGGATTTGTCGACACCCAACGGATGATTTCCGTCTCGGCGGTGAAGGCCGTCGCTCCGGACGCGTAGGTTTGTCGACCGGGACCCGCGGGTCGGCGCCAGCCGCCGCCGGACCGGTTCCCGGAACGGCGCAGCGTCGGCACCACGCGTCCCCAGTAGGAGCAGCCTTGGCACGGAAGATCGGCAGCCGGTACACCGCGAACCAGATTCTGGGACGGGGGAGCGCCGGCACGGTGTGGCTGGGCGAGGGGCCGGACGGGCCCGTCGCCGTCAAGCTGTTGCGCGAGGACCTCGCGTCCGACCAGGAGCTCGTGGGCCGCTTCGTCCGGGAGCGCACGGCGCTGTTGGGGCTGGAGCATCCCCATGTCGTGTCCGTACGGGACCTGGTGGTCGACGGCAACGACCTGGCACTGGTCATGGACCTGGTCCGGGGCACCGATCTGCGGACCCGCCTGGACCGGGAGCGCCGACTGTCGCCCGAGGCGGCGGTCGCGATCGTGGCGGACGTGGCGGAGGGGCTGGCGGCGGCACACGCGGCGGGCGTGGTGCACCGCGATGTGAAGCCGGAGAATGTGCTGCTGGACATGGAGGGGCCGCTGGGCCCCGGCGGCGCGCACCCGGCGCTGCTCACGGACTTCGGTGTGGCGAAGCTGATCGACTCCCCGCGCCGCACCCGCGCGACGAAGATCATCGGCACTCCCGACTATCTGGCGCCGGAGGTCGTGGAGGGCCTGCCGCCGAGCGCGGCCGTGGACATCTATGCGCTGATGACGGTCCTCTACGAGCTGCTTGCGGGCTTCACCCCGTTCGGCGGCGGCCATCCGGGGGCGGTGCTGCGCCGCCATGTCACGGAGACGGTGGTTCCGCTCCCCGGCATCCCGGACGAGCTGTGGCGGCTGATGGTGCAGTGCCTGGCCAAGGCGCCGGCGTCGCGGCTGCGGGCGTCGGAGCTGGCGGCCCGGCTGCGGGAGCAACTGCCGCTGCTGGCAGGCATTCCGCCGCTGGACGTGGACGAACCGGACGCGGAGACGGAGCAGGAGGCCCCCGAGGCCGTGCCGGGCAGGCCCGAGGCGGCGCGGGAACGCCGTGGGGCGGTGCCGTTGGTGCCGGGGGCCAGGCCGGACTCCAACCGGGACACCCACACCTCGATGCGGGTGCCGATGCCGGACGAGCTGGCGGGCGGCGCCCGTGGCACCGCCCGGGTGCCCCGGGCGGTGGGCGCCCCGCGCCCGGGCTCGGCCCGCCGCCGTGCGCAGGCCCGCCGCCGCAGGATCGTCCTGGCCGCCGTGAGCACGGTGGTGCTGGCCGCGGTCGGCGTGGGGACCTGGCTGGCCGTGTCCGACGAGGACGGCGGACAACCTCCGCCCACCGGGAACTCGGCCCCGGCCGTGCCGTAGGGCGAGTTCCGAAAGCACCGGCTGCCCCGCGACGCCCCGCCCCGTCCCACTTCCCGTCACGGTTCTCCGCCGCCGGGCGCACGGGGTAACCGACGGTCACCCTGCGATCGCCGCCCGGCGGAGCCGTTACGCTGGATGCGTGGCAGTCGTCGATGTATCCGAAGAGCTCAAGTCCCTCTCCTCGACCATGGAGTCGATCGAGGCCGTTCTGGACCTCGACAAGATGAGGGCAGACATCGCCGTGCTCGAGGAGCAGGCGGCCGCGCCGTCCCTGTGGGACAACCCGGACGAGGCGCAGAAGATCACCAGCAAGCTCTCCCACCTCCAGTCCGAGGTGCGGAAGGCCGAGGCCCTGCGCGGCCGGATCGACGACCTCGATGTGCTCTTCGAGCTCGCCGAGGCCGAGGACGACCCGGACACCCTCGCCGAGGCCGAGGCCGAACTCGCCGAGGTCAGGAAGGCGCTGGACGAGATGGAGGTCCGCACCCTGCTGTCCGGCGAGTACGACGCCCGTGAGGCGCTCGTCAACATCCGCGCCGAGGCCGGTGGCGTCGACGCCGCCGACTTCGCCGAGAAGCTCCAGCGCATGTATCTGCGCTGGGCCGAGCAGCACGGCTACAAGACCGAGATCTACGAGACCTCGTACGCCGAAGAGGCCGGCATCAAGTCCACCACCTTCGCCGTCCAGGCGCCCTACGCCTACGGCACCCTCTCCGTCGAGCAGGGGACGCACCGGCTGGTCCGTATCTCGCCCTTCGACAACCAGGGCCGGCGCCAGACCTCCTTCGCGGGTGTGGAGGTGCTTCCCGTCGTCGAGCAGTCCGACCATGTGGAGATCGACGAGTCGGACCTTCGCGTCGATGTCTTCCGCTCCTCCGGACCCGGCGGCCAGGGCGTCAACACGACCGACTCCGCGGTGCGTATCACCCACCTCCCCACCGGCATCGTCGTCACCTGTCAGAACGAGCGGTCCCAGATCCAGAACCGGGCCACCGCGATGAACGTGCTGCAGGCCAAGCTCCTCGAGCGGCGCCGGCAGGAGGAGCAGGCCAAGATGGACGCCCTCAAGGGGGACGGCGGCAACTCCTGGGGCAACCAGATGCGTTCGTACGTCCTGCACCCGTACCAGATGGTCAAGGATCTGCGGACCGAGCACGAAGTCGGCAACCCCGAGGCCGTGTTCAGCGGTGAGATCGACGGGTTCATCGAGGCCGGCATCCGCTGGCGCAAGCAGCAGGAGAAGTAGTCCCGACGCGAACGGCGAGACCGCCGTCGCGGGACAACGCTTTGTCGACAAGGCAACTGCCCTTTCCCTAAGGGTAGTTGCCTTCTCTTTTGCCCGATGTCCGGGTTTTACATCACACTCACAGCCTTCCCTCTTTCGCAAAGGACCGCAGAGGCCGCATTCCGCGCGCAACGTCCTTGACGTTGCTGTGAAAAGTCGGAAGGGTGATGCGCGGCATGCGTATCTACGGGGTGCATGTGAACCGGGGGGCTCGATCACAGCCGTCCCCGATGCCGCGGCCCCGTGCGCTGCTCCATTGACGATCGGCTACTGGGGGTAGCAGGCAGATGACAAAAAAGACGCGGGTCCGTGTGGCGCGCATAGCCGCCGGCGCGATGATCGCCGCCGGTGCTTCGCTGACCGCCGCGGGTGCCGCTTCGGCTCTCGACCTCAATGTGTCGGCCACTCTGACCACCGCCGACGACCCGGGTGACGGGGGCGACGACTGTGACATCGTCGCCTGCACCGACCCGACCGACCCGGGCGACAGCTCCGGTGAGCCGGGCGACCCGGGTGACGGTTCGGGCGACCCGGGTGACGGCTCCGGCACCCCGGGCGACGGTTCGGGTACCCCGGGTGACGGCTCCGGCACTCCGGGCGACGGTTCGGGTACCCCGGGCGACGGCTCCGGAACCCCGGGCGACGGCTCGGGCACCCCGGGCGGCAACGGCGGCTCCGGCGGCAACGGTGGCTCGGGCGGCAACGGCGGTTCGGGCGACAACGGTGGCTCGGGCAACGGTGGCGGTACCGGCGGCAGCGGCTCGAACGGTGGCGGCAACTCGGGCGGCGGGGGCAGCATCCCCGACGGCGGCAACCACCCGGTCCAGCAGGACAAGGGCTCCTCGGTCCTGACCGACACCGGCTCCAGCAGCGGCACCACCGCTCAGGGGAACGGCAAGGAGCTGGCCGAGACGGGTGCCGGCCAGACCGCCTTCCTGCTGATCGGTGCCGCCACGATGATCGCCGGCGGTTTCGGCTTCCGTATGCTGCCCCGCCTCATGGAGGGCCGTGGCGGCGCCGCTGCCTGAGCGGCGGTCGTGACGGGCGTGACCCCGTGCCCGCGGAGGTGATCCACACCTCCGCGGCCGCGGGCGGCGCATGAGAAAGGCCCGGGGCACCTGCCCCGGGCCTCTTTCTGTCCTGTCACATCTGTCACACCGTCTGGTGCGCCACCACCGCAAGCGCCGCGATCAATATGGCCAGGAGCACGATCAGCGCCGTCGGATTCAGCCCCGACCAGGGGCTCTCCTGCTGGAGCCGCTCCCGGCTGGCGCGGCAGACCGGGCAACGACCCTCATTGACGGGCGCAGCGCAGTTCGCGCACACCAATCGGTCGTACGTCATGCGCCTCGCCCTCCTTGTGCCGCTCTCACGTACACAACGTCTCCGGGAACGCAACCGTTCCCCACCCCACTGTGCCAGGTTCCGTCGATTTCGGCGCGGCCTCCCCGCCCGGCCGGGCACCGGGCCCGTGCCGCACCGGTGCACCGTCACCGCCCGAAATCGTTCGCGGAACGCACGGAACCTTCATGGCGCGCGGACAAACCACATGACTCCCGCGCAAACCCCGATCGGCGACTGCGCACCCACACCCGAGTCGCGTAAGGTCACGGTCACCTACCCCCGACGGCCCGTGGTGTATCCGTGATCCGATTCGACAACGTGTCCAAGGTCTACCCCAAACAGGCCCACCCCGCACTCAGGGATGTCTCCCTCGAAGTGGAGAAGGGTGAGTTTGTCTTCCTGGTGGGGTCCTCCGGCTCCGGTAAGTCCACCTTTCTGAGGCTGATCCTGCGCGAGGAGCGCGCCAGCCACGGCCAGGTGCATGTGCTGGGCAAGGACCTCGCCCGCCTCTCCAACTGGAAGGTGCCGCACATGCGCCGCCAGCTGGGGACGGTCTTCCAGGACTTCCGGCTCCTGCCCAACAAGACGGTCGGCGAGAACGTGGCCTTCGCACAGGAGGTCATCGGCAAGACGCGTGGTGAGATCCGCAAGTCCGTGCCCCAGGTGCTCGATCTGGTCGGGCTCAGCGGCAAGGAGGACCGCAGGCCCGGCGAGCTGTCCGGTGGTGAGCAGCAGCGCGTCGCCATCGCGCGGGCGTTCGTCAACCGGCCCAAGCTGCTGATCGCCGACGAGCCCACCGGCAACCTCGACCCGCAGACCTCCGTCGGCATCATGAAACTGCTCGACCGGATCAACCGGACGGGCACGACCGTGGTGATGGCGACCCACGACCAGAACATCGTGGACCAGATGCGCAAACGCGTCATCGAGCTGGAGAAGGGCCTCCTCGTCCGCGACCAGGCGCGCGGCGTCTACGGCTACCAGCACTGAGTTCCACGGAAAGGCTTGAGCAGACGCCATGCGCGCCCAGTTCGTACTGTCCGAGATCGGTGTCGGTCTCCGCCGCAATCTGACGATGACCTTCGCGGTGGTCGTCTCGGTCGCCCTGTCCCTCGCCCTGTTCGGTGGTTCGCTCCTGATGAGCGACCAGGTGAACCAGATGAAGGGCTACTGGTACGACAAGGTCAACGTCTCGATCTTCTTCTGCAACAAGAGCGACGCGACCTCCGACTCCAACTGCGCCAAGGGCGCGGTCACCGCGGAGCAGAAGAAGCAGATCCTCGACGACCTGAACAAGATGACCACGGTCGTCGAGAAGGTCACCCCCGAGACGCAGGACGAGGCCTACAAGCACTACAAGGAGCAGTTCGGCGACTCCCCGCTGGCCAGTTCGCTCACGCCGGACCAGATGCAGGAGTCGTACCGCATCAAGCTGAAGAAGCCCGAGCAGTACAAGATCATCGCGAGTGCCTTCAACGGCCGTGACGGCGTCCAGTCGGTGCAGGACCAGAAGAACATCCTCGACAACCTCTTCGGACTGCTCAACGGCATGAACTGGGCCGCCCGCGCGGTCATGGCGATGATGCTGGTCGTCGCGCTGATGCTGATCGTCAACACCGTGCGCGTCTCGGCGTTCAGCCGCCGCCGGGAGACCGGCATCATGCGTCTGGTCGGCGCCTCCGGCTTCTACATCCAGGCGCCGTTCATCATGGAGGCCGCCGTCGCGGGGCTCATCGGCGGCACGGTCGCCTGTGGATTCCTGCTGATCGGCCGGTACTTCCTCATCGACCACGGCCTCGATCTGTCCCACAAGCTCAACCTGATCAACTTCATCGGCTGGGACGCCGTGTTGACCAAGCTGCCGCTGATACTGGCCACCAGCCTGCTGATGCCGGCGCTGGCCGCCTTCTTCGCGCTGCGCAAGTATCTGAAGGTGTGACGCACCTCAATGGGGGCGCGCGGGCAACTGCCCGTGCGCCCCTTTGCGTTGTCCTAGACTCACCCGCATGTCAGGCCATGACCTGTTCTGTCAGCCCCGTCGCATCCGCCACGGGGTGGCTCTGACATTGGTCTTCGCGAGCGTCCTCGTCGCGGGCGCCGCGACCGGATCGTTCGAGGAGCCCACGGGGACCTCCCCCGCGGCGGGCCCGGCGGACCGGGCCGGACGCGACGACGACGTCACCGAGGCGGCCGCCAGGGCGATGGCCGCCGGCACCTCCCCCGTGGAGGCCGCCGAGCGGGCGGTCAGCCGCAGCGGGGACCGCTGGGGGGCCGTGTACTCCCGGGCCGAGTACCAGGAGTTCGAGGAGGCCCTCGACGGCCGGTACACCGGGGTCGGTCTGTCGGCCCGGCGCGAGCGCGACGGCCGGATCGAGGTGAGCCGGGTGCAGCCCGGTTCGCCCGCGGCCACCGCCGGGATCCGCACCGGCGACCGGCTGCGCAGCGTGGACGGCGTGGACGTCGACGGCAGGCCCGTCACCGAGGTCGTCTCCCTGCTGCGCGGCGACCCCGACGACGCGCCCGCCGGCACCCGGGTCCGGCTCGGTCTCCAGCGCGCCACGCGCACCTGGGACGCGGTGGTGCGCCGGGCCCGGCTCTCCACGGACCCGGTGACGGCGCGGCGGCTCGGCGTCGGTGTCACCGTGATCAGGGTCGCCGCCTTCACCAAGGGGGCGGGCGCCCTCGTCCGCAGGGCCGCCGACCGTGCGCCCCGGGGCGACGGGATCGTCCTCGACCTGCGCGGCAACTCCGGCGGTCTGGTCGCCGAGGCCGTCACCGCCGCGGGCGCCTTCCTGGACGGCGGGCTGGTGGCGACCTACGACGTCAAGGGCCGGCAGCGCGCCCTGCACGCAGGGGCGGACGGCGACACCACCCGACCGATGGTGGTGCTCGTCGACGGCGGCACGATGAGCGCGGCCGAACTGCTCACCGGGGCCCTCCAGGACCGCGGCCGGGCCGTCGTGGTGGGCACCCGCACCTTCGGCAAGGGCTCGGTCCAGATGCCGAGCCGACTGCCCGACGGCTCCGTCGCGGAGCTGACCGTCGGGCACTACCGCACCCCCTCGGGCCGGAGCGTCGACGGGCATGGCATCACCCCCGACCTGGAGGCCGACCGCCAGGCGCTGGAGCGGGCCGAGACGGTGCTCGGCGGCCTGGGCGACGCCTCGTGACGGTGGGCGCACCCTCGGTAATCCGTTTCCCGTGGACGCCCTCCGTAGTGCGAAAATGGGCCGCACTATGGCTAAGGAAAAAGGGCGCAAGCTGATCGCGCAGAACAAGAAGGCGCGGCACGACTACCACATCCTCGACACCTACGAGGCCGGTCTCGTGCTCATGGGTACCGAGGTGAAGTCACTGCGCCAGGGGCGGGCCTCGCTGGTCGACGGGTTTGTGCAGCTGGACGGGCACGAGGCCTGGCTGCACAACGTGCATGTGCCCGAGTACAGCCAGGGCACCTGGACCAACCACAGCGCCCGCCGCAAGCGGAAGCTGCTGCTGCACCGGGACGAGATCGACAAGCTGGAGTCCAAGTCTCAGGAGACGGGTCACACGATCGTGCCCCTCGCCCTGTACTTCAAGGACGGCCGCGCCAAGGTCGAGATCGCGCTGGCGAAGGGCAAGAAGGAGTACGACAAGCGGCAGACGCTCCGCGAGAAGCAGGACCGCCGCGAGACGGACCGGGCGGTCTCGGCGGCCCGCCGCAAGCAGCGCGCCTAGGGCCGCCGTAAGCAGCGTGCCTGGGCCCTCCGCCCGGGGGAATACGCTGGCACTCACCCGCGTTGCTCACGTACGATGGCAGCGCACCCGACAGAGGGTGCGGGTCCTTCCCGAAGGGCCGCGCATTGAAAAATCAACATGGGGATGATCGGTTTCGACAGCGGTTGTCGAAGCAGGGGAAGCGTGTCGAGGAAGCGGCCATGATCTCGTAAACCACAGGCCGAAAAAAATAATCGCCAATACCAAGCGCGATTCCTCCCAGCAGGCCTTCGCCCTCGCTGCCTGATCTCAGGTAGCAGAGCGAGCCTCCTACTAAGGGAGTGTCAGCCCGGGGCTGTTCCCGACCCGGATCCTGGCATCAGCTAGGGGACTAAACCTTGATCCCGGTCACGGGGTGAAGAGGGAAATCTAACAGTGACTGAGCCCGTCGGAGACTTGTCCGCGTGATCTCCGGGGCCGAGAAAAGCGAAGCGGACTGCACACGGAGAAGCCCTGGTTCCGCACCGGTGGACGCGGGTTCGATTCCCGCCATCTCCACAATCGGGAGGTCCCCGGACCTCCTTCCCATGTGGCCGAAGGCCCCGCCGCTCACAAGCGACGGGGCCTTCGGCTTGCCCGGATACGCCCCCGGCCGCGATTGCCGGGCCGCGCCGTCACCCCAGCGGCAGCACCGCCGCGACCCGGAACTCCCGGCCCTCCGGACCGGAGTGCAGCGTCCCGCCGAGCGCGACGACCCGGCCCCTGAGCCCGGCGAGACCCGTGCCACGCCCGGCCGCCGGGGCGGAGGCCGGCGCCGCGCCGGCGGCGACACCGTCGTTCCTGACGATCAGCCGGACGCCGTCCTCGTCGGCGCGCAGTTCGATCTCGCAGAACGTGGCACGGCTGTGCTCCAGCAGGTTGCCCACCGCCTCATGGAGCACCGACCGCAGGCACCCCGTCACCGCGTCGTCCAGTTCGAGGCGCGGCGGCAGCGAGGCGCGCACCCCTATCCCCGAGGTGGTCAGCAGCCGCTGCGCCCGGGCGAACTCGTCGGCCAGCGAGCGGGTCGCCCCGGCGCCGCTGATCAGCCGTACGTCCTCCTGCGTCCGCCGGGCCAGCTCGACTACCTCGGTCAGCGCCGCCCCGGCGGACTCGGCGGAGGCGTCCGCGCGCAGCGCGTTCTCCGCTCGCATCGCGATGGCCACCAGCGACGACCCCACCAGATCGTGCAGGTCCTGCCGCATACGCGCCTGGGCACGCTGCTCGGCGAGCCGGGCCGTCTGCTCCTTGCTGCCGTACAACCGCGAGCAGAGCAGGGCGAGATGGGTGACCGCGAAGACCGTGCTCGCCGTGATCGCCGCGCTGAGCAGCGCGACCAGTGAACCGCGGCTGCTCTCGACCACGCCCGTACGGATGAGCAGCGGCCCGCTGGCGACGACGGCCAGGGCGACCGGAACGGAGTTGGCGGGCGGCAGGGTGAGCATCACGGCGCCGGCGAGGAAGCCCAGCAGAGTGAGCCATCGGTGCTGGAAGACCACCAACGGCACATAGGTGAGCAGGGCCTGCACCAGCAGCAGTCCCCACCTCCAGCGGTACGGCAGCCGGTAGGGCGGGGGCGCGTACTGGCCGAGCAGCACGGCCGGCGTCAGCACCAGCACGGTCAGACCGGCGGTGACCGTGCGCCTGTGGAACGGCGAGGCGGCGACATCCAGCGCGACCAGCCCCAGTGATCCGATCACCACCACGGCCAGTGCGCCTAACGCGACCCGCGCCCCCGGCGGGGCCGTCACGCCCTTCGCTGCTCTGCTCTGCATCCTCGCCCCGCTCCGTTTTCGATCATTAACGATCGATTATGGACCGGTCCAGGAGAGGTGATCGTGACCCCGCCAGTCCCCCTCAAAGGGGCCTTTGAGGTGCACACGTGAGCGGCTTCACAGGATCTTCGCATCTTGTGAACTTTTCACTTCTTCGGCCGTGGTGCCCCTGCTTTGATCGCGTCTGCGTCATGTCCATACCAAAGAGAGATGACTGAACGTGTCGAAGAGAACACGCCCGACCGGCGAGTGGGAAGGTTCGGCCGTCGCCCTGCAGAGGCACAGACGGCTGTTGCCCCGGATCGCGGTCCTGACCGCCATGGTGCTTGCGGCGGAGACAGCGCTGGTAGTCGCCAACACCGGCCAAGCGGTGGCATTCACGCGCGAGAAGATACAGCAGACGGCCACCAAGGAAACGGCCAAGGGCCCCGTTTCCGCCGCGGACATCCCGTCGGCGAAGGTCGCGGCCCGGTTGTCCGGCAAGAGGGCCGAGGCGCTCTCGGAGCGTACCGAGACCTCCACGACCTGGGTGAACAAGGACGGCTCGCTCACCACCGAACTCTCCGCCGGTCCCGTCCGGTTCAAGGACGAGCCCACGGGAGAGTGGCGCGAGGTCGACCTGGATCTCGTCCAGGGGGCCGACGGGACCGTCGAACCCAAGGCGCACCCGGGAGGCCTGCGCCTGTCCGGCAGGTCCGGGACCCCGGCGAAGTCGCTGGAGGCCGCTCAGCGGGTCGAGGCCACCGACCTGGTGACTTTGGGAGAGGGCGATCAGCAGATCACCTTGCGGTGGAAGGGTGGGCTGCCGCAGCCGAAGTTGGACGGTACGCGGGCGGAGTACTCCAACGCCTTACCGGGCGCGGACGTGGTCGTGGAGGCCACCCGCACCGGGTTCGAGCAGTACGTCGAGCTCAAGCACCGTCCCGAGACCGGTGACGCGGGCGGCTACTCGTACACTCTGCCGCTGAAGGCCAGGGGACTGAAGGCGAAGCAGCTGGCCGACGGCAGCGTGCTGTTCACCGACAAGAAGAACAAGAAGCGGGCCGTGATGCCCGCGCCGGTGATGTGGGACGCCACCGTCGACGAGCGCTCCGGTGAGCACACCCGCAAGGCCAGGGTCGGCCTGGAGGTGGTCCAGAAGGGCGCCTCGGTCGACCTGGTGATCACCCCGGACGCCGCCTTCCTCGCCGACCCGGCCACCAAGTACCCGGTCACCATCGACCCCTCCACCTCCTCGCTCTCGAACGTCTTCGACACCTACGTGCAGCAGGGTGTGACGGTCGACCAGTCGTCCGACACGGAGCTGGACTGGGGCAACCCCGGTACCAAGAACGCCGACGGCACCCCGCGCACCGCGCAGACCTTCATCTCCTGGAACACCACGCCCATCCAGGACGCGCTGGTCCTCGACGCGAAGCTGTCGCTGTGGAACTTCCACTCGGCCAACGAGGACTGCACGACGGTCCCGTGGGAGGTGTGGTCCTCCCCGGCCGCCTCCACCTCCAGCCGGTGGACCAACCGCCCGACCATGACGGCCCTGAAGGCCACCTCCTACGAGACCCGCGGCAACACCAAGTGCACCAGCACCCAGCCCGCGGGCTGGATCAACGCCAATGTGACCGCGCTGACGCAGGAGTGGGCCTCGGCCAAAACCACCCGCGGCCACATGGGCATCCAAGCCACGAGCGAAGCGGTCGTGGCCCAGTGGAAGCGCGTCAACTCCGCCAACGCCGCCACGAACCCGCCGAAGCTGGTCGTCAACTACAACTACCGCCCGCGCACCGGCACCAAGCAGGAGGCCGGCCCGCCGTACTTCTCATACAGCGGCGACTACGTCGTCAACACCACCACCCCGACCCTGCGAGACACCTTCGTCGACCCCGACGGTGACAAGGTCAACGGCACCTTCCAGATCTTCGACTCCGCCACCAACGCGCAGGTTGGCAACGCCCTGGTGTCGAAGTACGTGGCATCGGGCCAGCCTGCCTCGGTGACCGTCCCGGCCGGGCTGCTCGCGAACGGCAAGACGTACAAGTTCCGTACCAGCCCCTACGACGGCACGCACTACAACACCGGCTGGTCGGCGTGGAAGACCTTCACGGTCGACACCAAGGCGCCGTCCGCCCCGACGAAGATCGTCTCCACGGACTACCCGTCGGACAAGTGGGTCAAGGGCGCCGGCAAGGCGGGCACCTTCACGGTCGCCCCGCCTGCCGCCGACCACAACTGGCTCGAATGGTCCCTGGACGGGCTGACCTGGACCAAGGTCGCCACCGGCGGTGCCGCCGGCGACAAGGCCATCTCGGTTACCCCGCCCAAGGACGGTACCCACACCCTCCAGGTACGGGCCGTCGACAAGGCCGACAACAAGTCCGAGCCCATCGAGTACACCTTCCATGCCGGCTCCGGCGGCTTCGCCCAGCCGTCCGAGGGCGAGCGCACCGCCCGCCGCCTGCCGTTGGCCGTCGAGGTCGAGGCGGCGAAGTACAACGCGGTGTCCTTCTCCTGGCGGCGCTCAGAGGCGGACCCCTGGGTGAAGATCCCGCTCGGAGACGTCACTTCGGGCGGCAACCGGCTGACCGCGTGGCCCGTCCCGCTTACCGACGGCAAGAACGCCCCGCTGGTCTGGAACGCCACCGACACGGTCGACCCGGACGGCACGATCCAGATCAAGGCCGACTTCACCGGACCCAACAGCGTGGTCGGCAGTACCGAACCGCTGACGGCGGTCGTCGACCGCAACGCGTCGGGCGCGGCATCGAGGGAGGTGGGCCCGGGCACCGTCAACCTGCTGACCGGTGACTTCCTGCTGTCGGAAGGCGACGCCTCGTACTTCGGCCTCTCTGTGGGCCGTACCGCTTCCTCCCGGGAACCTAACGCGCAGACCGACGGCCAGATGCCGATCTTCGGCAAGGAGTGGTCCAGCAGCGCCGTCGCCGATACCGCCGCATCGGACTATGTCCAGATCGAGAAGGTCTCGGCCACGGCTCTCTCCGTCGTCGAGGAGGGCGGCAAGGCGATCGCCTTCACCGCCAATGCTGCGCAGAACGGCTGGATTCCGGAGCCGGGCTCCGAGGATTTGACGCTCAAGGGCACCTTCGCCACCGGTTTTGCGCTCACCGACAGCGACGGCGCCGAAACCCTCTTCAACAAGCCGGACGCCTCGGCGACCACCTGGGTCGTCGACACGTCCAAGCTCAACGGCCTGGCCTCCAGCACTTCCAACGTCGTCTCCGAGACGGTCGTCGTCGGCGGCAAGGTCCTGGCCCGCCCGAAGCGCGTCATCGCTCCGACCTCGGCCGTGTCCAACGCCACCTGTGCGGCGGCCTCGGCCACCGTCGGCTGCCGCTCACTGGAGTTCGTCTACGCGACCTCGACCACCGCCACCGCCACCGCCGACGGTGACTACAGCGGTCAGGTCAAGGAGATCCGGCTGTGGTCCACCGAGGCCGGCGCCAACACGGCGACGTACAAGGCGGTCCAGAACTATCTGTACGACACGGCCGGCCGTCTGCGGCAGGCGTGGAACCCGCAGATCACGCCGTCCCTGAAGACGACGTACTCCTACGACGCCGCAGGACGGGTCACCCAGTTGACCCCGCCCGGCCAGCTTCCGTGGACGTTTACCTACGGCAAGGCCGGAAACGCCGCCACCGCCGGCGACGGCATGCTGCTCAAGGCGAGCCGACCCGGCCTGAAGCGTGGCACGGCCGACGTGGCCGAAGGCACCAACTCCACCACGCTCGTCTACGACGTCCCGCTGACCGGGTCGGCCGCCCCGTACAAGATGGGCGCGTCCGATGTACGGGCCTGGGGCCAGACCGACGCCCCGACCGACGCCACGGCCATGTTCCCCGGTGATGTCACTCCGCCGTCGAACTCCGGCTCCGGCCTCGCCGCTGACGACTACAAGCGCGCGGACGTGTACTACCTGGGCGTCTCAGGGCGTGAGGTCAATACGGCGCAGCCGGGCGGTCACATCGGCACCGAGGAATTCGATCGCTTCGGCAACCCGGTTCGCAGCCTGACCGCCGGTAACCGGGCGCTGGCCCTGGGTACGGCGCCTGGGGCGGCCGAGAAGCTCCTCGACCTCGGCATCAACGCCCTCACCAACTCCGAGCGGGCCATGGAGCTGTCCACGCTCACGTACTACAGCGCCGATGGTCTGCGCGAGACGGAGAGTTTCGGTCCGCTGCACTGGGTCGAGCTGACCCAGGACCTCAAGAGCGGTTCGGCCGTCCTGGTGACCGGCGGCGATTCGGTCCCGGGTCGTGAGTGGGTCGTCAGCGAGTACGACACCGGCCGTCCCACCGACGGCAGCGCCGTCGTCAAGGACCAGCTCACACTCACCGTCAGAGGTGTCCGGGTCCGCGGTTACGACTCGAACATGGGTGAGAAGCACGTCAACGAGACGCTGTTCGACTGGGCCAAGGGCCTGCCGAAGATGACCAT
This sequence comes from Streptomyces nodosus, assembly GCF_008704995.1. NCBI lineage: Bacteria > Bacillati > Actinomycetota > Actinomycetes > Kitasatosporales > Streptomycetaceae > Streptomyces > Streptomyces nodosus. The sequence goes on from NZ_CP023747.1 coordinate 3,087,553, forward strand.
CACGGACTCGGGCGGCCTCAACCTCGTCACCTCCACGGCCTACGACGCCCAGGGCCGCGTCACCGACGTGAGCCAGCCCGGCTCCACCGGCTCCGACCCGGCGACCCGTGTCTCCGTCTACTGGTCGGCGACCGGTACCGGCTGGTGCAAGGGTCGTCCGGAGTGGGCCGACGCGGTGTGCTGGACGGGTCCCGCGGGTGAGATCACCGGCGGCGGCTCGCAGCCCAAGCAGGTGGTTGACAACAGCTACGAGTACGCCTTCTTCGGCCAGAACACCAAGCGGATCGAAACGGCCAACGGGTCGAGCCGCACCACCACCATCACGTTCGACAACGCCGGCCGCCGGCTGAAGACCACGGTGACCGGACCGGGCCGGGCGGTCCCGGACTCCACCAGCGTGTACGACTCGGCCACCGGCCTCCCGGCCGGTACGACCTCGTCCACCGGCGGCATTATCACCAAGGCGTACGACAAGCTTGGCCGCCTCATCTCCTACACGGACGCCGACGGTGGTGTCACCAGGACCGAGTACGACCTGCTCGACCGCATGGTCAAGGTGTCGGACTCCGTCCCGTCCTCCGTCACGTACACCTACGACACGGCGGCGGAGCCGCGCGGACTTCCGGTCTCTACCACCGACTCGGTGGCGGGCACCTTCTCCGCCGGGTACGACGCCGACGGCACCATGACCAGCCAGAGGCTGCCCGGCGGTTACACGCTCGCCCAGGAGGTCGACCCGGCCGGCGCGATCACCAGCCGCGTGTACACGCGGAACAGTGACGGTGCCACGGTCATGTCGGACAGCGTGACCAAGTCCGCGCACGACCAGGTCGTCCGGCACTCCGGCTGGTCCAGCCAGACCTACCGGTACGACAAGGCCGGCCGCCTGACGTCGGTCGACGACATCGCCTCGGACGTCTGCACCCGCCGCACCTACGCACTGGACAAGCGTTCCAATCGCACTTCGGTCACCAGCGCTACTGCGGTCCTCGGCGCCGACTGTCCGACCACGGGTGGCACCGCCACGATGAGCGCGTACGACAGCGGCGATCGGATCGTGGACAGCGGCTACACGTACGACGCCTTCGGCCGCACTACGGCACTGCCGGGCAGCACGGTCGGCTACTACGCCAACGACCGGGCCTACCAGCTCACCTCCGGTACCCAGCGGCAGACGTGGCAGCTCGACTCCGCCATGCGTTTCCGCTCCTGGAGGACCGAGAGCGGCAGTGGCAGCACCTGGACCCAGACCGGGTCCAAGCTCAACCACTACGACGGTGACGGCGACAGCCCTCGCTGGATCGTGGAGGACACCGGCACCGGCGCGCTTACTCGCAATGTCACGTCCTTCGGTGGCGATTTCCTCGCCACCACGAGCAAGACGGGTGAAACCGTCCTCCAGTTGGCCAACGTGCACGGTGATGTCGCCCTCCAGCTCCCGCTGGACAGCGAACAATCCCCGGTGGCGCTGGACAATGACGAGTTCGGCAATGCCCGCGTCGGTCAGGAGGCGGCCCGGTACAACTGGCTGGGCGCCAAGCAGCGTTCCGCCGAGACCGTGGCGGGCCTGACCCTGATGGGCTCCCGCCTGTACAACCCCGCGACGGGCCGCTTCCTGAGTCCGGACCCGGTGTACGGCGGCAACGCGAACCCGTACGTCTACCCGGCCGACCCGGTCAACGCCTACGATCTCGACGGCAACAAGAAGCAGAAGAAGCCACGTTCTTGTGGCTTCTGGTGCACCGTGTTCACCGGAGGCGTCTCCACGATCGCCGGTACGATCTGCGCCGGGTTCACGCTGAATCCAGTCATCTGCGGTGCCGTCACCGGCGGCGCTGGAGGCTTCGCTGAATACTGGTACACCCACCGCGACGGCCACGGATACACCACCAAAGGCGCCATGAAGGCAGCCCTCTTGGGCCTCGGGATCGGTGGGTTTGCAGGAGCGGCAGGAAAGCTTCTCTTGAAAATCGGAGGCAAGATCTTCCGGGGCTACGGTGACCGCGCCTCCATCAAGGCGTGGGACAAGTTCCAGAAGGCCATGAAGAAGTAATGCCCCACTGGTCCGGTGCCGGGTGGGCCGTCTCGCCACCCGGCACCGGACCAGTACGGCCCACCCCTCGCACAGAAACCGGGAATTCCACCCATGTTCACCTATTGGCTGGCGGTTGTACGCCGTGCTGCCATGGCCCTTTCCGTGTGCGCCGTTCTCTGCGGCGGTGCCATGGCCGGTGTAATGATCTGGGATAACGCCACCGCCTGGGCCGCCGCGCTACTTCAGGGAGCGCTTTTCGGTCTCGCGGTGAGCGCCGCCGTGGCCATTGCGGGCGCCACGTCGAACACGTGGAAGGCCGCGCGTGCGGCTTCGCACCACGGCCTGACGCTGTCCGCGGAGGCCGTGCGTCTGCCGTGCACTGCGGAGATCCGCGTTCCGATACCTCCCGGCATCACCGCCTACCAGCTCACCGACAGTGTGCTGCACGCCCTCAAGCAACTCCCGGCCCCTGAGATCGACGAGGTCAAGGAATTCACCCACGGCAAGCTCACCCTCATCTGCAGGAAGTCCCTGAGCCTCCCGGTGAGGTTCCATGTCTCCATCACCACAGACCAGGACGCCGCGATCGTGGCGATGGAGGCCCGCCCCAAGGCCGCCTGGAGAATGATGGACGACGGTGCCAGTTGGAGTGTCCTCAAGGCTTTCGCGCCGCATGTCAGCAAGGCTGTCCACGACGAAGTGGGTGGCACGACCGCGATGTGAGTGCCCTGGCTCGGTGAGGGACAATCGGTCGGTGATCAGAGTGCTGGTTGTCGAGGACCATGCCGTCGTACGGTCCGGGCTCACGGCGCTGCTTTCGGGGGAACTGGGCATCGGAGTCGTCGGCGAGGCCGCCGACGGCTCCTCGGCGCTCACGGAGGCCGAGCGACTTCGGCCCGACGTGGTCCTCCTCGACATCGACCTGCCCGTCGTGGACGGCATCGCCGTCGCCTCCGCGCTCGCCGAACAGCTCCCAGAATGCCGCACGTTGATCCTCACGGCGCTGGACCGGCCCGGGTATCTGGGTCGTGCCATGAGCGCGGGAGCCTCCGGCTATCTCCTCAAGAGCGCGACCCCCGCCGAGACCGCGGACGCGATTCGCCGGGTCGCCGCCGGTGGACGCGTGATCGATCCGCGGATGCGGGACGGCGGGGCCGACACGGTCAGCCCTCTGACCGAGCGGGAGACCGAGATGCTGCGGCTGGCGTCCTCGGGCGCCCACGCCCGCGAGATCGCCGCCGATCTCTTCCTGAGCCTGGGCACGGTGCGCAACCGGCTCTCCTCCGCTGTCGGCAAGCTCCATGCGCGCACCCTCGTCGACGCCGTCCGCATCGCCGAACGCCATGGCTGGCTGTAGATACGTGAAGATCTCACTTCCCGGGCCCGGGGCCGCGTGATGGGGTCGGGACCGACCGGTCTGTCCCCGCGGTCCGAAGGGCGCGGCGCGGCAGAGGTGCACGGAAGTCGGGGAGCGCACGGTTTTGATGGCGGGGCGGCCGAGAACGGCAGGGCGAGCAAGGCTGGAGATGGGCGTGATCTACGCCCTGGCCGCGGTGGTGTTCGGATCAGCTGTGGCAGGTGTGATGCTCGGTGGGCCGTGGATGCTCGTGTGGTTCCTGCCCGCCATGGCGGGTTCACTGGTGGCGATCTGGTGTGTTCGCCATGGGATCCGGCTGGGAAGGGCGACGGTCAAGGACGAGCCTGGCTCAGCCGTCGCTGAGCAGGAGTGAGTGAAGGCGTTGAAGATAAAACTGTCCGATCTGCTCATCTTCGCAGTCTTCGTGACGGTGGGGGCGACTCTGGCCACCCTGCTCGGTGACGGCCTTCCGAGTCAGGTCGTGGGAGGGCTGACCGTCGGCATAGGCGGAGCCTTCCTCGGTGCCAGAATCAAGAACCGCAGGTCGCCCGGAGGGTGACAACTCGAACCAGACCGTCTTGCCGATGCCGCCCGAGCGGGGTTCGGCGCCCCAGTCGTCCGCGAGAGCCTGCACCAAGGTGAGGCCGCGGCCCGACTCGTCGTCCGGGGACGCCTCCCGGGGCGTGGGCAGGGTGCCGTCGGCGTCGGCGACCGAGACGCGGAGGCGGCCCTCGTCGCTCAGTACGCAGCGGGCCCGGATCTCCCGGCCGGGGGAGACCTTCGCATGGCGACAGGCGTTCGTCATCAGCTCGCTGAGCAGCAGCACCGCCGTGTCCGTCACCTCGTCGGGCAGCTTCCAGGACGTCGCCTGTTCACGCAGGAGCACCCGGGCCCGGCCCACGCTGCGGGCATGGCGGGGAAAGCGGAACTCGATGTCCCGGGGGAGCGCGGCGGGGGAGCGGTGCGGCGTCGGCATACGTAGTGGTTCCTTGCGTGTGATTCTCCGTCGTTCGGCGGGAAAATCCTGCTGGACCGTGCCTAGCCTCGGGAGTAGCGAGTCGGGTACGCAGCGTGGCTGTACACGGTGCGGCGGCGGAAGGCGGGTGACGGCGCATGGCCACGGGGGAGTCCCGGCAGACGCAGCAGAACTGGCGTTACTGCGGTGGGCAGATCAAGTTGTGGCGCGAGGAGGCCCAGGTCACCCGGCAGTCCCTGGCCGAAGAGTCCGGGTACGACTACGAGTACGTCAAGTCGATGGAGTGCGGGCGCCGTCGGCCCACCCTCAGACTGTTGCAGACCGCAGATCAACTGTGCCGGGCCGGCGGCAAGTTGGCTGCCGCCCATGAGTTCCTGAAGCCGGAGCCGTTCCCCGCGCGGTCACAGGAGTACATGGCGCTTGAGGCCGAGGCCATCGCCGTGCATGACTACTCGCTCGGTCTGATTCCTGGTCTCCTGCAGATCGAGCAGTACGCGCGAGCACTGATCAGTGAGAGTTGTCCGCCGCTGGATGACGAGACAGTTGAGGAGCGGGTCAGGGCGCGGCTGGAACGGCAGGGTGCGCTGGCGCATCGCACCAAAGTGGTCTACGGCTTCGTCATCTATGAGGCTGCACTCCGCACGGAGGTGGGTGGACGGGACGTGATGCGTCAGCAACTGCTCCGCCTGCCGGAGATCGGCGGGTGGCGCAACGTGTCCATCCAGGTGTTGCCCTTTGGGAAGTGCAGCGGTCTTGCACTCAATGGCTCGTTCATTTTGCTTGAGACTGACGAACACGAACGCTTCGCGTACGTTGAGGGTCCAGAGACGAGCGTGCTGCACGCTGACGCAAATAGGATCAGCGATCTGGTGCAAGTCCATGGGATGATCCGTATGCAGGCTCTGGGAGTTGAGGAGTCGGCCGCATTCATCAGGAAGGTGGCGAAGGAGCTATGAGCGAACCCTTGACCTGGTTCAGGTCCAGCTACAGCGACTCGCAAGGGGGCGCGTGCGTCGAGGTCGCCGCATCGCCTCACACCATCCACGTCCGTGACTCCAAGCTCGGCGTCGAGGGGCCGCGTTTCGCGGTGGACAGCGACGCGTGGTCAGCCTTCCTCGCGTACGCGGCCCGCTGAGCACGCGCCCTGCGAGAGAAATCAACAGCGGGGCGCCGCCGTGGTTGACGAGTCTGCCCAGTTCACCAGGAAGGCGGCGGAGACGTTGTGAGCGACGAACTGTCATGGTTCAAGTCCAGCTACAGCGATTCCTCGGGCGGCGCGTGCGTAGAGGTCGCCACCTCGCCCCACACCATCCACGTCCGTGACTCCAAGTTCGGCGTCGAGGGGCCGCGCTTCGCTGTGGACGTCGACGCATGGTCAGACTTCCTGGCGTACGCGGCGCGTTGAGCGCGCGCAGGCGAGGGTGATCAAGAGCGCGGCGGTCGCCGCGGCCACCGGTACCGCGTAACCCGTCGTCGCCGAGGCGTGTTCGACGGTCCAGCCACCGGTCGCGCTGCCGCAGGCGATACCGCCCAGCAGGGCGGTCACCGCGAGGGTCATGCCCTCGTTGAGGCGGCCCTCGGGGGTGCGCTGCTGCACCAGGGTCATCGTGGTGACCATCGTGGGGGCGGTGGCCATTCCCGCGAGCAGCAGGGCCGGCGCCAGTCCGACGAGTGACCCGGTGGTGCCCGCCGCGAGCAGGGGCAGGGCCATCAGTGCCGCCATGGCCGCCAGACACCACGGAAGACGGCGCTCGGCGGGACCGGACGGCTTCATCGCGCCGTACAGCAGACCGGCCGCGCACGACCCCGCCGCCTGGAGCGCGAGCACGGCGCCCGCGGCCGTCCGGTGACCCTGGGCGTCCGCGAAGGCGATGGTCACGACCTCCATGGAGCCGAAGACCGCCCCGGTGGCGACGAGGGAGAGCAGCAGCGGGGGCATACCGGGGGCGCGCAGCGGCGGCGCCGCCTTCTCGGTCCGGCTCGGCGGCGGTTCCGTGGCCCTCTGCGCCGTGAACAGCAGCATGCCCGTCATCAGCAGGATCCCGCCGGTCAGGGTGCCCGCCTCCGGGAACAGCGACCCGCACAGAAACGCGGCCAGCACCGGGCCGAGCATGAAGCACAGCTCGTCCGCGGCCTGTTCGAAGGAGTTCGCGGTGTGCCGGGCCGCCGGGTCGCCCCGGAAGAGGTGGGCCCAGCGCGCCCGGGACATCCCGCCGATATTGGGGGTCGTGGCGGTGGCGGCATAGGCGGCGAACAGGGTCCAGTCCGGGGCGTCACAGCGCACGCACAGCAGCAGGGCCAGACCGCCGAGCAGGGCGAACCCCGTCGCGGGCACGGCGACCCGCGCCTGGCCGTGGCGGTCCACAAGCCGTGCGATCCAGGGGGCCACCACGGCCGTCGCCGCGAGCCCGGTGGCGGTGACCGCGCCGGCGAGGGCGTACGACCCCCGGGCCCCGGCGATCATGATCACCGCGCTCACGCTGAACATGCCCATCGGCAGCCGGGCGACGAGGTTGCCGAGCGTGAAGGCGAGGGTGCCGGGGTGGGTGAAGAGACGGCGGTACGGGTTCCGGGGCGGTGCGGCGAGGGGCGGCGTAGACGGCATGCGCTTACCGTCACCCGGCGCCCGGGACCCGGTCCAACACCTGATCGACGACGATTGACGCACCTGGGTTGTAAATTCGGGGGATGCCCACCAGCCCCGTCACCGTCGACCCCCGTCTGCTGCGCGCCTTCCTCGCCGTGGCGGAGGAACTGCACTTCACCCGGGCCGCGGCCCGGCTGTATGTGGCCCAGCAGGCGCTCAGCCGCGATGTGCGCCGGCTCGAACGGGAACTGCGCGCCGAGTTGTTCCTGCGCACCACCCGCCAGGTGACGCTCACTCCCGACGGCGAGCGGCTGGTGCCCTACGCCCGTCGGGTCCTCGACGCGCAGGACGAGCTGCTCGCCGCCTTCGGACGGGCCCGCCCCCTGCTGGTGGACCTGAACTTCTCGGGCCTGCTCACCGGGCACCGGGTGCTGGTCAGGGCCCGTGAACTCGCCCCCGAGCAGGAACTGCTGGCCCGCTATGAGAGCGGCCTGACGGGCGCCGCCGTCGAACTGCTGGCCGGCCGGCTGGACGCCTCCTTCGGCCGGTTCGCCGGCCTCGCCCCGGCGCTGCGGGCCGGCCTGGAGCAGCAGCCCGTACGGTACGAGCCGATGACGATCGCCCTGCCCGAGGAGCATCCGCTGGCGCGGCTGACCGCCGTGCCGCTGGCGGCGCTGGCCGGTGAGACCGTCTACGCGGGCGCGGGCAACCCGCGCACCCCGGAGTGGACCGACCTCGCACACCGGCTCTTCGAGGGACGGGGCATCCAGGTCGCGCCGGCCGCCCCGCCGGCCGTGGGGTACGAGGAGTTCCAGCGGATCATGGCCAGGACGGGGCATCCGATCCTCGCCGTGGTGGACTCCCCGCCCCTGCCGGGGATGGTGCTGCGCCCGCTTGTCGATCCCGTACCGCTGTCGCCGGTTTCTCTGGTATGGCGAAGGGGGCTGGCGCATCCGGGAGTTGAGGCGCTCAGACGGGCATCGGCCGAGGTGGCGGCACGGGAGGGGTGGCTGCGGCGGCCTATGGATGGTTGGATTCCGGCCGCGGACGAGAAGGTGATGAATTCCCACAATTGACACACCGCGAACACAGACCCCCCAGATGCGCTACATTCGTGGCCCGAGCACGCTGCTGCGATGAGGGAAGCGCGAGAACCCGGTTGGGGGCCTGGTTCGGTCGACGGATGCTCGGGTCGGATGCGCACCCTGAACTGTCCCGTGGGGGGATTCGTGCGCGTGGAAAAGTGGCGTGAAAACGCCCAACCGGAACGACCTGACGCTGCCTTCGCGACCCGAGGTGTCGCAGCCGGTGGGCAGGACACCCGGATATGGACGGAGCCGACGGGCACCGAAGGCCCGGGCGGGGGCGAAGCGCCCTCCGACGCGGACGGGACCGCGGTCCTTCCGGCAGCGGGCGGCACCGTGACCCCTCGGGATCCCTGGGACTCCGCCGGCGGCGCCGAGCGCGACCATGACCCGCACGAGGTGACCGTCCAGCTGGAACGCATACCGCGACAGCCGGGCATGACGGCCCGGCGGCCGGGCCCCGGCGGGCCCGGTGAACGTGAGGGCGCCGACGGACCGGTCTTCGTCGACGAGTCGGGCCGGCGCAGCCGCCGCTTCCGCCGGATCGGCATGGCCATCGGCCTCGCCTGCGCGGTCTACGCCGTCGTCATCGTCGCCACGCTCCTGTCCGGCAACTCCGACGCCGCCTGGCTTCCGGTCCCGGGGCAGGACGACGCCCCGGCGAGCAAGGTCGACACCTCGCCGCTGCCGGAGGAGTCGGTGCTGCCGTCCGAGGAGACCGGTGTCGCTCCGGACGAGAGCACCCCGGTGAGCGAGGGCCCGGTGCCCTCGCAGGACACCGGGGCCGGAGCCCCCGCCGTCACCGCGGACCCCGGCCGGCCGGACACCTCCACCGCCCCCGAGCCGTCGGCGACCACGACCACCAAGAACCCGTCGCCCGGGAAGAGCACGGCGGGCACCGGTCCCACGGCATCCACCACTCCTCCGGCCGACCCCGGCCCGACGGCCGGTGGGGGCGACGACACGGCCGACCCCACGCCGACCGGCACCGGCGACACCCCGGGCAACAACCCACCCGCCGCCGGCGCACCCAAGTCCCCGAAGTCCTCGACGCTCGCCGCCCCGGTTCCCGCCGGGCAGCCGTCCTCGTCCCACCCGGTCCAGGAGCACGTCCTCTGATGGGATCCCGCACCCGCCGTCCCCGAGCAGCGAACAGAGCCGCGGACGGCGCCCGCCGCCGTGTCCCCATGCGTCTGCTGCTGCCCACACTGGTGCTCGCCGCCCTGATGGCGATGCTGATGCTGCGCGGCTTCGTCCACAGCGAGATCCTCGCCGACCAACGCCGCCAGCGCCACCGCGAACGCCGTGCCCTCACCGCCGGACACCAGTGCCCCGGTGTTGCAGTGCGTCAGCACCTGGTACCCACCGCCCGGCAGCAGCTCGTCCAGCAGCGCCAGTCCGTGCCCCGCCATCCGTGCGCTGGCCTCGGCGTCCTCCCGGTGCAGGGCCCGCGCCGCGGCGAGCGCCGCCCCGGCGGCCCGTTCCCGGCCGCCGCCCCCGGCGAGCGCCGTCCGATGGGCGGCCCGGGCCCTGCGCACCCCGACGGCCAGATTCACCGCGGTGGGCCGGGCGCCCGCCAGCACGGCGGCGGCCTCGTCCACGTCGAAGCCGCGCGCGGCGGCGAGCGCGACGCCGTACGCCCCGGCGATCCCAAGCAGGGGCGCCCCGCGCACGGCCAGCGTGCGGATCGCGTCCACCAGCGCGGACGGGTCCGTACACACCAGCTCGGCTTCCTGCGCCGGGAGCCTTCTCTGGTCGAGAAGCACCAGGACGGGCCCTTCGGGCGGCTCCTCCCAGCGGATCGCGGGTATCCCGGGCGACGGTCTGCCCTCGCCGGATTGCGCGTACTGATCGGCCATGCGGTCAGTGTGCCCCGTACCCGGCCGGCATTTGAAGGCGTGCGGTCAGCTCTCCCCCTGGTCCCCTCAGGCGCGCAGCGTGGCACGATGGCTGCCGAATCGCCGCCGCGACCGCGGATGTGCACTGTGAAGGAGCGACGATGGAAGACACTCCGGGCTGGGCCTCGCCCGGATCTGGATCCGCCCCCTCCGACCGGCAGCAGCCGGGCGCGTCCGGCGCGCAGCCCCCGCAGCAGCCCTCGGGCCAGGGGGACGCGGAACAGGGTGCCGCCGACGGGACTCGGCCGCCGGCGAACTGGTCCGCCGAGCAGCCCCCACCGGGGCAGTGGGCCGCTCCCCCGGCGCAGGGTCCCGGCGCGCCTCCGCCACCGCCCGGTGGAGGCTGGGGAGCCCCGCCCCCGCCACCCGGCGGATACCCCGGCCCCGGCGGCTGGGGCGGTCCCGGCCCCGGCGGTTACGGAGCCTGGGGCCCACCGCCGCCCGCGGCGAAGCCCGGTGTGATCCCACTGCGCCCGCTCGGCCTCGGCGAGATCCTCGACGGTGCCATCTCCACCATGCGCGTCTACTGGCGCCAGGTCTTCGGCCTCACCCTGACCGTCGCGGTGGCCACGCAGGTCCTGGTCATCCTCTTCCAGAAGGTCCTCCTGGACGACGGCGTCACCACGGTGACCTCCTTCGACGGCTCCGATGCCGCCTTCCGCGAACTGGCCGCCACCATACGCACGGTGATGGTGGGTTCGGTTCTGGTGGGCCTGGTGTCGCTGCTCGGCACCCTCGTGACCACGGCCCTGCTCACGACCATCACCAGCCGGGCGGTGCTCGGCAGGCCGGTGACCACCGGTGAAGCCTGGCGAGAAGCGCGCCCGCAGCTCTTCAGGCTGCTCGGCCTGACCCTTCTGCTGCCGCTCATCAGCATCGCGATCGTCGCGGTGTGCGCCCTGCCCGGACTCGTCGTCATGCTGGCCGGGCAGACCGAGTCGGGCGGTGGGCTGGCCCTGTTCGGCGTCCTCGTCGGCCTCCCGCTCTCCCTGTGGATCTCGATCCGGCTCTCGCTCGCCTCGCCCGCGCTGATGCTGGAGAAGCAGACCGTCCGCAAGGCGATGGGCCGCTCCGTCAAGCTGGTGCGCGGCTCGTGGTGGCGGACCTTCGGCATTCAGGTGCTGGCACAGATCATCGCGTTCTTCCTGAGCATGGTCGTCGCGATCCCCTTCACCCTGATCTCCGGGGTGCTCGACGCCGGTGGCCGCGGCGGCCCCGGCTGGACCTTCCTCATCATCACCGGGATCGGCTCGGTGATCGGGCGCATACTCTCGTTCCCCTTCACCGCCGGTGTGATCGTGCTGCTCTACATCGACCAGCGCATCCGCCGTGAGGGCCTCGACCTCGATCTGGCCCGCTCCGCCGGGCCGCAGGGCCACGGCGGCACCGCTCCCTCCCCGGCCACCTGGGGCTGATGCGGTGATTCCGACGGGGGGAGCAAGGTACGTCGTACCGGTGCTGTGGCACACGGGCGACGGACCACCGGTGACGGTCCCGCGCGATCCCGCGCGGGAGGCCGCCCGGCGTGAGCTGTCGAAGGGGATGTACCACCAGAACGACCCCGGGCTGCTGCAGCGCGCCCTGAGCGCCTTCTGGGACTGGATCGAAAAGCTCTTCGGGGCCGCCTCGACCGCGACCCCCGGCGGCTCGTTGGGCCTTCTCGTGATCGTGCTGGCGGTCCTGGCGCTCGCCGGGGCCCTGTGGTGGCGCCTGGGCACCCCGCGCCGCACGCCCGCCAGGTCCGTGACACTCTTCGAGGACCGGCCCAGAAGCGCCGCCGAGCACCGCGCGGCCGCCGAGGCGCACGCCGCCCAGGGCCACTGGAGCCAGGCCGTCCAGGAACGCATGCGCGCCGTCGTCCGCTCCCTGGAGGAGCGTGCCCTCCTCGATGTGCGTCCCGGGCGCACCGCCGACGAGGCCGCCTCCGAGGCCGGCCGGGCCCTGCCCGACCACAGGGACCGGCTGCGCGCCGCCGCCCGGGACTTCGACGACATCACATACGGCGGCCGGCCCGCGGGCGAGGAGACATACCGTCGGCTCTCCCTCCTCGACGACGATCTGCTGCTCACCAGGCCCCAGCTGTCCGGCAGCGCCCGCGCCGTCGGCCAGGACGTCCACCGGGGAGCCGCCGGATGACCACCGAGGCCGCCCTTCCCGCCACCTCGGCCTCGCCCACCGTGGGCCAGGTGTGGACCCGGACACGCGGGGTCCTGATCGCCGTCGTCCTCCTGCTGATCGGCGCCGTGGCGACGGCCGTCATCCGCTCGGGCGCCCAGTACGGCAGCCTCGATCCGCGCTCCACCGCCCCCTACGGCAGCCACGCCGTCGCCACGCTGCTCGCCGAACGGGGCGTCACCACGCGGGTGGTCACCACCCTCGACGAGGCACGCACCGCGGTCGGCCCCGACACCACCCTGCTGATCACCGTGCCCGACCTGCTGACTCCCCATCAGCAGCAACTGCTGCACGGCACGACCCGGGCCTCGGACGGCCGGACGGTCCTGATCGCGCCCCGGACCTCCGTCGACACCCTCGCCCCCGGCCTCCTGGCCGCCCCTGCCGCCGGCTTCGACTCCACGCTGCCCCCCGGTTGCCGCATGGCGGCCGCCCGGCAGGCGGGTGCCGCCGAGACGGGAGGGATGCGCTACCGCTCCCACGACGCCCGCGCCGACACCTGCTACCCCAGCGAGGGCCTGCCCACCCTGGTACGCCTCCCAGCCGCATCCGGAGACGGTGACACCGTCGTCCTCGGCTCGCCCCGGATCCTCTACAACGACCGGCTCGATGAGCAGGGCAACGCCTCCCTCGCCCTCCAGCTGCTCGGTTCCCGCTCCCATCTGGTCTGGTACCTCCCCTCGCTCTCCGACTCCTCGGCCTCCGACGCGGGCGAGGAGAGCTTCCTCGATCTGCTCCCCTCGGGCTGGCTCTGGGGAACGCTCCAGCTCTTCGTCGCCGCCGCCCTGGCCGCCTTCTGGCGGGCACGCCGACTCGGCCCGCTGGTCCCCGAGAAGCTCCCCGTCGTGATCCGTGCCTCCGAGACCGTCGAAGGCCGCGCCCGCCTCTACCGCAAGGCGAACGCCCGCGATCGCGCGGCCGCCGCTCTGCGCTCCACCACCCGCACCCGCCTCGCCCCTCTCGTAGGCGTCTCCTCCGCTCAGGCACACACGCCCGAGGCACTGCTTCCCGCGCTGTCCACACGCCTGGGAGGCGACGGTCACCCGCCCCTGCACGCTCTCCTCTTCGGCCCGCCGCCCGGCGACGACGCGGCCCTGATCGCCCTCGCCGACCAACTCGACGCCCTCGAAAGTGAGGTACGCCGTCCATGATGGACCCGACCACTGACACCGCCGGGTACACCGGGGACGCGAGCACCGCCCACGCGTCCCTGGAGTCCCTGCGCGCCGAGATCGCCAAAGCCGTGGTCGGCCAGGACCCCGCCGTGACCGGCCTCGTCGTCGCCCTGCTGTGCCGGGGCCACGTACTCCTGGAGGGGGTGCCCGGGGTCGCCAAGACGCTGCTCGTCCGCGCGCTGGCAGCCGCACTCGAACTCGACACCAAGCGTGTCCAGTTCACCCCGGACCTGATGCCGAGCGACATCACCGGCTCCCTGGTCTACGACGCCAGGACCGCCGAGTTCTCCTTCCAGCCCGGCCCGGTCTTCACCCATCTGCTCCTCGCCGACGAGATCAACCGCACTCCGCCGAAGACCCAGTCGGCCCTTCTGGAGGCCATGGAGGAGCGCCAGGTCACCGTGGACGGCACCCCGCGCCCGCTCCCCGAGCCGTTCCTGGTCGCCGCGACGCAGAACCCCGTCGAGTACGAGGGCACCTACCCCCTGCCGGAAGCCCAACTGGACCGCTTCCTGCTCAAACTGACGATCCCGCTCCCGTCCCGTCAGGACGAGATCGATGTCCTCACCCGTCATGCCGAGGGATTCGACCCGCGCGACCTGCGCGCCGCCGGCGTACGCCCCGTGGCGGACGCGGCCGTCCTGGAGAACGCCCGCGCCGCCGTCGCCGCCGTCACGGTCTCCCCCGACATCACCGGCTATGTGGTGGACCTCTGCCGCGCCACCCGCGAGTCCCCGTCCCTCGCCCTCGGGGTGTCACCCCGTGGCGCGACCGCCCTCCTCGCCACCTCCCGCGCCTGGGCCTGGCTGACGGGCCGTGACTATGTCACCCCGGACGACGTCAAGGCTCTCGCCCTCCCGACGCTCCGTCACCGGGTGCGGCTCCGCCCCGAGGCGGAGATGGAGGGGGTCACCGCCGACTCGGTCATCAACGCGATCCTCGCCCACGTCCCCGTCCCCCGCTGATGGCACTCACCGGACGCGCCGCACTGCTGGCGGCCCTCGGCAGTCTCCCGGTCGGCATCTGGGAACCCGGCTGGACGGGCATCCTCGCCGTCAACGGCCCGCTGGCCCTGGCATGCGTGTGCGACGCCGCGCTGGCCGCGCCCGTGCGCCGGCTCACGCTGAGCCGCTCCGGCGACACATCCGTGCGCCTCGGGGAGACGGCCGAGGTGACGCTCACCGTCACCAATCCCTCGCGCCGCCCCCTGCGTGCCGTGCTGCGTGACGCCTGGCCGCCCAGCAGCTGGCAGCCGGGCACCGAAGTGGAGGCGTCACGCCACCGCCTGACGGTTCCTCCGGGGGAGCGTCGTCGGCTGACGACCCGTCTGCGCCCCACCCGCCGGGGCGACCGGCAGGCGGACCGCGTCACGATCCGCTCCTATGGCCCCCTCGGTCTTTTCGCCCGTCAGGGCACCCACAGGGTGCCGTGGACGGTACGGGCCCTGCCGCCGTTCACCAGCCGCAAGCATCTTCCGGCGAAGCTGACTCGCCTCCGTGAGCTCGACGGCCGCACCAGCGTGCTCACCCGCGGCGAGGGCACCGAGTTCGACAGCCTGCGCGACTACGTTCCCGGGGACGACACCCGTTCCATCGACTGGCGCGCGACAGCCCGCCACAACGCGGTCGCGGTCCGCACCTGGCGACCCGAGCGCGACCGGCACCTGCTGCTGGTCCTGGACACGGGCCGCACCTCGGCCGGGCGGGTCGGCGACGCACCGCGGCTGGATGCCTCGATGGACGCGGCGCTCCTGCTGGCCGCCCTGGCCTCCCGGGCCGGCGACCGGGTGGACCTGCTCGCCTATGACCGCCGGGTACGTGCGCTGGTCCAGGGCCGGGGTGCCCGCGAGGTCCTGCCGTCGCTGGTCGACGCCATGGCGACCCTGGAACCGGAGCTCGTCGAGACGGATGCGCGGGGTCTGACGACCAGCGTGCTGCGAACGGCACCGCGCCGTGCTCTGGTCGTCCTGCTGACCACCCTCGACGCGGCCCCCGTCGAGGAGGGGCTGCTGCCGGTACTGTCCCGCCTCACCCGGCGCCATACGGTCCTGCTCGCATCGGTGGCCGATCCTCGCGTCGCTCATATGTCGACGGCCCGGGGAAGCACGGACGCGGTGTACGAGGCCGCGGCGGCGGCCCAGGCCCAGTCGGAACGCGCACGCACGGCGGAACAACTGCGCCGACACGGGGTCACGGTCGTCGATGCGACGCCGGAGAATCTGGCGCCGGCCCTGGCGGACGCATATCTGGCCCTGAAGGCGGCGGGCCGCCTCTGATTCGGACCGACCGGTATCCAGCCGACCGGTCCGAATCGGACGGGGGGATCCCCGAGTCCATGGAAAAATCCCTGGAAACGCAGAAAACCCCGCACCATACGGTGCGGGGTTTTCCCACAATTTGTTCGGCGGCGTCCTACTCTCCCACAGGGTCCCCCCTGCAGTACCATCGGCGCTCTGAGGCTTAGCTTCCGGGTTCGGAATGTAACCGGGCGTTTCCCTCACGCTATGACCACCGAAACACTATGAAACACACAACCCGACCACCCGTCAGGGTGCGATTGTTCGTGGTTTCAGAACCAACACAGTGAACGCGAGCAACTGAGGACAAGCCCTCGGCCTATTAGTACCAGTCACCTCCACACCTCACGATGCTTCCAGATCTGGCCTATCAACCCAGTCGTCTACTGGGAGCCTTACCCCATCAAGTGGGTGGGAGTCCTCATCTCGAAGCAGGCTTCCCGCTTAGATGCTTTCAGCGGTTATCCCTCCCGAACGTAGCCAACCAGCCATGCCCTTGGCAGAACAACTGGCACACCAGAGGTTCGTCCGTCCCGGTCCTCTCGTACTAGGGACAGCCCTTCTCAAGACTCCTACGCGCACAGCGGATAGGGACCGAACTGTCTCACGACGTTCTAAACCCAGCTCGCGTACCGCTTTAATGGGCGAACAGCCCAACCCTTGGGACCGACTCCAGCCCCAGGATGCGACGAGCCGACATCGAGGTGCCAAACCATCCCGTCGATATGGACTCTTGGGGAAGATCAGCCTGTTATCCCCGGGGTACCTTTTATCCGTTGAGCGACGGCGCTTCCACAAGCCACCGCCGGATCACTAGTCCCGACTTTCGTCCCTGCTCGACCCGTCGGTCTCACAGTCAAGCTCCCTTGTGCACTTACACTCAACACCTGATTGCCAACCAGGCTGAGGGAACCTTTGGGCGCCTCCGTTACCCTTTAGGAGGCAACCGCCCCAGTTAAACTACCCATCAGACACTGTCCCCGATCCGGATCACGGACCCGGGTTAGACATCCAGCACGACCAGACTGGTATTTCAACGACGACTCCACAACCACTGGCGTGGCCGCTTCAAAGTCTCCCAGCTATCCTACACAAGCCGAACCGAACACCAATATCAAACTGTAGTAAAGGTCCCGGGGTCTTTCCGTCCTGCTGCGCGAAACGAGCATCTTTACTCGTAGTGCAATTTCACCGGGCCTATGGTTGAGACAGTCGAGAAGTCGTTACGCCATTCGTGCAGGTCGGAACTTACCCGACAAGGAATTTCGCTACCTTAGGATGGTTATAGTTACCACCGCCGTTTACTGGCGCTTAAGTTCTCAGCTTCGCCCACCCGAAAGTGAGCTAACCGGTCCCCTTAACGTTCCAGCACCGGGCAGGCGTCAGTCCGTATACATCGCCTTACGGCTTCGCACGGACCTGTGTTTTTAGTAAACAGTCGCTTCTCGCTGGTCTCTGCGGCCACCCCCAGCTCACAGCGTAAAGCTGATCACCAGAAGTGGCCCCCCTTCTCCCGAAGTTACGGGGGCATTTTGCCGAATTCCTTAACCATAGTTCACCCGAACGCCTCGGTATTCTCTACCTGACCACCTGAGTCGGTTTAGG
Source organism: Streptomyces nodosus (assembly GCF_008704995.1). Lineage (NCBI taxonomy): Bacteria > Bacillati > Actinomycetota > Actinomycetes > Kitasatosporales > Streptomycetaceae > Streptomyces > Streptomyces nodosus. The sequence goes on from NZ_CP023747.1 coordinate 3,104,742, forward strand.
GTACGGGCCGCCATGAAACTCGCTAGAGGCTTTTCTCGACAGCATAGGATCATCCACTTCACCACAATCGGCTCGGCATCAGGTCTCACCCACAAGGTGTGCGGATTTACCTACACACCGGGCTACACCCTTACCCCGGGACAACCACCGCCCGGGATGGACTACCTTCCTGCGTCACCCCATCACTCACCTACTACCAACTTGGTTCAGCGGCTCCACCACTTTCCATTCCCCGAAGGGTCCGGAACGGCTTCACGGCCTTAGCATCACTGGATTCAATGTTTGACGCTCCACAGCGGGTACCGGAATATCAACCGGTTATCCATCGACTACGCCTGTCGGCCTCGCCTTAGGTCCCGACTTACCCTGGGCAGATCAGCTTGACCCAGGAACCCTTAGTCAATCGGCGCACACGTTTCCCACGTGTGAATCGCTACTCATGCCTGCATTCTCACTCGTCAACCGTCCACAACTACCTTCCGGTGCTGCTTCACCCGGCAGACGACGCTCCCCTACCCATCACAGCAGGCGTTGGCCCTCATGCTGCAATGACACGACTTCGGCGGTACGCTTGAGCCCCGCTACATTGTCGGCGCGGAATCACTAGACCAGTGAGCTATTACGCACTCTTTCAAGGGTGGCTGCTTCTAAGCCAACCTCCTGGTTGTCTGTGCGACTCCACATCCTTTCCCACTTAGCGTACGCTTAGGGGCCTTAGTCGATGCTCTGGGCTGTTTCCCTCTCGACCATGGAGCTTATCCCCCACAGTCTCACTGCCGCGCTCTCACTTACCGGCATTCGGAGTTTGGCTAAGGTCAGTAACCCGGTAGGGCCCATCGCCTATCCAGTGCTCTACCTCCGGCAAGAAACACACGACGCTGCACCTAAATGCATTTCGGGGAGAACCAGCTATCACGGAGTTTGATTGGCCTTTCACCCCTAACCACAGGTCATCCCCCAGGTTTTCAACCCTGGTGGGTTCGGTCCTCCACGAAGTCTTACCTCCGCTTCAACCTGCCCATGGCTAGATCACTCCGCTTCGGGTCTTGGGCATGCTACTCAAACGCCCTGTTCGGACTCGCTTTCGCTACGGCTACCCCACCCGGGTTAACCTCGCAACACACCGCAAACTCGCAGGCTCATTCTTCAAAAGGCACGCAGTCACGAGAATGTGCAAGCACATTCCGACGCTCCCACGGCTTGTAGGCACACGGTTTCAGGTACTATTTCACTCCCCTCCCGGGGTACTTTTCACCATTCCCTCACGGTACTATCCGCTATCGGTCACCAGGGAATATTTAGGCTTAGCGGGTGGTCCCGCCAGATTCACACGGGATTTCTCGGGCCCCGTGCTACTTGGGTGTCTCTCCAACGAGCCGCTGACGTTTCGACTACGGGGGTCTTACCCTCTACGCCGGACCTTTCGCATGTCCTTCGTCTACATCAACGGTTTCTGACTCGTCTCACGGCCGGCAGACCGTGACAAAGAGATCCCACAACCCCCACAACGCAACCCCTGCCGGGTCTCACACGCCATAGGTTTAGCCTCATCCGGTTTCGCTCGCCACTACTCCCGGAATCACGGTTGTTTTCTCTTCCTGCGGGTACTGAGATGTTTCACTTCCCCGCGTTCCCTCCACACTGCCTATGTGTTCAGCAGCGGGTGACAGCCCATGACGACTGCCGGGTTTCCCCATTCGGAAACCCCCGGATCAAAGCCTGGTTGACGACTCCCCGGGGACTATCGTGGCCTCCCACGTCCTTCATCGGTTCCTGGTGCCAAGGCATCCACCGTGCGCCCTTAAAAACTTGGCCACAGATGCTCGCGTTCACTGTGCAGTTCTCAAACAACGACCAACCACCCATCACCCCGCTGAAAAACCAGCGAGTTTACTGGGGCCGGCACCGAAGGCTTCCGACCAAACGGCCGTGCCCTCAGACACCCAACAGCGTGCCCGGCCAAGTCCCGTCCGAAGATCATGCGTTCCACGCTCTCACGAGCAGTACTAGCAGCCTTCGACCCGAGGTCCTGACCGAGTAGTCAACGTTCCACCCATGAGCAACCAGCACCGGACGTTCGCCGATGTACTGGCCTCTGGACCGCCATGGCGGCCTAGAAGTGCTCCTTAGAAAGGAGGTGATCCAGCCGCACCTTCCGGTACGGCTACCTTGTTACGACTTCGTCCCAATCGCCAGTCCCACCTTCGACAGCTCCCTCCCACAAGGGGTTGGGCCACCGGCTTCGGGTGTTACCGACTTTCGTGACGTGACGGGCGGTGTGTACAAGGCCCGGGAACGTATTCACCGCAGCAATGCTGATCTGCGATTACTAGCGACTCCGACTTCATGGGGTCGAGTTGCAGACCCCAATCCGAACTGAGACCGGCTTTTTGAGATTCGCTCCACCTCACGGTATCGCAGCTCATTGTACCGGCCATTGTAGCACGTGTGCAGCCCAAGACATAAGGGGCATGATGACTTGACGTCGTCCCCACCTTCCTCCGAGTTGACCCCGGCGGTCTCCCGTGAGTCCCCAGCACCACAAGGGCCTGCTGGCAACACGGGACAAGGGTTGCGCTCGTTGCGGGACTTAACCCAACATCTCACGACACGAGCTGACGACAGCCATGCACCACCTGTACACCGACCACAAGGGGGGCACTATCTCTAATGCTTTCCGGTGTATGTCAAGCCTTGGTAAGGTTCTTCGCGTTGCGTCGAATTAAGCCACATGCTCCGCCGCTTGTGCGGGCCCCCGTCAATTCCTTTGAGTTTTAGCCTTGCGGCCGTACTCCCCAGGCGGGGCACTTAATGCGTTAGCTGCGGCACGGACAACGTGGAATGTTGCCCACACCTAGTGCCCACCGTTTACGGCGTGGACTACCAGGGTATCTAATCCTGTTCGCTCCCCACGCTTTCGCTCCTCAGCGTCAGTATCGGCCCAGAGATCCGCCTTCGCCACCGGTGTTCCTCCTGATATCTGCGCATTTCACCGCTACACCAGGAATTCCGATCTCCCCTACCGAACTCTAGCCTGCCCGTATCGACTGCAGACCCGGGGTTAAGCCCCGGGCTTTCACAACCGACGCGACAAGCCGCCTACGAGCTCTTTACGCCCAATAATTCCGGACAACGCTCGCGCCCTACGTATTACCGCGGCTGCTGGCACGTAGTTAGCCGGCGCTTCTTCTGCAGGTACCGTCACTCTCGCTTCTTCCCTGCTGAAAGAGGTTTACAACCCGAAGGCCGTCATCCCTCACGCGGCGTCGCTGCATCAGGCTTTCGCCCATTGTGCAATATTCCCCACTGCTGCCTCCCGTAGGAGTCTGGGCCGTGTCTCAGTCCCAGTGTGGCCGGTCGCCCTCTCAGGCCGGCTACCCGTCGTCGCCTTGGTGAGCCGTTACCTCACCAACAAGCTGATAGGCCGCGGGCTCATCCTGCACCGCCGGAGCTTTCCAACCAGGGAGATGCCTCCCCGGCTCGTATCCGGTATTAGACCCCGTTTCCAGGGCTTGTCCCAGAGTGCAGGGCAGATTGCCCACGTGTTACTCACCCGTTCGCCACTAATCCACCCCGAAGGGCTTCATCGTTCGACTTGCATGTGTTAAGCACGCCGCCAGCGTTCGTCCTGAGCCAGGATCAAACTCTCCGTGAATGCTTCCCCGTGATCGGGGTAAACACCACGAGAGCGGAACCAGAGAGGAGGAATAATCCCCTCGGTTCACAGCGTCCTCGCTGTGTTATTTCAAAGGAACCTCGTCCCGACCGAACCGGCCGGAGACGGGGTATCAACATATCTGGCGTTGACTTTTGGCACGCTGTTGAGTTCTCAAGGAACGGACGCTTCCTTTGTACTCACCGAGATTCTCTCTCGGCTTTCCTCCGGGCGCTTCCCTTCGGTGTTTCCGACTCTATCAGATCTTTTCTCGATCCGATTTCCTCGGTGCTTTCCAGGTTCCCGCTCTCGCGTTTCCCTTTCCGGCGGTTCCGACTTTATCAGAGTTTCTGGGGGCCGTTTAACCGGCTTCCATTTTCTGAATCATCGGGAGGGGCTCCTCGAAGCCTTGGGCTTCGGAAGCAGCTAGACGCTCACTGTCGCCCGGTGGATACGTCCACCTCTAGGCAACTGTTCGAATCTACCTCCCCACCGGACCCGTGTCAACGGCTCCCGTGGGGCGAAGAGGAGACTAGCAGGCCAACACGGGAAGACGCACATCCAGCAGGGCCGATGGGGTGCCGTTCCCGTCACGCGGCCGTCGGAACCGTCTCGCTGCGTCCGTCCGACTCCAGGTCGCCGGTGTCCCCGGCGCCGGCCGCGCGCCCGCCCAGGATGAAGACGTACCCGAGAAATGCCAGCTCGGCCAAGACGCCGATGCTGATGCGGGCCCAGGTGGGCAGGCCGGAGGGGGTCACAAAGCCCTCGATGGCGCCCGACACGAACAGGACGAGGGCGAGGCCGATGGCCATGCCGAGAGCGGCCCGCCCCTCCTCGGCAAGGGCCGTGCGACGGCTGCGGTGACCGGGGTCGATGAGGGTCCAGCCGAGCCGTAGTCCTGTTCCGGCGGCGACGAAGACGGCGGTCAGCTCCAGGAGGCCGTGCGGAAGGACCAGGCCGAGGAAGGTGTCGAGGCGGCCCGCCGAGGACATCAGGCCGATGCCCACCCCCAGGTTCAGCATGTTCGTGAAGAGGACCAGCAGGACCGGGAGGCCCAGGAAGATGCCCAGGACAAGGCAGAGCGCGGCGGCCTGGGCGTTGTTGGTCCACACCTGGGCGGCGAAGGCGGCCGCGTTGTGGCTGGAGTAGTACGTCTCGTACTCACCGCCGGGGCGGGTCAGGCCGCGCAGCTCGCCGGGGGCCGCGATCGAGGCCTGGACGTCGGGGTGCGTACCTATCCACCAGCCCAGAAGGGCCGCCACCACCGTGGACACCAGTGCGGTGGGCACCCACCAGTGGCGCGTCCGGTGCACTGCGGCCGGAAACCCATGGGTGAGGAAGTGTGTGACATCGCGCCACGAGGCGCTGCGTGCGCCGGTCACGGTGCTGCGCGCGCGGGCCACCAGTCGGCTGAGCCGGCCGGTGAGCTGCGGATCCGGCGCACTGGATTGGATCACGGAGAGATGAGTGGCGGTGCGCTGGTAGAGGGCGACGAGTTCGTCCGCCTCGGCCCCGGTGAGGCCGCGCCGGCGGCGCAGCAGGGCCTCCAGACGGTCCCATTCGGCACGATGGGTCGACACGAACACATCGAGGTCCATGGGAAGGGCTGCTCCTCGTCCTCTTGTAATGCGTGTCGGCTTGTCGTACCGCTACGGCGCGGTATGCCCTCAGCTTGGCAGACTGATGTCCGTCGGGGTGGGCCAGGGGAAGGGCGGCGGGCATGAGCGATTTGGTGACGGGCGAGGCGGTGGCGCTGGAGTTGCGCCCCGCGAAGCTTCCCAGCCGGGCGCTGGCCGTGGTGCTCGATCTGGTGGTCGCCCTGGTCGCCTACATCCTTGTGACGGTCGCCCTGGTGGCGTCCACTTCAGGGCTGGACTCCGCCGCGCGGACGGCACTGTCGATCGCGACCTTCGTACTGGTGCTGGTGGGCGGGCCGATCGCGGTGGAGACGCTCAGCCACGGTCGTTCGCTGGGCAAGCTGGCGTGCGGACTGCGCGTGGTGCGGGACGACGGCGGACCGATCCGGTTCCGGCACGCGCTGGTGCGCGGCGCGGTCGGTGTGATCGAGATCCTGGGGACCTTCGGATGCGTCGCCTGCATCGCCTCCCTCGTGTCCGAGCGGGGCCGCCGGCTCGGAGACGTGTTCGCGGGCACCCTGGTCGTGAGGGAGCGGGTGCCCACGGTGTCGGCGGCCTCGGTGCCTCCGCCTCCGCCCTGGCTCGTCGGGCGGTTCTCGGAGCTGGATCTCTCCACGGTGCCGGACGGATTGTGGCTGGCGATCCGGCAGTACCTGACGCGTATGCATCAGCTGGATCCGCAGGTGGGCTGGGCGATGTCGGCACGTCTCGCCTCGGACCTGGCGGCCTGCACGGGGACACCGGCACCGCACGGCATTCCACCGGCGGCCTATCTGTCGGCGGTGGTGCAGGAGCGACAGGAGCGTGAGAAGCGGCGGATGTACACCGGCCCGGGCGGGGCCGGGGCCGCGGAGGTGCCTCCGGAGGAGCTTTCCGTCCCGGGCGGGCCCGTACCGTCTCATACCCGGTCCCAGTCCCAGCCTCAGGCGCAGGCGCCCCGCGTCCCGGAGGAACAGGAGCGGCCGACGTCGTACGACGATCCGTCGGACGAGACATCGGACGGGACCGCGACCGGGTTCGCACCGCCCGCGTGACGGGCACGAGTCACGCGTACGGGCTGGGTCTCGCCCCTCGTCTCCGAGGGGCGGGGCCCGTCGTCGGTGCGGCAGGTCAGCCTGCGACGGCCCGTGGTGCCGGGCACTGCGAGAAGGAGGGGGCCGGCGGCCGTGGCCGGTCGCGGCCTCGAAGGCGGCGCCGACCTGGAGGGTGGTCAGGTCGGTGCGCGGGGCGGTGACGATCTGGATGCCGACGGGCAGTCCGGCGGGGGGCGGGGAAGCCGGCCGGGACGGAGAGCGCCGGTGATCCCATCACGGAGATGAGGTACGCGGAGCGCATCCAGTCCAGATAGGTGTGCTGTTCCTGTCCGGCGATCCGCTGCGGGTACTCCAGTTCGACCTCGAAGGGGACCACCTGGCTGACCGGGGCCAGTTCGTCCGTGTCCGGTACATGGTCGGCGAAAAGCGGGGACCCGTGGGTGGTACGCATGTCCCGCGTCAGGTGGGTGTCCTTGAAAGCAATGGGGAGACCGTGCAGCGGGCCGACGGCCCGGCCCCGGGCCAGCTGCCGGGCGGCCTCGGCGGTGCGGGATGGGACCCAACGCTGGAGTCGGTGACGATTTCAGTCAAGGGTTTGTGCACGTTGACGTTTTCAGCCATCAACAAAATCCCATGTGGCGCGGGGTGAAGTCGGCAACGATGCCAGGCAGAAGGGATTCTTCATCCAAACCATGGACCAGGCGGAAGTAGACACCAAGTGCTTAGCTTTTGAATGTTTCAGCCACATGGGTTCTCTGACGCATCTGTGGAGTGCCATGAACGACCAGACCCCCCACCACGACGGGCCGCTCTCCGGCCATCTGGTGCTCGACCTAGCCCAGGGCGAGGGCGGGCTGATGAGCCTCACCGGGGAACCGGGCGCACCGGCAAAGGCGGGCACCCCCGTCGCCGATCTGCCGGCCGGGATCTTCGGGGTCTCCGGGGTGCTCGCGGCCCTGCTGGAGCGGCAGGGGACCGCCCGGGGACGGGTCGTCAGGACCTCGCTGCTGTCGTCCATGGTCGGCATCCACAGCTTCCAGGGCACCCGTTGGACCGTCGCCGGGGAGATCCCCCGGACCACCGGCAACCAGCACCCCGCCATCGCCCCGTACGGACTGTTCCGCTGCGCCGACGGTGACCTGCGACTCGCCGCCGGCAGCGAGTCGTTGTGGCGTGCCGTCGCCGAGGTGACCGGACTCGACCCGGACGACCCGCGCTACGCCGGCAACGCCGAACGGGTCCGGAACCGCACCGAGCTCGCCGCCGAACTGGAGGCCGTGTTCTCCCGGGGAAGCGCCGAACAGTGGATCGGCCGGCTGGACGCGGCCGGTGTGCCCTGGTCCTTCAACGGCGGCGGACGCACCCGCCGTCTCCCCCCGCCCACCCTCGGCCAGCACGACCGGTCCGTCCGCGACTGGCAGGACCTGGAGGACGCCGCCCGGGACACGGGCCCGGCGCGCGCGCCGACCGCGACCGCGGGAGCCCCCCGGTGAGCCCGCGACCCGCCGCCCTCGACTTCGCGGACACCGTGCTGGACCACGGCAGTCACCGCAGCTGGGACACCCCCGCTCCGGCCGTGGGCGGGGACTACGGCCGGACGCTGGAGCGCGCCCGCGAGCGAAGCGGCGCCGACGAGGCCGTGCTCACCGGCGAGGGGCGGATCGCCGGACGCCGGGTCGCCCTGCTGCTGGGCGAGTTCGCCTTCCTGGCCGGCTCGGTCGGCACCGTCGCCGCCGACCGGCTGGTGCACGCCGTCCGCAGGGCCACCGCCGAGCGCCTCCCCGTGCTCGCCGCCCCCGTCTCGGGCGGCACCCGTATGCAGGAGGGCACCCCCGCCTTCGTGCGGATGGCCGGCATCGCCGCCGCGCTGGCCGCGCACCGGGCCGCCCATCTGCCCTACCTCGTCCATCTGCGCCACCCCACCACCGGCGGGGTCCTGGCCTCCTGGGGCTCCCTCGGGCAGCTCACCACCGCCGAACCGGGCGCCCTGATCGGCTTTCTCGGCCCGAGGGTGTACGAGGCCCTGCACGCGGCGCCCTTCCCCGTGGGCGTCCAGCGGGCGGAGAACCTGGCACAGCACGGTGTCATCGACGCCGTGCTCTCCCCCGGGCAACTGCGCGGGACCCTCGCCGCGACGCTGGACATCACCGCCGGCGTTCCCCACGGCGGTCCGCCCGGCGGCCGGCCCCGGCAGGATCCGCTTCCGCCGCAGGACATCCGGCGGTCCGTCGGCCTGACCCGCGATCCACGCCGCCCCGGGCTGGCCGAGCTGCTCGCCGCCGCCGACACCGTGGTACCGCTCGGCGGCACCGGCGCCGGGGAACGGGAGGACGCCCTGCGCATCGCCCTGGCCCGTATCGGCGGCGCCCCCTGTGTCGTCGCCGGCCACGACCGCTCCGCTCCCGGATCCATGGGCCCCGCCGGGCTCCGCACCGCACGCCGGGCCATGCGGCTGGCCGAGGAACTGCGGCTGCCGCTGCTCACCGTGATCGACACCGCGGGCGCCCGGCTCACCCCGGACGCCGAGGAGGGCGCCCTGGCCGGGGAGATCGCTCGCTGTCTGGCCGACCTGTCGCGGCTCACCGTCCCCCGGCTCAGCCTGCTGCTCGGCGAGGGCGCGGGAGGGGCGGCACTGGCTCTGCTGCCCGCCGACCGCACGCTCGCCGCCGAGCACGCCTGGCTCTCCCCGCTGCCGCCCGAGGGTGCCTCGGCGATCCTGTACCGCACCACCGCGCGCGCTTCGGAACTCGCCCAGGAGCAGCGCATCGGCGCGGCCGAGCTGCTGGACGACGGCATCGTGCACCGGATCCTCGCCGAACCGGTCCCGGCGGGGGAGGACCGGGACGGCTTCACCGCCCGCCTGGTCGCCGCGCTGGGTTGGGAGCTGAGGGCCCTGCACCGCGCCGCCCGGGCCGCCGGTGCCACGGGGGCCGTCGCCTGAGCGGCCACGCCCGGCGCCGATGGTCAGTCCACGGTCGCCGCCGGCCCGTCCTGCACCGCGCGCAGCAACGGGGTCGGCGCTGCGCTGCGCTTGAGCGCCTCCACCACCAGATGCGACTGCACCGCCTCCACCTTGCTCACCCACGGCGCGGTGGACAGAAATTCGTACAGCGCGTCCTTGGAGGGCTGGGTGACGTCGACCAGCAGCTGGTACTCCCCCATCACCGCAGCCGCATAGCGGACCAGCGGGGAACGGATCAGCGCCCGGCCGACCTCCTCCACCTCGTCCGGCCGGGTGCGGATCCACAGCAGTGCCTCCACCGGCAGCCCCAGCAGTGCGGGCTCGACCGCCGCCCGGATACTCACCTGCCCGCTGCGGGAGAGCGACTCCACCCGGCGGCGGGCCGTCGCCTCGGAGACCCCGGCGATCGCCGCCAGCTCCTCATGGGTGCGCCGCCCGTCCTCGGCGAGCGCGTTCAGGATGCTCCACTCCTCCGGTCCCAGGTCCGTCTCCGGCGGCTCCACCGTCGCCCCGGGCGCCGGGAAGCGGGCCAGCGCCGCCTCCTCGGCGGGCTCCAGGATTCCCGGATGCCACTCGTGCACGGTGCGGAAGTACCGCAGCACCGGGGAGACATGCTGCGACACCAGGCCGGGCACCGCGGGCACCTCCTCCAGCATGAACCGGGCCAGCTGCTCGGGCGGGCACTGCAATTCGGCCACACAGTCCGCGGGGCCGGCCAGCACATAGCTGAAGACCGTGTTCCGCCAGCGGGCCGCCGCCACCGCCGCGTCCCGTACGGCCCCGGGGCGGCAGTTCAGCCGGAGGATCACCGTGTCCCCCCGGGCGATCAGCCCGGTCACCGTCACCAGGCCGCTCTCCAACAGGCGCAGCGCCCTTCTGGCGACCGTGCGCTCCGGTTCCCCGAGCACCGAGGCGATCTTCCGCCAGGAGGCCCGGCCGTCGATCTGCAGGGCAGCGATGATGCGGCGGTCCAGGGCGTCCACGCCCGCTTCGGCTGGGATCACGGCCTCCACAGTAACGAGCGGAGGCATCGGGTCCGCGCGCAGGCGGCGGTACGAGCCTCTCCGGCCGGCCCGCCCGACTGCCCGGCGGTCAAAGGGCGGTGCCGTGGCCGGTGCGTGCCGTCCGGACCGTGGCCGACGGGGCCGGCCCGCCGGGTCAGTCGAAGACCGACGGCGGTGATGCGAGGTGTTCCAGCTCGATGCCGGGCGCCGAGAGCACCACGTCGCCGGAGAGGTGGACGGTGTGCCGCTCCCCCGTGTCCAGCGCTGTGACCTGGTATTCGTCCACCATCAGCGGGGCGTTGTCAGTGGGGTGTGCTTCTCTTTCCACCAGAGCCCAGGACTGGTCCACGGTACGGGGGGCGAGGACCGGGTCCGTGAAGGCGACGAGGCGTACGCGGGTGGCGGAGGAGGAAGGGGTGAGGCGCAGCAGACGGGCGGTGGCGACCAGGAACGCCGGAGAGGTGCCGGTGAAGGCATGGGCGCGGACATTGCCTTCGGTGGCATGGGCGCCGGTGGGATCGGTGCGGACCCAGGTGACGCCGTCGAGGGCGGCGGCGCGCACCTGCCAGCCCGCGGCATGGAGTTCGAGACGGATGGGGCGGCCCAGTTCGTCCAGGGCGAGGTCGACGGAGCCGGAGTGATCCCCGGAGGGGGTGGTCCGTTGCGAGACATAGCGCCAGCCGGAGGGGCCCGGGGCGCACTGGAAGTGTTCCTCGGCGAGGAGGGTGTGATCGTGCGGATCGTGAAGCGAATAGCGGCCGCGGGGCATGGGGGTCCTGGGTCGTGACGGACTGGTCCGGCCGGTCCGTCCGGTCGGATCAAGGGGCAGGCCCCCGGCACGGGGGTGCGGGGGCCTGCCTCGGGACTCACTGCTGAGGGGTCAGTAGCGGTAGTGGTCCGCCTTGTACGGACCCGCGACGTCGACGCCGATGTACGCGGCCTGCTCGGGGCGGAGCTGGGTGAGCTTCACACCGAGCGCGTCCAGGTGGAGGCGGGCGACATGCTCGTCGAGGTGCTTGGGCAGCGTGTACACACCGGTCGGGTACTCGTCGGGCTTGGTGAACAGCTCGATCTGGGCCAGGGTCTGGTCCGCGAAGGAGTTGGACATCACGAACGACGGGTGACCGGTGGCGTTGCCCAGGTTCAGCAGGCGGCCCTCGGACAGCACGATGATCTTCTTGCCGTCGGGGAAGGTCCAGGTGTGGACCTGCGGCTTGACCTCGTCCTTGACGATGCCGGGGATCTTGGCGAGGCCGGCCATGTCGATCTCGTTGTCGAAGTGGCCGATGTTGCCGACGATCGCCTGGTGCTTCATCTTCGCCATGTCGGCGGCAAGGATGATGTCCTTGTTGCCGGTGGTGGTGATGAAGATGTCGGCCTTGTAGACGACCTCGTCGAGGGTGGTGACCTGGTAGCCGTCCATCGCCGCCTGGAGCGCGCAGATCGGGTCGATCTCGGTGACGATCACGCGGGCGCCCTGTCCGCGCAGGGACTCCGCGCAGCCCTTGCCCACGTCGCCGTAACCGCAGACGACCGCGGTCTTGCCGCCGATGAGGACGTCGGTCGCGCGGTTGATGCCGTCGACCAGGGAGTGGCGGCAGCCGTACTTGTTGTCGAACTTCGACTTGGTGACCGCGTCATTGACGTTGATCGCCGGGAACAGGAGGGTGCCCTCGCGCTGCATCTCGTACAGACGGTGGACGCCGGTCGTGGTCTCCTCGGTCACACCGCGGATCTCCGACGCCAGCTGGGTCCACTTCCGGGGGTTCTCGCCCAGGGTGCGGTGGAGCAACTGGAGGATGACACGGTGCTCGTCCGACTCGGCGGTCTCGACGGGCGGGACCTTGCCGTCCTTCTCGTACGCGACGCCCTGGTGGACGAGGAGGGTGGCGTCACCGCCGTCGTCCAGGATCATGTTCGGGCCGCCGGTGGGGCTGTCCGGCCAGGTCAGCGCCTGCTCGGTGCACCACCAGTACTCCTGGAGCGTCTCGCCCTTCCAGGCGAAGACGGGGATGCCCCGGGGGTCGTCGGGGGTGCCGTCGGGGCCGACGGCGATGGCCGCCGCCGCGTGGTCCTGGGTGGAGAAGATGTTGCAGGAGGCCCAGCGGACCTGCGCGCCCAGGGCCACCAGGGTCTCGATGAGCACGGCGGTCTGGACGGTCATGTGCAGGGAGCCGGTGACACGGGCGCCGGCCAGCGGCTGTGCCTCGGCGTACTCCTTGCGGATCGCCATCAGGCCGGGCATCTCGTGCTCGGCGAGAGTGATCTCCTTGCGGCCGAACTCGGCCAGCGAGAGATCGGCGACCTTGAAGTCCTGTCGGTTCTCGACAGTCGTCATACGGGCTGCTCCTCGGGATCGGTTCGAGGTGGGTACGGCTGATCTGCGCGGCGGCGGGCACGGGAGTGTCCGGGAGGGCACAGGGTGCCCACGCGCGCGCAGCGCAGTCCGTCGGAGGCCCTCTCTCCCTCGGCCGGTCCTCGGTGGGACCGCCCGACCGCCATCAGCAGCGACGTCTGGCTCGGCCTCCAAGCTACACCGGGCGGCCACGCGCTCCCCAGTCCGCCTCACAGGACGGCCGGTCGCGCATGGCCGGCGCCCGTGCCCGGGCGGGCCGCTCAGTGTCCGGCGTTCCGTGCCGGGCCGCTCAGTGTCCGGCGTTCCGTGCCGGGCCGCCGGGTGTCGCCTCGGCGTCCGGGCCCTTGGCCGCCTCGGTGTCGCTGTAGATGTCCGGTTCCAGGTAGATCACGCGGGCGATGGGAACGGCGGCGCGGATACGGGCCTCGGCGGCGTCGATCGCGGCGGCGACCTCCGCGGCCGTGTCGTCGTGCTGCACGGCGATCTTCGCGGCGACCAGCAGCTCCTCGGGACCGAGGTGAAGGGTGCGCATATGGATGACACCGGTGACCGTGTCGCCGTCGACGGTCGCGGCCTCGATCTTCTTGACCTCTTCGAGGCCCGCGGACTCGCCGAGCAGCAGGGACTTGGTCTCGGCGGCGAGGACGAGAGCGATCAGGACGAGGAGCACACCGATGCAGACGGTGCCGATGCCGTCCCAGATGCCGTCACCGGTGAGCAGCGCGAGGCCGACGCCGCCGAGGGCGAGGACCAGACCGATGAGGGCGCCGAAGTCCTCCAGCAGCACGACCGGCAGCTCGGGCGCCTTGGCGCGGCGGATGAACTGCACCCAGGTGAGCGTGCCGCGCAGCGCGGCGGACTCCTTGACGGCGGTGCGGAACGAGTAGCCCTCGGCGAGGATCGCGAAGACCAGGACGGCCACCGGCCAGTACCAGTTCTCGAGTTCGTGCGGGTGCCGGATCTTCTCGTAGCCCTCGTAGACGGCGAACATGCCGCCGAGCGAGAAGAGGACGATCGAGACCAGAAAGGCGTAGACATAGCGCTCGCGGCCGTAGCCGAAGGGGTGCTGCGGGGTGGCCTCGCGCTGGGCTCGCTTGCCGCCTATCAGCAGCAGGAACTGGTTACCGGAGTCGGCGAGCGAGTGCACCCCCTCGGCGAGCATCGACGAGGAGCCGCTGAAGGCGAACGCCACCAACTTCGATACCGCGATGGCGAGATTGGCGCCGAGTGCCGCCGCGATCGCCTTGGTTCCGCCTGACGCGCTCATCTAAGCGTTGTCCCTTCGTCGCCCGCCCCGCCCGGCGCCCACACGGGCCGTGTGCGCCGCCCCGGGCCGTGTCCGTCCTGTGCGATGGGACATTGTTACAGCAGGGCCCGGGGTGGTACGCGGGGCCGGTGCGACGGCTGTGCACGGACCACGCCGGTTAACGGCACGGCCACCTTGGCGCCCCACCACGGACGGGCGCCAAGGTGGCCGGGTGACGACCGCGGCCAGGCGACGCACATGGTCAGGCGACGGACGTGGCCCGGAAGAGCGTGCCGGTCCCGGACACCTCGACCTTCTCGCCCGCCGGTACGAAGACCGACTCGCCGGGGGTGAGCACCTCGTCGCCCACCCGCACGGAGCCCGCCGTGCACAGCAGGATCTGCGGAGTGGCCCGCGTGATGTCCTGCGGGGCGGCGCCCTCGGCGAGGACATGGCGGGACAGACGGAACTCGTCCGTGGGGGTCTCGTAGACCTCCTCGCCGTCGGACGAGGCCTCCGGGCGCAGAACTCCGGGGTCGCACGCCTCGAAGCGGACGATCCTCAGCAGCTCGGGGACATCGATGTGCTTGGGGGTCAGACCGCAGCGCAGGACGTTGTCGGAGTTGGCCATGATCTCGACGCCGAGGCCGTTGAGATAGGCGTGCGGGACTCCGGCGCCGAGGAAGAGCGCCTCACCGGGCTGCAGTCGCACATGGTTGAGCAGCATGGCCGCGATCACACCGGGGTCGCCGGGGTAGTGGCGGGCGATCTCGGCGTACGGGGCATAGGCGCCGCCGAGGCGGGAGCAGGCGGCCGCGGCCTCCTCGACCGTACGGGCCATGTCCCCGGGGTCGGCGCTCAGCACAGCGGTGAGGGCCTCGCGCAGGGCGACGTCCTCGGGGTGGCGGCGCAGCAGGTCGATGTACGGCTTGAGGGCGGCGACCCCGAGGCCCGCCAGCAGGTCCGCGGCCTCCTCGGGGGCGCGGAAGCCGCACAGTCCGTCGAACTCGGTGAGGGCGCAGACCAGTTCGGGCTTGTGGTTGGCGTCCTTGTAGGTGCGGTGGGGCGCGTCGACCGGGATGCCCCGGCGCTCCTCGTCCGCATAGCCCGCCCTCGCCTGCTCCAGGTCGGGGTGCACCTGGAGGGAGAGCGGGGCGCCGGCGGCGAGCAGCTTGAGCAGGAAGGGCAGCCGGGGGCCGAACCGGGCGACCGTCCGCTCCCCCAGCTCCTCCTCCGGCGCCTTGCCGATCAACTCGTCGAGGGGGCCGCGCGGGGTGCGTGAGGGCGCGCCCGGGTGGGCGCCCATCCACATCTCCGCCTGCGGCTCACCGGTCGGCTCCACGCCGAGGAGCGCGGGGATGGCGGTGGTGGAGCCCCAGGCGTAGGGGCGGACGGCGTTGTCGAGGCGATCCATCGGTGTCTTCTTCTCCGTCGTACTCGGCAGTGCTGTCGGTGGGCGTGGGCCCAGGATCACGCCCCCGAAGCGAGCGCCACGTAAACAGCGGCGAAATCCGTGATGGCGATCAGTTCCGCGAGGGTCTCCAGCTCGCCGCCGTCCTCCGGTTCGAGCTCGCTGATCGCGGTGTCATGGCTGAGGGCCAGCTCACGCGCGGCGGGGGCCGCGCTCAGGCCGCCGAGGGGGCGGTCGCGCAGCAGAACGACCCGTGCATGGAGGGCCTGTGCCTCCTCGACGCGGTCACGGAAGAAGTCGTCGGGGTCGGCGCCTGCGGCCAGTGCGCCGGAGAGCAGCACGCTGTGCGAGGCGAGCGCCTCGGGCAGCTGCGCGGTGAGCCCGGGACGGCCGGCCAGCTCGGCGAGCGCGGCGGCGAACCGACGGCCCGCGGGTGCGGCGGAGACGCCCTCGGTCCAGATCACCGGAAGGGATTCGGCCAGCTCGGCGGCGAGGTTCTTGGCCGGGTTGTCATAGGTGGCGATGGCCGGTCCGCAGCGCTCGGCGACCCGGTCGAGACGGTCGGCGACCTTCCCCAGCACGTCGGGCGGCGCGGAGAGCAGTCCGGTGCGGTCGAGGAGGACCAGCAGCGGGGTGAGCAGGGCCCACAGCACTCCGGGCGCGGACGCGGTGAGGGGTTCGTCCTGCTCGAACGGGGCCGTCGCCATGGGCACGAACAGGCCATGGGCGCCGGCCACCGCGTCCGTGACTGGGGAGCCTGCGGGTGCCACGGCGACCACGGTGCAGCTGCGGCGGTAGGCCTGCTCGACCAGGATCGACAGTCCCGGCTCGGTCCCGTCGGGCGTGGCGATCAGCAGTAGGTCGACGGGGCCCGCCCAGCCGGGCAGCTCCCAGCGCAGCGCACCGGCGGCCGGGGCGACCCCGGTGGGGTGGATGCGGGTGACCGGGCAGGAGGCGCCCGCGAGGGTGTCCAGCAGTTCGGCGACGCCCACGGAGGCCGTGCCGGGGCCGGCGATGAGGACGGCACGGGGGCGGCCGTCCGGCTTCAGATCGTTGACGCCCGCATCGGCGGCGTGCCGTACGGCGGTGCGCACCCGGGCGCCGGCCTCCGCGGCGCCGCGGAGCAGTGCGCGGCGGTCGGCGCGGGCCAGGGCCTCGGGGTCGTCGAGCAGCGTTTCGTCGAGCATGGTCGGCAGTCTCCGATCGCCCGGCCCGTTACGCGGGGCGGCGGGCCTCGTCGACGAGCAGGACCGGGATGCCGTCGCGGACGGGGTAGGCGAGGCCGCAGTCCTGGCTGGTGCAGACCAGTTCGCTGTCCTCCTCCTTGAGGGGAGCGTGGCACGCCGGGCAGGCGAGGATCTCCAGGAGACCGGCTTCGAGCGGCATGAGGGGTCCCTTCGGGCGGATGCGCTTGGCCTGGTCAGACTACCGCCGCGGGAGGCGGCACGCGGCGGTCGGGCCGGGGAGTGAGGGCCGTGGGCTGAGGGGCGGGGCGGGCTCCCGCCTCCCGGTGGGGTTCCTCCCGGGAGGCGGGGCCACGCGACGGGACATCAGCCCCGGATGATCTCCAGAGCCTCGTCCCGGATCTTCTCCATGGTCGCCTCGTCACCGGCCTCCGCGTTCAGGCGGAGCAGCGGTTCGGTGTTGGAGGGGCGGACGTTGAACCACCAGTCGGCGCTGGAGACGGTGAGGCCGTCCAGCTCGTCGATGTCGACGCCGTCACGGCCCTGGTACGCCGCCTTGATCGCGGCGAGCCGGGCCCCCTGGTCGTCGACCGTGGAGTTGATCTCGCCGGACCCGGCGTAGCGGTCGTAGGCGGCGACCAGCCGGGACAGCGGGCCGTCCTGGCTGCCGAGGGCCGCGAGCACATGGAGGGCGGCCAGCATGCCGGTGTCGGCGTTCCAGAAGTCCTTGAAGTAGTAGTGCGCGGAGTGCTCGCCGCCGAAGATCGCGCCGGATCGCGCCATCTCGGCCTTGATGAAGGAGTGGCCCACCCGGGTGCGGACCGGGGTGCCGCCGTTCTCCCGGACGACCTCGGGCACCGACCGCGAGGTGATCAGGTTGTGGATGACCGTGCCCTTGCCGCCGTACCGGGCGAGCTCACGGGCGGCGACCAGGGCGGTGATCGCGGACGGGGAGACCGGGTCGCCGTTCTCGTCGACCACGAAGCAGCGGTCGGCGTCGCCGTCGAAGGCGATGCCGAGGTCGGCGTGCTCCTCGCGCACCCGCTGCTGCAGATCGACGATGTTCTTCGGGTCGAGCGGGTTTGCCTCGTGGTTCGGGAAGGTGCCGTCCAGTTCGAAGTACATCGGGACCAGGTCCACCGGCAGCCCGGCGAAGACGGTCGGCACGGTGTGCCCGCCCATGCCGTTGCCCGCGTCGACGACGGCCTTCAACCGGGAGATCGAGGTCAGGTCGACCAGGGAGCGCAGGTAGGCCGCGTAGTCCTCCAGGGTGTCGCGCCGGGTGATCGTCCCCGGCGTGTCGGCGGGCTCCGGGGCACCCGAGTCCTGCCACTCCTCGACCAGTGCGCGGATCTCGGCGAGACCGGTGTCCTGGCCGACCGGGGCGGCGCCCGCGCGGCACATCTTGATGCCGTTGTACTGCGCCGGGTTGTGCGAGGCGGTGAACATCGCGCCCGGCAGCCCGAGCGCGCCCGAGGCGTAGTAGAGCTGGTCCGTCGAGCAGAGGCCGATCTCGGTGACATCGACGCCGCGTCGCGTCGCCCCGCGGGCGAAGGCACGCGACAGTCCCGGGGACGAGGGCCGCATGTCATGGCCGATCACGATCGCGTCCGCGCCCGTCACCTGTGCGAAGGCCGCTCCGAAGAGCTCGGCGAGCGGTTCGTCCCACTGGTCCGGGACCACCCCGCGTACGTCGTACGCCTTCACGATCTGCGACAGATCAGCAGCCACGGCCAACCCTCCTGAGGTCTCGACGATGACCCCAAACTACCCGCTGGAAGGGGTGCCGGGCGGCGGTCCGGTCAGGCCCGAGGGACAGTTCCCACGGAGTTCATACCAGGGTTCATACCGGGGTTCACACGGGAGTTCGCGCCGTGGCTCATCCCGGCGCGGAGGCTCAGTTGTCCGGTGAGCGGAGCACCCGCAGATGGCCGCGGCGTGCGACCTCCGTCGGGTCCGCCGTGCGGGCGCCGCCGCCCGCCTCGGCCGCGCGCTTCTGCTGCGGACGTGCCGCCTCGCGCACCGCGTTGGCGAGTGCTTCGAGGTCGTCGCCGCTGGGGCGTGCGGGGGCCGAACCGTCCAGCAGCCGGACGACCTCCCAGCCGCGCGGCGCGGTCAGGCGCTCGGAGTGCTCGGCGCACAGGTCGTAGCAGTGGGGTTCGGCGTAGGTGGCGAGCGGGCCGAGGACCGCGGTCGAGTCGGCGTAGACGTACGTCAGCGTCGCGACGGCGGGTCGGCCGCAAGCGGTGCGCGAACAGCGACGTACAGGGCTCACGACCCTGGACGGTACCGCACTCTTGAGCGGGCCGCGACGACTCTCCCCCAGGTCACCCCACCGTGTCGTGTCCTGAAGTGCACCGTGCGTCGCTTCGAAGCCACCCCGATGACCTGGGTGGACACCCCAGGGAAAGGTGTCGGACCCCTCCGAAACCGGTCACCACTTGGCACAAATCTCACCAATTTCCTTGAGGTAGGCGGTCTTTGAGAGCTAGGGGATCGAGCTCAACCTTGGCTGGAATGGTCATCCCTCGACACGCGGGCCGCCCCGGCACACCTCCGCGTCCCGCGACGGCCGGAGAAAGGAGCGGGCCCGTACGGGGCGCGAGCCGGCGGAGCCGGGCGTCCCGCCCTTGCGGGGACTAGGCTTCGACGGTGATGGACACCCCCGTACCGCCCCGCGCCCCCGCCCCCGGGCCCCGTCGCCGTGACCGCCACGGCAGGGGCATGCGCGGCCCCGTCGCACCGCCCCAGGTCCCGCTCGCTCTGAGCCGTGCCGAGGCGTTCGCGGATCTGGTGCAGGACTCCGTGGAGCGTCTGGAGCGGCACTGGCCGCAGCTCGCCGACATCGATTTCCTGGTCCTCGAGGTGCCCCGCCTCGACGGCGCGACCGACGGCTGGAGCGACGAGCCGGTCCCCCTGGGCGGCACCGTCCCGGCCGGGGAGGGCAAGCGGGCACGCGTGGTCGTCTACCGGCGTCCCGTCGAGATCCGCACCAAGGGACGCGACGAGCGGGCCGCGCTGGTCCACGAGGTGGTCGTGGAGCAGGTGGCGGATCTGCTGGGGCTGACCCCGGAGACGGTGGACCCCCGGTACGGCGAGGACTGAGACCACAAGGGCCGGTCCGGTCGCGAGACCGGACCGGCCCTTCGGGACCGTCGCTTCTTCAGCCGCTTCTTCAGCGGCTCAGTTCTTCAGCAGGACCGACAGGTCCTGTTCCGCCTCCGGGACCGCCACCGTGCCCCGGTCGTCCGGGAGGGTCTGCACCGTGAACGCCGGTACGCCCCCGAGGGTCATATGGAGCATGCGCGCGGCGTACACGGGTCCTCCGGCGAGCGGCTCGACGGTGAGCGCATAGGTGCCCTTGAGGTCGCTCGGCACGGGCACCTCCACGTTCTGCGTGGTGCCTGCCTTGATCGTGTACTTCTTGCTCACCGCGGCGCCGCCCGCGCTGCCCACGGAGGCGGTGACCTTGACCGTGGCCGTACCGTCCGGGGCGCTCAGCGCCAGCGTGGTGTCCTTGGCGCCGTTGCCGACGGCCGTGGCGCGGGTACCGACCGGCGCGGTGGCCGGGATGAACGCCGACTCCTGCCGGCCGTCCTTGCCCCGCACCACCTGCAGCGCGGCGACCACGGGCACCGGGGTGCCGGTGGACGTCAGCACCAGCGAGCCCGCCTCGCCCCGGGTGACATCGCCGAGGTCGACAGCGGTGGTCATGCCGGACTTCAGATGCAGCGTCTCGTTCCCGACCGGGGTGATCTGCCCGGAGGGCGAGGCCAGCCGCACCTTGAGGTCGGCGTCCGCGTCGCCGGGTGCGAAGGCGATCAGACGGACGTCGGTGGCGTCCTCGGGGATGCCGGGCAGCACCAGGGTGTCCGAGGGGTCGGCGGAGGCGGTCAGCCAGTCGCCGCCCAGTTTGTCGTCCAGGGCCTGCACGGCGGCGGCGACCCGACCGCTGCGGGCGCTGACATGGACCGTGAGGTCGCTCTCCTGGTCGTCGATGAGCGTGGACAGCAGGACGGGCTCGCTGGAGTGCGGCTGAACGGTGATGCCCTCGCCGACCGTCGACTTGAGGGTGCCGTCCTTGCCGTACAGCTGGACGTCGACCACGGCCGCGGAGTCGTCGGGGTTGGTCAGATGCACATAGTCGGTGCGGGACTCGGAGGTGGAGACCCCCGGGAACCAGAACTCCGTGTCCGGGACACCGCAGCCGATGCCGAGCAGCCCACGGCCGCTGCCCGCGGTGACCTGGGTCGTCTCCTGGATGGTCCAGCCGGGCGCGAACCGTCCGGTGGCGGTGGCGATCAGCGCGGGGTTGTCGGCGCCGGAGACGCTCGCGGTGACCGGTGTGCCGGGTTCCTTGGGGGTCACGGCCGGCACATCGGAGTGCTTCTTCCCCTTGCCCGCCTTGTCGCTTCCCGAGGAGCCCGCGCCGTCCCCCGACTGGGCGCCGGCCGCGACCAGTTCGGCCTTGCCCGCGCTGCCCGTGCCCTCCGAGGCGGGCGTGAAGGAGGCGTACGAGGTTTCGGCGATGTCGGAGGTGCTCGGCTGGGGGCACAGCAGCCGGGTCCGCTCCACGGGCAGCCGTGCGGCCGTCCTGGCGCCGTCGCTCGCGGGGGCGGCCGGTGCGGAGAGCACCGCGACTCCGGTGACGGCGGCCAGCGCGGTCGTGCCGGCGATCAGGGACAGGGTCGTGCGGTTCACTGCTGGCTCCCGTCGGGGCGCTCGCGGTCGGTGCCGTGCGCCGGGTCGTACGGCGTGGCGTAGCCCTGCTGGTACGTCGGGTCGTACGGCGCCGTGGTCCCGTAGGCGTACGGGTCGTACTGGGCGCCCTGGTAGGGGTCGGCCTGGTACTGCTGCTGCTCGTAGGTGCCCGCCGCGTACTGCTGCTGCGCGTCGGGGTACTCCTCGGCGCCGTAGGTGCCGTACTCACCGCCCGCGTACTCCGGCGCCGCGTCCCACTCGCCGTACGCCGGCTGCTGCGGGACGGGGGCGGGCATCTCCTCCCCGGGTGCGGGCGGGGCGTCGGCGTCCGGTCCGGCCTCCTCCGCCTCGGCCTGGGCGCGCAGACGGCGGGCGCGGCGGCCGTCGCCGGTGATGTCCTGCGCGGGCACGGACTGCTCCTCGGGGAGGTCGTCGTCGATGTCCCGGCGGCGGCCCGGCAGGGCGAGCACCACGAGGACGACGGCGAGCGCGCCCTGCCCCCACACCCAGGCGGTGTGCGTGAACGGGGTGTCATAGGTGACGTCCAACCGCCCGCCCGAGGAGGGCAGTCGGAAGCCCTGGGCCCAGCCGTCGACCGTGGTGCGGGTGAGCGGCCTGCCGTCCAGGGTGGCGGTCCAGCCCTCGTCCGCGGTGTCGGCGAGGCGCAGGACACGGTCCGAGTCACCGGAGGGGATCGTGGTGTGGATCTCGACGGGACCGGCCGCGACGGCCCGCGGCTCGGCGGAACCCGTGACGATCGCGGCGCGGGAGACCTGGCGGTTCACCCTCCACAGGGCGCTGCCGTCCTGCTGGCTGAGCCGGGTCAGGCCGGGCGTGGCGTCCAGCACCCGGCTGAACTCGCGGGGCGCGCCCTTGCGGACGAGGACATAGCGCACGGCGAAGCCGCCGAGCGCGTCGGCCTGGTCGGCGCCGGAGCCGGCCACCAGGTTGGCGACCATCTTGTCCAGCTGCCGGTTCTCAGCGGCCTCCGCGGCGAGTTCACCGTCGCCGAGGCGGGCGCCGGAGCCCCGGACCAGGGTGTAGCCGACGCGCGCGGTGGAACGGCCGTCGAGGACGAGGGTGCGGGCCTGGTCGGAGGTGCCGCCCTCCTCGGCGACGAACTCCGGTACCTGCACCGGGTCGCGGCGCTCCACGGGGCCGTCGGCACCGCGGATCATCCAGCCGGCGGCGATGAGCAGGGGACCTGCCGCACAGGCGAACGCGATGAGCGCGGCGACCGGCTGGCGCCAGCCGAAGCTCTGCTCGGCCACCCGCGCCTTGGCGCCGTCCGCGCCGATCGCGGCGGCGGCCAGCAGCGCGAGACCGTAGACGAGGGTCGCGGGTCCGGCCCAGGCGGAGCCGTTGGACAGGACCGCGAAGACAAGCGCCACCAGGGCGACCGTCCATGCCGTCCAGATGCCCGCCTGGCGTTCGGAGCGCAGCAGGGCGGCCAGCGCCGCGAGGACGACACCGATGAGCATCAGCCCGCTGACGGTGCCGGGACCGCCGGGGCTCGCGCCGAGCAGATCGGTGGCGGAGGCCGCGCCGCTGCCGTACTCGAGACCGGCCTCCTGGAAGAAACCGAACGGCAGCAGCGACAGCGACCAGGGGGCGAGCACCAGCAGCGGGACGCCCGACTGGACGAGGAAGCGCAGCCCGTAGGCGACGAGGTCGGTCCTGCGCACCGCGAGCACCGCCACACCCAGGATCACGGCGATCGGCCACACGATCGGCGTGAACGCGGTGGTGATCGTCAGCAGCAGGGCGTACGCCCAGGTCGCCCGCCAGCTGCCGCGCGCCCCGGACGCACGGGTGAATCCGCCTGCCGCGACGGCGGCGCGCGCGATCAGCGGCAGCAGCACGGCCAGGACCGCCGTGCCGATGTGGCCGCCGGCGAGGGCGCCCGTCGCGGCCGGCAGAAAGGCGTAGGCGACGGAGGCCCAGGCGCGCAGCAGCCGGGACTCGACGAGGGGCCGAGAGGCGAAGTAGGCGGTGACCCCGGCGAGCGGCACCGAGCAGACGAGCAGCACCGTGACCGCGAGTCCGGTGGAGCCGAACAGGATGCTCGCGAGCAGGGCGACGAACGCCAGATAGGGCGGTGCGGACTGGGTGCCGCCCACACCGACCGGATGCCACAGGTCGGCATGGCGGGACCACAGCGCGGAGGCGTCGGCGGGCGCGGGCAGCAGCGCCCCGCCGGCCAGCGCGCCCCCGCCGAGCAGGGCCCGGCAGGCGGCGAGCGAGACCAGCAGCAGAACGGCGAAGAGCAGCGGTCCGGGCTTGCGGGCGATGCGTTTGAGCCGGGCGAACTGTTCGACTTCCAGGAAGTCGGCGTCGTCGCCGCCGGGGCCGGATTCGATGGCGCCGCCATGCCGGCCGGCCGCGGACATCTCGGGGTCGGAGCGGCCCACCAGATTGCTCGCGACCTGCTCGACGGTGGCGCGGACCGTCGCTCCGGGCGGCGGGAAGAGCGGACGCAACTCGCCCTTCTCCACCTGCGGGCGGCCGCGCCGGCGCCGGCCGGCGATGATCCGCTCGGGCCGCAGCAGCGTCCCGAGCAGACCGCGGATCTCGTCGACGGCCTGTCCGGGCACCTTGCCGACGAGATACGCCAGGGTGCGCAGCACGGTGCCGATCACCAGGCGGAGCAGGATCCAGGGCAGCTGTGCCGTGCGGGCGTTGGTGAGGAGGGTGTAGACGGCACCCGCCTTGTCGACCTTGTGCGGGGAGGCCGCGGTGCGGCCCACACAGTCCACGGTGCGGCGCTCACGGGAGGCCGCCTCGGCGTGCCGTACGACCGCGTCGGGGGCGATCAGCACCCGGTGGCCGGCGGCGTGGGCGCGCCAGCACAGGTCGACGTCGTCCCGCATCAGGGGCAGATGCCGGTCGAACCCGCCCAGCTCCTCGAAGACATCGCGCCGCACGAGCATGCCGGCCGTGGACACGGACAGCACCGAGCCGACGTGGTCGTGCTGGCCCTGGTCCTGTTCACGGCGGTCCAGACCGGTCCAGCGGCGGCCGGAGTTGGCGATGGTGACGCCGACCTCCAGCAGCTGACGGCGGTCGTACCAGCCGCGGAGCTTGGGGCCGACGACGGCGACGTCGTCGCGGCCCAGCTCCATCTCGTTCTCCACGACCTGCAGCAGCTGGGCCAGGGCGTCGGGTTCGGGGGCGCAGTCGTCGTGCAGCAGCCACAGCCACTGCACCGGTTCGCCGTACGGCAGCTCCGGCATGTCGTACGCCTCGTCCCGCCAGGTGCGGCTGACGGGGTCCCAGCTGCTGGGACGCTTGAGGTAGGGCAGGTCGTCCGGGGTCAGGACGACCGCATGACGGGTCGCCTCCTCGACGGCCTGGCCGAAACCGGTACGCCGGGCCAGGTGCAGGACCTGGTCGGCGCCGAGGGCGTCTTCGAGCAGCGGGGCGGATTCGTCCGCGCTGCCGGTGTCGGCCGCCACGGCATGCTGCACGGGGCGCTCCTGGCCGAGAAGCCCGGCGAGGGCGTCGGGCAGCCAGCGGGCGCCGTCGTGGGAGACGAGCACCGCGGTGACCACATGACGCGGGAACTCTGGTGCGGCGGCGTCGTGTTGGGCCGCCGTATGACTGTGCACGGACATCGAGGTACGGGCCCCGGTTCGATGGACTGCGGTGGACGCCTGCGCGGCGCCCCTCAGGGGGCGGCGAGGAGTCTCGGACGGAGGCCCACACTAACCGTTGGACAAGATCGCGGCCCGCCGCCTGTGGACAACCCACCTGCGCCGGGCCGTTCGTTACGTAGGGATGTGCGTCTTTTCCCCGGGTCACCGCCCGGTGCGGTCTCCCCCGCCGGTGCGACCGTGCCATGCCACCGCGAGAACGGCTCGTTCCGCTCGGCGGAGGTCAGACGGCGGCCTTCTTGAGTCGGCGGCGCTCCCGCTCGGACAGACCGCCCCAGATGCCGAACCGCTCGTCGTTGGCGAGCGCGTATTCAAGGCACTCGGAGCGGACCTCGCAGGCGAGGCAGACCTTCTTCGCCTCGCGGGTGGAGCCGCCCTTCTCGGGGAAGAAGGACTCGGGGTCGGTCTGGGCGCACAGCGCGCGCTCCTGCCAGCCGAGTTCCTCGTCCGCGTCGTCGACCAGCAGTTGCTGCACCAGCTCGGTCATGTGCGCCCCTCGTCTGTCTTTCGCGTCCCCGTGATGCGGTCGTTACCGTTTCCGGCTGAACGACACGAGTGAAATTACAAGTGCGCCGATCCGGGCCAGTCAAGCCGAGATCTGCTATTGGGCCCCTTATTCACTCTGCGGAACCAAGGCTTTGCGGAAAGTGTTCAAATCGACATAAACCATGACACTCCGCGAGGCTCCCGCGGATCTTCGATCCCCCACAGAGAAAGACGCCCCCGCGTTCGCTCTCGTTCCGGTACGAACGGCGAAGCGAGCCGGATCACGGTGGGATCACGAGAACGCAACGACGTTCGCGTGCCGGACGGTGCGCTCCATGTGTCCGGGACTCCTTGCGAGCAAACCTCATACCCCCCGGATGAACCGGATGAGGTGAAACACATCGCACATTCCGGGCCTCGAGTTGACAGCGAAGGAGTGAACCGGTGTCCTAGGGGGCATGCTCGCGAACTCGGCACTCCGCCAGACCCGCACCGCCGGGTCCCACGGTGCTGCCCGCGCTCGCTGTAGCTGTCGCCGTCTCGGCTGTTGAGCTCTCCTCATCGCTCCGGCCGGTCCCGGGTCCACCCGACCCGACCGTCGTCCCCACCGCCCGCACCAGGGCCTGCGTCCCGCCCGTGATCCGGGCGGACGACGCGCGACATCGCCTCTTCCCACGTATCCCCCCGTACTCGTCCGCCGAGGAACCACGCATCCCAATGAACAGCGACAGCGACCTCCAGATCGCCGGGGACATCCTCGAAGTGCCGCATCTGCTCCAGCCGCCGCGCGAGCATCCGGCCACCGTGGCCGAATTCGCCGGCCTCGCCCGCACCGTCGCCGCCGACCGCTCCCAGTGGGAGCACCTGGTCCGTTACGACGCCGCATCCCGCTGGTACCACCGGCTGCGCACCGGCCCCGGCTACGAGGTGTGGCTGCTGTCCTGGGTGCCGGGACAGGGCAGCGGGCTGCACGACCACGGGCGCTCGTCCGGTGTGCTGACCGTCCTGGACGGCGCACTGACCGAGCGCACGGAGCGCGGCACCCGCGCATTGCGTGCGGGGGCGCAACGGGTTTTCGCGCCGGGATATGTGCACGAAGTGGTGAACGACACGCTGGAACCGGCGGTGAGCCTGCACATCTATTTCCCTGGGCTGACCGAGATGCCGATGCATCACAAGGCGTGCGCGGCGGACCGAGTCACCACGGCGGACACCGCGCACACGGCGTCCGCGCTGAACACGGCGGACACGACGGGCACAGCGGGCACGGCGAAATAGCGGACGCGGTCGGCGCCCGAGCCGGGGGCACATACGACGGGCGCGCCCCGCCCCCGGCTCGACGGACACCCTGTGCCTTCCGGCCACCCCTCACAGAGTCGGCCTGGCGGCTGACACACTGTGTCCATGCGCATTGTGGTTCTGGCAGGCGGCATCGGCGGTGCCCGGTTTCTGCGGGGTCTGAAGCGGGCCGCGCCCGACGCGGACATCACGGTCGTCGGCAACACCGGCGACGACATCCACCTCTTCGGGCTGAGGGTCTGTCCGGACCTCGACACGGTGATGTACACGCTCGGCGGCGGCATCAACGAGGAACAGGGCTGGGGCCGGGCCGAGGAGACCTTCCACCTCAAGCAGGAACTCGCGGCGTACGGCGTGGGACCGGAGTGGTTCGGGCTCGGCGACCGCGACTTCGCCACGCACATCGTGCGGACCCAGATGCTGGGCGCGGGCTATCCGCTCAGCGCGGTCACCGAGGCGCTGTGCGACCGCTGGAAGCCGGGGGTCCGGCTCATCCCCATGTCGGACGACCGCGTGGAGACCCATGTCGCCGTCGAACTGGACGGCGAGCGCAGGGCGATCCACTTCCAGGAGTACTGGGTGCGGCTGCGGGCCTCCGTCCCGGCCGAGGCGGTCGTGCCGGTCGGCGCCGAGCAGGCGAAGCCGGCTCCGGGCGTCCTGGAGGCGATCGCCGAGGCGGATGTGATCCTCTTCCCGCCGTCCAACCCCGTGGTCTCCGTCGGCACCATCCTGGCCGTGCCCGGCATCCGGGAGGGGATCGCCGAGGCCGGTGTGCCGGTGGTGGGCCTCTCCCCCATCGTCGGCGACGCCCCGGTGCGCGGGATGGCCGACAAGGTGCTCGCGGCGGTCGGGGTCGAGTCCACGGCGGCGGCGGTCGCCGAGCACTACGGCTCGGGGCTGCTGGACGGCTGGCTGGTCGACACGGTGGACGCGGCCGTGGTGGAGCGCGTGGAGACCGCGGGCATCCGCTGCCGCGCGGTCCCGCTGATGATGACGGACCTGGACGCGACGGCCCGGATGGCCCAGGAGGCGCTGCGGCTGGCGGAGGAGGTGCGGGCGTCATGACCGGGCCGGCTCCCCGGGACGGTTCGACGGACGTCACGGACTCCCCGTCCGGCGCGACGGACGGGCAGCCGGACGCCCCCAACACAGCTTCCGGCTTCCGGGTGTGGGCCCTGCCCGGGTTCCCCGAGGTCCGCCCCGGGGACGACCTCGCCAAGCTGATCGCGGCCGGTGAGCCCGGACTCGCCGACGGGGATGTCCTGCTCATCACCTCGAAGATCGTGTCCAAGGCGGAGGGGCGCCTCGTCCGGGCGGAGGACCGGGAGGCCGCCATCGACGCCGAGACGGTGCGGGTCGTGGCCCGGCGCGGACCGCTCAGGATCGTCGAGAACCGGCAGGGGCTCGTCATGGCCGCCGCCGGGGTCGACGCCTCCAATACCCCCGCGGGCACCGTGCTGTTGCTGCCCGAGGACCCCGACGCCTCCGCGCGGGCGCTCCGGGACGGGCTGCGGGACGCTCTCGGGGTCGAGGTCGGCGTGATCGTCACGGACACCTTCGGGCGGCCCTGGCGCACCGGGCTCACCGATGTCGCCATCGGTGCCGCGGGCGTCCATGTCCTGGACGACCTGCGCGGCGGCACCGACAGCCACGGCAATCCGCTGAGCGCGACCGTCGTCGCCACCGCCGATGAACTGGCCGCCGCCGGCGACCTGGTCAAGGGCAAGGCCGCCGGACTGCCCGTCGCCGTGGTGCGCGGGCTGGCGCACCTGGTGGCCCGGGAGGACGGCGAGGGGGCACGGGCGATGGTGCGCACGGCCCGCGACGACATGTTCCGGCTGGGCACCTCCGAGGCGGTACGGGAGGCGGTGACCGGGCGGCGTACCGTACGGGCCTTCACCGACGAGCCGGTCGACCCCGGCGCCGTACGGCGCGCGGTGGCCGCCGCCGTGACCGCTCCGGCGCCGCACCACACCACGCCCTGGCGGTTCGTGCTGCTGGAGTCCGAGGAGTCACGGACCCGGCTGCTGGACGCGATGCGGGACGCCTGGATCGCCGATCTGCGCCGGGACGGCAAGACCGAGGAGTCGATCGCGAAGCGCGTCCGGCGCGGCGATGTGCTGCGCAACGCCCCGTATCTGGTGGTGCCGTGCATGGTCATGGACGGGTCCCACACCTACGGCGACGGACGGCGGGACGCGGCCGAGCGGGAGATGTTCGTGGTCGCCACCGGGGCGGGGGTGCAGAACCTCCTGGTGGCGCTCGCCGGGGAGCGGCTCGGCTCGGCCTGGGTGTCGTCGACGATGTTCTGCCGTGAGGTCGTCCGCGAGGTGCTGGGACTGCCCGGGGACTGGGACCCGATGGGAGCCGTGGCGGTGGGGCATCCGGCCGAGGAGCCCGGGCCGCGGCCGGGGCGGGACGCGCAGGCGTTCATCGAGGTGCGGTGAGCGAGGTGCCGTGAGCACGGGGCGCCCGGGAGCCTGCCCGGTCCCGGCGCCCCGGTCGCACGGGCCCCGTCCGCGCCCGGCCGCACCCCTTTCTATGCTCGTAGCACACCCCCGTATCACCAGGACCTCATCCGTGGCCGGACGATTCGCCCAGCGCCCCACCCCCGCGACCGCGCGCGGTGGGCATGTCGTCGTGCCCCCGGGTGTGCCACGGCCGGCCCCGGCGCCGGGCCGTCGGCGGACCTGGACCCCGCCCGGACCGCTGGACCTCGGGCTGGTGCTCGGGCCGCTGCGGCGCGGCCCCGGGGATCCCACCTTCCGGGCCACCCCGGACGGTTCGGTGTGGCGGACCGCCCGTACGCCGACGGGACCGGGCACCCTCCGGGTCGCGCTGCGGGCCGGCACCGCCGCGGCGGAGGCCTGGGGCCCCGGGGCGGAGTGGCTGCTGGAACAACTGCCCGAGATGCTCGGCGCATCGGACGATCCCGACGCCTTCCGGCCACGGCACCGGCTGCTCGCACTGGCGTGCCACCGGCGGCCCGGGCTGCGGCTGACGCGCACCGGGCTGGTGCTGGAATCGCTGATTCCGTCGGTCCTGGAACAGAAGGTCACCACGGACGAGGCATACCGGGCGTGGCGGCTGCTGATACGGAAGTTCGGGGAGCCGGCGCCGGGACCCGCGCCGGAGCGGATGTGGGTGATCCCGGCACCCCGCACCTGGGCGCTGATTCCGTCCTGGGAGTGGCACCGGGCCGGGGTCGACGACAAGCGCGCCTCGACGATCCTGCGGGCGGTGCGGGTCGCCGCACGCCTTGAGCAGTCGATGACGATGGAGCCGGCCGAGGCACAGGCCCGGCTCGAGGTGGTGCCCGGCATCGGGCCGTGGACCTCCGCGGAGACCGTGCAGCGCAGTCACGGTGCGGCGGACTCGGTGACCGTCGGGGACCTGCATCTGCCGGGCATCGTGGGACACGCCCTCGCCGGGGACCGCAACGCCGACGACGCGGCGATGCTGTCGCTCCTGGAACCGTATGCGGGTCAACGGCACCGGGCGGCACGGCTGATCCTGCTGAGCGGTGCTGTGCCGCCGCGGCGCGCCCCGCGGATGCGACGGGGGGACATCGGACGGTTGTAGGCGGCCGGGCGCCCCTCCGTGGAGCGGGCACCCGGCGTCCTGCGGCGCCCGGGGCGTGTCGCCTACTGGTCCGAGGAGAAGCGCACCGCGCCCGCCGGGATCCTGGCGTCGCACCAGACCCGCACTCCGTCGCGGAGTTCGTTGTCCGCGCCGACCACCGCCCCGTCGCCGACCACCGTGCCGGTGAGGACCGAGCGCCGGCCGATGCGGGAGCGGGCACCGATCAGCGAGTCCGTGATCACCGCGCCCGGCTCGACGACGGCGCCCGCGAGCACCGTGCTGCCGAAGATCCGGGCGCCCTCCCCGACGAACGCGCCGTCGCCGACCACGGTGCCGCCCGTCAGCTTGGCGTCCATGGCGACCGATGCCGTCGGCAGGATCAGCCGGTCGCCGCAGCGGCCGGGCACGGCCGGGGAGGGGGCACGCCCCAGGACCAGATCGGCCGAGCCGCGGACGAAGGCCGCCGGGGTGCCGAGGTCCAGCCAGTACGTCGAGTCCACCATGCCCTGGAGATGGGCACCGGCGGCCAGGAGGCCGGGAAAGGTCTCCCGCTCGACCGAGACCGGCCGGCCCGGCGGGATGGTGTCGATCACCGAGCGGCGGAAGACGTACGCCCCGGCGTTGATCTGGTCGGTGACGATCTCCTCCGGGGTCTGGGGCTTCTCCAGGAACGCCGTCACCCGGCCCGTCTCGTCCGTGGGGACGAGACCGTAGGCCCTCGGGTCCGTCACCTTGGTGAGGTGGAGGGACACATCCGCGCCCGTCGCCGCGTGGGTGCGGACCAGGGCGCGGATGTCGAGGCCGGTGAGGATGTCCCCGTTGAAGATCAGGACCGGGTCGTCGGGGCCCGAGTGGAGGCGGCTCGCCACATTGCGGATGGCTCCGCCGGTGCCGAGCGGCTCCTCCTCCGTCACATACTCCAGCCGGAGGCCGAGGGCGGAACCGTCACCGAAGTACGGCTCGAAGACCTCGGCCAGATAGGACGTGGCGAGCACGATGTGCTCCACGCCCGCCGCTTTCGCCCGCGCCAGTTGATGCGTGAGGAACGGCACTCCGGCCGCCGGGACCATCGGCTTCGGGGTGTGCACCGTGAGCGGGCGCAGCCGGGTTCCTCTGCCGCCGACCAGGAGAATCGCTTCTGTCACCTGTCGTCTCTGCTTCCTGCCGGGACCGGCCGAACTGTCCATCGGCCGGCCAGTGTATGCAGACCGTGTTGTGAGGACCCCTAAAGGTGTTCCGGAGGACCGTGAGAGGCGGGGAGGTACCCAGCCGGGTGCCGACCCCCCTTCTCAGCGGCCCTGCAAGCGGGCCGCGGTGGAGCGGACCGAGCCGAGTCTGTCGTAGAGCAGCTTTCCCGGGCACTCCGTGGCGAATCCGTCGCGATGACCGGAGATCACATTCAGTCGTGCGTTCTCACCCTTTGGGTAGAGATTGCCACCCGCGGACTGAAGGTATGTCCTGCCACGCGGATCCACGCCGTACAGGCCGAGTTTCCAGGCCGAGACCGCGGCGACGGCGTCCACCGCGGCGGCCGACGGAGCGGTTCCGGTGTAGGTACCGAGGACGGCGATCCCCGTGGTGTCGCTGTTGAACCCGAGGGTGTGGGCGCCCATCACGGGCTTGTCCACGCCTCCCGCGCGGCCCTCGTAGATGTTCCCGCACTTGTCGATGAGGAAGTTGTAGCCGATGTCCCGCCAGCCACTGCTCACCACGTGGTAGCGGTAGATACTGCGGATGACCGACGGGGCTTGCGCGCAGGTGTAGTTGTTCCCCGTCGCGGTGTGGTGGACGAAGGCCGCCTTCAGACCGCCCGTGTAGACGAAGCCGGACTCGCGCAGGTTCTCGTCGGCGCCCCAGCCGCTGCGGGTGACGATGCGCGGGCGCGGGGCGGTGTACGACTCCGCACCGGCCCTGCGCCTTCCGGGCGCCTCGTCCGCCCTTCCGGCCGGCACCCCCTTCAGGACGTCCGCGGTCGCGGGCAGCGCCGGGAGCACCGGTCTGTTCAGGGGGGCGAGGCCGGCGTCGACGGCGGCCTCGATGGAGCCCAGCCCGGGCACACCTCCGTCCGGCTCCTGGGGCGAGGCGGGCCGCCCCGCCTGACCGGGCGCGCCGACCGCCGTTCCGGGGTCGACCAGTTCGACCCGCAGCCCGTCGGGGAGGGCGGGCACCCGGGTCCCGCCGGGCTGCTCCGCCTCGGCGCGCACCCGTACCTCCACGCCGTCGGATTCGCCGACCCACAGCGGGGCCGTCGCTCCGCGCATCCGATCCGAACGGCCCTCCGCGGTGCCCGGGTCGGGTCCGTGGCCGTGGTGGTCGTTCTCGACCTCCTGCCAGGCCGACCACCGGTTCGTGGCCCGCAGCCGGGTACGGATCTGGACATGGCCGTGCAGTTCGGTGCCCGGGTCGTCCCAGACCACGCCGACCAGGGAGAAGGACGGCACGGTCCGAGGGGCCAGCCCCTCTTCGGGCGCCCCGCCGGCGGCACGGTCGGGGGTGAGGGGCCCGAGGGCCAGGGAACGGGTGCTGCCGGGGACGGCCGCCCGGTCGGGCCCTTCGGAGGACGACACACCGCGTACCGGGGCCGGTCCCGGGCCGGGTGTGCGGGGTTCGGCCGCCGCGGCCGGGAGGGCGAAGGACAGGGCCAGTGCGGCCGTGCAGCTGACGCCGATCGAGGAAGCAAGGTATCCACGCATGCCCACGATCTTGGACATAGTCAGACATATATGTCTATCCAGGAACTGACGGGTCGTCCGGTCGCGCTCCGCCGAACCGGTGGCCCGCCCCCACCCCGGCCACCGAGCCCCGGCAGCTGCCCCCGCGTACTCTTGCGCGCGTGAACGCCACCGACCGGACCCCCGCCGACCTGCTGCGATCCGCCCTCACCGCGGACCCCGCACGCCCCCTGGTCACCTTCTACGACGACGCCACGGGCGAACGCGTCGAACTCTCCGTGGCCACCTTCGCCAATTGGGTGGCCAAGACCGCCAACCTCCTCCAGGGCGATCTCGCCGCCGAACCCGGCGACCGGGTCGCCCTGCTGCTGCCTGCGCACTGGCAGACGGCGGTATGGCTGCTCGCCTGCGCCTCCGTCGGCGCCGTCGCGGACATCGGCGGCGACGCTGGGGCCGCCGATGTCGTCGTCAGCGGACCCGAGACCCTCGACGCCGCGCGCGCCTGCTCCGGGGAACGCGTCGCCCTCGCCCTGCGCCCCCTCGGCGGCCGCTTCCCGCGGACCCCGGACGGCTTCGCCGACTACGCCGTCGAGGTGCCGAGCCAGGGCGACCGCTTCCAGCCGTACGCACCGGTCGACCCGGAGGAGCCGGCGCTGATCGTCGCGGGGGCGGAGCTCACCGGCGCCGAGGTGGTGGAGCGGGCCCGCGCGGACGCGGCGGAGCTGGGCCTGACGGGACCCGACTCGCGCCTGCTGTCCGGACTGTCGTACGACACCTGGGAGGGGTTGAGCGCCGGGCTGTACGCCCCGCTGGCCACCGGGGGCTCGGTGGTGCTGTGCCGGAACCTCGGACAACTGGGCGAGGACGCGCTCGCCAAGCGGATCGAGAGCGAGCGGGTCTCGGCTACGGCGCTCCGCTGAGATCCGCCGGGCGTCGCGTCCGGATCACCCGTCGGCACCGGGAGGAAAGTCGTGGGCGATTCGGCGCGGCGATCGGGCGGCCGTACGAGGTGACGGTGCGAAGTCGTACCGCGACGGAAAGTCCGGCAGAAAGGGAACGTCGGCCTGCCACTTCCCCGATGGCTCTCCGGGTCTCGCACCACTTTCCGCGAGAAACACCGCACCTCGGGACGCCCATGAGTAAAGCACACGCCAAGAAGATGACCGCCCGGGCCAAGAACTCTCTGAGAAATAGGGCGGATTGCCCAGTTGTAGGGGAGTGCAATTTGTCACGGCCGTCGCTTGACGGGGAACCGGGCGGATAGTGTGAGCGCTCCGGTGCACACCCCATGAGGTCCGACCTGGGTTCACGCACTGGTTCCAGAGACCCGAGCGCCTTGAGGGGAAGGCGCCGCGTGGCCCCGACGGAGGATTCAGACAACCGTGGACGCGCAAGGCCGTGGGCGGGCGGACAACATGGACCCCGCAGACCAGTGGGTGCTCAACCCGGATACCGGTGAATACGAACTGCGACTGCCTTCTTCCGCACCGCAGTCACCCGTACCGAGACCGCGAGGGGGGGCATCCGCGCGCGCCGGGCAGAAGAGCGCGCGCTCCGCTTCCGGCGCCCGGAAGACGTCGCCCGATGCGGGCGTCCCGGATACGGACGTCCCTGATACGGACACCCCCGACACGGACACCGTTCCGGGGCCGCGCCGTCGCCGGGGCGCGCCCGCGGAGCCGTCGCCGGGACGTCGCCGTGGGAAGTCCAAGAAGGGCAAGAAGGGCAAGGCCAAGAAGGTGCTGCTGTGGACGGGGGGCAGCCTGGCCTTCGTCCTGGTCGCGGTCACCGCCTCCGGTTACCTCTACCTCAAGCACCTCGAGGGGAACGTCACCACGACGGACATCGGCAGCGCGGGGAAGAAGAGCTTCAGCAAGGACGAGGCCTTCAACATACTGATCATCGGTACCGACAAGCGCACCGGCAAGGGCAACGAGGGCTACGGGGACGCGGGCAGCATCGGCCACGCCGACACCAACATCCTGCTGCATGTCGCCAAGGACCGTTCGAACGCGACCGCGCTGAGCATCCCGCGCGACCTCGTCGACGACATCCCCGACTGCCCGACCAAGCAGCCGGACGGCTCCACCAAGGTCATCCCCGGCACGCTGCAGCACCGCTTCAACGAAAGCCTCGGCCAGGAGGGCCGCGACCCGGGCTGCACGATGCGCACGGTCGAGGCGATCACCGGCATCACGCCCGACCACTTCATGATGGTGGACTTCAATGCCGTGAAGACGCTGACCACGGCGGTGGGCGGGGTCGACGTCTGCGTGGCCAAGGACATCGACGACTCGAAGTCCCACCTCAAGCTGTCCAAGGGGACGCACCCGATCGAGGGCGAGCAGGCCCTCGCCTTCCTGCGCACCCGGCACAGCTTCGGCAACGAGGGCGACCTGGACCGCATCAAGGCGCAGCAGCAGTTCCTCGGCTCGCTGGCCCGCAAGATGACCTCCAGCGACACCCTCACCGACGCCGGCAAGCTGCTCGATCTGGCGGAGGCGGCCACCAAGGCGCTCACCGTCGACAAGGGCATCGGCAAGGTGAGCACGCTCAAGGACGTGGCGCTGGAGCTGAAGAAGGTGCCGCCGAAGAACATCACCTTCCTGACCGTGCCGGTGAAGGACAACCCGGCGGACGGTGTCGTCAAGAAGACCGTCATCCTCGAACCGAGCCAGGCCCCCGCGGTCTTCGAGGCGATCAGGAACGATGTCTCCTTCACCGAGGTGAAGAAGAAGGAGAAGGCCAAGAAGGACGCCGCGGCCGCCCGTCTCAAGGGCTCCCGCTCGACCGCCTCCGACATCCGGGTCGACATCTACAACGGCGGTGCTCAGGGCGGCTCCGCACAGGAGACGCTCAGCTGGCTTCAGGTCCAGCAGGGCGTCACCAAGTCCAGCCAGCTCGGCAACGCGAAGGAAGAGCTCGCCAAGACGACCCTCGAGTACTCCCCGGACCAGGCCGACCAGGCACGCAAGCTGGCGGACATCATGGGGCTGCCCGGATCCGCGCTGAAGCCGGGCGAGAGCGAGACCAACGCCCAGGGCCTGCCCGCGATGATCCTGACGCTGGGCAAGGACTTCAAGGGCGCGGGCGTACCGCTCACCGCTCCCACGAAGGCGCCGGAGGTCGAGAAGTCCACGGCCGACAAGGCCCAGTGCGCTTCATAGGGGACCCGAGGGCCCCCGGGCACTTCTGATCCGATGCGACCGCATCCCGACGGGCGTGCATCCCGTCGGGCACTTCGAGCGTCCAACAGGACGCGGAACACATTTGGCGGGGTGCGACGGGCGCCCCGCCCACAGCGGTGGTTCCGGAGACGCGACGAGATGTCCTCCCGGGCCTTGGGACGGATCCGCTTGTCGGTCGCGGGATGGGGAGGCCAGGAACTTGGTGCAGAGCGTGCGGTCGAAGAAGGCCCGGCCCCATGACGGGCGAGCCGGTGAACTGGGCTGGGACGACAGTCTTTACGGAGAGAACGGCGACGGCGTTCAGAACGGCGGCGGCCAGGGCGGCGGGCGCGTCCACGACGGCCAGGTCAAAGAGCGTCCCCGCCGCAGGCGCCGCGTCCTGCGCTGGTCGGCCACCGTCCTGTCGGTCGTCATACTCGGCACCGCGGGAGCGGGTTACGTCTACTACCGGCATCTGAACGACAACCTCAAGAAGGGCGACCTCAACCTCGGCGAGGCCAAGGACAGGGCAGCCGCGCCGACACCGAACGCCGCGGGCCAGACCCCGCTGAACATCCTGCTCATCGGGTCGGACGCACGGGACTCCGCGGAGAACCAGAAGCTCGGCGGGGCGCGGGACACCTTCGGCGGAGCACCCCGCGCCGACGTCCAGATGCTGCTGCACCTCTCGGCGGACCGCACCAACATGTCGGTGGTCAGCATGCCGCGCGACACCCTGCTGCAACTCCCCAAGTGCACCGACCCCGAGACCCATCAGGTCTATCCGGCGACGACGTCCCTGGCGATGACCAACGACTCGCTGGGCCGCGGCGGTCCGGGCTGCACGGTCGCCACCTGGGAGAAGCTCACCGGCATCCATATCGACCACTTCATGATGGTCGACTTCGCGGGCGTGGTGTCGATGGCGGACGCGATCGGCGGCGTCCCGGTGTGTGTGGACAAGAGCATCTACTCGCACACCTCGACCGGACACGGCTCGGGTCTCAAGCTCAAGGCCGGCACCACCTCCGTCAAGGGCAAGCAGGCCCTTCAGTGGCTGCGCACCCGCTACGGGTTCGAGGACGGCAGCGACATAGCCCGGACGAAGGCCCAGCACCAGTACATGAGCTCGATGGTGCAGCAGCTGAGGGAGAACGCCACCCTGAGCAACCCGTACAAGCTGCGCAACCTCGCCGAGAAGGCCACCGACGCGCTCACCGTCGACAAGGGGCTCGGCTCCGTCACGAAGCTCTACGACCTGAGCACCGAGCTGAAGAAGGTGCCCACCGAGCGCATCACGATGACGACGATGCCGTACGTCTACGTCGGGGTTCGGGTAGTGCCCAAGGAGGGCGACGCGGACCAGCTCTTCCGCCTGGTGCGCGAGGACATCCCGCTGGACGGCAAGAACACGAAGAAGAAGCCCGTGGCCGAGAAGACCGAGGCTCCGCTGGACAGCGACGACAAGATCGCCGTACAGGTGCAGAACGGCACCCGCTCGTCCACCCTGGCGCCGGCGTCCGGACGGGCGAGCGCGGTGGCCCAGCTGCTGGTCGGCAAGGGCTTCACCGCGGCCAGGGCCGACTCCTCCACGCTGCTCTCCGAGGAGAAGACGGTGATCCGCTTCCCCACCGCGGACCTCAAGGGCGACGCCCAGCGGCTGGCCGACGTGCTGGGGCTTCCGTTGAGTTCGGTGCAGCAGTCGACGGATGTCTCCGGAGTCACCCTGGTCGTGGGCTCCGACTGGCGGACCGGCACCGACTACAAGGCGCCCGCGGAGGACAACACCACCCCGGAGTCCGCGAACATCCTCAACGGGGCCGCCAAGGAGTGCATGAAGGTGGACCCGAGCTACTCCTGGTGACCGCATGCATCGGGGCCCTCCCGCAGGGGGAAGGGCCCCGGGCGCGCCGGACGGGCGATGCGGTCAGTCGGCCGCGACGACCGCGGGCCGCCGGGACGCGATGACCTTCTTCGCCAGCGCCTTCGGGCTGGTCAGAAAGCCCCAGCCCCAGGACATGTGCATGGTGGCGAGGGCCACCGTGACACAGACTCACCAAGGCATGCACAGAGGCCCTCGTAGCCTCTTGGCGTCTTGCATGGAGCCGCTACACAAGACGGACAGCGTCAACTCCCTTGCATAGCAAGGGCTTTCGCCTGTTGATCTTTCATGCAAGCATCTAGACATGAACATTACTAAAAAGTTCGGAACAGTTCTTTCCTCCCTTGCCGCGCTGATCGGCTTCGGTATCGTCGCCGCCCCCAGCGCCGCCGCTTCCACGCCGTCCTCATGCTCGAGCGTCTCCCAGATCGGGACGACGCGCGTTCTGACCGTGGGAGGAATGGAAGCCGCGTCCGTCAAGCAGTACTACGGCTGCGGCTACAACTACGCCTACATCTACGTCTGGCAGCAGTACCGGGACACGCACTCCTCTTGGGACCTTTATGTGAAAATTGTCAATGAGTCGGACTCCGGCACCGACTACGGCCAGGCGACCGTGAACAAAACCACGCGTTCCGAGCTGTGGGGTCCTGCGGCCAACACTTCCAAATACTGCACGCACGCCACCGGCTACCTGAACTCGACCGGAGGATCCACCAGCTCCGTGTGCTGACATCCATTCGCTGCGTCGGCCCGGGAACGCTCAGGTTCCGGGCCGACATGCGTCCACCCGTTGCAGGGGGCATAGACCTCTGTGCTGCGTGGGCGCCCAGGGCCCTCCCGGGTATCGGACCGATCAGGCCTCGCTGACCACAGCCGGCCGCCGGGACGCGATGACCTTCTTCGCCAGCGCCTTCGGGCTGGTCAGAAAGCCCCAGCCCCAGGACATGTGCATGGTGGCGAGGGCCACCGGGATCTGGAGCCGTGCCTTCAGCGGCAGGCCCCCGCCCGCCGGGAGGGAGCCGGCGACGATCGCCGCGAGATAACCGCCGGGGATCACCAGGCCCCACGGGGTCAGCGCGGCACCCGCCACGATGCCCGCCGCTATCGCGCAGACCGCGGTCGGCGGGGCGAGATAGCGCAGATTGATGGAGCCCTCGTGGTAGCGGGCGACGACATGCCGCCAGCGCCCGTAGTCCTTGTACTGCTTGGCGAGGGCCCGCACCGAGGGCCGGGGACGGTACGACACCTTCAGCTCGGGCGAGAACCAGATGATGCCGCCCGCCTCCCGGATCCGGAAGTTGAGCTCCCAGTCCTGGGCGCGGATGAACTCCTCGTTGTAGCCGCCCTGTTGCTCCAGAGCCTCACGACGGAAGACCCCCAGGTAGACCGTCTCCGCCCGGCCGGCCTCACCGCCCGTGTGGAAGGCGGCGTTCCCGACTCCTATCTTCGAGGTCATGGCGGCGGCGACCGCGCGCTCCCAGTCGTTCTCGCCCTCGGCGTGCATGATGCCGCCGACGTTCTGCGCCCCGGTCTCCTCCAGGAGACGCACCGCGGTCGCGATGTAGTTCGGCGAGAGCATGCCGTGGCCGTCGACGCGGACCACGACCGGGTGGCGCGAGGCCTTGATCGCGGCGTTGAGCGCGGCGGGCGTGCGGCCGGTCGGGTTGGGGACCGTGTGCACACGCGGGTCCTCACGGACCAGCTCGGCCGCGATCTCGTCCGTGCGGTCCGTGGACGGACCGAGGGCGATCACGACCTCCATCTCGCCGCCGTACTCCTGGGCGAGGATCGCTTGGACGGCTCCGCGCAGATGCCGTTCCTCGTCGAGAACCGGCATGATCACGGACACGGCGGGCAGCTGCACGTCGGGCTTGGTGTTCATAGGGGGCTCACGTTACCGCGAACGGGGGATACCGGTGCGCGCCGCCCGGGCGCCGCCGGGGGCCGGGAATCGTACCGGCCTACGGTGCTCAGGGATCCCACGCCCAGCCCCGCGGAGGTCTCCCCTGTGCCCACGCAGACCCGCTCGCCCGCGCGCCGTCAGCCGGCCCGCCGGACTCCCTCCCGACGGCCGCCCGTCCGGTGGAAGAGGCCCCGCTGGGCCACGCGGACGGCCACCCTGTTGTCCGTGGGGGTCCTCGCCGCGGCCGGCATCGGGCACGCGGTGATCGCCGGTCTCGACGAGAGCATCCCCCGCGTCGATCCCTTCAAGGACATGAAGAACCGCCCGGCGGCGGGCCACGGGATGAACCTCCTGCTGGTCGGCACCGACGGCCGGGAGAAGATCTCGGCCGAGGACCGGCGGGCGTACCACCTAGGCGGGACCGCCTGTCACTGCACCGACACGATCATGATCGTGCACCTCTCGGCGGACCGGGACCGGGCCACCGTGGTCAGCCTGCCGCGCGACTCGTACGCCGAGGTGCCGGAGCACGCCGACCCGACGACCGGGGCCCGGCGCGAGGCCCGTCCGCTCCGGCTGAACGCGGCCTACGCGGAGGGCGGCCCGAATCTGACCGTGCGCACCGTGGAGAGCATGACCCATCTCAAGATCGACCACTATCTGGAGGTCGACTTCGTCAGCTTCATGAAGACGGTGGATGTGCTCGGCGGTGTCCGGATCTGCACCACGCAGCCGCTGAAGGACTCCTACACCGGGCTCGATCTGGCGGCGGGCTCTCATCTGCTGGGCGGCGGACAGGCGTTGCAGTACGTACGGTCCCGGCATGTCGACGGGGCCTCCGACCTGGGCCGGATGCAGCGGCAGCAGCGGTTCCTCGCCTCGCTGTTCGACCGGGCGACATCCTCGGGCGTGCTGCTGAACCCGATGAAGTTCCGGGATGTCACGGGGGCCGTGCTGGGTTCGGTGCGGGCCGACCGGGGGCTGGGGACGGACGAACTGCTCCGTCTGGGCCGGGCGATGCGCAACTTCTCGCCGCGCTCCTCCGAGTTCACGACGGTGCCGATCGGGGAGATGACCTTCCAGGTCAAGGGCCTGGGCTCGACGGTGAAGTGGGACGAGGCGAAGGCCCGGGAGCTGTTCCGCGCGCTGCGTGACGACAAGCCGATCGCCCCTCGCCGGCCGACGAGGAAGGGCCCGTCCGCGGTGAGCGTGGACGTGCCCCCGGACCAGATCCGGGTGCAGGTCGAGAACGGGACGACCACGGACGGACTCGGCAAGCGGATGGACGACGGGCTTGCGGCCACCGGCTTCCGTACGACACGGCAGCCGACGGCCGCGACGGACCACCCGGTCCCGCACACGGTCGTCCTCTACGACCCGCGCTGGGACCGCTCGGCGAAGGCCCTGGCGGCGGCCCTCCCGGGCAGTGAACTGCGCGCGGCACCGGGCCAGGGGCCGACGCTGAAGGTGATCGCGGGGCCGGACTTCAAGGAGGTGCGGCGGGTGAAGGCGGCGGAGCCGCCGAAGCCGCAGGAGAGCGAGCAGACGGTGCTGACGGGCGACGAGGCGGTGTGCCGGTAGGGGACGGCCACGCGGGGCGGCGTCCTCCGTCGCCCCGGCCCCGGCGCCCTGCCCGTCACCTCAGGTCCTGGTACCCCTCCGCCGCCCTCCGCTCCCGCAGTTCCTTGATCGCGCGACGGCGGGCCAGTCGGTGGGTACGGCGGATCTGGGCCTCCTGGTAGCGGCGCTCGTCCCGCTGTGTCTCCGGGACGACCGGCGGCACCGGCCGGGGCTTGCCGTCGGCGTCGACCGCGGTGAAGACGAGATAGGCGGAGCCGACCTGGGTGGGCGGCGTCGACTCGTTCCAGCGCTCGGCCAGGACCCGTACGCCGACCTCCATCGAGGTGCGGCCGGTCCAGTTGACCTGAGCCTTCGCATGGACGAGGTCGCCGACCCTGACCGGCTCGAGGAACGCCATCTCGTCCATGGACGCGGTGACGGCCGGTCCTCCGGAGTGCCGGCCGGCCACGGCTCCCGCCGCGTCGTCGACAAGTTTCATGATCACGCCACCGTGCACGGTGCCCAGCAGATTGGTGTCGTTGTGGGTCATGATGTGGCTGAGGGTGGTCCGGGAGGCGGAGGTGGGCTTCCCGGGGAGATCACCCGCGGTTTCGACCGGAAATTCTGTTTCCGGGGCGGGGGCCTGGTCTGTCATGGCGTCCACCTTATGCCGGGCCACCGATCCGGGATTTTTGTGTCAGCTTCGCAACAGCCCCGATCCCGTTTCTCGCCGACCCTTGTGGGGTCCGTACCCCGACCCGGCACACTGGGGGCCATGAACGATTGGCCCGAGGGATGGCCCGACGACCAGCGCCGCCGAAACCGTCAGGGACGCGGCGGCCCCAGCGCGCAGCCCGAGGGCCCGCGTGTGACGCGGCAGGTCCGGCGCACGCCGGGCGGCCCTCAGCCGGCGCCGCCGTACGGCGGGGTGCCACGGCAGCCGACGTACCAGGACGGTCCGGGCTACGACGACGGCTACAACACGGGCCAGGTCTACGGCGCCCAGGGCGGCGGTGCGCAGGGGCCGGGCGGCGGGGGGCCGTACGGCTCGCGCCCGGCGCCCAATTGGCGGCGCCGGATCAAGTGGACCGCGATCACCCTGGTCACCGTGCTGGTGGTGACCTCGGTGGCCACCTACTTCTGGGCCGACTCCAAGCTCCACCGGGAGGTCGACCTCTCCAAGGTCATCGACCGGCCCGAGGCCGGCAAGGGCACCAACTATCTGATAGTCGGGTCCGACAGCCGCGCAGGCATGTCGGACGAGGACAAGAAGAAGCTGCACACCGGGTCCGCCGAGGGCAAGCGCACGGACACGATGATGATCCTGCACACCGGCGACAACGGCCCGACGCTGATCTCGCTGCCCCGTGACTCCGATGTGGAGATACCGACGTACAAGGGCTCCACCTCCGGCAAGACCTACCAGGGCACCGGCCGCCATGTGAAGCTGAACGCGGCCTACGCGGAGGACGGCCCCGAACTGCTGGTCCGCACCGTCGAGTACAACACCGGGCTGCACATCGACCACTACGCGGAGATCGGCTTCGGCGGCTTCGCGAACATCGTGGACGCGGTCGGCGGCGTCGAGATGACCATCGACAAGGGCTTCAAGGACAAGTACTCCGGTGCCGACTTCAAGGCGGGCAAGCAGAAGCTGGACGGCGAACAGGCCCTCGCCTTCGTCCGCACCCGGCACGCGTTCGCCGCGAGCGATCTGCAGCGCACCAAGAACCAGCAGAAGTTCCTCGCCGCCCTGGCCCACCAGGTGGCGACCCCGTCGACCGTGCTGAACCCCTTCAAGCTCTATCCGACGCTGGGTGCGGGCCTGGACTCCCTGACGGTCGACACCGATATGAGCCTGTGGAACCTGGCCTCGATGTTCTGGGCGATGAAGGGCGTCAGCGGCGGCGACGGCACCTCGATGAACATGCCGCTGGCCGGCTCGACCGGCGGCAATCTGCTGTGGGACAAGGCCAAGGTCAAGAGTCTGGTGAACGAGCTGAACAACGACGACAAGGTGACGGTCTCCGGGGACTGAGCACCGGCGTCCGACGCCCGAGGGGCCCCGCCGAGCGATCGCGCTCGGCGGGGCCCCTCGCGTTCTCCCCGGGACCGGGCAG
The DNA here is from genome assembly GCF_008704995.1 of Streptomyces nodosus. NCBI lineage: Bacteria > Bacillati > Actinomycetota > Actinomycetes > Kitasatosporales > Streptomycetaceae > Streptomyces > Streptomyces nodosus. The sequence goes on from NZ_CP023747.1 coordinate 3,148,259, forward strand.
GTCCCCGGCAGCCCGGCGCCCGGGACGCCACGCACGGCCCCCGGTTCTCAGCAGGCGCAGAGGCAGAACGGGTGCCCCGCGGGGTCCGTGTAGACGCGCCAGGTGCGTGAGCGGTCCTCCGTGTCCAGCGGCCCGGCACCGAGCGCGAGAACACCCTTCTCGGCCGCGTCCAGGTCGTCGACCGTCAGATCCAGATGGAACTGCTGCGAGTGATCGGGCGCGGGCCACTTCGGCGGTACGAACCCGGGCGCGGCCTGGAAGGCCAGCGAACGGCCGTCCGGCGCCTTCAGGACGGCCCACTCGTCGTCGCCCTCCACCGTGCCGCCCAGCACCTCGGCGTAGAAACCGGCGAGCGCACGCGGGTCGGGACAGTCCAGGACGACGGCGCCCAGCTTGGCGAGAGCCATGGCTCCCCTCACTTTCTCTCGGCTTCCTCTCGGACACCTCTCGGACACCTCTTGAAGAGGGAGTCACCCACGGAGGCGCGTTACTCATGGAGCGCCTCAACGGGTAACCGTTACCGCATGCTGCCCTATCGGGGGTAACGTCGCAAGGGGAAAAGAAGCACGGGGGAACCGAGAGGTAACGTCGCGTCCATGAGGTCGCAGACATGAGTGAGAGACCCCCCGCTCCCGGCGGTCTCGCCCTGGTGGAGGCCCTGGTCAACACCGTGGACCTGGAAACGGGCGCGGACCGGCTGGACACCCCCGAGGGCCGCGCCGAGTTCGGCGTCGACGAGGGGGAGCTGGCGGACGTACGCGCGCTGCGGGAGTCGCTGCGCGCCGTCTGTCTGGCCCACGCGGGCCACCCCCCGCACCGCGCGGTGACCCCGCTGGGCGAGCTGCTCGCGGGGGCACCGCTGTATGTGGCCGTGGACGCCCGGGACGGCTCGGCGGCCCTCGCCCCCGCCCAGGACGGACCCCTGCTGTCCCGGGTGGCGGCGGCGGTCGCGGAGGCGCTCACCGCGGGCACCTGGCTGCGCCTCAAGGCCTGCGAACTGCCCGAGTGCCACTGGGCGTACTACGACCGCAGTCCGGCCGGGAAGGGCCGCTGGTGCTCGATGTCGGTGTGCGGCGCGCGCGCGAAGATGCGCCGGTACCGGGCGAAATAGGCGCCCGATCCGGCCGGTTGGCGCTCGCGCCGGGCGGTCGTGCGGCAGAATGCAACAGGACGCCGGTCCGGCCGACTGAGCCTCGGCCGGACCGGCGTCACCCGCTCTCCGTCCGCCGTTCCGGCCGTACCCGGCCCTCGGACGGCGCCGCGCTCAGGCGGTGGGGCGGCCCATCGCCCGGTAGGTCCACCCCGCCCGGCGCCACAGCTCCGGGTCGAGGGCGTTACGGCCGTCGAGGAGCACCCGGGAGGTCGCCGCCTCGCCCAGCTCGGCCGGGTCCAGCTCGCGGAACTCGCGCCACTCCGTGAGGTGCAGCACGACATCGGCGCCGCGGACCGCTTCGAGGGCGGAGCCGGCGTACCCGAGCGTGGGGAAGAGCCGGCGGGCGTTCTCCATGCCCTTGGGGTCGTAGACGGTGACCTGGCCGCCCTGGAGGTGTATCTGTCCCGCGACGTTCAGCGCGGGCGAGTCGCGAACGTCGTCGGAGTCCGGCTTGAAGGTGGCGCCGAGCACCGCGACCCGCCGGCCGAGGAAGGAGCTGCCGCCCAGCGCCTCCCGCGCCATCTCGACCATCTGCCCACGGCGGCGCATGTTGATGGAGTCGATCTCCCGCAGAAAGGTCAGCGCCTGGTCGGCGCCCAGCTCTCCGGCGCGCGCCATAAAGGCCCGGATGTCCTTCGGCAGACAGCCGCCGCCGAAGCCGATGCCGGCCCGCAGGAACTTCCTTCCGATCCGGTCGTCATGCCCGATGGCCTCCGCCAGCTTGGCCACATCGCCGTCCGCGGCCTCGCAGACCTCCGCCATCGCGTTGATGAAGGAGATCTTGGTGGCCAGGAAGGAGTTCGCGGCGGTCTTCACCAGCTCGGCGGTGGGGAAGTCGGTGACGACGAAGGGCGAGCCCTCGGCCACCGGGGTCGCATACACCTCGCGCAGCAGCTTCTCGGCGCGCTCGCTGCGCACGCCGACCACGATCCGGTCGGGGTGCAGGGTGTCCTCGACGGCGAAGCCCTCGCGCAGGAACTCCGGGTTCCAGGCCAGTTCGGCGTCCGCGCCCGCCGGGGAGTGCTCCACGAGATAGGCGGCCAGCCGGTCCGCGGAGCCGACCGGCACCGTGGACTTGCCGACGACCAGCGCGGGGCCCGTCAGATGCGGTGCGAGGGAGGCTAGCGCGGCATCGACGTACGACATGTCGCAGGCGTACTCGCCGTGCTTCTGCGGGGTGTTCACACAGATGAAGTGGATGTCGCCGAACGCGGCCGCCTCGGCCCAGTCCATCGTGAAGCGCAGCCGCCCGCTGGACCCCTCGATGCCGGCGACATGCCGGTGCAGCAGTTCCTCGAGACCGGGCTCGTACATGGGGACCCGGCCCCGCTGGAGCATCTCGATCTTCTCGGGGACGACATCGAGCCCCAGTACCTCGAACCCGAGCTCGGCCATGGCCGCGGCGTGTGTGGCGCCGAGATAGCCGGTGCCGATCACGGTGATCCTGAGGCTCATGGGTGCTCCCGTCCGATAGGCGCCGACCCACGGGAGCCGCCGTCGAGGGGGTGTTCCGGGGCGGCGGGCGGGTGCGGCGGTGAACCGGTGCCCGAGCATAGCGGGGCGGTCCCGGGGGCAGTCTCCCCGCTGTCGCCAAGCTCACGTACGCCCCCCATGGACGTACCTCTAAAATTCGGGTTACTTAACGGTAGTTAGCGTCAGCAGCACCTCTTTGGGAGCGTGAGAGACCTTGGCCGGATCGGCTGACTTCAACCTGTACCGCCCGTCGGAGGAGCACGACATGCTCCGGGACGCCGTCCGTGCGCTGGCCGAGGCGAAGATCGCGCCCCATGCCGCCGCGGTGGACGAGGAGGCCCGCTTCCCGCAGGAGGCGCTGGACGCCCTCGTGGCGGGCGACCTGCACGCGGTGCATGTGCCCGAGGAGTACGGCGGCGCGGGCGCGGACGCACTCGCCACGGTCATCGTGATCGAGGAGGTGGCGCGCGTCTGCGCGTCCTCCTCGCTGATACCGGCCGTGAACAAGCTGGGCTCCCTCCCGGTGATGCTCTCCGGCTCCGAGGAGCTGAAGAAGCGGTACCTGGGCCCGCTGGCCAAGGGCGACGCGATGTTCTCGTACTGCCTGTCCGAGCCGGAGGCGGGCTCGGACGCGGCCGGCATGAAGACGAAGGCGGTCCGGGACGGCGACCACTGGATCCTCAACGGGGTCAAGCGCTGGATCACCAACGCGGGTGTCTCCGAGTACTACACGGTCATGGCGGTGACCGACCCCGAGAAGCGCTCCAAGGGCATATCGGCCTTCGTCGTCGAGAAGTCCGACCCGGGGGTGTCCTTCGGCGCTCCGGAGAAGAAGCTCGGCATCAAGGGCTCCCCCACCCGCGAGGTCTACTTCGACAACGTCCGGATCCCCGCCGACCGCATGATCGGCGAGGAGGGCACCGGCTTCGCCACCGCGATGCGCACCCTGGACCACACCCGCATCACCATCGCCGCGCAGGCCCTCGGCATCGCCCAGGGCGCCTTCGACTACGCCAAGAACTACGTCCGGGAGCGCAAGCAGTTCGGCAAGCCGATCGGCGACTTCCAGGGCGTCCAGTTCATGCTCGCCGACATGGCGATGAAGATCGAGGCCGCCCGTCAGCTGACCTACACGGCCGCGGCCAAGTCCGAGCGCGGCGACAGCGACCTGACCTTCCAGGGAGCCGCGGCCAAGTGCTTCGCCTCCGACGCGGCGATGGAGGTCACCACGGACGCGGTCCAGCTCCTCGGCGGCTACGGCTACACCCGCGACTACCCGGTCGAACGCATGATGCGCGACGCCAAGATCACCCAGATCTATGAGGGCACGAACCAGGTCCAGCGGATCGTGATGGCGCGCAACCTGCCGTAGTGCGCGGCCTGTTGCGATGATGCGCGGTGGTTTCGGGGCACCCTGCGGGGTGCCCCTTCGCGTCATACGGCAGGGTGGGCACATGAAAGATCCGGTGACGACGGCGGAACTGCCGTCCTTCCCGTACCACCCGGACCCCATGGCCACCGGTTCGGTGGTCGCCGGGGACACGGAGTGCCTGTGCTGCGGGCAACGGCGCGGGTACGTCTATGTGGGTCCCGTCTACGCGGCGGCGGACGTCCGTGCCGAGCTGTGCCCGTGGTGCATCGCGGACGGCTGCGCGGCGGAGCGCTTCGAGGCACAGTTCACGGAGGTCACGGGTGAGGCGCCGACCTCGGTGATCCGCACCGTCGAGCAGCGCACCCCGGGCTTCTCCGGCTGGCAGCAGGAGCGCTGGCTGACCCACTGCGGGGACGCGGCGGCATATCTGGGCCGGGTGGGCACCGAGGAGTTGGCGCGGTACCCGGAGGCCGCGCAGAACCTGCGGGCGACCCTGGGGGAGACCTTCTTCGCCTCCCTGGACGCCGACGGCCAGCCCACCGCCTATCTGTTCCGCTGCCGTGTCTGCGCGGGGCATCTGGCGTACGCAGACTTCACTTGAACGCCGACCGGGGGCGCGGGAGACGGCCCGCGCCCCCTTCGCGTCAGCGGTCCAGCTCTTCCAGCGTGGCGTTCGACGGGCCCCGCTTGCCCTGGAGGTCACGGGCCACGTCCTCGGCCTCGCCGAGCACCCGTACCGCGTTCTGCCAGGTCAGCTTGGCCAGGTCGGCGGTGGACCAGCCCCGCTCCAGCAGTTCGGCGATCAGGTTCGGATAGCCGGAGACGTCGTCGAGGCCCTCCGGGGTGAAGGGCGTGCCGTCGTAGTCACCGCCGATGCCGAGGTGGTCGATGCCGGCCGCCTCGCGCATATGGTCCAGATGGTCGGCGACCGTCGCCACCGTGGCGACCGGGCGCGGGTTGCGCTCCTCGAAGGCCTGGTGGACCTTCATCGCCTGGGGGGTGGTGTCCAGGTGGTGCAGATCGTGCGCGCGCATGTTCTCGTCCGCGGCGGCCGTCCAGTCCACGGCCGCCTGGAGCACGAACTTCGGTACGAACGTCACCATCGCGATGCCGCCGTTGGCGGGCAGGCGTTCGAGGACGTCGTCGGGGATGTTGCGCGGGTGGTCGCACACCGCTCGCGCGGAGGAGTGCGAGAAGATCACCGGGGCCTCGGAGGTGTCCAGCGCGTCCCGCATGGTCGTCGCCGCCACATGCGAGAGGTCGACCAGCATGCCGAGCCGGTTCATCTCGCGCACGACCTCACGGCCGAACTCCGACAGCCCGCCGACGGCCGGCCGGTCGGTCGCCGAGTCCGCCCAGGCGACGTTGTCGTTGTGGGTGAGGGTCATATAGCGCACGCCCAGCTCGTACAGCCCGCGCAGGGTGCCGAGGGAGTTCGCGATGGAGTGACCGCCCTCCGCGCCCATCAGGGAAGCTATCCGGCCGTCCGCGCGCGCCGCCTCCATCTCGGCGGCGGTCAGCGTCAGGCGCAACTGGTCCGGGTAGCGCGCGGTCAGCTGCCGTACGCAGTCGATCTGTTCCAGGGTGGCCGGCACCGCGTCGGGCAGATCGCTGCGCACATACACCGACCAGAACTGCGCGCCGACCCCGCCCTCGCGCAGCCTCGGCAGGTCGGTGTGCAGATGGGCGTTCTGGTGGTGGGCGATGTCGCGGGCGTCCAGGTCGTAGTGGACCTGTTCGCGCAGCGCCCAGGGCAGGTCGTTGTGTCCGTCGACGACGGGGAACTCGCGCAGCAGCCGGCGGGCCGTCTCCAGGGAGGGCGTGGTCATCGGCGTCACTTCCCCGAACCGAAGCCGAAGCCGGCCCCGGACCCGTCGACCTTGGACCGCAGGCGCTTGCCCTTCTCGGTGGCCTGGTCGTTGAGGTCCTGCTGGAAGTCCCGCATGCGGCCGAGGAGTTCCTCGTCGTGCGCGGCCAGGATGCGGGCCGCGAGCAGACCGGCGTTGCGGGCCCCGCCCACCGAGACCGTGGCCACCGGCACCCCGGCGGGCATCTGCACGATCGACAGCAGCGAGTCCATGCCGTCCAGGTACTTCAGCGGCACCGGGACGCCGATGACGGGCAGCGGGGTGACGGAGGCGAGCATGCCGGGCAGATGGGCGGCACCGCCGGCGCCCGCGATGATCACCTTCAGGCCGCGGTCCGCGGCGTGCTCGCCGTAGGCGACCATCTCGCGCGGCATACGGTGCGCGGAGACGACGTCGACCTCGTAGGGGATCTCGAACTCGTCGAGGGCCTTGGCGGCGGCCTCCATGACGGGCCAGTCGGAGTCCGACCCCATGACGATGCCCACCAGGGGAAGGGAGGGGGCGCTCATTCGGTGATGGTGCCTCTCAGATAGCCGGCAGCGTGACGGGCGCGCTCCAGCACGTCGTCGAGGTCGTCGCCGTAGGTGTTGACATGGCCGACCTTGCGGCCGGGCTTCACGTCCTTGCCGTACATATGGATCTTGAGCTGCGGGTCACGGGCCATGCAGTGCAGATACGCGGAGTACATGTCGGGGTAGTCCCCGCCGAGGACGTTCGCCATGACGGTCCACCTGGCGCGCGGGCGCGGATCGCCCAGCGGCAGATCGAGGACGGCCCGGACATGGTTGGCGAACTGCGAGGTGATCGAGCCGTCCTGGGTCCAGTGCCCCGAGTTGTGCGGGCGCATCGCCAGCTCGTTGACGAGGATGCGGCCGTCGCGGGTCTCGAACAGCTCCACGGCGAGATGGCCGACCACGCCGAGTTCCTTGGCTATGGTCAGGGCCAGTTGCTCGGCCTTGAGCGCCAGTTCCTCGTCGAGGCCGGGGGCGGGCGCGATCACGGTGTCGCAGACCCCGTCGACCTGCTGCGACTCGACCACCGGATAGGCCACGGCCTGGCCGTGCGGCGACCGTACGACATTGGCCGCGAGCTCCCGCACGAAGTCGACCTTCTCCTCGGCGAGGACGGGAACGCCGGCCCGGAACGGCTCGGCGGCCTCCTCGGCCGAGTCGACGACCCAGACGCCCTTGCCGTCGTAGCCGCCGCGGACGGTCTTCAGGACGACCGGGAAGCCGTCCGTCCGTCCGTCGCCCTCGCCCGCGCCCTCGCCCTCGCCCGCGCCCTCGCCCTCGGCGAGCTCGGCCGCGAAGGCGGCGACGTCCCCCGGGTCGCTGACGATGCGGTGGCGCGGGCACGGCACCCCGATCGCGTCGAGCCGGGCGCGCATCACGCCCTTGTCCTGGGCGTGCACCAGCGCGTCGGGGCCCGGGCGGACGCGGACGCCGTCCGCCTCCAGGGCCCGTAGATGCTCCGTGGGGACATGTTCGTGATCGAAGGTGATCACATCACAGCCCCGCGCGAAGGCACGCAGCGTCTCCAGGTCGCGGTAGTCGCCGATGACGACGTCATTGACGACCTGCGCCGCGGAGTCCTGGGGAGTGTCACTGAGAAGCTTGAACCTGATGCCGAGCGGAATGCCTGCCTCGTGGGTCATACGAGCGAGCTGGCCACCGCCGACCATGCCGACTACCGGAAACGTCACGCACCCAGGGTATCGGCCGCGCCACCGCGGCCGGTTTTCGTCCCTGCGGCCGGGCGCGGGGCACCACGACGGCGGCTCGTCCGTCGTACCCATGAACGGGTGCACCTCGGGATGAACCGGTCCTCGGGCAGGGGCCACGGCCGCTGGTTAGCATGACGGGGTCACGGAACGCTCGGCGTGCCCCGCCGATCGGCCGATACGACGGACCGACACGACCGCAATGCCGACGCGACGGGGGCAGGCGACACGATGGGCAGTGGCTCCACAGGCCTGAAGGACATGTCCCACGGCACGGCACGCCGGCAGCTCGACCGGCTGGTGCGCGAGCTCGCCAAGTTCGGGGCGGTCGGCGGGGCGGGGCTGCTGGTCAATCTGCTGGTGTTCAATCTGGTACGGAACGTCACCCATCTCCAGGTGGTCCGCGCCAGTGTGATCGCCACCGTGGTCGCGATCGTCTTCAACTACATCGGGTTCCGCCACTTCACCTACCGGGACCGCGACAAGAGCGGCCGCACCCGGGAGATGACCCTGTTCCTGCTGTTCAGCGCGGCGGGCCTGGTGATCGAGAACGGCGTGCTGTACGTGGCGACCTATGGGTTCGGCTGGGACAGCCCGCTGGAGAGCAACGTCTTCAAGTTCCTCGGCATCGCCCTCGGCACGCTGTTCCGCTTCTGGTCCTACCGCTCGTGGGTCTTCCGGGCCCTGCCGGCCGACGAGACCGTGGTGGACGCGGAGTCGGTGCTCCAGGCGGCGGAACCTTCCGGGCCGGAGCGCTGACGGCGCCGGCCCGGGGGCCTAGCGGACCGTCGATTCCGGTTCCTCGCCCGTGGCGGCCGTCCTCAGCGGCGTACGGGAGAGGAACAGGCCGAAGACCGGGGGCTTGGTCTGGAGCATCTCCAGGCGGCCGCCGTCGGCCTCCGCGAGGTCGCGGGCGACGGCGAGGCCGATGCCGGTGGAGTTACGGCCGCTGATCGTGCGCTCGAAGATGCGGGATCCCAGCTCGGGCGGTACGCCCGGGCCCTCGTCGGTGACCTCCACCACCGCCTGGTTGCCGGTGACCCGGGTGCGCAGGGCGACCGTGCCGCCGCCGTGCATCAGGGAGTTCTCGATCAGGGCGGCCAGCACCTGGGCCACCGCGCCCGGAGTCCCCACAGCCCGCAGATGCCGCTTCCCTGAGCTGACGATCGCACGCCCGGCACTGCGGTAGGCGGGCCGCCACTCGGCGAGCTGCTGATGGATGACCTCGTCGAGGTCGAAGGAGACGGCGGAGCCGGTACGCGGGTCACGGGCGTTGGTCAGCAGCCGCTCCACCACGTCCGTGAGCCGCTCGACCTGGGTGAGTGCGATGGTCGCCTCGTCCTTCACGGTCTCCGGGTCGTCGGTGAGGGTGATCTCCTCCAGACGCATGGACAGCGCGGTGAGGGGCGTGCGCAGCTGATGGGAGGCGTCGGCGGCGAGGCGCCGCTCGGCCGTGAGCATCCGGGCGATCCGCTCGGCCGAGGAGTCCAGGACGTCGGCGACCCGGTCCAGCTCCGGCACCCCGTACCGCTTGTGCCGCGGCCGGGGGTCGCCCGAGCCGAGGCGTTCCGCGGTCTCGGCGAGGTCGGTGAGCGGGGAGGCGAGACGGTTGGCCTGGCGCACCGCGAGCAGCACCGCGGCGACGATCGCGAGCAGCGCGACCAGGGCGATGATCAGCAGCGTACGGCCGACCTCCCGGGTGACGGAGGAACGGGGCACCTCGACGCGGATCCGCTCGCCCTCCTCCCCCATGGCCGTGGAGTGGATGACGTCGCCGCTGGGCCGGGCACCGACGCGGATGGGGGCCTGGCCGGGAATGTCGATCACGGCGTAGGTGTCGCCGGTGACCTGGTCGCTGAAGAGCCCGGAGGTGACTTTCTCGTCGCCGAGGAGCCGGCTGTCCACGATGCTGGCGAGCCGCAGCGCCTCGGAGTCGACGCGCTCCTGGGCGCTGGTACTGATCGTCCGGGTCTCGACGATCACGAGGGAGACACCGAAGACGGCGATCACCACGAGGACGACGGCGAGGGTGGACTGGATGAGACGACGACGCACGGAGGCCTCCGGCGGGGAACAGGGACGACGACCAGTGTGCCTCGGTCCACCGCCCGGTCCCGCCGGTGCCGGTCCGCGGCACCCGCCGCCTCCGGCGCCTTGGCGGTCACCCCGGGGCGGTCGGCCGCGTCCACGACCGCCGCACGGCCGTACGGCCCGGCAACCTCGGCGCGTCGGCCGTACGGTGTTCCTGCCCCTCGGCGGAGCCGTCAGCTCTTCTCGAAGCGGAAGCCCACGCCTCGTACCGTCGCGATGTAGCGCGGGTTGGCCGCGTCGTCGCCCAGCTTCTTGCGCAGCCAGGAGATGTGCATGTCCAGGGTCTTGGTGGAGGACCACCATGTGGTGTCCCAGACCTCGCGCATCAGCTGGTCCCGTGTCACGACCCGGCCCGCGTCCCGGACGAGTACCCGCAGAAGATCGAACTCCTTCGCGGTGAGCTGGAGTTCCTCGTCGCCCATCCAGGCGCGGTGCGACTCGACGTCGATCCGCACCCCGTGTGTGGCGGGCGGCTGAGCCGGCTCCGCGGCGCCGCGCCGCAGCAGCGCCCGGACGCGGGCGAGCAGCTCGGCGAGCCGGAAGGGCTTGGTGACGTAGTCGTCGGCGCCCGCGTCGAGGCCGACGACGGTGTCCACCTCGTCGGCACGGGCGGTCAGGATGAGGATCGGAACGGTGTGGCCCTCGGCACGCAGCCGACGGGCGACCTCCAGGCCGTCCATCCCGGGCAGTCCGAGATCCAGCACGACCAGATCGACGACGCCCTGCATTCCGGCGTCGAGCGCGGTGGGTCCGTCCTCGCGCACTTCGACCTCGTAACCCTCCCGGCGCAGGGCGCGGGCCAGCGGCTCCGAGATGGACGCGTCGTCCTCGGCGAGCAGTACACGGGTCATGGGGTGATGGTAGTCCGCCGACGACTGCGGCAGAGGTGTGAGCGTGACTGTGACCGAAGGAGGGGGATTCTTACCTTTGGCTGTCATGCTGAACGAAAAACGCCCGCGGTGACGGAGCGGAGTCAGCCCTATGGCTTTGGGGTGTGATCCCCGGGGGAAACCTTCGAAAGGGTGTCCGCATTCCGGAATCACCTGTGATCCGCGTCTCAAGTCCTTTCTTGTCGGGCGCTGTCATGACGTATGGTGACCACTACGCCTGTAGCACCACCTGGGACCTTCGGCGGGCACTGACGCTGAGGGTCCCTTTTGCGTGCGGGCTGGTAGCCACCAGCCTTCAAAGGAATGACCTGTGGCCGGGCCTCGAGTGCACCGCTGTGTGCCGAGGCGTGGATCCCGGTGGTCGCCGTCCGCCGTTCCGAGACCCGGAGCGGACACCTCGTGGGCGTGGGGTGGACGACCGTCCCGCCGGTGCCGGCCGCCCCTCCGGGCGTGCGACTCCCCGAAGTTCTCGGCTTCGTTCGAACAGGGGACCCCCACGCGCTAGCCCCGACCAGCAAGGAACGACCATGGCGTCCAGCCAGACGAAGGACTCGGTCCACCCGGGCACCCCCGGCCCCGAGAAGACCTTCTTCGGCCACCCCCGCGGACTGGCCACCCTCTTCATGACCGAGATGTGGGAGCGGTTCTCCTACTACGGCATGAGGGCCCTGCTCCCGCTGTACCTGGTGGCACCGGGCGGCCTGCACATGAACGCGGCCACCGCGACCGCGATCTACTCGGTGTACGTCTCGCTCGTGTATCTGCTCGCCCTGCCCGGCGGCTGGTTCGCCGACCGGGTGCTCGGCCCCCGCAAGACGGTCGCCGTGTCGGCCTTCATCATCATGCTGGGCCACCTCACGCTGGCCCTGCCCTTCTCCGGCACCTTCTTCGCCGGGCTCGGCCTGGTCGCGATCGGCTCGGGTCTGCTGAAGGCCAACATCTCCACGATGGTCGGCCACCTCTACGACGGCCCGGACGACCCGCGCCGCGACGGCGGCTTCACGATCTTCTACATCGGCATCAACCTGGGTGCCTTCATCGCTCCGCTGGCGATCGGCACGGTCGGCGAGAAATTCGACTGGCACGCGGGCTTCGCGCTCGCCGCGCTCGGCATGGCGCTGGGCCTCGGCCAGTACCTGCTCGGCGGCCGTCACCTGAGCGAGCGGTCGAAGGTGGTCCCCACGCCACTGTCCGCCGCCGAGAAGGTCTCGCTGCTGCGCAAGTCCGCGTTCTGGGCGGCCCTCGCGATCGTCTTCTACGCGATCGTCGGCTTCTCCGGTGTCTACACGCTGAACTGGCTGCTGGTGCCGATCACCCTCCTCGGCCTGGTCATTCCGGTGCTGGTCATCGCACGGATCAAGCGGGACAAGGAGCTGGACCGGACCGAGCAGTCCCGGATGACCGCGTACATCTGGTTCTTCGTGGCCGCCGCCGTGTTCTGGATGATCTACGACCAGGGCGGCTCGACCCTGTCGATCTTCGCCGACTCCTCGGCCAAGAACACGGTCTTCGGCTGGAACTTCCCGGTCTCCTGGTACCAGTCCGTCAACCCGGTCCTGATCATGGCCCTGGCCCCGGTCTTCGCCTGGCTGTGGCTGGCACTGAACCGGCGCGGCAAGGAGCCGAGCACCGCGGTGAAGTTCGCCTCGGGTCTGATCCTGGTCGGCGCGTCCTTCTTCCTCTTCCTGGCCCCGCTGTCGATCGCCGGGGGCGGTCACAAGGCCGCGGCGCTGTGGCTGGTCGCGATCTACTTCGTGCAGACCGTCGGTGAACTGACGCTCTCCCCGGTCGGCCTGTCCGTCACCACCAAGATGGCGCCGGCCAAGTACGCCTCCCAGATGATGGGTGTCTGGTTCCTGGCCGTCACCGCGGGCGACGCCACGACCGGCCTGCTCTCCCTCGCGGGCGTCGACCTCAACAAGACGGGCATCGTGGCCCTGGAGGCCGTGCTCGCCGTGGTCGCCGGTGTGGCGGTGTGGATGTACCGCAACAAGGTCAAGCAGCTGATGGGCAACGTCCGCTGACACCGGCCCGCGCCGGACAGCTGTCCTGAGCCTGCGCGAAGGCCGCCGCACCCCGGGGTGCGGCGGCCTTCGGCGTTCCCGGACCCGGAACCCGGCAGGCGTGCCGCGCGGGACGGGGCGTCAGGCGGGGGCGCCGAGCTCCGCCCAGACCTTCTTGCCGGCGATCCCGGGGGTGCGGACGACCCCCCAGTCCAGACAGAGCCGCTGCACGATGAACATCCCGTGGCCGCCGGGGCGTCCCGCGCGGTGCGGGGTGCGCGGCGCCGGCTGGCCCGCGCCGCGGTCGGAGACCTCGATCCGCAGCACCTTGTTGTCGCAGGTGATCCACAGCTCTTCCGGGCCGTCGGCGTGCAGACATGCGTTGGTGACCAGTTCGGAGACGACGAGCAGCACGTCCTCGGAGGCGGCCCGCCGGTCGGCGGTGCCGGCGGGCAGCCAGCCCCATGCGTACAGCGCCTGGCGGGTGAAGTCGCGGGCCAGCGGGACCACGCCGCTGCGACCCTCGAAGCTCAGCCTGCGCGCCTGCCGGCCGGAGGGCGGCTCTTCCCCGGGCGTGCCGGGGGAGACACCGTCGGCGGAGAGATCCCGCGCGGGTGTTCCGCAAGCGCCGCTGGGCTCCGGCCCGCGGTCGCCCGGCGAGTGGGGCCGGGTGGTGCTCATCAGCGCTTCACCTCACCGATTCACCAGTTCACGTTTCAAGTCTCAGTACGTGTTCGACGGCGCTTCCGCCGATTGTCTCTCGTCCGGTTCGTACGGGCCTTCTTCGTGCGGCTTTCGCCCTGGCTGCCGACATGTTTCAGCATGTCTCCTGCCCGGCCGGGCCGCCGGAACACCCATGGATCGGGCCGGGAAACTGTGACGCACGTAACGTGCCGGTCACACAGTGACATCCCGGTCGCGCTCCGACCGCGCTACTCGACCAGGGCCGCGTCCAGCGTGTCGTGAACGGTGAAGACGGCGTCCACACCGGTGATCTCGAAAACCCGGGCCACCACGGGCAGCATCGCCGCCAGATGGACCCCGCCGCCCGCGGCCTCGGCCTTCAGCCGGGCACCGAGCAGCACATTCAGTCCGGTGGAATCACAGAATTCGAGCTGCGAACAGTCCACGACCAGGCGTGAGAAACCTCGCCCCAGGAACTCCTCGAGCGGTTCGCGCAGCAGATCGGCGGTGTAGTGATCCAACTCACCCGCCGGGGTCACGACAGCACTCGTGCCCTCCTGCCGCACCTCGACCAGAAGTCGGCCCGATTGTGCGCTGCCGACCGTCCCGCGGTCCATGCCGTCTCTCTCCCGACGTCGTGGCTGTTGGTGGACGCACTCGAACACTACGCCTTCGGGCCACCCCTCAGCACCCGAACAACCCTGCCAATTCGGGCATTTCACCCCAGAGTGCACTTGCGGTGGGCTGACAAGAGCGGGTAGGGCTAGTAAGGACACCCATTCGACACGGCCGGCTTTGGAGGCGCCGCACACCGCAGTGCACGTATTGGCATCGGCAGCCATATGCCGAGAACGATGGAGGACCTCATGTCACCCCGGCTCGACGCATCGCAGACCCAGAGGGCGGCGTCGGCACCCCTCTTGGACCACAGGGCCCACAGCAGTACCGACGACCTCGCCCCGCCGGGCGGTTCCACCGAGCCCGAGGGTCTCGCCGACCTTCCGGAGATCCCGCCCTATGACGAGGTGGGCGCGGTGGACGCGCGGGCCCTGTCCAAGACTCTCTTCGCACGACTGGAGTCCCTCGAAGAGGGCACGCACGAATATTCGTACGTCCGCAACACACTCGTCGAACTGAACCTGGCGCTGGTGAAGTTCGCCGCCTCCCGCTTCCGCTCGCGCAGCGAGCCGATGGAGGACATCGTCCAGGTCGGCACGATCGGCCTGATCAAGGCCATCGACCGCTTCGAACTCAGCCGTGGCGTCGAGTTCCCCACCTTCGCGATGCCGACCATCGTCGGGGAGATCAAGCGCTTCTTCCGCGACACCTCGTGGTCGGTGCGGGTCCCCCGCCGACTGCAGGAACTCCGCCTCGATCTGGCGAAGGCCGGGGACGAACTCGCCCAGCAGCTGGACCGCGCGCCGACGGTGGCGGAGCTGGCGGAGCGCCTCGACATCTCCGAGGAGGAGGTCGTCCAGGGCATGGCCGCGTCCAACGCCTATACGGCGAGCTCCCTCGACGCGCAGCCGGCCGAGGACGACTCCGAGGGCGCGCTCGCGGACCGCATCGGGTACGAGGACCACGGGCTCGAAGGCATCGAGTACGTCGAGTCGTTGAAGCCGCTGATCGCCGAACTCCCGCCGCGCGACCGCAAGATCCTGTCGCTGCGTTTCGTCGCCAATATGACGCAGTCGGAGATCGGTGACGAGCTGGGCATCTCACAGATGCATGTGTCACGGCTGCTGTCGCGGACGCTGGTGCGGCTGCGCAAGGGGCTCACGCTCGAGGAATGACGGCCGGGACGAGCCCCACCGCCCTTCGTCCCTGACGGTGCCCGTCCGATTCCCGGAATGAGCCGGGCGGGCACCGTCGGCGTCGTCTCCGCCGTGCCGGTCCCGCAGCGGGCGACGTTCGCGCCGCTTTTTGACGGGCGAACGTTGCCTGCCGCGGCACTAATGCACGCGTACGCCCCGCCGCCACACCTCGGAGACCAGCGGCACCCCCGGCCGGTACGCCAGATGGACATGGCTCGGCGCGTCCAGGACCGCCAGGTCGGCGTACGCGCCCGGGGTGAGGCGGCCGACATCCGTGCGGCGCAGGGCCCGGGCCCCTCCCGCGGTGGCCGACCAGACCGCCTCGTCGGGGGTCATGCCCATGTCCCGTACGGCCAGCGCGATGCAGAAGGGCACCGAGGACGTGAAGGACGATCCCGGGTTGCAGTCCGTCGACAGGGCCACCGTCGCCCCCGCGTCCAGCAGACGGCGGGCGTCGGGCCATTGGGCGCGGGTCGAGAACTCGGCGCCGGGCAGCAGCGTGGCGACCGTACGGCTGTTCGCCAGGGCGTCCACATCGGCGTCCGTGAGATGGGTGCAGTGGTCGGCGCTGGCCGCGTCGAGTTCGACGGCGAGCTGCACTCCCGGCCCGTAGGACAGCTGGTTGGCGTGGATCCGCGGGTGCAGGCCCCGGTCCCGGCCCGCGGTGAGGATCGCGCGGGCCTGGTCGCCGTCGAAGGCGCCCTTCTCGCAGAAGACGTCGATCCACCGGGCGTACGGCGTGCAGGCGTCGAGCATCTCACCGGTGACCAGGGCCACATAGGCGGCGGGGTCGTCCGCGTGTTCGGGGGAGACGACATGGGCGCCGAGATAGGTGACCTCGTCCGTGTGCGCGGCGGCGATGCGCAGGGCACGCGCCTCGTCCTCGACCGTCAGGCCGTAGCCGGACTTGGTCTCCATGGTGGTGGTGCCCTGCCGGAGGGCCTCGGCGAGATAGCGGACCAGGCCCGCCTCCAGCTCCACGTCGGTCGCCGCCCGGGTCGCCGCCACCGTGGTGCGGATGCCGCCCGCGGAGTAGCCGCGGCCCGACATACGGGCGTTGAACTCCTCGGTGCGGTCACCCGCGAAGACCAGATGGGAGTGAGAGTCCACAAAGCCCGGGATCACCGCCCGGCCGCCGGCGTCGACCCGATTGTCAGTGGCGGGTGCTTTGCTGGACTCACCGATCCAGACGACGCGGTCGCCGTCGACGACGAGGGCCGCGTCCTGGATCAGACCGAGGGGAGTGGTGTCACCGAGGGAGGGATCGTTGGTGACCAGACTGGCGATGTTGGTGATGACCGTGCTGCTCATGGGTTCCTCGTGGGTGGCTGGTCCATGGGTGGGCATCGGGCGCTGCCCGTGGGCGGGCATCAGGCGCTCAGGGCCGCGACGGCTTCTTCCAGCGCCCGCGGCACATCCGGTACCCGGGTGTGCGCCCCGTCGCGCACGATCTGCCGCCCGCCCACGACCGTATGACGCACATCCGCGGCGGTCGCGGCGAATACGGCCGTCTCGGCGCCCCTGCTCGCCGGCGGTCCCGCGGTCCTGACCGAGTCGAGCGCGATCGTCGTGAAGTCGGCGAGCGCGCCGGGCTCCAGGGAGCCCGCGTCCTGCCAGCCGAGCGCCGCATGCCCGTCGGCGGAGGCCGCCCGCAGCAGGTCAGGGGCCGTCCAGTGGCCCCGCATCCGGGTGCGCAGCCGCTCGTTGAGCTCCATCGCGCGGGCCTCTTCGAGCAGGTCGATGACGGCATGGCTGTCGGAGCCCAGGGAGAGCGGGGAGCCGGCCGTCTGCAGGGCCCTGGCGGGACCGATGCCGTCGGCCAGGTCCCGCTCGGTGGTCGGGCACATACAGGTGCCCGTGGCGGTCGAGCCGATCAGCCGGATGTCCTCCTCCGTCAGATGGGTGTTGTGGACACCGGTGGTGCGGGGGCCGAGGACACCGTGGTCGGCGAGCAGACGGGTCGGGGTGCAGCCGTGTGCCGCGAGGCAGGCGTCGTTCTCCGCCGTCTGTTCGGACAGATGCACATGCAGCGGGGCCCGCCGTTCCTCCGCCCAGCGCGCCACCGTCGCCAACTGCTCCGCCGGCACAGCCCGTACGGAGTGGACCGCCGCACCGATCCGTGCGTGATCCCGTTCCTTGAGAACTGAACAGCGTTCGGCCCAGGCGTCCGCGGTGCCGTCGGAGAAGCGGAGCTGCCGGGCGCTGGGCGGCTCCCCGAAGCCGGAGGAGAGATAGGCGGTGTCGAGGAGGGTGATACGGATGCCGGCTTCCCCGGCGGCGTCGATCAGGGCCTCGCCCATGGCGTTGGGGTCGGCGTACCGGGCGCCGTCCGGGGCGTGGTGCAGATAGTGGAACTCGCCGACGGCCGTGATGCCCGCCAGCGCCATCTCGGCGTAGGTGGCCCTGGCGAGCGCGAAGTAGCTCTCCGGGGTGAGCCGGTGGGCGATCGCGTACATGACGTCCCGCCAGGCCCAGAAGGACTCCGGCGCCCGCTCCGTGTTGTCACCGTCGCCCCGGCCCGGCGACGCACCGCCGGCCTGGGCGGTGCCGCGCAGGGCCCGGTGGAAGGCGTGCGAATGGGCGTTCGCCAGCCCCGGGAGGGTCAGCCCGCGCAGCACCTCGGCGCCGGATGGCGGGGCGGGCACACCGGTGCGGACGGCTGCGACGCGGTCGCCGCGCACCTCGAGCGCCACGCCCGGCTCGACCCGGGTGCCGAGCCAGGCATGCTCCAGCCAGTAGGTCCGCAAGGGGGTCTCGGTCATCGGCAGGCCAGCCCTTCCAGTACGTCGGCCAGTGCGCGCACCCCGGCCACGCAGTCGTCCTCGGCCGCGAACTCGGCCGGTGAGTGAGAGACACCGGTGGGGTTACGCACGAACAGCATGGCGGTCGGGATGCTCCCGGACAGGATCCCGGCGTCGTGTCCGGCGCCGGTGCCGAGGACCGGCACCGTGAGATCGCTGTCCTTGCCCAGGATGCGGGCGAGTTCGTCGCGCAGGACATGGTCGAACTCGACGACGGGGGTGAAGGACTCCCGGACGACGTCCAGGTCCACGCCCTGCGCCCGCGCGTATGCCCGGGCCGCCTTCTCGATCCCGTCGACCACGCCGTCCAGGCTCTCCTGGTCGGCGGCGCGGGAGTCGAGCCAGCCGCGCACCAGGGAAGGGATCGCGTTGACGCCGTTGGGTTCCACGGCGATCTTTCCGAAGGTGGCGACGGCGCCCGCCCGCTCGGCCTCCCGGCGGGCGGCGAGGACGGTGTCGGCGTAGGACAGCATGGGGTCGCGCCGGTCCACGAGCCGCGTGGTGCCCGCATGGTTGGCCTCGCCCCGGAAGTCGAACCGCCAGCGCCCGTGCGGCCAGATGGCGCTGGCGACGCCCACACTCTCGTCGCTCAGGTCGAGGGCCCGGCCCTGCTCGACATGGAGTTCGACGAACGCGCCGATCCGGGCGAGCCGCTCCGGGTCGGGACCGATGGCGTCGGGGTCGTATCCGGCGGCCTCCATGGCCCTCGGCAGGGTGACTCCGTCGGCGTCGGTCAGCCGGTACGCCTGCTCGCGGGTGAGCTGCCCGGCGGTCAGCCGGGAGCCGACGCAGGCGAGCCCGAACCGGGCGCCCTCCTCGTCCCCGAAGTTGACGACGGCCAGCGGCCGGTGGAACGCGGCGCCCCGCGCCCGCAGTTCGTCGAGGGCCGCGAAGGAGGAAACCACCCCGAGGGGCCCGTCGAAGGCACCGCCGTCGGGCACCGAGTCCAGGTGGGAGCCGGTGACGACGGCGTCTCCCGCGGCGGGGTCGCCGAGCCAGGCCCACTGGTTCCCGTTCCGGTCCACCTCGAAGGCGAGTCCGCGGGACTCGGCCTGCTCCCGGAACCAGGCCCGGCAGGTGGTGTCGGCATCCGTCCAGGCGAAGCGGCGGTAGCCGCCGGAGTCGGGGTGGCGGCCGATGGGCCGCAGTTCGCGCCACATCTGGTGGAAGGAGCCACCGCCGGGCGCGGGCCGTGCCCCGCCCGCCTCCGCCGTCGGGGCGCCGGCCCCCGCAGGGGCGGGACCGGCCGGTGCACCGTGCTGCTCGCTCACGCGTCGTCACCCTCGCGCATCGGGATCCGCACGTCCCGCTGCTCGGCGACCGACTCCGCGATGTCGTAACCGGCGTCGACATGCCGGATGACGCCCATGCCGGGGTCGTTCGTCAGCACCCGGCGGATCTTCTCCCCCGCCAGCGGCGTCCCGTCGGCCACCGTCACCTGCCCGGCGTGGATCGAGCGGCCCATGCCGACCCCGCCGCCGTGGTGGAGGGACACCCAGGACGCGCCCGACGCCACATTCACCATGGCGTTGAGCAGCGGCCAGTCCGCGATCGCGTCCGAGCCGTCGAGCATCGCCTCGGTCTCCCGGTAAGGCGAGGCGACGGACCCGCAGTCGAGGTGGTCCCGGCCGATGACGACCGGGGCGCTCAGCTCGCCGCTCGCCACCATGTCGTTGAACCGCTCACCGGCCCGGTCCCGCTCGCCGTAGCCGAGCCAGCAGATCCGGGCGGGCAGGCCCTGGAAGTGGACGCGCTCGCCGGCCATCTTGATCCAGCGCGCCAGAGACTCGTTCTCGGGGAACAGGTCGAGGATCGCCCGGTCGGTCCTGGCGATGTCGGCCGGGTCGCCGGACAGCGCGGCCCACCGGAAGGGGCCCTTGCCCTCGCAGAACAGCGGCCGGATATAGGCGGGCACAAAGCCGGGGAAGGCGAACGCGCGGTCGTAGCCAGCCAGTTGTGCCTCGCCGCGGATCGAGTTGCCGTAGTCGAAGACCTCGGCGCCCGCGTCCATGAAGCCGACCATCGCCTCGACGTGCCGGGCCATCGACTCGCGGGCGCGTGCGGTGAAGCCGGCCGGGTCCTTGGCCGCGCTGTCGGCCATGTCCTCGAACGCGACCCCGACCGGCAGATAGGCCAGCGGGTCGTGGGCCGAGGTCTGGTCGGTGACGATGTCGACGGGGGCGCTCATGGCCAGCATCTGGGGGACGAGTTCGGCCGCGTTCCCGAGCAGGCCGATGGAGAGCGGCACGCGCCGGTCGCGTGCCTCGACGGCCAGCTGGAGGGCGTGCTCCAGGGAGTCGGCCTTCACATCCAGATAGCGGTGCTCGATACGGCGCTCGATGGCGCGCGGGTCGCAGTCGATGCAGATCGCGACGCCGTCGTTCATGGTGACGGCGAGCGGCTGGGCGCCGCCCATCCCGCCGAGTCCGGCCGTCAGGGTGATGGTCCCGGCCAGCGTGCCGCCGAACTTCTTCGCGGCGACGGCGGCGAAGGTCTCATAGGTGCCCTGGAGGATGCCCTGGGTGCCGATGTAGATCCAGGAGCCGGCGGTCATCTGCCCGTACATGGTCAGGCCGAGCGCCTCCAGGCGGCGGAACTCCTCCCAGTTGGCCCAGTCGCCGACGAGGTTGGAGTTGGCGATGAGGACGCGCGGCGCCCACTCATGGGTCTGCATCACGCCGACCGGACGCCCGGACTGGACGAGCATGGTCTCGTCCTGCTTGAGGGTCTTCAGCGTGCGGACCATCGCGTCGAAGGAGCGCCAGTCGCGTGCGGCCTTGCCGGTGCCGCCGTAGACGACGAGCTTGTCGGGGTGCTCGGCGACCTCGGGGTCGAGGTTGTTCTGCAGCATCCGCAGGGCGGCTTCCTGCTGCCATCCCAGGGCGCTCAATTCCGTGCCGCGCGGTGCCACGACGGGGCGGGGTCCTGACATGGTCTGCCTCCTGGGGGACGGCCGCACGCGGCCGGGGGCGCGCGGCGACTGTTGCGGTGGTTATTCACATCCTGACCATCTGAATAGAACTAGTCAATACATGCATGCGTCAGCGTGGCGTGGCCGGGGATGTTTGGCTGGGGGCAGGGCCGCACGGACGGTGACTGCGACGGCGGCTTCGGCAGGGACGCGAGGACGGGGGTCGTGGTGGAGACGAGTGACGGACACGGCGGGACGGGACGGACGAGCGGGGACGGGCGCCCCGACGACGCCGGGCGGGTGGCGCGCCGGGACACGGCCGTGCGCGCCGCCGTCGAACAGGGGCTGCTGGGGCCGGACGCCACGGTCGTCGGCCTCCTGGACGTCGTCGGCATCCGGGAGTCGGCGGCGGCGCTGCGGGCGGCCTTCGAGGCGGTGGTCGCCCCCGGCACCCCGGTGCTGCACGCCTTCGCAGTGAAGGCGACCCCCCTGGTGCCGGTGCTGCGGCTGCTGCGGGAGGAGGGCATCGGCGCGGAGGTCGCGAGCCCCGGGGAGCTGGCGCTGGCGAGGGCGGCCGGGACGGCGCCGGAGCACATCGTGCTGGACGCACCCGCCAAGACGACGGCCGAGCTGCGGGAGGCGCTGAAGCTGGGTATCGCCGTCAATGTGGACAATCCCCAGGAGCTGGAGCGGCTCGACGGCCTCATGCGCACGGCGAAGACCTCCTCCCCTCTGGGGATCCGGGTGAATCCGCAGATCGGGTCCGGTGCGATCGAGGCGCTGTCCACCGCGACCGCCACCTCCAAGTTCGGGGTGGCGCTGCGGGACGAGGGGGCGCGCGAATGGCTGGTGCGCGCGTATGCCGAGCGGCCCTGGCTGACCCGGCTGCATGCGCACTCCGGTTCGCAGGGCGTACCGCTGTCGCTGATGGCGCGGGGCGTCGCGGAGATCCATGAACTCGCCGAGGAGATCAACCGGAGGGTCGGGCGCCGTCAGATCGACACGATCGACATCGGCGGCGGACTTCCGGTCAACTTCGCCTCGGACGCGACGACACCGACCCATGCGCAGTACGCGCGGCTGCTGTCGGAGGCGGTGCCCGCACTGTTCGGCGGGCGGTACGGGCTGGTCACCGAGTTCGGGCGGTCGCTGCTGGCCAAGCACGGCACGGTGGTGGCGCGGGTGGAGTACGCCAAGCGCGCGGGCGGCCGGGCCGTCGCCGTCACCCACGCGGGCGTCCAGGTCGCGACCCGCACGGTGTACGCGCCGGCGTCCTGGCCGCTGCGGATCGCGGCGTACGACGCCCAGGGACGCCCCAAGAAGGGGCCCCATGTGGTGCAGGACGTGGCCGGTCCGGCGTGCTTCGCGGGCGATCTGCTGGCCGAGGGGCAGGCGCTGCCGCTCCTGGAGCAGGGCGACCATGCGGCGGCGCTGGACACCGGGGCGTACTACTTCGCCCACCACTACGCGTACAACTCCCTGGCCCGCCCGGGGGTGTACGGCTATGCACCGGGCACCGAGGGGACGCGGTTCGCGGTCGTACGGGAGCCGCAGACCCTCGATGAGATCGTCGCCGAGTCGGGCGGGGGGCACACCGGCGCACTGACGGAGCTCTGAGGGCGGCGCGCGCCCCTCCCGGGCGCCCGCTCCCCCTGCACACCGCCCGCGCCCTTCCGCACCGCCCGCGTCTTCGCAGGTCAGCCGGGTGGAGCCGGATCCGCTCCGACGGTCCTGTGCACGGGCAAAATCGACCTACCCTAGCGGCCCGGCGCATGTTCCACCGGAAAATGCCAGATCGCTCACCCGTCGCGCACACGTTGCGTAGCGTCGGCGTCACTCAGCCGTACCCGAGGCGGGAGGGGAGCCACGGTGCCCGGAATCGACGAGTGCCTGCTGGAAGCCATGCGACTGCCCGGCGCCCGGGGCGCCGCGGTGGTCGACTGGACCAGCGGGCTCGCCCTGGGCACGGTCGGGGACGCACCCGGCGGTGACCATGAGACGACCGCGGCGGAGGCGGCCGAACTGGCCAGGCTGGCCGCCGAACACCGGGCGTTCGCCCCGGAGGAGGGCGCCGACTGGTCCGAGGGCACCTGCCCGGTGGAGGACCTGATCATCGCCAACCGGGACAGCTATCACCTGCTGCGCTTCGTCCCGACCACCTTCGACAGCAGCGTCTTCCTGCATCTGTGGCTGGCCCGTACCGAGGGCAATCTGGCCCTCGCCCGTATCCGGCTCGGCGAGATGGCCGCACGGCTGGTGGTGGGATGACCACGGTACGGACGCCCCCGCCGACGCTGCCCGTGCGGCAGCGGACCCAGATCCCGGGCAACGGCATCTCCCCCCTGCTCGACCGGCTCGCCGCCGAGCGGGCCACGGGCGTGCTGATGCGCGACGGCGGCATGCTCCATCTGTCCGGCGGACAGCTGGTGTACGCCGAGAGCCCCGCGACCCCGGGCCTGGACGCCCTGCTGATCGCGCGCGGCGCACTGGACGAGGAGGGCTGGCGGGAGGCGATCGCCCAGGCCGGGCCGCTCCGGCAGGTGGGACGGTTCCTGGTGGACAGCGGCCGGATCGGCCAGGGCGCGCTGGAGCTGTGCCACCTGGGGGCGCTGTACGACGCGGCGTACTTCGTGCTCGGCCCGAGCGGCGCCCCCGCCCGCTTCCGGTACGGGGAGGCCCACTGGCTCGGCCCGGTGCGCCCGGTGCCGGTGGCCGCGGTGGCACGCGAGACGCTGCGCCGCCGTGAGCTGCTGCACCGCATCTGGCCCGATCCGGCGACGGACCGGGATCCGCTGGTGCGCACCGGCCTCCCGGCGGGCCCGGCGGTCACCTCCCGTCAGCGAGCGGTGCTCGAACGGATCAACGGGTTACGGACGGCGGCGGACATCTCGCGCGCCCTGGGCCGTCCCGCGTTCCACACCCTGGTGGATCTGCGCCGCTTGGCCGCCGCGGGCCTCGTCGCGGCCCCTGCCGCCGTCCCCGCCCCGGTCGCCCGCGCCACCGTGCCCGCCCCGCTCGCCCCCGCACCCGCCCGCGCCACCGTCTCCGCCCCTGCTGCCGAGACACCCGTTCCCGCCGCACAGCAGGCGCCTTTCGCCGACCCCCACATCACCTTCCTGAAGAGGCTGAGGGATGCGCTGGAGGCCCTTTGACCGGCTCGAACGCCAACGCCCCGCCGAGAGGAGCCCCCTGATGGACGCGGAAGCCGAAGTCCTCGCCGAAATCCACCGGCTCAGAGCCCGCATTCCCCAGCTTACCGGCGCCCTGGCCGCCAGTGTCGACGGACTCGTCCTCGCCCAGGACGCCCCCGGAGTGGAACCGGAGGGGGTCGCCGCGCTCACCGCCGCCGCGCTGGGCGTCGCCCTACGGCTGGCGGAGGCGACGGGCCAGGGCGACTTCCGTGAACTGCTGGTCCGCGGCGTCCACGGCTATGTGGCCGGCTATGCGGCGGGCCGCAGCGCCGTCCTCACCCTGCTGGCCCAGGACCGGGTCAACGTCGGCCGCCTGCATCTGGAGGGCCGGCGTGCGAGCGCCCGTATCGGCGAACTCGTCGACGCGACCGCCCCCCGGATCGGGCCGGCACAGCCCGGCACCCCCCGTCCGTCCACCACGGCCGCACTCGGGTCCGCCCCCGCGCGGACCCTCCCCAAGCGCACCCCCGCGAGTCCCCGTTCGACCGCGAACGCGCACACCACCACGGAAAGTTGAAAGGACACACCAGCAGATGGCCAACACCGAAACCGCACTGAAAGAGGCGCTCGCCGCCATCGAGGGCGCGACCGGAGTCGCCCTCGTCGACTACACCAGCGGCATGGCGCTGGGCACGATGGGCGGCAGCAAGGACTTCGACCTCACCGTGGCGGCCGCGGGCAACACCGATGTGGTGCGCGCCAAGCTGCGCACCATGGAACACCTCGGCCTCAAGGGGCAGATCGAGGACATCCTGATCACGCTGTCCGACCAGTACCACCTGATCCGGCTGCTCACCAGCCGCGGCGGCAACGGGCTCTTCCTCTATCTCGTCCTCGACGGCAAGCGCGCCAATCTGGCGATGGCCCGTCACCAGCTGAAGAGGATCGAGGAGGACCTGGAGGTCTGATC
Source organism: Streptomyces nodosus (assembly GCF_008704995.1). Lineage (NCBI taxonomy): Bacteria > Bacillati > Actinomycetota > Actinomycetes > Kitasatosporales > Streptomycetaceae > Streptomyces > Streptomyces nodosus. The sequence continues at coordinate 3,173,140 of NZ_CP023747.1, forward strand.
CACGGGCCGTCAGCCCGTCCGCTGAGCGAGCACCGCGGTACGGCGGCGCGCCCCGCCCGGGGCCGCGTCGCCGGCCGCGACTCCGGTGCCGCGGTAGCCCTTGACCCGCTTGCCCGCGGGTGCGCCGCCGTACCGGCCGAGCCAGTCCACGCGCACCCACAGCAGTGCCTCGCCGTACTGCTCGCGACGTCCCAGCCAGGCGGCCTTCAGCCACAGTCCGGCGCCGGTCCCGGCGAGCAGCATGCCTCCGGCGGCCGGTACCACCAGGGACCCGGCGAGCGCGGCGGCGAAGGCGGCGAGCAGCCACCAGCGGTGGCCGCGCCGCCAGGTGCGGACGGTGACCGCGCGGTCCTGGAGCACGTCGTACCGGCCGGCGCGGACGGCGCCCCGGGCGAGGGCCGTGTACCGCTTGCGGCGGGCACAGGCGACGACGGCGGCCGCGACGAGGAACAGGGCCGCCCCGGCCGTCACACCGACACGCCGTCCGGTCGCTCCCGGCACCAGCACCCCGATGCCCGCCGCGAACACCCCGAGCCACCACAACGGTGCGGCCCCGGCCCGTACCACGACGGCCACCCGAGCCAGGCCTTGTCCTCCGCGTTCTCGGTGTCCTCTGCGTTCTTGGCGGTCTTGGCGGTCTTGGCGTTCTTGGCGGTCTTGGCGTTCTCGGCGGTCTTGGCGGTCTTGGCGGTCTTGGCTTTCTCGGCGTCCTCCGCGTGCCACGTTCCGGCCTCCCGTCGCGTCCTGAAGTGCCTCAGGCCGCGCAGGCTAGCGAGCGAATGTGAGACGAGCCTGAAAAACCGGCGCCCGGAGACATGTCCGGCGCCCCGGGACGCCCTGAACCGGCGCCCGCGCGGCTACTCCACGAACAGTCCCCTGGCCGCCGCCCGCGCGTCGAACTCCTCCAACCGGGCCTGGGCCTCGGGCAGGTCGTCGCACATCGCCTCCAGCAGGACCCGGCCGAGCAGCATCGGGGCGCAGGCCGTGTCGAAGGCGAGCCCCGTGCCGACCGCGGCCGGCAGCAGCAGGTCCGAGACCTTCGCCACCGGGGCGAACGCCGAGTCGGCGACCGTGACCACCGTCAGGCCCGCCTGCCGGGCATAGGCCATCGCGTCCACGACCTCCCGGGGATGCCGGGGCAGCGCGAAGCAGAGCAGGGCGCTCGCACCCGCGCGTACGGCCGCGTCGACACGGTCCTGGATCATGGTGCCGCCCTCGTTGAGCAGCCGGACGTCCGGATGGACCTTCGCCGCGAAGTAGGCGAAGCCATAGGCCTGGGAGGCGGCGGCCCGCAGGCCCAGCACCGGCAGCGGGCGGGAGGCGGCCAGGATCCGTCCGGCCTTCTGGACGGGCCGCGGGTCGGCCAGCAGCTCCGCCAGATGCCTCAGGTTCTCGATCTCGGCCTCGACGGCCTGCTGGTACTCGTTGTACGAGCCCGCCTCGGGTGCCTGCTCCGCGGGGGCGACCTCACGCAGGTGTCTGCGCAGCGCCGGGTAGCCGTCGAAGCCGAGGGCGACCGCGAAGCGGGTGACGGACGGCTGGCTGACACCGGCGAGTTCGGCCAGTTCGACGCTCGACAGAAACGGCACATCGGCGGCCCGCCGCACCATGCTGTGCGCGATCCGCCGCTGGGTCGGCGTGAGCCGGTGCCCCTCGAAGAGCGCCTGCAACCGTGCGGCAGGGCCGTCGGCCACGCTCATGACGTGCTCCCCCTCCGGCGACGGGCAGGAGGCCCGTCACTCAGCTGTCCGGACACCTGTGACACCACCGCACACCTCTGACTCTGGCTGTATTCAAACACCAAGAGCCCTGCATGGCGATATGCAGAGCCGGGGGCCGCCGGGAGGAGGTCCCGGCGGCCCCCGGCTCAAGAGGGGGGTTACCCCCAGTGCGTCGGGGGTCGCGCTTCCCATAGCGTGGTGTGTATGACCGGTATGGACGCGCGGGACGCCGACCTGAAGAAGGAACTCCACGCCACCCTTCAGGCCCGCAGGGAGCTGGGCGAGGAGTACGAGTCGGCGCTGGTCGATTCCTTCATGGAGAAGATCGAGCAGCGCCTCGACGGCACGATCGACCGTCGGCTGCGGCGGCAACTGGCCGAGCAGCAGATGACGGTGGCCCGTGGCGCCCGGTCGCCGGGGACCACGGACTCCTGGGGCGAGCGCTTCGGCTTCGCCGTCGTGTCGCTGGTGCTCGCGATACCGCTCTCGGCGATCGCCGGCGCCTTCGGACATCTGGCCGGTGTGCTGCTCGCCTGGGTGGGCATCGTCGGCGTCAATGTGGTCCAGGCGGCCCGGACCCATCCCGGCCTCTTCGGCCTCCACACCAAGTCCTCACAGGACGAGGGCTGGAAGGACTGACACGCCCACCACGGCGGTCACCCCGGGCGCCCTGCCGACGGCGCCGATGAAGAGATGCGCGGGGACCGCCGCACCCCCGTTGCCGGGGGGCGGGACGACGGCGGTCCCCGCGAGGGACGCGGGGCCCGCATGGGCCGGCTGCGCGTCCGTGGCGTCCATGGAGGTCCGGGAGCCGCTCCGGATGTCCCTGGCGCCGTTTCGGTTGCCGGCCGATGAGGGGCGCATCCGGTGCTCGGCGCCCCGGTGGCGTTCCCCTCGTCCTGCCGACACCCCTTACTGTGCCGGAGCCGTGTTAAGCCGGTGCTTCGCGGACGTGACGTACGCGTACCACTTCCGCGAAGCCCTTCTTCCGGCGGTGCCGCGCCCACGGCCGATGCGCCGTGCGGCGGCTGCCTACTGCTTGCCGCCCTTGGCCAGGAACGCCAGCAGGTCCTGCCGGCTGACCACTCCGGTCGGCTTGCCCTCGACGAGGACGATCGCCGCGTCGGCGTCGCCGAGCACGGACATCAGGTCCCCGACCGGCTCGCCGGAGCCGACCTGCGGCAGCGGTGCGGACATGTGCTTCTCCAGCGGGTCGTCGAGCGAGGCGCGCTTGGTGAACAGGGCGTCCAGCAGCTCACGCTCGACGACGGACCCCACGACCTCGGCGGCCATCACATCCGGGTGACCGGCGCCGGGCTTGACGATCGGCATCTGGGAGACGCCGTACTCCCGCAGCACCTCGATGGCCTGGCCCACCGTCTCGTCGGGGTGCATATGGACGAGGGAGGGGATGGTGCCGCCGGCCTTGTCCTGCAGCACGTCCGCGACCCGGGCGCTGGGGCCGGCGTCCTCCAGGAAGCCGTAGTCCGCCATCCACTCGTCGTTGAAGATCTTGCTGAGGTAGCCGCGTCCGCTGTCGGGCAGCAGCACGACCACGACATCGTCCGGCCCCAGACGCTCGGCGACCCGCAGCGCCGCCACGACCGCCATGCCGCAGGAGCCGCCGACCAGCAGCCCCTCCTCCTTGGCCAGCCGCCGGGTCATCTGGAAGGAGTCCTTGTCGGACACGGCGACGATCTCGTCGGCGACCGTCCGGTCGTAGGCGGTCGGCCAGAAGTCCTCACCGACGCCCTCGACCAGATAGGGACGCCCGGATCCGCCGGAGTACACCGAGCCCTCGGGGTCGGCGCCGACCACCTGGACACGCCCGCCGCTGGCCTCCTTCAGATAGCGCCCGGTGCCGGAGATGGTCCCGCCGGTGCCGACGCCGGCGACAAAGTGGGTGATCTTCCCCTCCGTCTGTTCCCACAGCTCGGGGCCGGTCGAGTGATAGTGCGACAGCGGGTTGTTCGGGTTGGAGTACTGGTCGGGCTTCCAGGCGTCGGGGGTCTCACGGACCAGACGGTCGGAGACGTTGTAGTAGGAGTCCGGGTGCTCCGGGTCCACCGCCGTCGGGCACACGACCACCTCGGCGCCATAGGCCCGCAGCACGTTGATCTTGTCCGTGGACACCTTGTCGGGGCATACGAAGATGCACTTGTAGCCCTTCTGCTGGGCCACGATCGCCAGGCCCACCCCGGTGTTCCCGCTGGTCGGCTCGACGATCGTGCCGCCCGGCTTCAGCTCGCCGCTCTTCTCGGCCGCCTCGATCATGCGCAGGGCGATCCGGTCCTTCACGGAACCGCCGGGGTTGAAGTACTCGACCTTCGCCAGCACGGTCGCCTGGATCCCGGCGGTCACGCGGTTGAGCCTCACCAGCGGGGTGTTGCCGACGAGACTGATCATCGAGTCGTGGAATTGCACCGTTGTCTCCGGTTGCTGCAAAGAAGTGGTCCTGATGGTTCCGCCAGCGTAAGCGGTCCCGTGCCCGGGACGGCCCGTGCGCACGGGCCGTCCCGGGCGTTCACCCCTCGTCAAGATTGGACGACGGTGCGTACGGGGCAAGCAGTGGATGTAGGGCGGGCTAAGAGGAGGTGGCGGCGACGCATGTCGAGCATGTCTAGGGCGAGGGTGGCCCGGCGCATCGCGGCGGGCGCGGCATACGGCGGCGGCGGGATCGGACTGGTCGGCGCGGCCGCCGTCGGACTGCTGCTCGCCGAGGTGCAGATGGCCAAGCGCCATGTGGGCAACGGGCACAGCCCGCACCCGCCGAGCGCGGACGGCCTGTACGGCTGGGGCTACCCCCGCTCACGAGGGTCCGAGAGCGACGAGCCGCCGCTGCGGCTGACGATGCTCGGTGACTCCACGGCCGCGGGGCAGGGCGTGCACCGCTCCCGCCAGACGCCCGGCTCGCTGCTGGCCTCCGGCCTGGCCGCGGTGGCGGAACGCCCGGTGGAGCTGCGGGTGGTGGCCCTTCCCGGGGCACAGTCGGACGATCTGGACCGCCAGGTGGCGCTGACGCTGGAGGACCAACGGCAGGTGCCCGACATCTGCGTGATCATGATCGGTGCGAACGATGTCACGCACCGGATGCCGGCGACGCGCTCGGTGCGCCATCTGGCGGCGGCGGTCCGCCGGCTGCGCACCGCGGGCGCGGAGGTGGTGGTGGGCACCTGCCCCGACCTCGGCACGATCGAGCCGGTCCAGCAGCCGCTGCGCTGGCTGGCCCGCCGCACCTCCCGGCAGCTGGCCGCGGCCCAGACGATCGGGGTCGTCGAGCAGGGGGGCCGCACGGTGTCGCTGGGCGATCTGCTGGGCCCCGAGTTCGCGGCGAACCCGAGGGAGCTCTTCGGCCCCGACAACTACCACCCCTCGGCGGAGGGTTACGCCACCGCGGCGATGGCGGTCCTGCCGACGGTCTGCGCGGCCCTGGGCCTGTGGCCGGCGGAGGAGGAGCGCCCGGACGCCTCGCGCCGGGAGGGCTTCCTGCCGGTGGCCCGCGCCGCCGCCGAGGCCGCGTCGGAGGCGGGCACCGAGGTCACGGCCGCCCTGCCGACGGGGCCCCGGGGCCCCTGGGCCCTCCTCAAGCGCAGGCGCCGCCGCCGTCTGCCCACCCCGGAGGCGGCCCCGGCCACGGCCCCGGAGCCCACGACCTGAGCGGACGACTCCGGGCCGCCGCCCCGCCCGCCCGGTCCGTGCGGGACTCCCCCCACGGGCCGGGCGGGAGTCCCGCGCACCGGTGGACGAGCACAGGGAGAGTGCGGCCCGCGTCACACTCCGCCTCCCGTGACCTTCACCGTACGTACGGGTAACTTCCCTCACAGCCCTGCCTTTCCTCGTGCACTGGAGCCGTGATGCCCGAAGCCGTCATCGTCTCGACCGCCCGCTCCCCCATCGGCCGCGCCTTCAAGGGCTCCCTGAAGGACCTCCGCCCCGACGACCTCACCGCCACGATCGTCCGGGCCGCCCTGGACAAGATCCCCGCACTGGACCCGGAGGACATCGACGACCTGATGCTCGGCTGTGGCCTCCCCGGCGGCGAGCAGGGCCACAACCTCGGCCGGATCGTCGCCGTACAGCTGGGGATGGACCACCTCCCGGGGTGCACCGTCACCCGTTACTGCTCCTCCTCGCTGCAGACCTCCCGGATGGCCCTGCACGCCATCAAGGCCGGTGAGGGTGATGTCTTCGTCTCCGCGGGCGTCGAGATGGTGAGCCGCAGCACCAAGGGCACCTCCGACGGACTCCCGGACACCCACAACCCGCTCTTCGCCGACGCCGAGGCCCGTACCGCCGCCGTCGCCGGGTCCGAGGGCGCCGGCTGGCACGACCCGCGCGAGGACGGCCTGCTGCCCGACCCGTACATCGCGATGGGCCAGACCGCCGAGAACCTCGCCCGGCTGAAGGGCATCACCCGCGAGGAGATGGACGAGTTCGGCGTCCGCTCGCAGTACCTCGCCGAGCAGGCCATCGCCAAGGGCTTCTGGGAGCGCGAGATCACCCCGGTGCCCCTCCCGGACGGGACGGTGATCAGCAAGGACGACGGCCCCCGCGCCGGCGTCACCCTGGAGGGCGTGGCCGGCCTGAAGCCCGTCTTCCGGCCCGACGGCCGGGTCACCGCGGGCAACTGCTGCCCGCTGAACGACGGCGCCGCCGCCGTGATCATCATGAGCGACACCAAGGCCCGTGAGCTGGGCCTCACCCCACTGGCCCGGATCGTGTCCACCGGGGTGTCCGCGCTCTCCCCGGAGATCATGGGTCTCGGGCCGGTCGAGGCCAGCAAGCAGGCCCTGAGGCGCGCCGGTCTCACCATCGGCGACATCGACCTCGTCGAGATCAACGAGGCCTTCGCCGCGCAGGTCATCCCCTCCTACCGCGAGCTGGGCATCCCGCTGGAGAAGCTGAACGTCAACGGCGGCGCCATCGCCGTCGGCCACCCCTTCGGCATGACCGGCGCCCGCATCACCGGCACCCTGATCAACTCCCTCCAGTGGCACGACAAGCAGTTCGGCCTGGAGACGATGTGCGTCGGCGGCGGCCAGGGCATGGCCATGGTGATCGAGCGCCTCTCCTGACCGCGTGACGCCGTCGCGCCCCGCGCGAAGGCCCGGAGCCCCGTCCGCCAGGGGGCTTCGGGCCATTTTGTGATTCAATCATCCCCAGGATGTGACCTATCTCCCCCGAGAAGGGGTTTGGGCAGGTCAGGCCGCTTCACAGGTCGGTACCGGGGCCAGGTCCTGTCCGTTTCGTGACATCACGCACTGACAGCTGGTTAGTCCACCCTTCAAGCTGATGTAGGAAGTCGGGGGTCGACTGTGAACCGGGAGTACGTCAGTGAGCGCCATGCCGATAGCTCTGCTGCTCACCACGGCCGCCACGGCGGGCGTGGGCGTCGCCGTCCTGTGCAGCGTGCGGTCGCTGCGCCGACATGTCGCGGCCCTGCACACCGAACTCGTCGCGAGCCGTGCCGCGCAGACGCGCGGGCTGGTGCCCGCCGCCCGCTCCACCGCCGACGCGGAGGAGATACGGGCCGCCGTGGCCGAGGCGCTCGCCGAGGAACGGGAGCGTGAACTGGCCGAGGCGCGGGCCTTCTGGGCCGCCCAGGAGGCCAGGGACATCGCCGACACCCCCACCCTGCTCGGTCTGTCCGACAGCGATCTGTTCCTGCCCCGTCCGTCGGACTTCGCGGGCCTGGAGCCGGTGGCCGAGTCCACCGCCGAGGAGATCGAGTTCGCCGGCGACTCCCCCGAACTGGCGGCCGCCCGCCGCCGCCACCCCTCGCACCCCGACTTCGTACCGGCCCCGTCCCCCGTGGTGAACGACCATGAGCGCACGGTCGCCTGTCTGGAGGACCTGGCCGCCTCCCGCACCGAGCTCTCGGACGTCCGCCCGGGCCCGCTGGGCACCCTCGACGTCTATGTGTTCGCGGACGGTACGACGCTGTGCATGACCCCGGGGCACCGCGAGACCGCGGAGCGGCTGGCGGAGGCCCTGAGCGACGGGCATCCCCCGGTCCTGCTGGGTGGCTCGGGTGTCTCGGGCGCGTACGCGCTGACGTTCGAGTGCGGTGACGAGAGCGTCTATATCCTCGCGGACCGCGTCATCGCCTCCCTGTAGCCCGCCGCCGTCACACCCCGGCGCGTTTCTGCGCCTCCTCCACCAGTGCCACGGCCTCGGCGAGCTCTCGTTCGTCCGTCAGGACCACGGCCAGATCGTGCGCGGCGACCGTGATCTGGTCGGCGGCCGCGAACATGCCCGCGTCCGGCATCTCCCGCGGCTCGGCCGACGGGTCCTCCAGGAGCTGGGCACGGCGTGCCAACTCCCTGGCCAGACCGAGGGCCTCGGCCGCCGCGCTGCGTTGCAGCCGGCTCTGCGGAGCGGCCCGCAGCCGGTCGGCGAAGTGGTCCACGGCCTGGGTCAAAGGCGTCGTATCAAGCACGCCGCGAGACTACGCGTCGCGGCACGACTGTTGCCAACAGGCGGACGCTCGGGCACGGTGACCTGAAGGACCGGCTTCATCGAGTGCGTCCGGAGGCGCCGATGTCCCAGATCTTCTCCGAGGAGACCCACCGCAATCTGCTCGCCCGTATCCCCCATTGCACCGGTCGTGAAGTCTCCGACTGGCTCCGCACCGTCGACGAAGGCCCCGCCCTCTGCTTCGAGGAGAAGGTCAGCTGGCTCCGGCACGAGCACGATCTCGCGTACGGGCACGCCAAGGCGATCATTCACGAGTACGACTTGAGGAGGGCCGCGCGCAAACTGCTCTGAGCGCGCACCAGCGCATCGACGGCCCGTCCGGACCAAGCCCCCGCGACCCGGACCGGAACGGCCCCCGTCACGGCGAAGGGCCCGCGGACCGTGTGCACGGTGCGCGGGCCCTTCGCGGTTCGCCGGTTGCCCTCGGGCACCGGCACCGCTCAGTCGCTGCTGCTGAAGATGGCGACCAGCCGCAGCATCTCCAGGTAGATCCAGACGAGGTGCACGGTCAGGCCGAACGCGGCCAGCCAGGCCTCCTCGCGCGGCGCGCCGTAGGTGATGCCGTCCTCGATCTGCTTGAAGTCGAGGGTCAGGAAGAAGGCGCCGAGCAGGATCGCGATGACGCCGACGATCGCACCCAGCGGGCCCATGCTGCGCAGTCCGCCGTCGGGGGCGACCCCGAAGACGACCAGCAGCATGTTGACCGCCATGGCCAGGACGAAGGCGATGGCGATGGCGGTGCCGATCCTGGCGTACCGGGAGGTCACCCGGATCCAGCCCGCCTTGTAGACGAGCAGGGTGGCGCCGAACACCGCCAGGGTGCCGACCACGGCCTGGAGGGGTGCGCCGCTCCACTGCGCGTTGTACATCTTGCTGACCACGCCGAGGAAGACGCCCTCGAAGGCGGCGTACCCGAGGATCAGCGCGGGCGACGGGGTCCGCTTGAAGGACTGCACCATCGCCAGCACGAACGCGATGAGGCCGGAGCCGATCGCCAGACCGAAACTGGTGGACGTGACCGGCAGCACGGCCCAGGCGAGGACCGCGGCGACGGTGACCGTGCCGAGCGTCATCGCCGAGCGCGTGACGACCTCGTCCATCGTCATCCGGCCGGTGGAGACCGGGGCCCCGGGCGGAGCGCCGGGCTGCGTCTGCTGTGCGTACGGGTTCTGGGCGTAGGGGTTCTGAGCGTACGGATTTCCCTGCGCGTACGGGTTGCCCTGCGTACCGGCAGCGGCTCCCCCGGCCTGCGGCGCGGTGTTGAAGCCCGCGTAGCCGTTGTCGCGGCTGAACCCCCGTCGCGAGAAGACCGGGTTGCTGCTCCTCATTTCACTCCTCCATGGCCACCCTGCGCGGCCTTGGCTCAAGAGTAATGGGTAGGCAAAGGATTGACCCTAGTGCCTGGGAAGGATCTTTCCCTCCGCCTTGTCCGCAACACGCTACGTGTGAACCTTCTTCCCGGCGAGGAACCGCCTCGCTCCCTGACCGACTTGGGACACAGTCGAGACCGGCCGGGGACCCGCCGCGTGTTCCGCCGTGTGTGCCACGTCACTCGGGCGGGCCCGCCGGCCGGGTCACTCCGACGGCTCACTCCAGCGGGTCGGCCCAACAGGCCGGTCCGATGGGTCGGTCCGATGGGTCGGTCCGATGGGCCGCCCTCGGCGGATCACTCCAGCGGGAATCCCGTGTAGCCGTCGGCGAGATCGGTCTCGGCGGCGCGCGAGAGGGCGAGCCGCTCCAGCCGGGCCAGTTGGATGCGCTCGTCGAACGGGGAGGCGTCCGGGAAGCGGTGCAGCAGCGTGGTCATCTCGTATGAGAAGCGCTCGGCCTGCCAGACGCGCCGCAGACAGGTCTCGGAGTAGGCGTCCAGCCGGTCGCTCGACCCGGTGTCCCGCCGATGCGTCAGGGCCCGCGCGAAGGTGGTGACGTCCCCGACCGCGAGGTTGAGCCCCTTGGCGCCGGTCGGCGGCACGATATGGGCGGCGTCCCCGGCGAGGAACAGCCGTCCGTGGCGCATCGGTTCATGGACATGGCTCCGCATCGGGGTGACCGACTTGGCGGTGACGGGTCCCCGGGCCAGCGTCCAGTCGTCGGCGGTCTCGAGGCGCCGCTCCAGCTCGTCCCAGATCTCGTCGTCGGACCATTCCCCGGCGTCCGTACCCTCCGGCACCTGGAGGTAGAGGCGGGAGGTGACGGGTGTGCGCATGCTCAGCAGGGCGAAGCCCCGCTCGTGCCGGGCGTAGACGAGTTCGTCGTGCGAGGGTGCCACATCGGCGAGGATGCCCAGCCAGCCGAAGGGATAGGTGCGTTCGAAGACCCGGGACAGCTCCGCGGGGACCGCCTTGCGGGACACCCCCCAGAAGCCGTCGCAGCCGACGACGTAGTCGCACTCCAGGACGTCCTCCTGGCCCTTGTGCCGGAAGCGGACCCGGGGTCGCTCGGTGGTGACGCCCTCGACGGCCAGCGCCTCCGCTTCGAACAGCAGCGGCCCGCCCTCCCGGAGCTGGAGCGCGATGAGGTCCTTGCAGACCTCGGTCTGGGCGTACACCATCACCGAGCTGCCGCCGGTGAGCGCGGGGAAGTCGATGCGGTGGCGGCGGCGCGCGAAGCGCAGTTCGATCCCGTCGTGGCGCAGCCCCTCGCGGTCCATGCGTTCACCCGCACCCGCGGCCCGCAGCACGTCGACGGTCCCCTGCTCCAGGATCCCGGCGCGCTGGCGGCGCTCGACGTAGCCCCGGTCCCGGCTCTCCAGCACGACCGAGTCGATGCCCTCGTTGCGCAGCAGCCGCGCCAGCAGCAGCCCGGCGGGCCCTGCCCCGATGATGCCGACCGTGGTACGCATTCCGACACCCCTCAACACATACAGCTTGTTCGTCTGGTTCGCCTGGTGAAATTTCCTTCACTTCTATCGAAGCCGAGTGTCCGGCCTCAGCATCCCTCTGTCAACGCCTGGACCCGACGATCGACGAAACCTCATCAGCGGACGTCGCGCGGCCCGGTACATGACGGGCCGCGCCCCGACGCCTTCACCGGCGTCCACCGCACACCCGGCCCGGCAGCGCACACCACGGCACCGGCACCCCTGCCGCACACCCCGGACCCGGGCACCGGGGGATCCACGCCGGACCGGCCGGCGGGATACCACCGAAGGAGCGCATATATAGATGAAGGTGCCCGGAACCGGACTTGAACCAAGCGCGCAAGGCAGACGCGTGCCGGGCCGTCAGATCCCGTCCGCGGCCTTGCACAGCACCGCGGCGCTCGCTGGGATGTCGTGGCTCAGCCGGACCGCGCGATGCGGCAGCTCGGCAAGGCGAGCTGCAACCTCGGCCCGCGCGTTCTCCCGGCCGCCGCCGTCCACGCCCTGGCCCTGCCCGAAGACGTCGGGGTACCGGTCCTCCGTCGCCCCCGACATGAAGTCCGCCTCCCTCAGCGTCCGGGTGCCGCCGATGACGTCCGGCACCGCGTCGGCGTCGACCTGGGGGAAGAGGAGGCCGGCCGCCCGACCGCCGGCGGCCAGCGGCACGTCGAACAGGTCCGGGAACTGGTCCGGGAACACCTGGACCTTCCGCTCCCGCTTCGCGTTCTCCCACAGCGGCGTGTGGTCGCCGGCAAGCAGCGCCTCGGTCACCGACTCGTGCTGCGTCGGGTGGAAGCTGCCTCCGGCCCGCAGGTGCTCGCGCGCCTTGTAGTCCCAGCCGAGCGAGTGGAGCAGGCCGAGGCCGAGCGCGGCAGCGGACGGCCAGGGCACGACCTCGACGTCCCGCTCGCCCGTCGGCCGGACCAGCACCCGGTCGTTGGCGAGGAGCTGCCAGCCGTGCGAGGCGAGCAGCAGCGCCGTGGTGGTCTTCCCGGCCCCCTTGTCCCCGAAGGCGAGGAGGGTCGCGCCGTCGTCCGGCCGTACGACCGCGGAGGAGTGGAGCACGGCCCACCCATCACGGAGGAGCTGGCCGCGGATCGCCTCCCGCGCGAGGCGCGCGGCGGCGAGGGCGAGGGGCTGTGCCTCGGTACCGGCCAGGACGAGACGGCCCGAGGACGGCGTGCTGCGGTACGCGATCCCCTCGCTCGGCGATGCGGCGATGATGTCCTCGTCGTCGCGCGCCATCAGCAGCGGGTGCTTCGCGTAGTCGACGGCCTCAGTGAGCCGGCCGTCGTGGACGAGACGGGTGATCCCCTTGTAGGCGTCCGGCGTGACCTCCGCGATCAGCACAGCCCCGGCGCACACGGCGACGGCATCCACCGATGTGGCGTTCCACCACGGGCCGAAGTAGCGCAGGGCCCAGTCCGTGACCTCTGACCGGTTGCTGAGCACGGTGACGGCCGCGTCGGCGGCCTCAAGTCGAGTAGCGCTGATCATGTAGCGATCCTCTCGGGAAGAGCAGGGAGTTGGGCGTAGGCGTCGCGGAGACTGCTGGCCGCAGAGTCCAGACGCAGGCGTTCAAAACGAGTGAGGGAAGGCAGGGACGGTGCGGCCTGGCCACCGGTGAAGCGGAGCGGAATTCCGAGGTAGACGTCCCCGTACGGGACGGACAGCTCCTCGATGCCGTCGACCAGGCCGAGGACCTTGCGGAGCGTGGAGAGCACCGCGCCCGCGGGCCCGCAGCGGGTGCGGCCGATGCCGTTACGGATCAGTGCCGGGCGCCGCTGGAGGTCTTCCACCACAGCGCGCACCGAGACCGCGACCGGGCGGCTGCCGACGGTGGTCGTCGACGCGCACACCACGGCACGGTCGCCGTGCTCGCCGATCACATGACCGCGCACCAACTCCGGGGAGACCTGGGCGTACCCCGCCAGCAGGAGCCGGTACCTCGCCGAGTCGAGGTTCGACCCGATCCCGAAGACCCGCGAGCAGCCCGACACGTCGGCGAACCGGCGGGCCATCAGGTCGACCGGGTTCGTCACGACCAGGACGGTCCCGCCGTACCCGCGCAGTTCCCGCGCCAGCTCGCCGAGAGCGGGAGCGTTCGCCGCCGCCCCGCCGCGCCGGATGTCCCGCTCGGCCGTGTTCTTGAAGTCGGTCCGCAGGACGATCACGACCGCATCGCAGCCGTGAAGGTCGGCGACCTCACCAACCTCGACCAGGGACCGGGAGCGGGCGGTGTGCGCGAGGTCCTGGAGATCGGCGGCTAAGCCCTGCACCGGGCCAGGCCGCCGGGACACGACGAGAAGACGTTCAGGTAAGCCCGCGGTAACCAGGCTCGCGGCGACGGTCTGCCCGACGGCACCCGCCCCAACGATCCCCACCCCCGGGCCGCTCACCGCGCGCTCCCCGCGGTGTGCTCCACCTCGGAGAAGACCGCGTCCAGGAGCCGGGGGCCGGCCATCGACCCCACGAGGAGGGCGCTCACCCGGTCGACGACACCCGCGACCGTGCGGGCCTGGGCGACAAGGGCCTGCTGATGGGGCGCCAGGGGGAGCCCCGGCGGCGCGCTGAGGCAGGTGCTCAGGATGCTCACGGTGTCCATGAGCCACAGGACCAGGACCTCCCGGAGCCGGGCCGCTCGTTCCCGCTCGGGCAGTGCCGCGATGTGCCGGGCGAGCGTGGACGCGACGCCTTGCACGATCTGCCGTCCGGTCTGCGGCTCCGGGTGGCCGACAGCGAGGAGGAGGGCCCGGCCGGTGAGCTTCGCGACGTCCGGCTGAGGACCGACGGCCCACTGCACGGCCGGGTCGATGAAGACGAGGTGCCCGCTGTCGGTGAAGACGTGCTCGGGCTTGAGGTCCCCGAACACGACGGTGTCCCGGCGGGGCGAGATCGCACTGGACATCCGGAGCAGCCGCCACACCGCGTTCTGCACCAGCTCGATGATCTCGCGGCGCTCGTACTCCGGGAGCCCGCTGTCCCGGCCGAGCGCCCGCAGATAGGCGGTGGTGCTCAGGCCGTTGAACTTCCGGCAGAAGACGCCGACGACGGATCGCTCGCCGATCGGCGCCGCTCCGCGCAGACACTCGGCGCCGGCCGGGCCGTGCAGATCGCCGAGCGCGTCGAGGACCGCCTCGAGGAGCGCGCCCGTCTCCCACGGACGGGCGGACAGCCCGTCGGCCAACGGTGTACCAGCGACGACCTGCGTGAACAGGACTCCGCCGTGCAGACCCGCGGTCCCGCACACCCGGGGACGGCCGAGCTTCCGTAGGAACTCCAGGTTCTGAGCCTCGCGCGCGGTCAGCAGCTCGGCGCTGGCGACGTAGGCACGCTGCGCTTCCTGGACCTCTTCCCACGTCCCTGCGGCGCCCCACAGGATCGACACCAAGGACATACCGAGCCAACTGTATTTGGCAATCACCTCCTCGCCGTCCACCATGACCCGGCAGACGTACGACGTGACGCTCGGGCACTGCGGGCCAAGGACGACGTCCTTGTTCGGCCACAGCTCTGCAACTGCGCGGGTGATGATCCGCTGGCTAGCGGTGTGCAGCAGCGCCGCACTCACCGTCGTGGTCTCGCTCGTAGTGAGGGTCACCGGCCGTCTCCTTGTGGGATCGCGCTTCCTCTGGGTGCTGGTCACGTTTCGGGGTGCGTCATGGGGCAGGCGGCAGGACGAGAGCCGCCTTGGTCGGGAGCGGTCAGGCCCGATGGCGGCGAAGGGGGGAGCCCCGGCGCGGAGAGGTGCGTACGCCACGGGGGAGGGGCGTTGGAGTACCTCTCCGCGCCGGGAGTTGTCCTGTCCGATGGCCTGGGCCGAAGGCATTCGGGCCACCGGACAGCGCTCTATGCCGCCTCCTTGAGGCACTTGGCAGCGATGAGCCGCTCCAGCAGCTCGTTAAGGGTCTAGCCCATCCGGCGCGGATGCCCGACGGCCGTCCAGTGATCGCAGGGCCTCCCCCGTCGAACGCCTCCCACTCGCGCAGCCTCGCCAGGACGGTCGCCAGCTCCTCGCCGTCGAGTGGCGGTGGTGTCCACCGGGGTGCGGGGCGGGTCCAGCGCTGAACCGGCGCGATCACCGGGCCTCCCCCCGTAAGGCAAGGCAGCACCAAGCGCACGTGCCATCCTCCGTGAATCCCCAACTGCCGCCCAGCTCGGTGACGAGAACGTCAACGAGAACCAGGCCGCGCCCGCTCTCCTGCTCGGTACCGGCGTGGAAAGGCGCGGGGACGGGCGAGGGCGAGTTGTCGTGCACCTCGATGCGGAGTTCGTCCGGCGCCGACATCCAGCCCCGCACGTCGATGGACTCGCGTCGGCCGTGCTGCACCGCGTTGGTGCAGAGCTCCGACACGACGATCACGACGGCGTCAACCTGGTCTTCCGTCATCCGGCAGTGGCAGCGAATCCACGCCTTCGTGACGCGCCGGGCAACCCGCACGCTGGTCGGTTCGGATCGGAGCGCCATGTCGAAGGCCGGCAGAACAGCCGTCGGTCCCTTGGGGACTGAGCGCGGAGGCTCCATCAGCAGGCTGGTCGATCCGGCATCTCTGGGGCGCATGGGGGAATCTCCCTGGTCCAGGATTGTGCTCATCCGGGCACTCTCAGCGACGGTCGGTAAGAGCCTTGCAACCCGGCGCGGACGGCTCTACCCCCAACCCGGCCCCGGCTTTTGAGGGGGACGTTGACGGTTCTCCTCGACTTTTCCCCGGACGTCCCCCGGGTCCGCTGAGTACCGTCCATATGGGGCAACTTGAGAGCAACAGCGTTCTACCGTCGTGGCAGTGACGTGCTAGGCGACCGGAAGAAGAGGTAAGCGCCGTGTTGTTCTTCCGACAAGCACTCGAAGCGCGTGGCGTGCGAACGCCTGAGGACGTCCTTCCGCTGTACCGGGAGGCGGCAGAGAGGCTTGGCCTGCAGAACGCCGACCCGGCCTCAAAAACGGTCGAGGGATGGTTCTACGAGGGCCGCAAGCCGCAGCGCGCTTTCCGTCCGGTCGTCGTCGAGATGCTGGGCTACAGCGTCGAGGACCTGTGGACCGAAGTTCCCGAGGGGGCATCGCCGAACTTCAACCCGCTGACCAGCGCGTCGCTGACTCCATCCCACGCCGAGGCCGGTGTGGACCTGACTGAAATGAAAAGGACGGGCACGATGGCTGTGCTGCGCGCGAAGGAATTCCTCCTCGGGAAAGACCGCGAGAGGGTGGGTGATGACACG
This sequence comes from Streptomyces nodosus, assembly GCF_008704995.1. Classification (NCBI taxonomy): domain Bacteria; kingdom Bacillati; phylum Actinomycetota; class Actinomycetes; order Kitasatosporales; family Streptomycetaceae; genus Streptomyces; species Streptomyces nodosus. The sequence continues at coordinate 3,189,415 of NZ_CP023747.1, forward strand.
CTCGGCCTGCTCGACGACGAAGTGACGCGCCTCGTCGCTGCGTACCCGCGCGAGCCCCTGTCAGCAATCTGGGACGATCTGATCGCGACCCAGGAGCAGGTCTTCCGGCTTCTGGAAGGCGGCCGCGTCCGGCCGTCACAGCTGCGGGACCTGAACGTCAAGGCAGCGATCCTGTCCTTCCTTGTCGCCAAGGGCTTCAACGACATGGAAGTCCCGCACGAGGCCATGACCATGACCCGGGTGGCCGCCTCCTGCGCCAAGGACGCCGAGCACCCCGGGCTCATCGCCCTCACCGACGGGCTCAAGTCCCTGATCGCCTACTGGGCCAACAAGCCCGATGACGCCTACCACTACGCCGGCCAAGGCGCTGAAACCGCCGCGGCCCTCCGCGGAACCGTAGGGCTGTGGCTCCTCGGCCTCCAGGCCCGCGCCGCCGCCGTCCTCGGCGACGAAGAGACCGTACGTGCCGCCAACCAGCAGGCCGCAGAACGACGTGAGCGCGTCGTCCACGACGACTTGGACCAGCTCGGCGGCCTTTTCACCTACGCCCCGGAAAAACAGCTCTACTACACAGTGGAGTCGGAAGCGCTCCTCGGCAACGGGGGCGCTCAGCTCGCCGCCCAGACAGAAAAGGCCGTGCTCGGGTTCAGCGACCGCGGAAGCCCGACCTGGGCGTTCGGAGACCTCGCAGGCTCCCAGTGCGACCTGGCCCTGATCCGCCTCTTCAGCGGAGACCTGGACGGAACAGCACAGGCCATCCGCCCAGTCCTGGACCTGCCTGTCTCCCACCGGAACAACGGCATCGTGGTGAGCGCGCTGCGTGTCCGCCAAGCACTGATGGCCAGCCCCGCGCGTACAGCCGTCACCGCCCGCGACCTCCGCGCGGAGATCGAAGCCTTCCCTGCCCACCGGCCGGCTCTCCCCCGCGGGTAAAGTCCGATACATGTATCCGGTCTCGCGCTCCGGCCCACGCCTCAGCCTCCGTGAACTGACACCTGAGGACGTCGATGCCATGCTGGCCATCTACGGCAGCCCCGAGGCCACGCAACACCTCTCGTTCGAGCCGCGCACCCGCAAACAGGTCGGCCAGATACTGCACCGCTCCGTCGCCTCCGCCACGGCAACCCCCCGCACGGAATACGCCCTCGCCGTCATCGAGCGGGACACGAACGAACTGGTCGGGTTCGGCCGACTGGCCACCGACCCCCACCAGCAGCGCGGAGCCACCATCGGCTTCGCGCTGCGCCCCGATACATGGGGCGTTGGCAACGGCCTCGAGATGCTTCGACTGCTCCTTGGGCTCGGATTCGACGACCTTGGCCTGCACCGCATCTGGGGAGCGCGGTCGCCTCTCAACAAAGCCTCTGCCAAGACCATGACGGCCGTCGGCATGGTCGAAGAAGGGGTGATCCGCGAGCACATCCACAAAGCTGGAAAGTGGCGGGACTCCGTCGTGCACGCGATCCTCGATCGAGAGTGGAACTCCACCGCCTCGGTGTAGCGCTCCACGCTCGCCAAGGCTGGACCATGCGCTGTGGCCGAGCTTTCTCACCCCGCTCCCCTGCTCCGCATCAGCCGCTGACCATCACCACCGCGGCAACCTGTCCTCCGGGAGTCCGGGAGCGCCGGCCGCCGCCGCTACGGCCGGGTGCTGACGTAGCGGATGGTATTGCCGTACCGCGCCAGAACGGGCGCCATGCACCACTGGCACAGTGGACGGCCCCCGCAACCGTATTTGTGGGTCGGGCGCCGGCAGCAAGCGCACGGGCCGACCCGCTGCAACTGGATGCGCTCAGTGTCCTCCGGGCAGAGCACAGGCCCGGAGAACAGGAATGCGAGACGGTCCCGCCGACCGGCCCGGGTGGCCTGGAGCCACTCGACGGCTGCCAGGTCGCGCTCGTCCACGGTCACGGTGAGCCCGAGCTCTTCCCGTACTTCCCGACGGACGGCGTCCGACGGAGACTCGTTTTCCTCAACGAGTCCGCCGGGCAGATGCCACTTCGCCGCCCCGGCCTTGACCGGACGCACAATGAGGAGCCGGTCCGCCGGATCGGTCATGAGTAACGCGGCAGTCACCGGGTGGCCTGGAGCCCGTGCCCCGACGTCACGCCGCCCTCGCCGGGTCCGCCACCGCGGAGGCGTCTTACATCGGACGGCCACCGGGGGACACGGGCTCAGCTGCCCGACTGCGGCAAGACCCGGTCCACCAAGGCGTCAAGTCGCTCGTCGAAAACATGCCGGGCGTCCGGGCTGATCGTGGCGAGGGCAACCATGGCCGTCACGATGACGTCGGCCAGCTCTTTCTGAACGTCCGGCCAGTCGTGGGAGCGGCCCTTACGCGGGTTGGCGCCGAGTGCACCGTGCAGGGCCTCCGCGGCCTCCCCGAACTCCTCCCCGATCTTCAGCACGCGCAGCAGCCGCACGTCCGCCGGGCTCGCCTCCGCGGCCTCCTCGTCCAGCCACTTCCGCAGCCGGTCCACCTGCTCCCAAGTGCGGTCTGCCACTGCGTCCTCCTTGCTCGATCGGTCAGAACAGTGCGGGCGCCGGATCGGCGGCCCGGTCAGGGGCGGTCACAACAAGCGGCGTCACGGGCTGGACGGCCAGCGACACCGACAGCGCCGAATGGTCCGTCAGCCGGTCCTGGCCGGCCCTACGCCGTGCACGTACGCGCACCCGCGCAGGGCGGTCGCCAGGGCCTGGGAAGCGTGCATGTGGTCATAGCGGTAGCCGTCGCCGGTCCGGCCGACCCACGAGTACTCGGCCGCGTCCGGGTGCAGGGCGCGGAAGGCGTCCGCGTACCCGGCGGTCCCCAGCCATTCGTAGAAGCCGTCCTCGAACTGCTGGAAGAACCGGTATCGGGGCACGTGGTTGGGTTCCAAGATGTTGAAGTCGCCCAGCACCAGGCGCAACGCGTCGCCAGCTTGCGGGATGCCCGTGCGGCACTGTTCGAGGAAGGTCCGCTTCCTGGTCGTCTTCGCTTCGGCGTCCCGTGAGGGCACGTACAGGCCGATGACATCGAGCGGTCCCTCGTCGGTGTCGACGGTGACGGAGACGCAACGGTGCGGCAGGTAGTCGACGGAGGCAGGGCCGGGCCGGGCGGCGAGGCGAGAGCCAACCATCACGCCGCGCTCGCCCCGGCCGGGCCGCGGGAACACCACGTCATACCCGGCTGCCTCGAAGCGGGAGGCGAGGAGATTGCAGCCCGCGCTGTCGGCGGTCTCGGAATGATCGCCTGGTAGGTGCCGCACCCTGTAACGGCCATCAGCGCCCCTTACCTGAGACGTTGAGCGTCACTGTGACATCGGCGGCGGGTGGGTTCTCGATGTCCGTTTGTCCCCCGTGCGTGCGCCCCCCAGGCGCCAGCGAACGCGATGGCTGGTGACCACACCCTCGCTGTTCTTCATCGCCTTCACGTATGCCATAACGGGCAGACTAGGACAGCATGCGCCAGTGGTGCGCCAGTTCCGAGAAAAAGAAACGGCCCCAGAGGGCCGTTGTCGCAGGTCATGCGACATAAGGGATGAAGTGCCCGGAACCGGACTTGAACCGGTACGCCCCGCGAAGGGCAGCGAGGTTTAAGCTCGCCGTGTCTGCATTCCACCATCCGGGCAGGCCATGGGCTCCGCATCGAGTGCTCCGAGCCTATCGGGACGCCCCCCCTCGAACAGCGGGTGGTCGATGCGATGTTGTCTTATTTTATTGATGTCTGAGGGTGCATCAGCACTCGACAGGGGCCGTCCTCACTCGCCAATAGCGTCTCGGGCAACCACAGCCCGTGTATGGGGAATGACGGAATTTCACCGCACGGAAGGAGGGCGGCGGGAGCGGTTCCACGGGACCGTGCGGCCGCCGCCCGTCCGGGGCGGTCTCAGGGACGGCGTCATCCCCAGGTATGACGGGCGCGGGGACCGGTCCGACTAGAGACTGCCCCCGGAACGGGAACAGCGGCTGACTCCACGGGCCCCGGCGGCGGCGACGATGGAACACGTCCCCTTCCTCGTCCTCGTCCCTGTAGGAGCACCCCCGTGACCAGCACCCCCCTCGCCGACCGGACCACCACGGTGGCCGCCCGCGCCACGGAACTGTCGAAGGTCTACGGCCAGGGCGAGACCCAGGTGGTGGCGCTCGACCAGGTCACCGTGGACTTCCCGCAGGCACAGTTCACGGCGATCATGGGGCCCTCGGGCTCGGGCAAGTCGACCCTGATGCACTGTGTCGCCGGGCTCGACTCCTTCTCGTCCGGGTCGGTCCGCATCGGCGACGTCGAACTCGGCGCCCTCAAGGACAAGCAGCTCACCCGGCTGCGCCGGGACCGGATCGGCTTCATCTTCCAGGCGTTCAACCTGCTGCCGACGCTGACCGCGCTGGAGAACATCACCCTGCCGATGGACATCGCGGGCCGCAAGCCGGACCGGGAGTGGCTCGACAAGGTGATCGGGATGGTCGGTCTGTCGGACCGGCTCGGCCACCGGCCCTCGCAGCTGTCCGGTGGTCAGCAGCAGCGCGTCGCGGTGGCGCGGGCGCTGGCCTCCAAGCCGGAGATCATCTTCGGTGACGAGCCCACCGGAAACCTGGACTCCCGGTCGGGCGCGGAGGTGCTGGGCTTTCTGCGCAACTCCGTACGGGAGATGGGGCAGACGGTGGTGATGGTCACCCACGACCCGGTGGCGGCGGCCTATGCGGACCGGGTGATCTTCCTGGCGGACGGGCGGATCGTGGACGAGCTGCACGAGCCCACCGCGGAGACGGTGCTGGACCGGATGAAGCGTTTCGACGCCAAGGGCCGCACCAGCTGAGCCCCGCGCACCCCCACCGACCCGCCGCACACCCCCAGCCCCTGGACTAGGACATGTTCCGTACCGCCCTGCGCAATGTGCTCGCGCACAAGGCCAGGCTGCTCATGACCGTGCTCGCCGTGATGCTCGGCGTGGCCTTCGTGTCGGGCACCCTGGTGTTCACCAACACCATCTCCGAGGCCTACCAGAAGAGTTCCGCCAAGGGATTCGACCAGGTCGACGTGGCCCTCCAGCCGGACCGCAGCCGGAGCACCGGCGACAAGGTCCGCGCCCGGCCCGAACTGAAGCAGGCCCTCCTCGACAAGGCCGCCAAGACCCCGGGCGCCGAGACCGCCATCGGTGTCGTCAACGGCTTCACCGCCATCGCCGACAAGGACGGCAAGCTCATCGGCGGCGGCTTCCGCTCCCAGGGCGGGAACTACTGGGGGACCGACGACCCCCGGTATCCGCTCGTCGGCGGGCACGCCCCGAAGGGCGACAACGAGGTCCTCGTCGACTCCGAGACCGCGCGTCGCGCCGGTTACCGGGTCGGCGACACCGTACGGATCTCGATCGACGGTCCCGTGCTGACGCCCGAGATCGTCGGCATCTTCACCACCGACGACGGCAATGTGGCCGCCGGCGGCAGCCTCGCGCTCTTCGACACCGCCACCGCGCAGCAGCTGTTCCACAAGCCCGGCGCCTACGACGAGATCGATGTGAAGGCCGCCTCCGGCACCAGCCAGACCGCCCTGCGCACCGAGCTCGACAAGATCCTCCCCGCGGACGTCACCTCCACCACCGGCAAGCAGCTGGCCGACGAGCAGGCCCGGCAGATCGCCGACGCGACCAGCAGCCTGCGCACCTTCCTGCTGGTGTTCGCCGGGATCGCGCTGTTCGTCGGGACGTTCATCATCGCCAACACCTTCACCATGCTGGTGGCCCAGCGCACCAAGGAACTGGCGCTGATGCGCGCGGTCGGCGCGTCCCGCCGTCAGGTCACCCGCTCCGTGCTGATCGAGGCGTTCGCGGTCGGCGCCGTCGCGGCAGTCGTCGGTCTGGTGGCCGGCATCGGCATCGGCGCCGCGCTGCGCTCGCTGGTGAGCGGTCTGGGCACCATGCCGGACGGCCCGCTCGTCATCAGCCCCGGCACGGTCGTCGCCGCCCTCGCCGTCGGCATCCTGATCACCATGCTGGCCGCCTGGCTGCCCGGCCGCCGCGCCGCCAGGATCCCCCCGGTCGCCGCGATGAACAGCGTCCATGCACAGGCGACCACCCGGTCCCTGGTGCTGCGCAACACGCTCGGCGCCCTGCTCACCTCGGCCGGCCTCGTCACCGTCCTCTACGCCACCACCATGGACGCCACGGACGCCCAGGCCCCGATGGGTCTCGGCGCGGGGCTCCTCGTCCTCGGCGTGTTCGTCCTCACCCCGTTGCTGTCCCGTCCGCTGATCGCGGCCACCGCACCCGTGCTGCGGGTCTTCGGGGTCGCCGGGAAGCTGGCCCGGCAGAACTCGGTGCGCAACCCGCGCCGCACCGCGGCCACCGCCTCCGCCCTGATGATCGGTCTGACCCTGATCACCGCGCTGACGGTGGTGGCGGGCAGCCTGGGGAACGCGATCGACAAGATGGCGGCCTCCGCGCTCAAGGCGGACTATGTGGTCTCCATGGCGAACGGCAACAACCTCTCCCCGGACCTCGAACAGGCGGTCAAGTCCGCCGACGGGGTCGCCGCCAGCAGCCCGCTGCGCAACGCGCCCTCCCGCATCGACGGCAAGACCGAGTTCCTGACCAGCGTCGACGGATCCACCATCGGCGAGCTGACCCATCTGACGGTCGACGACGGCACCTTCGCGGTCGGCGGCACCCGGATCGTCGTCGACGACCGGACCGCCGAGGACCACCACTGGAGCGCCGGTTCCCGGTTCACCGTCAACTACGAGGACGGGAAGCAGCAGCAGCTCACGGTCGCCGGTGTCTATCAGGAGACCGAGATCATGCGCGGCATCATGGTGGACACCGCGACCCTGGCCCCGCACCAGAGCAACCCGTCCGACATGCAGATCATGGTCAAGATGTCCGGCGGCGCCACCGACTCGGCCAGGAGCACCCTGGTGAAGGCGCTCGGTGACAACCCGGCCATCAAGATCCAGGACAAGAAGGATATCTCCGACAGCATCGGGCAGGTGTTCACCACGGTGCTGAACATGCTCTACGGCCTGCTCGCCATGGCCGTGATCGTCGCCGTCCTCGGCGTCATCAACACCCTGGCCATGTCGGTCTTCGAGCGCTCGCAGGAGATCGGGATGCTCCGCGCGATCGGCCTCGACCGCAAGGGCATCAAGCGGATGGTTCGCCTGGAGTCCCTGGTCATCTCGCTCTTCGGCGGAGTGCTCGGCATCGGTCTTGGCGTGTTCTTCGGCTGGGCGGCCGGCCGGCTGCTCGGGACGAAGATGACGACCTTCGAGCTGATCCTGCCCTGGGACCGGATGGCCCTCTTCCTCGCCCTGGCCGCGGTGGTCGGCGTGCTGGCGGCCCTGTGGCCGGCCCGGCGGGCGGCCCGTCTGAACATGCTGACGGCGATCAAGTCGGAGTAGCGGTACGGCAGGAAGCAGCCACGGCGCGGGGCCCCGTCCGGTGATGACCGGACGGGGCCCCGCGCCGTCGTAGGCCGTACGACCCCTGTCGTCCGTCAGTTCCAGGTACGGGAGCGCAGCGGCACCCCGGACGCGCCCGGCTCCGGGGTCCGTACCGCGAGGACCTGGTTGACGCCGATGCGGTTGCGTTCGAAGGACAGGGCGGAGGCGGCCATGTAGAGGCGCCAGACCCGGGCACGGCCGGGGCCGGCGAGGCGCTCCGCCTGCTCCCGGTGGGCCTCCAGGTTGGCGACCCAGCGGCGCAGGGTGAGGGCGTAGTGCTCGCGCAGGGACTCGACGTCACGCACCTCGAACCCGGCGCGCTCCAGCTGGGTCACGGTGGTGCCGATCGGAGCCAGCTCGCCGTCCGGGAAGACATAGGCGTCGATGAACGGGTCGACGCTGTACGAGGACTCGTCCCGCTGGGGCCGCCGTGCGATCTGGTGGTTGAGCAGCCGCCCGCCGGGCTTCAGCAGGGCGTGCAGATCGCGGGCGTACTCCAGATACCGCTCGGCGCCGACGTGTTCGGCCATGCCGATGGAGGAGATCGCGTCGTACGGCCCGTCGGCCACATCGCGGTAGTCCTGCACACGGATCTCCACCCGGTCGGTGAGTCCCTCGTCGGCGACCCGCTTACGGGCGTAGACGGCCTGCTCCTGGGAGAGGGTGACGCCCACGACGCTCACCCCGTGCTCGCGGGCGGCGTGCACCGCCATGGAGCCCCAGCCGCAGCCGACGTCCAGCAGCCGCAGGCCGGGCCTCAGGTCCAGCTTGCGGCAGACCAGTTCGAGCTTGTCCCGCTGGGCGTCCTCCAGGGTGCCGTCGGGAGCGGCCCAGTAGGCGCAGGAGTACACCATGGACGGGCCCAGGACCAGCTCGTAGAAGTCGTTCCCGACGTCGTAGTGGTGGCTGATGGCCCGTCGGTCGCTGCGCCGGGTGTGGAGGTGGCCGCGGGCCCTGCGGACCTCCTCGCGGGGCGGCGGGGGCGGCGGGAAGGGGCCCGCCATCGCGGCGAGCCCGCGGACGGCGGCGCGGACCCGGGGGTCGCGGAGCGCCTGGGCGAGGGTGCGGGCGTCGTCGCCGCGCTCCCAGAGAAGGCCCGCGAGCTGGCCGAGGGCGGTGTAGAGATCGCCCTCGACGGCCAGGTCCCCGGCGACCCAGCCCCGGACGAGGCCCAACTCGCCCGGTTTCCAGAGCAGACGGCGCAGGGCACGACGGTTGCGCACGACGAGCACCGGGGCATCGGGCGGTCCTGCCTCCGATCCGTCCCAGGCGCGGACGCGCAACGGGAACGGGGCTCCCAGCAATTGTTCGACGAGGCTTTTCAACCGCGGCGCGGCATCGGCCATGGTGCACACCTCCGATGGGGTCATCCCCTGCTCGAACCGGGTCGGGCGCGGGGAACGGGTCCCGGAATGTCCGACACCACGTAAACACCTACGGGGCCGTGCCGCAGTCCCCCGTTGGCGTCACAGCTGAGCAAAAACCTGTATGCGCCACGGAATTCACCGCATCGGAGCGGAGTCCGTCCCACCCGAGGGAGTGAAGTGAGCACGGCACTTCGGAAGGAGTACACAGAAATACGGAGGAGCGCGGAGGAATACACAGGAATATGCGGAAATAAGAATGAATGAGAAGAAATACGGAAAAGCCGAAGGGCCCCCGCACCACGGATGGCGGGGGCCCTTCGGCGGGCTCGACGAGCGAGGTCGATCGCGGGGCGATCGGCGGCCTCGAGGTCAGGAGGCCTTGGCCTTCTCCTCGGTCTTGCTCGCGGCGGCGACCGGGGCCGGCTTCGCGGCCTCGTAGAACTCCTCGCGCGGCGACTCCATGGCGCCGAGCGAGACGATCTCGCGCTTGAGGAACATGCTCAGCGTCCAGTCCGCGAAGATACGGATCTTGCGGTTCCAGGTCGGCATGGCCAGACCGTGGTAGCCGCGGTGCATGTACCACGCCAGGCGGCCGCGCAGCTTGATCTTCGTCTTGCCGACGACGATCATCGCGACGCCCTTGTGGAGGCCGAGACCGGCCACGGCGCCCTTGTTGGCGTGCGAGTACGGCTTCTGCGGGAAGCCGCGCATTCCGGAGATCACATTGTCGCCGAGCACCTTGGCCTGACGCAGCGCGTGCTGGGCGTTCGGCGGGCACCAGGCGTTCTCGTTGCCCGCCTTGCGGCCGACGAGGTCCGGGACCTGCGCGTTGTCGCCGGCGGCCCAGATGTAGTCCGTGCCCTGGACCTGGAGGGTGGGCGCGGTGTCCACATGGCCGCGGGGGCCGAGCGGCAGACCGAAGCGGGCCAGCGCCGGGTTCGGCTTGACGCCCGCGGTCCACACGATCGTGTTGGAGTCGACCTCGAGGCCGTTCTTCAGCACCACATGGCCGTCCACGCAGGACTCCATGGAGGTGGACAGATAGATCTCGACACCCCGGCCCTCGAGGTGCTCCTTGCCGTACTGGCCGAGCTTGGGACCGACCTCGGGGAGGATCTTGTCGGCGGCGTCGACGAGGATGAAGCGCATGTCCTCACGGGACACGTTGTTGTAGTACTTGGCCGCGTCCCGGGCCATGTCCTCGACCTCACCGATGGTCTCCGCACCGGCGAAGCCACCGCCGACGAAGACGAAGGTGAGCGCCTTGCGCCGGATCTCCTCGTCGGTCGTGGAGTCGGCCTTGTCGAGCTGCTCCAGCACATGGTTGCGCAGGCCGATGGACTCCTCGATGCCCTTCATGCCGATGCCCTGGTCGGCGAGACCGGGGATCGGGAAGGTGCGGGAGACCGCGCCCATCGCGATGACGAGGTAGTCGAAGGGCAGCTCGTAGGCCTCGCCGACCAGCGGGGCCACCGTCGCGACCTTGCGGTCCTGGTCGATGGTGGTGACCCGGCCGGTGAGGACCTCCGCCTTCGGCAGCACGCGTCGCAGCGGGACGACGACATGCCGGGGGGAGATGCTGCCGGCGGCGGCTTCGGGCAGGAAAGGCTGGTAGGTCATGTACGAGCGCGGGTCGACGACCGTGACGGTCGCCTCGCCGTAGCGCATCTTCTTGAGAATGCGACGAGCTGCGTACAGGCCTACGTACCCACCGCCTACTACGAGGATCCTGGGACGCTCCGTGGTGCTCATGGCATCGAGTATCCACCTGACCCAGGGGGGTCGCTCGTGCGCCCCTTCACAAGGTTGCCGGGGGTATCTGCTACACTGCGCCGCCCGCGTGGCGCGGGCCATGACCGCGAGGGCAACGCCCCGCCCCTGACCGCCCGTTGTAAAGGCCGCGTGAGCTGCTCCTCCTCACCCCGAAGAGCCCCCCGGCGGACCCTGCGCGGCGTCGGCGCGGACCCCCTCGGAACGCTCGCGTGAGCATCCCCGAAGACCCTCTGAGCCCCCCGTACGGCCCACTGCGGCCAAAAGGCCGCTCAACAGGGACGTTTTCCTTGTGAAGAACTTCACGAACATTCCTGGCGGACCCTCGCCGAGGGGCACATCACCCCGCAGAAGCTACCGCCTGGTAGAGGGGAATCGGTGGAGAAAACGGACGGCCCGGCGCCATGAGGCACCGGGCCGTGCGCACCGCCGGAGAGTCGTCCGCCGCGGGGCGCGAAGTGCCGGGCGGTCCCGTCGAGGACGGCCTACGACGGCGACTCGGCCGCGTCATAGGCGATCCCGTCGAGGATCGCCTATGAAGGCGACTCGGCCGCATAGAAAGCGATGCCGTCAAGGATGTCGTGCTCGCTGACCACGACCTCCTCGGCCCCGGTGCGCTCCATGATCGTGAGCAGGACGAGGGCGCCCGCGCCGATGACGTCCACGCGCCCGGGGTGCATGGAGGGGATCGCCGCGCGTTCGGCGTGGGTGGACCGCAGCAGCCACTCGGTGATCTCCCGGACCCGCTCGCGGGAGACACGGGAGTGATGGATCCTCGCGGTGTCGTACCCGGGGAGGTCCTGGGCGATGGCCGAGAGGGTGGTGACGGAGCCCGCGAGCCCGACCAGCGTCCGGGCCTCACGCAGGGGCACCGTCCGTTCCACCAGGTCCAGCGCGGACTCGATGTCGGACCGTACGGCCGCGATCTGCTCGGGGGCCGGCGGGTCGGTGACGGCCCCGTCGCGCAGGAGATGACGCTCGGTCATACGGACACAGCCGACGTCGACGGAGCGCGCGGCACGCACATGCTCCTCGCCGACCACGAACTCCGTGGACCCTCCCCCGATGTCCACGACCAGATAGGGCTTGGCCAGGTCCTCGCGGCCGGCCAGCTCCCTGGTCGCGCCCGTGAACGAGAACTCCGCCTCCTGGTCGCCGGAGATGACCTCGGGCTCGACTCCGAGGATCTCCAGGACCCCGCGGACGAACTCGTCCCGGTTCTCCGCGTCCCGGGTGGCGGAGGTGGCGACGAAGCGGATCCGCTCGACGCCGTGCTCCTTGATGAGCCCGGCGTACTCCCGGCAGGCCGCGAAGGTGCGTTCGAGGGCCTCCGGGGCGAGGCGCCCGGTGCGGTCCACGCCCTGACCGAGCCGGACGATGGTCATCCGCCGGTCCAGCTCGACGAGTTCGGCGGTGGTTCCGGTGCCCGGGGCGTCCCCGGACCCGGTGACGTCCGCGATCAGGAGCCTGATGGAGTTCGTGCCGCAGTCGACGGCGGCGACCCGGGTCATGCGTCGCCCTCCTCGGGGTCGACGGGCTTGAAGGCGAACCAGCCGCTTTCGGAGGTCTCCGTCTGCCAGTCGTCGCCCGACGGCGGCCCCGCGGGCGCCACACACGCCCCCTTGCGCCACCACTCGGGCAGCATCGCGATCGCCTCGTCACCGAGCGGGTTGACGCCCGGGCCGGCCACCAGCGAGTGCGCCACCAGCACATGCAGGCACTTCACCCGGTCCGGCATACCGCCCGCGCTCGGGAAGCCCGTCAGGACCTCGATGGCGTCCCGGCGGGCGATGTAGTCCTCGTGCGCGGCGCGGTAGGCGGCGGCCAGCTCCGGGTCCCGGGCCAGGCGCTCCGTCATCTCCTTCATCACGCCGTTCGCCTCCAGCGTGCCGATCGCGGAGGCGGCGCGCGGGCAGGTCAGGTAGTACGTCGTCGGGAACGGAGTGCCGTCGGCGAGCCGCGGCGCCGTCTCCACGACGTCCGGCTGCCCGCAGGGGCACCGGTGGGCGATCGCGCGCAGCCCGCGCGGGGGGCGTCCGAGCTGCTGCTGGATGGCCTCGACGTCGGCGTCGGTGGGCTCGGTGCGCGGGGTGGGCGGCGGGGCGGTTTCCATGATTGTCTTTCTCATCGGTCACTGATTCGTCCGGGCAGGGGTTCGGCCGCGGGGCCGGTCACCGCGTCATCGGCGCGCGACGGCCCGGTGGTTCACCCGGCGCGGGGTCCGGCGGGACGGCTCACCGGCCCGGCTTCTCGAGGGCGTCGGACCGGTCGATCCCGTCCCAGATGCCGGTGTACCAGGGGCGCGCGGCGGTCGCACGGTTCGTCCGGGACTGCTCGACCGCGTCCGGGTCGATCACGATGTAACCGGTCTCCCCCGGCATCACATAGTGCAGCCGCTGCCGGATCTGCTGCTGCGCATAGGCGTCATCCTGCCAGCGTGCCTTGAGATCGCGCAGCTGTTCGACGCGCTGGCGTGCCTGTTCCTGCCGGCGTTCCATGTCGGCGATCTCGGCGCGCTGGGAGACGTACTGCCGCATCGGGTACGCCAGCGCCACGATCAGCGAGCACAGGACGAGCGCGAGCAGGGCGGCCCGCCCGGTGAGCCGGGAACGGCGGGCCTGGCGTCTGGTCTGGGAGCGGTAGACCCGAGCCGCCGTCTGCTCCCCGAGCAGCCGCAGCCTGGTCGCGGTGGAGAACCGGTCACGGTCCTTCACGGCCATGTCTCCCGCCTCCCCTTCATACGCACGTACGTCCCCGCACACGGTACGGGACCGAGTACGGGGACGTACGTACGACTGGGCCGTGGCCCTGGACGGCTCAGCCCTTGAAGCGCGGGAAGGCGCTGCGGCCGGCGTACACCGCGGCGTCGTCGAGGATCTCCTCGATGCGCAGCAGCTGGTTGTACTTGGCGACACGCTCGGAGCGGGCCGGGGCGCCGGTCTTGATCTGGCCGCAGTTGGTGGCGACGGCCAGGTCGGCGATCGTCACGTCCTCGGTCTCGCCGGAGCGGTGGGACATCATGCACTTGAAGCCGCTGCGCTGGGCCAGCTCGACGGCGTCGAGGGTCTCGGTCAGCGAGCCGATCTGGTTGACCTTGACCAGCAGGGCGTTGGCGGCGCCGTCCTCGATGCCCCGGGCGAGGCGCTCGGGGTTGGTGACGAACAGGTCGTCGCCGACGAGCTGGACCTTGTCGCCGAGCTTGTCGGTGATGACCTTCCAGCCGGCCCAGTCGTCCTCGAACAGCGGGTCCTCGATGGAGACGAGCGGGTAGGCCGCGACCAGCTCCTCGTAGTACTCCGTCATCTCGGCGGCGGAGCGCTCCTTGCCCTCGAAGAGGTACTTGCCGTCCTTGTAGAACTCGGAGGCGGCGACGTCGAGCGCGAGGGCGATCTGCTCGCCGGGGACGTACCCGGCCTGCTTGACGGCCTCCAGGATGAGGTCGAGGGCCTCACGGTTGGAGCCGAGGTTCGGCGCGAAGCCGCCCTCGTCGCCGAGACCGGTCGACAGGCCCTTGCCCTTCAGCACCTTCTTGAGGGTGTGGTAGACCTCGGTGCCCCAGCGCAGCGCCTCGGAGAAGGACTCCGCACCGATCGGGGCGATCATGAACTCCTGGATGTCCACATTGGAGTCGGCGTGCGAGCCGCCGTTCAGGATGTTCATCATCGGCACCGGCAGCAGATGCGCGTTCGGGCCGCCCAGGTAGCGGAAGAGCGGGAGGTCGCTGGCCTCGGAGGCGGCGTGGGCGACCGCGAGGGAGACACCCAGGATGGCGTTGGCGCCGAGGGAGCCCTTGTTGTCGGTGGCGTCCAGGTCGAACATCGCCTGGTCGATCAGGCGCTGCTCGGTGGCGTCGTAGCCGACCAGCTCCGGGCCGATCTGCTCGATGACGGCGAGGACGGCCTTCTCGACACCCTTGCCCTGGTAGCGGTTGGGGTCACCGTCACGGAGCTCGATGGCCTCGAAGGCACCGGTGGAGGCGCCGGACGGGACGGCGGCACGCCCGGTGCTCCCGTCGTCGAGGCCGACCTCGACCTCGACCGTGGGGTTGCCTCGGGAGTCCAGGATTTCCCGGGCTACGACGACGTCGATGGACGGCACGAGCATCTCCTTCATGGATGTGACGCTGAGAGTGCGGGGCACCTTGCGACTAGAGCCTAACCGTCCGGGGTCAGCGGCCGGCCGACCGACCGTCCCACGGACAGAGTGACCGTACACATTGTTCCCGCCCGGAACAAAGGGGGGAGTGAAAGCCCGGTGAAATTCAGCGGTCGTACGGGCGAAAAAGCCCCGCTCCGGGCGTGCGGGGGAACACGCGCCGGAGCGGGGGGACCGTGGGGACGGGGCGACCGCGGGGACGGGGTGGCCCTCACCCGGCCGTCAGCGGGGAGGTCGGTGCACGAGGGCCTTGCGGTCGGACCGCCGGAGGGCCGTCACTTCAGGTGCAGTTGCTGACCCGGGTAGATGAGGTCGGCGTTCTTGACGATGTCCTTGTTCAGCTCGAACAGCTTCTTCCAGCCGCCGCGGACATGGTGCTCCGCAGCGATCGAGCTGAGGGAGTCGCCCTTGACGACCTTGTACTCGCCGTCGCCCTTCCGGATCTTCTGGGCCTTCTGGCCGGCCGGGGCGGTGACGGTCTTCTGCGCGGCCGGACGCTCGGCGCCGCGGGAGGCCTGCTGCGGGGCGGCCGGACGGGAGGTCTTCGCACCACCGGCGGAGGCACCGGAGGAGGTGCCGGCGGCGGCGCCGTTGTACGGGGTGCCGGACAGGCCCTTGCCGCAGACCGGCCAGGCGCCCTTGCCCTGACCCGCGAGGACCTTCTCGGCGACGGCGATCTGCTGCGCCTTGCCGGCGAGGTCGGCGCGCGGGGCGTACGCGGTACCGCCGAACGCGGCCCAGGTGGAGTTCGAGAACTGCAGACCACCGTAGTAGCCGTTGCCGGTGTTGATGGACCAGTTGCCGCCGGACTCGCACTGGGCGACGGCGTCCCACTCGGCGGCGGTGGCGGCGGAGGCGTTGCCGGCCACGAGCAGCGGCGCGGCGACGGCGGCGCCGGTGACACCGGCGAAGGTGATGGCGCGGACGGCCTTGGACGGGCGGCGACGACTGCTCTTGCCGGAACACAGCATGGTTCGATCCCCTCACCGACGCCTGCGAGGTGAGCTGTCGGGTTCGGGCCGGTTGAGTTGCCCGGCCGCGCGTCCCCTGGACGCGCGGCTCCACCCCAAGCCGTTCCCGGTCAACTCCCGGGCGCGGCACTTACCTTGGGTCCCCCGCTCCTGCCTGCGGCGCATGGCGCGACGACTGTTCCCGTACGGCCGCTGGCAGGATTCGGCGTTGCGACCGTCGGGGCCCGCGGTGGCGAGCGGACATGACCGTAAGCAGCCGATCCGCCGATTTCCAAAGACGATCAGGGCCTTTGAGACCCATCTCTCACCCTCGCCAAAACGGACATCGATGAAGGAAACGGGGCACTAAGTGCCCCCGTCCGGGACTCAGTTCAGTGCTGGTCCGCCGACTGTCCATCGTCGACCGCAAGGTTCTGACCGGGGACGATGTGGTCGGGGTCGGTGCCGACCGTCTGCTTGTTCCCGTCGTACAGCGCGGACCATCCGCCCTTGACGCCGAGCGAGTGGGCGATGCCCGCCAGGCTGTCCCCGGCGCGGACGATGTAGGTGCCGGCCTCGGCGTCGGCCCCGGCGTCCCGCGCGGTGTCGGAGCTGCGCGAGGCGTGCCGGCCCGTCGTGTCGTCGTCGCGTCCGTCCACGGCGGTCTCTTCGGCGCTGCCACCGCGGTGCCGTCCGCCGCCGGAGGCGTCGTCGACCTCCTCACCCGAAGGGGCGCCCTGCTCCTGGGATTTGCCCGACTTGTCGCCTTCGTCGGCGCTGCCGCTCTTCTGGTCGGACGGGGCGGTGGACTCCTGGGAGGCGCCGGCACCGGCGTCGCTCCCTTCGGAGTCGGCGGTCGCCTCCGACGAGGGGGACGAAGAGGGTGCCGGGGTGACCGGAGTGACCCTGTCGGGCGACTCGGACAGTCCGAAGCCCACCACGCCGGAACCGGAGGAGGGAGCGCCGGACGCGTCTCTCGCCAGACCCGTGTCGACGCCCGCGGAGCCGGAGTCCTGCTCCAGGCCGGAGACCAAGCCGCAGGAGGCCCAGGAGGAGGCGCCGCGCTCGTCGAGGATCTTCTCGGCGACGGCGATCTGCTGCGAGCGGCTCGCGCGGTCGGGGCTGGAGGCGTAGTCGAGGCCGCCGTGGGACTCCCATTCCCCCTGCGTCATCTGGAGGCCGCCGTAGCGGCCGTTGCCGGTGTCGGCGCTCCAGGCGCCGCCGCTCTCGCACTGCGCGACCTGGTCCCAGGTGGCACCGGTGGCCGCGCTCGCGCCGGTGGCGCCCAGGAGCGGGATCGCGATCGCCGATCCGGTCACCCCCGCCGCGACAAGAACGGCCGGAGCCTGACGGGGGCGACGATGACGGCCGTTCCCGGAGAGCATGCGCTTGCCTTTCGCACGACAGCAATGGTCGGCGCGGCGGTTGTGGCGACCACCG
The DNA here is from genome assembly GCF_008704995.1 of Streptomyces nodosus. Taxonomy (NCBI): domain Bacteria; kingdom Bacillati; phylum Actinomycetota; class Actinomycetes; order Kitasatosporales; family Streptomycetaceae; genus Streptomyces; species Streptomyces nodosus. The sequence continues at coordinate 3,206,511 of NZ_CP023747.1, forward strand.
CGTTGCTGCGTGAATCTATTGGCAGTCGGTCGCTTGTCACAAGTCAATGCAGCGCAGATCACGTCGGGATCACGAAGCTGAGGAGCTGTCATGTTTTCCCGGCCGTCGGCGGGTTCACCTTTTCATCCGGTGGATTCCGGGGATTCTCTGCGACCTTTCCCCGGAACCGGTGTGAACTCCACGGGAAGCGTACGCAATCCACGCATGATCAACCCACCGCGCCAGCGCAGATCGGCCGAATCCACCGCAAGGCGGAGGTCCGGGAGACGGGTGAGGAGGGTGCCGAGCGCCGACTGTCCCTCCAGCCGGGCCAGCGGGGCGCCGAGGCAGTAGTGGATGCCGTGGCCGTATCCCAGATGCTGGTTGTCACGACGGGTGAGATCGAGCACATCGGGGTCGGCGAACCGCTCGGGGTCCCGGTCGGCGGCCGCGAGCACGACGAGCACCGGATCCCCGGCGGCGATCCGCTGCCCGCCGACGGTGAGCGGCTCGGTGGCGAAGCGCCAGGTGGCCAGTTCCACCGGGCCGTCGTAGCGCAGGAGTTCCTCGATCCCGGTTTCCAGCAGTCCGCGTTCCCCGCGGGCCAGGGAGTCCTGGAGACGGGCCCGCTGACCGGGGTGGGTGAGCAGGGCGTAGGTGCCGTTGCCGATGAGGTTGACGGTGGTCTCGAACCCGGCGAAGAGCAGGATGAAGGCCATGGCGGCGGCCTCGTTCTCGGTGAGGTGCTCGCCGTGGTCGGAGGCCCGGATGAGCCCGGAGATGAGGTCCTCGCCGGGTCCGGGCTCCTCGGACAGGGCCTGGCGCTTGCGGTGGATGAGGTCGGCGAGATAGCCGCGCATCTTCTTGACGGACCGGGCGACCCCGCCCCTCGGCCCTCCGCCGTGCCGGATCATCATCCCGGCCCAGTCGCGGAAGTCGTCCTGGTCCTCGCGCGGGACGCCGAGCAGGTCGCAGATGGCGTAGATGGGGAGCGGGAAGGCGAACTCATGGATGAGGTCGGCACTGCCCCGCCCGGCGAAGCCGTCGATCAGCCGGTCGGTCAGTTCCTGCACGCGCGGGGCGAATTCGGCGACCCGCCGGGGTGTGAAGGCCTTGGAGACGAGTCGGCGCAGCCGGGTGTGGTCCGGCGGATCGATGTTGAGCAGATGGGTCATCAGCTCGGCCTTGCGCTCACCGGGGATGCCGGTCTTGCCCTTGGCGTGTGCGGGCTCGTCATGATGCGCCGGGTTCTTGCTGAGCCGCTGGTCGGCAAGGGCCTGCTTGGCGTCGGCGTACCGGGTGACCAGCCAGGCCTCCACACCGCTGGGCAGCCGCGTCCGGTGCACGGGCGCGTGCTCGCGGAGCCAGGCGTAGGCGGGGTAGGGGTCGCTCGCGAACTCCCAGGTGAAGAGTTCGGGGGGCACGGGGGCGGTGCCGGGGGTCTGGGGCTGGCCGTTCACTCCCCGACGGTATCCGAGCGGCGCCGCCCCACGCCCCCGCGCCGGCCGGACCAGACGCCGGGCGCCACGCTCCTCGGCCCGGTGCCCGGCCGCCGCTCAGCCGGTGGGTTGCCGGCCGGTGGCCTCCGCGGTGCGGATCGCGTCCCGGTAGGCGCGTGCCGCGGCGCGCAGGGCGGCCTCCGGGTCGACTCCTTCCGCCTCCGCGTGTGCCGCCATCGCCAGGAGTTCGTAGCCGATGTCCTCGCCCTTCGGGAGCGGGACGTCCAGGCCGGCGGTGCGGACGCGGGAGGAGAGCTTGGCGGCCAGGGCGAGCCCCGGCTGGCCCAGGGGCACCCCCTCGGTCACCGAGGTGCGCTGCTTCTCCACCGCCTTGGTGCGCAGCCAGTGCTCCTTGACCTCCTCGGGCGTCGTCGCGGTCTCGTCGCCGAAGACATGCGGGTGGCGATGGATCAGCTTGGCGACGATGCCGCCCGCCACGTCGTCGATGGAGAAGGGGGTGTCCGGGTCGTCCTCGGCTATCCGGGAGTGGAAGACGACCTGGAGCAGGACGTCGCCCAGTTCCTCGCGCAGTTCTTCGCGGTCGCCCGTCTCGATCGCCTCGACCAGTTCGTACGCCTCCTCGATGCCGTACTTGGCCAGGCCCTCATGGGTCTGGCGCGAGGACCAGGGGCACTCGGCGCGGATGCGGTCCATGACCTGGACCAGATCGAGCAGGCGGGCCCCGGGCAGGTCGTACGACGCGGGGAGCAGCTCCAGCTCGGGCATCCGGACGCGGCCGGAGCCCGCCAGCCGGGCCAGTCCGTCGGTGAGGTGCGGCTCGCCCTCGCCGGTCGCCACGACGACCACCGTCCGCCCGCCCGCGCAGGCGTCGACCAGCTCCTGGGCGGTGGGGGCGGCCTCCTCCACGGCGGTGCCGGCCTCCCGCAGATAGGGCAGCTGGGGGTGGGCGCCGTCCGCGCACAGGACCCGGTCGGCCGCGCGCAGCGCCTGCCATGCGGGCCAGGACAGCAGGCCGGGCGCGACCCGGTGGCTGGTGGTGAGCAGGACGACCCGGCCGGGGGCAGGGTCAGGGGCGTCGTCGGTCCCGTACGGACCGTCCTCGCGGGGGCTGGTGGTGTTCACGATTCGAACGTAACGCACGCCGCGGAGGTGACCCGGAGATTGTCCACAGGCCCGGCAGCTCAGTCCGATGAACAGTCCGGAGCAGGGCCACGGGCCGACCCGGGAAAAGCCCGGCCCGGGGCCGGTGGAACGGGCCCTGCAGCCCCGTCCCCGCCATGCCCCCGCTACGCCGGCTGCTGCGGCTCCGCCGTGGCCTCCTGGATCCAGGGCGTCTTCCCGTCCACCCGGCTGCTCTTCTCCACGTCCCAGGCGCCGTAGCGCGGGTTGAGGTCGATATGCAGGTCCTTGGAGGCCTGGGACATCGCCTTCCAGAACGTGGTCTTGCCCTCGGTGGTGTTCATGTCGATGCCGAGCGCGACCGCCAGCTTCTGCGCCCTGACCTCCGTGCGGAGGCTGGCGTCGAGGCGTTTGGGGGCCACCCCGTACTGCATCAGCCACGCCGACTGCAGGGCCTTGGGGCCGCCGGCCTGGGCTTCCAGGCCGCTGCGCATCTCGGCGACATCGCCGCGGGAGACGCTCACCCCCGCGTCCTTGGCGGCCCGGTCCAGGACCCGGTCGAGGACCATGGTGTGAAGGGTGTCCCGGGTGAGGCTGCTGGTCCGGGAGACCGTCTGCTCGTACTGGGCCTCGTCCGGGGCGGCGGCGCGCTGGGCGACGCGCACCTCGTTCACACGGCCCTCCAGCTGGGAGACCGTGATCCGCTCGCCGCCCACGACGGCCGCGGCACCGGCATGCGGGGCGCCGCCGCACGCGGTGAGGAGGGGGGCCGCGACCAGGGCGGCGCTGAGGGCGATCGCGGTACGACGGCGGTGCAAGGTGGCCTCCCGAGGAGATTGTGCGGCGGTGCACAAAGTCTTGCGGTGATCGATAGTAGGCAGTGGCCAGGCTCTGGCCAACCCATTCGACCAACGATTCCCGTCGACTTCGGGCACCGTCGCACCCCGGGCCCGCTCAGCCGGTGATGGCCACCGGCGCGTCCCAGGCGTCGCGGTCCACGGTGGCGCCGCGACGTGCCCCCTCAATCAGACGGGACGCACGCCGACGCCACGGCCATGAAGAAGATGGAGAGGCGAGCACGGTACCCCGGGGATCGTGAATCATGGAGGGCTCCATGACCGTCGGGGCCGTGCTCGCCTCGCGGGCGGGACGGGCCTGGGTCAGTTCAACGAACGGAAGCCTTGGAGTCCCGTGCCGATAACCGTGCCCGCGCCACGGATGTCGGCGTAGGTGTACAGATCACCGTTGTTTCCGGTGGCCCACAGGCCCGGCTGGCCGTCTCCGCGCACGTCAGGGACGGCGGTGTAGAGCGGACGGTTGGCGGCTGTCCAGCTCTTGCCGACCTGGATACGGCCGGCCAGGGACCCGAGTCCCTCGCCGTTCGGGCCTAGGCCGAGTACGCATACCCGACTCCGAAGTCTCACGCGAAGGGCGGAATAAATGGAGATAAAGAGGAGCGTTACGCTCAGCAAATGGAGAAACCCTTCCGAAGAGGAAGGGATGTACGGCGAAGCGACGACGCCGCTGGGCAAAGTTGTGCTGATGCGAGCTCCGTCTTCGCGCCGAGACATAATTTCGTCAGCAGAGCGACACGAGCGTTGGAGCCTGATCCTCTCCGGTGGGCGCACTATGGAAATCGGTGACTTCGGGGCTCCCGGGGTGATCTCGCAGAAGATACTTAAGCGTGGAACTTCTGGGACATTGGACGGAGATCGCTTCAGCATCAACGTTTCTTCGTCGTTGCGTCGCGCGCGTAGGCATGTATCCATGTGCGGCCTGGGCGTCACCTTTACGCCTAAGGGGTTGGGCGTAGAGCTCCGTGAGAATAGTAAGCGGGGCGCATTGAAGCGGCCCTCGGGGGATTGGAGCGCTTCTGACGCTTCCGCAAAGGCCGTCCTTAGCATTTGCCTTTTCGAATGGGCAGAGATGACCTTCTTTCTGCGGACTCCATTCATGCGATTGCTGTAAAGCGATCGATAGCTGCTACATCGCACTCACTGCCGACTGGAAACAACGGTCGCTCCTGCTCTGGATGCTTCCCGCACTCGGCAGCGGACTCGCCCTGGGGCGCGCCAGAGGCGAGTCGATGGACGCGCTGCTATTCATGCTCGGCGGCACTGTCGCCGCCATATCGTTCCCACTGTTCTTTCCGCGCGGTAGACGCAAGGAACTCAACCGCCGAAAAGCGGCGGGCGAGAACGTTCCCGACAAGGAATACGAACCGCCACAGTGGGTGAATTGGACCACGGCGGGCGGCATCGTGGCCTGGGTCGTCTTCTCATTCATCCTCTTCAGAAGCTGACCACACCCACCTGAGCACCCGAACCGACCAGGGAACACGTACGGGGGTGCCGCACGCACAAGATGCGTGCGGCACCCCCGTTTTGGAAGGCGAGGACCAATATGTCGTCCGGCGATGAGGAAGCCCGCGAGGCCGCCCGGGTCGAGTACCACACTCCGGAACGGAAACGTGCCCTGGTCTTTTCACCACTGCTGCTCGCGTGGGGGATCGTCTCCCTGGTGCGCGTGCGTCTCGGTCACATTTCCGGCTTCGACGCCCTGAGCCTCACCATGGGCGCCCTTGTCCCATTCATTCTCAACACAGGGATACGCGCCTGGCGCCACCCGGTGGCGGGCCGTACCGCGGCCCCCGGGACCCGCTCAGCCGGTGATGGCCACCGGCGCGTCCCAGGCGTCGCGGTCCACGGTGATCGTGTAACCGCCGCGGGTCTCCTTGCTGTTGACCATGTACTGATGGGCGCGGCTGTGGTCGGTGTACTGGGTCTTGCCCCACGGCCAGTCCGAGGTCGTGGTGTTCTTCCCGTCCCACAGCGCGTACCAGAGGTTGCCCGGCAGGTCGGTCTTGTTGGTCGCGGTGGCGACGGCCTTGGCGCTGGAGCTGGTGAAGCCGTAGTAGCCGGCCCGGTAGGTCTTGTCGCGCAGCCCCTTGGTGAAGGCCCGCACATAGGTCAGCACCGCGTCGTTGCACGCCTTGTCGGCGGTGTCGTACGGCTCCATGTCGAGGTAGATCGCGCTGCCGGCCTTCATGCCGAGCGCGGAGGCCTTGGCCACCGCGTCCTTGGCGTCGCTCGCGCCGAGCGAGGCCGCGGTCGCGGCGGTGAGCCGCTCGGGGTTGGCGCTGGTCTGGCAGGGCGGCTGGGCGCCGACGTAGAGCGGTATGAGCTTCCAGCCCTGGGCGCTGACCGACTTCACCCAGGAGGCGGTGAGGTTGGGCTGGGCGCACCCGCGGTTCTTGCCGCCGACATAGACGGCGGCGGCGCCGTAGAAGCCGGTGTTCCAGGCCTTCATCGCGGCGAGCGACGGCGCGGTGCAGGCGTCGAAGGCACGCCCGGTGAAGGTCTTCTGGGCGGGCCAGGTGGTGGCCGCCATGGAGGTCTGGGCGGCGATCCCGGCCCCCGCGACCACGGCGACCCCGGTGACCCCCCAGACGATGTATCTGCGCTTCTTGGACTGTCGATGGCCCGACATGAATTACCCCACCCCTGATCGTGCGATCTTCGTATGTGAACTTCGTATGGGACGCAAGCGCAGGAAACCTATGGGACGGCGTCTCTGCGGCCGGAAAACGAACCCCCTCGGACCGCACAAGTTTCCCTCAAGTCACCGCAAACCCGAGCGCCCCGCCCTGGTGCCGGGCAGGCGTCTCAGACGTGCACCTGCCCCAGCCACTGCAGGGTCCGGCGGATGTCCGCGGCCAGCGGATGACCGGGCCCGCGCAGGCGTTCCACATCGTGCAGGAGCCGCACCAGGGTGTCCTGGGCGGCCGGACGGTCGCCCAGGGCGAGCAGCAGATGGCCGATGCGGCGCCGGACCTCTAGGGCGATCTCCGGATCCCCCGACACATATTGGTTCTCGTAGTACGGCAGCAGGGCCCGGTACTCCGCGAGTGCCGCCGCCGGTTCCCCGAGCTGCTCCAGACACTGGGCGGCATCGTAGCGGAACCGCAGGGACTGGGGATCGGCCTGGCCCGACTCGGTGGCGCGTTCGTCGGCGAGGCGGCGGAGTTCGGGCAGGGCTCTGCGGTACTGGCCGTCGTCCATGAGGGTGGCCGCGTACTGCTTGCGCAGCGTGCGGACGACCGGTGAGTGCTCGCCGTGCTGGGCGGCGGCGGCCGGAAGGATGGCGCCCAGGATGTCCACGGCCTGGGTGACACGGCCCTCCCCAAGCAGCCGTTTGACCTCGTCCACGGCCGCCGCGACATCGGGTCTCCCGACCGCCGTGGCCGGCTGCGGACGGGGGGCCGGGACGCGGGCCCGGTCCGGCCACGGGGCGTGCGGACGGAGGAAGGGGCGGGTGGGGTCTAGGGGGGCGCCGGTGGGCATACCGCGCCCAGGGAGGAGCGGGAGCAGCTGCTCGTAGGTCTCCTGGGCCGAGGCCGGACGATGCTGCGGGTCCTTGGCGAGCAGGCGCAGCACGAGCGCTTCGAGCGCCTCGGGCACCTCGGGGCGCAGTTGGCGTACCGGGACGGGCGGCTCGTAGAGGTGGCGGTGCAGCACGCCGAGGGCGGTGGTTCCGGTGAAAGGCACCTGCCCGCTGAGGAGTTCGTGCAGCAGCACCCCGAGGGCGTAGAGGTCGGTGTACGGGCCGACCGCGCCGCCCATGGCCTGCTCGGGCGCCATATAGGCGGGTGAGCCGATGGGGGAGCCGGTGTGGGTGAGGCGGGTGGTGTCCGTGTCCATCACCGAGGCCACACCGAGGTCGAGGACGGTGACCGTGCCGTCCTGTTTGACCATCACATTCCGGGGCTTGAGGTCCCGGTGCACGATCGGCACGGCGTGCACGGCCGACAGCACGGCGCACAGCTGCGCGGCGACGGCCACCGACCACTGCCAGGGATAGGGGTCGTGCTCGGCGAGGTGGTCGGCGAGGTCGGCCCCGTCGACGTACTGCATCACGAGGAACAGCTCCTCGCCCTCGCTGCCCGCGTCGTGCACCGTGACCAGCCCGGGGTGGTCGACCCGCGCGGTCACCCGGCACTCCCGCACGAAGCGGCGGCGCAGTTCGTCGGCCTCCTGGCCGGCCACCTTGTCCGGGCGCAGCAGCTTGACGGCCACCCGCCGGTCCAGGCGCTGGTCGTACCCCGTCCACACCTGGCCCATGCCGCCCTGGCCGATGATCGTGGACAGTTCGTAGCGTCCGGCGACCATGCGTCCGGTCGCCATGGTCACCGGCCGTCCTCATGCTTGCGGAGGTAGTCGCTGAGCTCGTCGAGTTCGGCCCGGACCTGGTCGATGCGCGCGGGGGCGGGATGCGGCGGCTGCGGGGGCGGCGGGACCGGGTTGTACGGGGCCGGCGGCACCGGCGTGGAATGGGTGACGGCGTACGGCTGCGCGGGCGGGTAGCCGTAGCCCGGCTGCGGCGGCGCGGGGGCCGGATAGCTCGGCGGCGCATAGGCCGTGGCCTGCGACGGCGTCGGACCGGCGGGCGGTGCGGCGCGGTGCTGGGTTATGTCGACGACCAGGAAGTAGACCGTGCTGTACGCGGCGAGCAGCAGGAGCCCGCACAGCGCGATGTCGCTCCAGAGGTCGTCCTCCGGGAGCTCGCCGACGGCGGCGAGACAGGCGATGGACAGCGGCAGGCTGACCGCGGCCATTACCCAGTCCCTCGCCTTTCCGCGCAGCATGGCCACCCGGCACAGCGGGAGGCAGGCGAGCATTCCGCAGCTGAGGATGCCGACGGCGGCGATCAGTACGCGCAGGAAGATGACCGTGCCCGAAGTGCGGGTGGGCGGCTGCGCGCCGTGGCCGTACATGGCTGCTCCTGGACCGTGGTGAGGACGGACGAAGGTCGAAGTCCGAGCGTATAGCCCTCCTCGGACACATGGTCACGGGTTGCGCGGAACCGTTGTGTCCCCGGTCGAACGGTGCGGGCGGGGCGCTGTCGCGGGTGCGGTGCGCGACAGCGCCCGGGCCGGTCAGTCCGGTGCGACCGTGCCGTCCGTCAGTCCGTCGTACAGGCCGCGGACGAGCTGTTCCCCGAGGCGGCCGGCGAGGCGCAGCGCCTCCTCGAACGAGGCGAGCGCCCGGAAGCGTTCGCCGTAGCGGCGTTGCCGGTCCAGGGGGAGCCGGGGCAGTTGGAGGCGGCGCACATCGAGCCGGGTCGCGGTGGAGGCGTAGCTGCTGGCCTGGCGGTTGTTGGCGGTGCCGCGCAGGAAGCCGGCGAGGAACCAGGGGTCGAGCGCGGCCGGGTCGGGGCGCAGCAGGGTGAGGTTGCGCCCCAGGGCGGCTCCGGCGGTCGCCCGGTCGATCACCCGTGCGACGGCACCGCCGCCGAGGACGGGCACGACCACGTCGCCCTCCTCCACGAGCACCGGTTCCTCCCCGACCGCGGGCAGCGTCCCGGACGGCGGGGAGCCGGCCAGGACGTCATGGTCGGTGAGCACCCGCGCGGACGGGCCGTTCCCTCCGGTACGCATCACCAGGGCACCCCCGCGGGCGAGTTCGCCGACGGTGGTGAGCGACCAGCGGGCCGGCTCGGCGGTGCCGAGAGGGGCGCCACCGGACGAGGGCGCGGGGAAGGGCGGGGAGAGCTCGGCGGTGCGGCGGAGGGTCTCGCCGAGGCGGGCGCTGAGGGCCGTGAGCTCCTCGGCGCCGCCGCCCGCCGCGGGCGGCGGGAGATGACGGGCTGGGGCCAGATCCACATCGTCGTCGAGCAGTTCGATGACGGGTACGGAGCGGCTCACGCCCGGCACCTCCGGGGTGCTGCCGCCGCGCGCGAACGGGCGCCAGGCGTCGAGGACCGCGGTGCGCACGGACGCCCAGTCCGGGCCGCCCCGGGCCTCGGCGACGGCCGCGCCGCCGTCCGCGACCAGCAGCTCCGGGTGCGCGGGCGCCCGTTCGGGGCGGCGCAGCACCCACAGATGCAGGGGGATGTTGTACGGGGGTGCCGCGCCGGCCGGCAGGGCGATCACGGCGCGCAGGGCGCCGCGGCGCAGCAGATCGGCCCGGATGCGGCGGCCGGAGCGCCGGGAAGCGGCGGCGGGCGGCATCAGCAGGACGGCCGTGCCGCCGTCCCTGAGGCGGGCCAGCGCATGCTGCACCCAGGCGAGTTCGGATTCCGTGCGGGCCGGGAAGCCGTACTCCCAGCGGGGGTCGTAGGCGAGTTCGTCATGACCCCAGTTGCGTTCGTTGAACGGCGGGTGGCACAGCACCACATCGGCCCTGAGGGTGTCGAACGCGTCCGCCCTGAGGCTGTCCCCGGCTGCGGTGCGCACGGCCGCCCCGGTGTGCAGGGCGAGGCGCAGCGCGGTGAGGGCGGCCAGTCCGGGGTCACTGTCCTGGCCGTGCAGCCGCTGGTCGGGGACGGGGGCGGCGGCGCGCAGCAGGGCGCCGGTGCCGCAGGCCGGGTCGAGGACGGTGCGGGCGGGTCCCGCGAGGTCGGCCATCAGGGCCGCGGGACCGCCCGGGGTGAGCGTGTACTGGCGGGGGTTGGCGTCGAGGTGCCGGCCGAGGAGGAACTCGTACGCCCCCGGGGCGCCGAGTTCGGCGGCGAGTTCGGCGACGCCGCGCAGCAGCGGGGCCGATGCCCGGAGCCGTTCGGCGTCCGGGACGGGCACGACGGGCGCGCCGAATCGGACCGCGAGCACCTGTTCGAGGGCGGTGGGCAGCAGTTCGACGAGGTGCGCGTCGGATCCGTCGCTCGCCTCCTTCCAGGCGCCGGGCCGGTCATGCACGAGCACCAGGACACAGCCCGCCTGGACGAGCGCCGTCAGGGGCCCCTCCGGATGGCCGGCCAGCTGCTGCCACACCCGCTCCCGCAGCGGCACCTCGGCGAGCTTGCCCTGGCGGCGCAGCCAGTCCTCCACCTCGGTGAGCGCGAAGGAGGGGCTGGTCTCGGTGCCGCCGACCGGCCGGGGGAAGTCGGGGTGGCGGCGGCGCCAGTTGCTGACGGCGGCCCGGCCGACCCCCGCGAGCCGGGCGATACCGGCGGCGGTCACCTCTGTCCCGTTGTCCTCCACCCACCGGCTCCCCTCTGCCCCGTGCGGCCCTTGACGGTGCGGCGTCGTCCCGGTTCCCCGCACACGCTCCGCACCTTCCGTGTGGCATCGAGCATACCGATGCACGCAATATCTCCCCCTTCACGCGTGTGCATAGGACTTGAGACGTGAATCGTGTTGACTCGGTTCACAAGCTCTGGTCTTATTAACCCATCGAACGAGCGATCCGTCGGGACAGCGGCGGATCGCGGGGGGAGGGGACTGTCATGGGCATCAAGGGCAAGATCGCGCTGGGTGCGGTGGTCGGGGTCGTCGTGATCGGGGCGGTGTCCACCGCGGGGGGCGGCGACGGCAAGGACGGCAGGACCGACACGGCCGACAAGGGCTCCGCGCCCTCCGGACAGCACTCCGGACCGGGGTCCGGCGACAAGGGCGGGGCCGGCGCCAAGGACAAGGAAGGCAAGGCCCCGGCGTTCGACGGCGACGGCAGCTATGTGGTCGGCAAGGACATCCAGCCCGGCACCTACAAGACGACCGGCAACTCCGACGGCTGCTACTGGGAGCGCGCCAAGGACGCCTCGGGCGAGTTCGAGTCGATCCTCGCCAACGACAATGTCACCGGCACCAGTTATGTGACCGTCAAGGCCAGCGACAAGCTCTTCAAGACGAACGACTGCAAGGGCTGGGAGACCGTCGAGGGGAAGCCGTCCGGGGCGCCCGACACCCGGAAGATCGGCGGCGACGCGGGGATGCTCCGGGTCGGCGTCGACATCGCCCCCGGCACCTACAAGTCCGCCGGCAACAAGGACGACGGGTGCTACTGGGAACGCACCAAGGACGCCCTGCACTCCCTGGAGTCCATCGCGGCCAACGACAACGTCACCGGGACCGCCGTCGTCACGGTCGCCGCCGGTGACGCCTACTTCAAGACCACGGGCTGCAAGGACTGGACGAAGTCCTCCTGACGCCCGCCGGGTCCCGGCCGGGGCGGCTCACCGCGCCGCCCCGCCCCGGCACCCTCTCATCGCATCGCGTGTCACATCACCCTCAAGGAACTCCCATGCGTCGCACCGCATTTGCCGCCCTCTGCCTCGCCGCCGCGGCCACGGCCGGACTCACCGGCTGTGCCGACAAGAAGCCCGAGGGGCCGTTCGCCGGGCTCTCCGGAAGCGAGATCGCCGAACGCGCCATGAAGGCCACCACCGGCGCACCGTCGCTGCGCATGAAGGGGGACGTCCAGGACGACGACACCGGCGGCACGATCCAGATCGACATGGCCCTGGACAAGAAGGGCCAGTGCGCCGGAACCATCAGCATGGGCGGAACCGGCAAGGCCGAGCTGATCAAGACCAGCGACACCCTCTACATGAAGTACGACGAGGAGTTCCTGCGCGCGCAGGGCGAGGGCGACTCCAAGGAGGAGACCGACGCGGTGGTGTCCTTCATGGCCGGGAAGTGGACCAAGACGGCCGCCACGGGCAAGGACGCCGAGGACATGGCGGGGTTCTGCGATCTCGACACGGTACTGGCCGGGACCGACGAGGGCAGCACGGACGCCAAGCGCGGCGCGGCGACGAAGGTCGGCGGAGTTCCGGCGATCGTCCTGCACGAGAAGGACGGCAAGGAGAACTACACGGCGTATGTCGCCACCGAGGGCAAGCCCTACCTCCTGAAGGTCACCAGCGACTCCAAGAAGGACCCCGTCGCGATCACCTTCACCGACTTCGGCAAGCCGGTGCCCGTCGACGCGCCCAAGGGCAAGGTCATCGACCTGGACAAGCTGGGCGACTGATACCAGGCGGGTGGCACCGCGTGATCCGGACCGTCGGAGGGGGCGGTCCGGCGCACCCGGTGCCGCCCGCTCCGTTCGTACCCTCGGTCACCCGGCGGCCAGTTCGCACCAGACGACCTTGCCCCGGTTGCCCTCCCGGGACAGCGGCTGCCACCCCCACAGGTCGGCACAGGCCTTGACCAGCGCGAGCCCCCGCCCGTCCTCCAGGTCGACGGACCGCTCCCACGGCACCGGCGGCTCCGGCGGCGCGGGGTCCGCGTCCCACGCCCCGATCCGCAGCACCCCCGAGGCCCAGCGCAACCGCAGCGCGGCGGGCCCCTTGGTGTGCCGTACGGCATTGGAGACCAACTCGGCCGCCAGCAACTCGGCCACGTCGACCAGCCGGATCAGCCCATGCAGGGTGAGGATCAGCCGAAGAGTACGGCGGCTGACGGTGACGGCACGGGGGTCGTTGGGGATGTAGAGGCAGTATTCCCAGGGCTCACTGGACACGGGACCGGTTTCAGGCATGGGTGAACTCCGCTCGCTGAGTGGGGGAATCGGTGCAAGGGCGACGCCGTCACGGCAGGACGAAGCGGTGCGGTTCCGGTGCCCCGGGGTTCCGTTGCGTGTGCGTCGCGCTACCGAACGTAGACCTACATGTTTAAGTCTGGCAAGGCGGTCGCGTAGTCTCCCCCACGAACGAGTTGCGTCCAGGGGCGCGTTGGAAGGGGGATGCCATGGCGCTGAGGCATGAGCCGACGGCACGTCAGTTGCGGCTGGCCGCGGAGCTACGCAGGCTCCGCGACGAGGCGGGACTCACCGCACGTGACGCCGCGGCCCTGCTCGGGGTAAGCCCTCCACAGATCAGCCAGATCGAGGCCGGTCTCACGGGCGTCAGTGAAAAGCGGCTCCGCCGACTGGCCGCGAACTACGCCTGCTCCGACGGAGATCTGGTCGACGCCCTGGTGGACATGGCCACCGATCGCACCCAGGGCTGGTGGGAGGAGTACCGAGGCGTTCTCCCGGCCGCTTACTGCGATCTCGCCGAACTCGATCACCACGCCACCTTTCGTCACGACGTGGCCGTCCTGCACGTGCCAGGGCTGTTCCAGACGGAGGAGTACGCCCGCGCGCTCTTCGCCTATATGAACCCGGAGTTCCCGGAGACAGAGGTGCAGCTGCGGGTGGATCACCGCATGAAGCGGAAGGTTGTCGTCGAGGGCCCGACCCCGATGTCCTACGAGACCGTGATCCACGAGGCGGCACTGCGCATCAGTGTGGCCGGACGCGCCGCCACCAGGGCTCAACTGGCACGCATCCTCGACATGTCCGAGGCCGGCCATGTGACCGTCCGGGTCATCCCCTTCGCACTGGACGACTTCGCGGGCGCCGGAAGCACCATGGTGTACCTGGGCGGAGCCGTTCCCCGTCTGGACACCGTCGTACGCGACGCACCGCACGGGACGGCCTTCGTCGACTCAGCAGCCCAACTGGAGCATTTTCGAATGCTCTTCCGTAGGGTGAAGGCGGCGTCGCTCCCCCCGGAGCAATCACGTGACCTCATCCACGAGTTGGCCAAGGAACTGTGAGGAGCAGCATGACCACCCCCGCCCGATGGAGGAAGTCGTCCTATTCCGGTGGCGGCGAGGGCAACGACTGCGTAGAGATAGCGAGCCTGGACCCCCACATAGCCGTCCGCGACTCAAAGGCCCCCGCCAGGGCCACCCTCACCTTCCCCGCGGAAGCGTTCGGTGTCTTCGTCGAAGCCCTCAAGAACCGCGCCCCGGGCGCATCCTGAGGGCTTCGACGCGGGGTGGGCTCAGCGGGCGTGGAAGCGGTCCGGGGCCTTCGTGGGGTTGCCGCCGGAGGGGAGCGCCTGGTCGGGGCAGGTCGACAGGACCTCCTTCATCGCCGCCTTCTCCTCGGTCGTCACCCAGAGCTCGTACTTCTGCTTCACCGCGACCTGCGCGGCGACATAGGTGCAGCGGTACGGCTTGTTCGACGGGAGCCAGGTCGACGCGTCGCCGTCACCCTTGCTGCGGTTGGGGGTCGCGCCCACCGCGAGCAGATTGAGCGGGTCGTTGGCGAGGGCTATCCGCTTGCTGGGGTCCCAGTCCTGGGCGCCCTTCTGCCAGGCGTCCGAGAGGGCGATGAGATGGTCGATGTCCACCAGGCTGCGGCCACGCGCATAGGTGACGTCCTCGGCGCTGTACGGGTCCGGTGAGAGCACTCCCGAGGCGACCTTGCAGCTGCCGTCGGTGAACTTCACGTCCTTCAGGTCCCGCTTGAGTATGTCGTCACGGGTGTCGCAGCCGTTCGAATCGGTGTCCGCCCAGGCGCTGCCGAACCGGTCCCGGCTGTAACCGGTCGTCGAGGCCCGCTTCTTGACGCTCAGCGAGTCGAGCGCGGCGAGGGCGGCGCTCCCCGTCGACGACTCCCGCGGGCCCGTCGTCCTCTCCGAGCCCGAGGACCCCGTCGTTCCGGTCGTGCAGCCGCTCACGGCGACCAGCACCACAACAGCGGCGGCGATCCCACCCCTCAGACGCATGACGCTCTGTCCTCCCCTTGCCCTCACCGGTCGTGCACCGCACCCTTACGGGTGAACTTCTGCTGCGCTCACGGTAGCTGGCAAAGGGTCATGTGCACACCACTGTCCCAGGTCAGAGGGTGTACGCCGAGCGCGAACCGGGCACCTGAGGGAGAGCCCGGCCGCGTCAGCCCGGAGAACCGGTCAGGAGCCCAGAATCGTGGTGAGGAACTCCCCCACCCAGCCGAGCAGTTCGCGGCCGACCAGGGGCTTGCCGCCCACCTTCGCGGTCTTGGGGCGGGGCACCAGGACCTGGTGGAGCGCCGGCTTGAGGACCGTGCCCGGGTAGAGCCGCTTGAGCCGCAGCTCCTGGGACTCCCGCAGCTCCACCGGGGCGAAGCGGATGTTGGTGCCCTGAAGGACGATCTCGCCGACCCCGCAGGCCCGGGCGAGCATCCGCAGACCGGCCACCAGCAGCAGGTTCTCCACCGGCTCCGGGAGCTTGCCGTAGCGGTCGGCCAGCTCCTCCCGTACGGCCTTGATGTCCTCCTCCGTGTTGACGGAGGCGATCGCACGGTAGGCCTGGAGGCGCAGCCGCTCGCCGGGCGCGTAGTCGTGCGGGACATGGGCGTCGACCGGGAGCTCGATCTTGACCTCGAGCGGCGGTTCCTCCTCCACCCCGCCCTCCAGCGAGGCACGGTAGTCCGCGACCGCCTCGCCGACCATCCGCACATACAGGTCGAAGCCCACGCCCGCGATATGGCCCGACTGCTCGCCGCCGAGCAGATTGCCCGCGCCGCGGATCTCCAGGTCCTTCATCGCGACATACATGCCCGCGCCCATCTCGGTGTGCTGGGCGATGGTCGCCAGGCGTTCGTGGGCGGTCTCGGTGAGCGGCTTCTCCGGCGGGTACAGGAAGTAGGCGTAGCCGCGCTCCCGGCCGCGGCCCACGCGTCCGCGCAGCTGGTGCAGCTGGGAGAGGCCGAAGTTGTCGCCGCGCTCCACGATCAGCGTGTTGGCGTTCGAGATGTCGATGCCGGACTCGACGATCGTCGTGGAGACCAGGACGTCGTACCGGTTCTCCCAGAAGTCGACGACCACCTGTTCCAGCGTCTGCTCCGACATCTGGCCGTGGGCCGTGGCGATCCGCGCCTCCGGGACGATCTCCCGCAGCCGGGCCGCGGCCCGGTCGATCGACTCCACCCGGTTGTGGATGTAGAAGACCTGCCCCTCGCGCAGCAGTTCGCGGCGGATGGCGGCGCCGATCTGCTTCTCCTCGTAGGGCCCCACAAAGGTCAGCACCGGGTGCCGCTCCTCCGGCGGGGTCGTGATGGTGGACATCTCGCGGATGCCCGTCACCGCCATCTCCAGGGTGCGCGGGATCGGGGTCGCCGACATGGTGAGCACATCGACATTGGCGCGCAGCTTCTTCAGCTGCTCCTTGTGCTCGACGCCGAACCGCTGCTCCTCGTCGACGATGACCAGGCCCAGGTCCTTGAACTTGGTCTCCGAGGAGAACAGCCGGTGGGTGCCGATGACGACATCCACCGAGCCCTCCCGCAGCCCCTCCAGGACCGCCTTCGCCTCGGTGTCCGTCTGGAAACGGGACAGCGCCCGCACATTCACCGGGAACTGGGAGTAGCGCTCGCTGAAGGTGCCGAAGTGCTGCTGCACCAGCAGGGTGGTGGGCACCAGCACCGCGACCTGCTTGCCGTCCTGCACCGCCTTGAAGGCGGCCCGGACCGCGATCTCCGTCTTGCCGTAGCCGACGTCACCACAGATCAGACGGTCCATCGGGACCGACTTCTCCATGTCTTCCTTGACCTCGGCGATCGTGGTCAGCTGGTCGGGCGTCTCCGCGTAGGGGAACGCGTCCTCCAGCTCCCGCTGCCAGGGCGTGTCCGCGCCGAAGGTGTGGCCGGGCGCCGCCATCCGCGCGCTGTACAGCTTGATCAGATCCGCGGCGATCTCCTTGACCGCCTTCTTGGCACGCGCCTTGGTCTTGGTCCAGTCGGCGCCGCCCAGCCGGTGCAGGGTCGGGGCCTCGCCGCCGACGTACTTGGTGATCTGCTCCAGCTGGTCGGTGGGGATGTAGAGGCGGTCGCCGGGCTGGCCGCGCTTGGCGGGGGCGTACTCCACCACCAGATACTCGCGGGTCGCGCCCTGCACGGTGCGCTGCACCATCTCGATGTAGCGGCCCACACCGTGCTGCTCGTGCACGATGTAGTCGCCGGACTCCAGGGTCAGCGGGTCGATCGTCTTGCGCCGGCGGGCCGGCATCCGGGCGCCGTCACGGCCTGCCGACCGCTGGCCGGACAGATCGGTCTCGGTGAGGACGGCGATCCTGAGCCCCGGGTCCACGAAGCCGTACTCGATCGAGCCGCACGCCACCTGCACCACCGAAGGGGCCAGCTGTCCGAGGTCGGTGTCGAGGCGGGCCGCGATGCCCTCGCTGCCCAGCACCTCGACGGTGCGGGAGGCCGGTCCGTGGCCCTCCGTGACGAACACCGTGCGCCAGCCGTCGGCGAGCCAGCCCTTGGTGTCGGCGAGCGCCTTCGCGGTGTCGCCGCGGTAGGTCTCCGGGGCGTGCATACCGAGCTTGAGGGTGTCCCCGTCCAGGGCGTCCAGTTCGTCGTCCACCGCGAACGGCGACACCGACCACCAGAGCATGCCCAGCTCACGGGCCCGGTCCCGGACGTCGGCGAGGGGCCACAGGGAGGCCGCGCCGACATCGATCGGGGCGTCCCCGCCGCCCGCGGTGGCCGCCCAGGACGCCTGGAGGAACTCCTGGCTGGTCGCCACCAGGTCCGTGGCCCGGGTCCGCACCCGCTCCGGGTCGCAGACGACGGCCATGGCGCCCGCGGGCAGCACATCGAGCAGCAGCTCCATGTCGTCGACCAGGACCGGGGCCAGCGACTCCATGCCCTCGACGGCGATGCCCTCGGCGATCTTGCCGAGCAGTCCGCCCAGCTCGGGGTGTTCCTCGGCCAGGGCGGCGGCCCGGCGCCGTACCTCGTCGGTGAGCAGCAGCTCGCGGCACGGGGGCGCCCACAGGCCGTGCTCGGCGATCTCCAGGGAGCGCTGGTCGGCGACCTTGAAGTAGCGGATCTCCTCGACGTCGTCGCCCCAGAACTCGATGCGCAGGGGGTGTTCCTCGGTGGGCGGGAAGACGTCCAGGATGCCGCCGCGCACGGCGAACTCGCCGCGCTTCTCGACCAGTTCCACCCGCGCGTACGCGGCGGCGGCCAGCGCCTCCACGGTGTCCTGGAGATCGGCCCGCTCGCCCGTGCGCAGCGCGACCGGCTCCAGCTCGCCCAACCCCTTGACCTGGGGCTGGAGCACGGAACGCACCGGGGCGACGACCACGGAGACCGGGCCGGTCTCGGGGTCGTCGGCGTTCGGGTGGGCCAGGCGCCTGAGGACGGCGAGACGGCGGCCGACGGTGTCGCTGCGCGGGCTCAGCCGCTCGTGCGGGAGGGTCTCCCAGGAGGGGTACTCCACGATGCCCTCGGGCGGCAGCAGGGAACGCAGCGCGGCGGCGAGGTCCTCGGCCTCGCGTCCCGTCGCGGTCACGGCGAGTACGGGCCTGCCCGCGTCCCGGGCCAGCGCGGCCACGGTGAAGGGGCGCGCCGCGGGGGGACCGACCAGGTCGACATGCGTCCGGTTGCCGTCGGTGGCGGCCTTCACCGCTTCCGCGAGTGCGGCGTCCTTGACGACGGCGTCGAGCAGACCGTGCAGGCTCATGAAGGGGTTTCCCGTCCCGGGTGGGCAACACGAACACCCGGCCGCAAGGTTTC
Organism: Streptomyces nodosus; assembly: GCF_008704995.1. Taxonomy (NCBI): domain Bacteria; kingdom Bacillati; phylum Actinomycetota; class Actinomycetes; order Kitasatosporales; family Streptomycetaceae; genus Streptomyces; species Streptomyces nodosus. Next base: position 3,225,124 of record NZ_CP023747.1, read on the forward strand.
GAGCATCCGGGCCGGGGTGTCCAGCGTACGACGCTGCTCCCGCGTCCGCCGGGGCCCCGGACATCGCGCGGCCACCCGCCCGCCACCCCCGGGTCCGCCCCGGCACGCCGAAAGGGCTCCCGTGCACGGGCCCCGGGAGCCCATGGAACGGGGGCAGGCCCGGTGCAGGTGAGCTGGTCGCTCGCCCGCACCGGGCCTGTACGTTCCGTCCCCCGTCGCCCCGCTCCCCGTCGGTGGCGCGCCGCGGCGGCTACTCCGTGGCGATGGCGTTCAGTACGTTCATCCGGCCCGCCCGGAAGGCCGGGACCAGGGCCGCGAACAGTCCTACGAAGGCGGAGCCGATGAACACCGCGATGATCGTCGGCCAGGGGATCTCCAGGACGTTGAGTCCCTCCAGAGCCAGCAGCTTCTGGGCGGTGGCGCCCCAGCTCATCCCGAGCCCCAGGCCCAGCAGGGCACCGAAGAGAGCGATCACCACGGACTCCAGCCGGATCATCCGGCGCAGCTGCCGCCGGGACAGGCCGATCGCCCGCATCAGGCCGATCTCCCGGGTCCGCTCCACCACCGACAGGGCCAGGGTGTTCACCACACCGAGGACCGCGACGACGATCGCCAGGGCCAGCAGACCGTAGATCATGTTCAGCAGCTGGCCGATCTGGTCCTTCAGTTCCTGCTTGTAGTCGGTCTGGTCGCGGACGGTGTACTGCGGGTAGTCGTGCAGCGCCGACTTCAGCGCCTTGTACGCGGCCTCCTGCTGCCCGTCCTTGGCCGTGGCGAAGAGCAGCAGGTCCAGCGGCATGCTGTCGGCGGGCACATACCTGGCCGCCGTGGCGATCGAGGTGTACATCGCGCCCTTGTCGATCACCACGTCGTCGCTGGTGATCGCGCGGACCGTGAGCCGTCCCGCGGTGCCGTCCTTGAAGTCGACCTGGACCTTGGAGCCGAGCGTAATGCCGTGCTTCTTGGCGAAGCCCTCGGGCACCGACATCGAGTCGGGCTTGTAGGCGTCCGCCAGGTCGCCCGCGACCGTCTTGGTGCGCAGGTCCTGTGCGTATGTCGGGTCGGCGGCGTTGAGCATCTCCTTCTTGGAGGTGCGGCCGTCGGGGGTGGTCAGCGCGGCGTCGAGCAGCCGGTACTCGGTGACCCGCGCCAGCTCCGGTGTGGACTTCACCGCCTTGACCGCCTGCTTGGTGAACAGCTGGCCGCTGTCGCTCTGGACGATGAAGTCCGTGCCGACGGTCTTGTCGAGCTGATCGGTGGCCGAGGCGACCATCGAGGAGCCGACCACCGAGAGACAGGCCACCAGGGACAGGCCGATCATCAGGGCGGCACCGGTCGCTCCCGTGCGGCGCGGGTTGCGCAACGCGTTGCGTTCGGCCATGCGGCCGACCGGGCCGAAGGCCCGCAGCAGGATCGCGCCGAGCACCCGGATCACACCGCCGGCGAGCAGCGGTCCGATGATCACGAAGCCGAGCAGGGAGAGGACCACACCCAGACCGAGCCAGAGCGAACCGGCGTTCGCCTTGTCCGCCTGGGCGGCCAGATACAGGCTCCCGGCGCCGGCGACGGTGAGGACCAGGCCGACCAGGAGGCGGATCCGGCCCGCCCTGGCGTCGGCCGGGGCGCCCGCGTCACGCAGTGCGGCCATCGGGGAGATCTTGCCGGCGCGCCGGGCCGGGAGATAGGCCGCCAGGACGGTGACCACCACACCGAGCGCCAGGCCGACCACCGGGGTCGTCCAGGTGACGGTCAGATCGTCGGTGGACAGCTTCATCCCGACCGAGCCCATGACCTTCATCAGCCCCACGGCGATGCCGATGCCCGCGCCGACCCCGAGCACGGACCCGAAGGCACCGAGCAACAGCGCCTCGGCCAGCACCGACTGGTTGACCTGCCGGCGGGAGGAGCCGATGGCCCGCATCAGGCCGATCTCCCGGGTGCGCTGGGCGACCAGCATGGAGAAGGTGTTGATGATCAGGAAGATGCCGACCATGAAGGCGATCAGCGCGAAGCCGAGCATCACATACTTCATGACGTTCAGAAGGTCGGCGACCTCCTTCTGGTTGGCGTCCGCGGTCTCCTTGGCGGTCTGCACCTTGTAGCCGGCGCCGATCTCCGCCACCACGTTCTTCTTCAGCCGGGCGTCGCTGACGCCCTGGGCCGCGGTGACATCGATGTTGGTGTAGACGCCGGGCTCGCCTATGAGCGTCCGCTGTGCGGTCGGCGTGTCCAGGTAGAAGATCGCGGCACCGGGGTTGGTGACGGTGAAGGCGGCTATGCCGGAGATCTTCGCGGTGTGCGTGCCGACCGCGGTGATCACACCGATCTCGTCGCCGAGCCCCAGATGGTGCTTGTCGGCGGTGTCGGCGTCGACCATGACCTGGTCGGAGCCGCTCGGCGCCGCACCGGAGGTGATCTTCATGGTGCGGGCGTCGTTGCCGTTCCAGCTGCCGACGATGGTGGGGGCGCCGCTGGTGGGCGACAGGTTGTTCTTGTCGGCGTCGACGACGGTCACCGCGGTGGAGAACACCGTGCCCTGAGCCGACTTCACGCCCCGCGCCTTGCGCACCTGGTCGACCACGGAGGCGGGCAGCACGGGCGGTCTGCCGTTCCCCGAGGTGGTCTCGCCGTCGTCCGAGGCGCCCTTGGCGCTCACCGTCACATCCGAGGAGGTGACCGCGAAGAGCTTGTCGAAGGTGGTGTTCATGGTGTCGGTGAAGACGAGCGTGCCGCACACGAACGCCACCGACAGCAGGACCGCGACGGCCGACAGGGCCATGCGTCCCTTGTGCGCGAAGAAGTTGCGCATCGAGGTCTTCAGCACGGTCATGAGGTGCGCCCCCGGGCGTCGAAGTCCTTCATGCGGTCCAGGACCTGGTCCGCGGTGGGCTGACGCATCTCGTCCACGATCCGGCCGTCGGCCAGATAGAGCACACGGTCGGCGTAGGAGGCGGCGACCGGGTCATGGGTGACCATCACGATGGTCTGTCCCAGCTCGTCCACCGAGCGGCGCAGAAAGCCCAGCACCTCGGCGCCGGCCCGGGAGTCGAGGTTTCCGGTCGGCTCGTCACCGAAGATGATCTCGGGACGGGCGGCCAGGGCGCGGGCCACGGCGACGCGCTGCTGCTGGCCGCCGGAGAGCTGGGTGGGCCGGTGCTTGAGCCGGCCGGCCAGGCCGACGGTCTCCACCACCCGGTCCAGCCAGGCGCGGTCGGGCTTGCGGCCCGCGATGTCCATGGGCAGCGTGATGTTCTCTATCGCGTTCAGCGTCGGCAGCAGGTTGTAGGCCTGGAAGATGAACCCGATCCGGTCCCGGCGCAGCTGGGTGAGCTTCTTGTCCTTCAGACCCGTGATCTCGGTGTCGTCGAGGAAGATCTGACCGCTGGTCACGGTGTCGAGCCCGGCGAGGCAGTGCATCAGCGTGGACTTGCCGGACCCCGAGGGGCCCATGATCGCGGTGAACTGGCCCCGCTCGATGTCCACGTCGACGTGGTCGAGGGCGACGACCCGGGTCTCCCCGGCCCCGTACGCCTTGACGACCTGCCGCGCCTGCGCGGCTACGGCCGTACGCCCTCCAGTGCCCCCGTGCCTGGGAATGGTCACGGCCGATGTCATGTCAGGTCTCCTATGTCGGTCTTCGAAGGGGACGTGTGGTCCCGATCGGTTCTGTCGGTGGTGTGGTGCGGTCTGCCGAGGGGTGTCCGGGCATCGCCCGACCGCGTGAACAGTCTGGTGTCGGAGGGGATCCCGGCGCGCTGGTGCCCGGCCCCGTCTTGCCCGGGGGATAACCCCACCCCTTCCACTGCGGCCGGCACGACCCCCGTACGTGCCCGCCGCTCCCCCGAGGCGTAAAACCAGGTTAAGAACGCCCCGGCCGCCGCTCGTCCTCCGTCCGGACGAAGACTCCCCGGGCCGTAGTACGGAGCGCCCCCTAGGGGCCCTCCACCCCGAGGCGGAGACTTTCTCAGGGTCGTCTCCACAGTCCGGCGCAGCCGGGCTCCTCCTCCCGGCGCGGGCCCGGTCCCCGCGCGGTGCGGTCCGGAATCCTCCTCCTGACGCGACAGGCTCCACCCTCCCGTCGCGTCAAGGTCAAGCCCCGCCGTTCTCCGGCCATTTCGGGGCGCTTCCCCCGCCGTCACTCCGGAGGGTGTTCCGCCGCCGCGGCGCCGGGGGCCCTCCGCCCCGTCAGGGCCGTCCCCGGCCCCGCCTCAGGGGTCGTCCTCCCGGCGCGTCGGGGTGGCCACTCCCCCGGAGCCGGTCCGGATGGGAAACTTGCGTGCGGCTGACATATACAAGGGGAGGGCGCTCGGTGGACACGACCGGAGCTGCGACACGCGAGACCGGGCGGCGCACCCGGCCCGACAGACGCGGTGCCGTCGTCGCCGCGCTGATGCTCGCGATGGCACTGGCCGCCCTGGACTCGACGGTCGTCTCGACCGCGGTGCCGCAGATCGTCGGCGATCTCGGCGGCTTCTCCGTCTTCTCCTGGCTGTTCTCGGGCTATCTGCTGGCCGTGACGGTGACGCTGCCCGTCTACGGGAAGCTCTCCGACACCGTCGGCCGCAAACCGGTGCTGATCGTGGGCGCGGTGCTCTTTCTGCTCGGCTCGCTGCTGTGCGCACTGGCCTGGAACATGGGGGCGCTGATCGCGTTCCGGATCGTGCAGGGCCTGGGCGGCGGCGCGCTCCAGGGCACGGTGCAGACGCTCGCCGCCGACCTGTATCCGCTCAAGGAACGCCCCAGGATCCAGTCCAAGCTGTCCACGGTCTGGGCGGTGTCCGCGGTGGCGGGTCCGGCGCTCGGCGGGGTGCTCGCCACCTATGCCGACTGGCGGTGGATCTTCTTGATCAATCTGCCGGTGGGGGCGGTCGCGCTGTGGCTGATCGTCCGCCATCTGCGCGAGCCGGACCGGGAGCCGGGCCCCCGTCCCCGTGTCGACTGGGCCGGGGCGCTCACGGTGTTCGCCTGTGGGGGCGTCCTGCTGACGGCGCTGGTGCAGGGCGGGGTCGCCTGGCCCTGGCTGTCGGCGCCCTCGCTGACGCTGTTCGGCACGGGCCTCGCGCTGATCGCGCTGGTGGTGGCGGTCGAGCGGCGGGCCGCGGAACCGATCATCCCCGGGTGGGTGTGGCGGCGCCGTACGATCGCCGCCGTCAACCTGGCGCTGGGCGCGCTGGGGCTGCTGATGGTGGCCCCGACCGTCTTTCTGCCGACCTACGCCCAGGCGGTGCTCGGACTCGCCCCGGTGGCGGGCCGGGTTCGTGCTCTCCGTCTGGACCCTGAGCTGGCCTCGACGGTCGGCTGGTCGGAGCGCGGCACCACCACCGCGTCCGTGCTGTTCTGCCGTCAGACCGGCCAGACCGCCGGGGCGGCGGTGTTCGGTGCGATCGCCAACGGTGTCCTGGCCTCCCGGCTGGGCGGCTCGGGCGATCTGGACGCGGTGACCCGGGCCCTGGACCACGGCTCCGCGTCCGAGGCGACCCGCAGGGCGATCGCCTCCGCCGTCCATGCGGTCTATCTGGGGGCCTCGTGCGCGGCGGCACTCGCCTTCCTCGTCCTGCTTCTGCTGGCGCCCCGCCGCTTCCCGGTGCTCGACAGCTGACCGGAGGGCCGGTGCCGGCCCTCCGGACCGTGGTTCGTGGGGCCGGCCCCACGAACCACGGTCCGGAGAAGCCCCCTACTCCGCGGGAGCCCGCCCGGTCAGCATGGTGAGGCTGTTGCGCACATGGTCCATCTGGGCCTGTACGCAGTCCCACTGCTCGCCGTGCTCCCGCAGCACCCGTTCCGTCTCCCGGGCGATGCGCTCCTCCCGGACCCGCGCCTCGGCGATCAGCTCGGCGGCGTGCGCCTGGGCGTCCCGCTGGACGTGCCGGGCCGCGTCCTTCGCCTCGCCGAGCGCCCGCTCCGCCTCCGCCAGGGCCTCCTCCGCGCGCGCCACCCGCTCCGCCTCCGCGGCGTCCAGCGCGGCGGCCCGCTCCCCGTCCGCCTGCTCCTCGCTCCGCAGGCGCTCGGCGTGCTCGCGCTCCTGCTCGGCCAGCAGCGCGCCGGTGCGCCGGCGCACCTCCCGCAGTGCGGCCAGCGCCTCTCCGCGCCCCTCCTTCACCTCGCGCCGCGTCGTCACCCGTACGTCGTCCGCCTCGGCCCGGGCCGCCAGCAGCCGGGTGCGACAGCGCTCCTCGGCCTCGGCGCGCACCTCGTCGGCGTACTCCTGCGCCTCCCGGACGGTCCGCCCGGCCGTCTCCTCCGCCTCGGCGACCGTCCGCCGCGCCTCCTTCCGTGCCTCCTCGCTCAGGGCCGCCGCCTCGTCCTGGGCCAGGTCGAACAGCTTCCGGGCCGGGTCGCCGAGGGTCTCGTACGTCTGCGGGGGCAACTGCGCGACTCTCTCGCGCAGTTGCGCCAGTTCGGCCTCCATCTCCTTGGCCAGCACCGTCAGCCGGGCGGCTCTCTCCCAGGCGGCGTCACGCCCCTGGGAGAGGGCCGCGGTGTACGCCTCGACCTGGTCGGGACGGTAGCCGCGGCGCACGAACACAAAATCGTGCGGCGACTCCGAAGCGCTGCTCAACGCGGAACCCCTCTCCACCTGACCCCTATGAACCGTTGATTGCGCGCACATCTTGATGGATCAGACGGAAGCGTTTGTAACGCGACACTCCGTGCACAAGCAACGGATAGTGCGGGGTAGTACCCAAAAAGGGCAGGGCCCGCTCGTACGGAGACGTACGAGCGGGCCCTGCCCGGTGATGAGGGGCCGTCAGGATCGGGTCACAGCAGCCCGTCCCACATCTGCTCCAGCAGCACCGACCACCAGCTCTCCGGCGAGCCGAGCGCCGCCGGGTCCAGCGAGGCCAGCTGGGCCTGGAAGTCGACGGTCCAGCGGCCCGCCTGCTCCTGGTTGAGCCCGTACCGCAGCCGCCACATCCGGCCGAGCAGCGCCAGACAGCGCACGAACTCGGGCAGACCCGTGTTGACGAACTGCGGCGGCAGGGGAGCGCCGCCCGGGCCGGCCTCCACGGGCACGGCGACGATGTTCGCCGTGCCGTACTGCACACAGATCGCCTTCCCGAAGTCGCTGCCGACGACGAGGTACGAGGCCGCGTCGGAGGACGGCGGCATCCCGCGCTCCTGCGCCAGCTCGGCCAGGGTCGGCACCGGGCGGCCCGGCTGGGCCTGCGCCCAGAAGAACGGGCCCATGTCGAGCGGCAGTCCGGCCACCACCAGGGTGTGCGCCACGACCGGCGGCACACCCTGCCGGGAGACCGCGACCTGGTCGAAGCGGAAGACCCCGGGGCCGAAGGCGGCGGCCAGCTCCTGCGCGACGCCCTCCGGCGGGACCGGCGGCGCGGGCTGCACCGGCGGCAGCGGGGCGCGCACCGGGCCGGGACGCGCGGGACCGTCCGCGACCGCGTGCAACTCGCCCTGGTGAGCGAGGAGTTGCTGCATGCCCTCCTGGCGCGAGGCATGGTCGGTGCCGTACGGGGCGATGCTGGTGATCCGCGCCTGGGGCCAGTTCTCGCGGATCATCCGCGCACAGTAGGCGCCCGGCAGCGCACACGACTCGAGCTCGGTGTGCAGCTCCAGCACCTGGGTCGGCGGGACGTTCATCGCCCGCAGCTCATGGAAGATCTGCCACTCGGGGTGCGGGGTGCCCGGGGCCGAACGCCGGATCAGCTGCTGCTCGGAACCGTCCTGGGCGCGATAGCGCAGCACGGCCTGATAGCCGGGACCGACCGTCGGCAGGCCCGCGGGCGGATAGCCGTACGACGGCTGCTGCCCGGGCGCCGGCGGCGGAGCGCCGTGCGGCATCCCGGGGGCACCCGGGGGCGGCGGGGGCATCCCAGGGGCACCCGGGGGCGGCGGGGGCGCACCGGGGCCACCGGTGGGCGGCCCGGCCATCATCGTCTGCGCCTGCGCGGCACCGGGAGCCCCCGGGGGCACACCCGGGGCGCCCGGCGGGTGCGGGGTCCCCGGGGCACCGACGGCCGGACCCGCCAGCATCGTGGCCGCATGGTGCACCCCGCCCGGGGGCGTGGCGCCCGGCACACCCGGAGGCTGCGGAGCACCCGGCACCGGCGCACCCGGCTGTCCCGGAGCGCCCGGCGGACCCGGCGGAAGGGGAGCGCCCGGAGGCTGCGGGGCGGCCGGCGGGGGCGTACCCGGGGCCGCGGTGCCCTCCGGTCCGTCCGGGAGCTGGGAGACCATCTGCGTGGGCACATAGCCGCCGGGCGGCGGGGTCGCGCCCGGACGGGCACCCGGCGTACCGGGAGCACCCGGCGGGTGGGGCGTACCTCCGCCGCGCGGCCCCCGAACGGGGGGCGTGGCCTTGCTGGTCGCGGCGTCGGCGATGTCGCCGGCGTGGGGCGCGAGCGGCCGCTCCGCCCCGGACGGACCGGCCGGGGGCTGCGGTGCGCCCGGCACACCCTGCGCACCGGGCGCACCAGGAACGCCGGGAACGCCGGGGACCGACGGCACACCGGACGGGGGCGTACCGGGCGGCCCGCCCGGAGCCGACGGGACACCCTGCGCGGGCGTACCCGGAACACCCGGAACAGGTGTACCCGGTCCACCGGGCCCGCCCGGAGCCTGCGGAATGCCCGCCCCCGCTCCGTCCACCAGCGGCCCCACCGTGGTCTGCGGAAGCCGGCTGCCCCCCGTCATCAATGTCGTCTTCGCGTCCGGTGGCGCCACCGGCGGGACGCCCGCGGCGTCGTCCTCGGCCAGCGGCGGCGCGAACACGGTCTCCGGCAGCGGGACCGAACGGTCCTCGCCCGCCTCGGCGTTGGTGTCCGTCCCGGCCCATGGCGTCGCCCCCGAGGGCTCGGCCGGCGGGGCGTTCTGCGGCACCGCGTCCCGTGCCTCGTCGCCGCCCACGGCGGGGGGCCACGGCGTGCCCGAGGCGACCGACGCCTGCGGCGCGGCCGGCGGACCCGCCGCCGCGGCCGGAGGCGCACCGGCACCGTCCGTCTCCCCGGACGGCGTTCCGGCCGCCTGACGGTGGTCCGGAACACCCATCCGGTCCGCCGCCTCCTGGAGCCACTCCGGCGGAGTCAGCAGGAAGGAGGTCTGGTTCAGGTCCACCCGGGCCGCAGGCGCCCGGGCCGGCTGCGGCGCGGCGTCCTTCGTCCCGTACTCCTCCTCGTACCGGCGGATCACCTCGCCCACCGGCAGCCCCGGCCACAGCGTCGCCTCACCGCTGTCGCGGGCGATCACCAGCCGCTGGGCGCCCCCGTCCGAGCGGGGCCCCTCGGCGCGGTCCTCCGCCCACACCACAAAACCGAGGTCGAACTCCCGTACCCGCACCTCACGATGCTGGTACGACGGAACATCCCCGTTGATCCACTCTTCGGCGCGCTCCTGCGCCTGTGCGAAGGTCACCATCGTCCCGACTCACTCCCCCACCGACGACACCGGCACCGCACGCACGAAACCGCCGTCCACCATCAGGTTCGCCACGGTCTCCAACTCCGGCGGATTACCGGCCAACCGGGACAGGAACTGGTCGAAGTCGTCGCCGCACGGCAGCAACAGCCGCTCCACCCGCTCCGCCGGCGTCCAGGTCGGGTCCACGTCCCGGGCGTCGTCGTACGCGCAGAACCAGACCGATCCGATCCGGTCGCCCTTCACCTTCACGGCGAGCAGACCGCCCTGCACGAAACCGACGCCCAGATAGTCCTTCGTCAGATGATCACGCAGACACTTGTTCACATACGCCAGGTCGTTGACCGCCGCCTCGTCGCGCACCGTGAAGAACGGCTGGTCGACCAGCAGCCCCAACCCGGCGTCGAGTGCGGTGCCCACCGGCGCGCAGCCGCCCGCGGCCTTCAGGAACGAGCGATAGGCGCCCGGCAGCCGGTACCCCAGGTCCTCCTCGACCGCCTGCACCTGCTGCTCCGTCACCGCCACCGTCGACTTCGGCAGTCCGAAGTGCGCCGGGCGGGTGTCCTGCAACGGCCGCGTGCCCCGCTTGTTCTGGTCGACATGCGCCGTCGCGATGCCGCCGTGGTGCCGCAGCAGCGCCTTCACCTCGACCGGGATCAGTTCCAGCCGCCGCGCGCCCCGGACGTGATGCCAGGTCCAGCCGTGCGGAGTCGCCACCGCCGGGATCGTGTCCCAGAGATCGTGACCCGACGCCGCAAGCGCCGCGTTCGCCGACACATGGTCGGTCAGCCGCAACTCGTCGACACCGAAACCCTCCGGCGGCTCCGCGACCTCCGCGGCCGCACGCGCGTAGGGCGAGAAATCCGGGTAACCGTACTCGTCGACCTGTACCCCGGAAGGGTGACGTGCGGCTCTCACGGGGTCCGGAAAGTGCACGACCTGTCCGGCGTAGGCCGCGTTCGGCGGTGCGGCCTGTACCCCGGCCTGGCGGCCGGGAGGTACCCCCAGCCCGAGCCGACCTGTCGTCATGACGTTTGCCCCCTGCGGCGTACTGTCTGGCCTCTACGGCGGTATGGATCGCGAACGGCGAACAGCCTATGCGCTACCACGGCACCGGTCACCGGCCCTCCGGTTCTCCGCCGTGCGGACCGGCACCCGGTTCGTGACCAGCCGTCACCTCGCCGTGACGGTACGCCCAGCGCGTGGCGCGTCACCATGCCCCAGCTTCCCCATCACCCCCCACGTTTGGCACTCTGGGTGCTACCGGGGGGATGCAAAGGGAGGGGAAGACGATCATGAATGCAACACAAACGGGCACGTCGGGAGACCCGCGCGTCGGCTGGAGCAGCACCGAGGCGGCCTCGGTCCCCACTCTCCGTCACCGCCGCGACGGCATACTCCCCACCGTCGCCGCCGCCCTCTCCGTCCGCGGCGCCACCCTCACCAGCACCGCCGCCCGAGGTGACCGGCCCCCGGCCCTGCACCCGCTCGTCCAGGACTTCCTCGACGCCCTCACCAGCGGCCAGCGCGACCGCTTCACCGGGCGCTGCGCGGAAGTGATCCTCATCTCCCGGCACCTCTCCGCCGCCGACGCCGCCCGCAGCAAGCGCGCCGCCCGGAAGCCCATGACCAACGGCGAGGCACGCAAGGCCCTCAAGCACGCCAAGCTCACCGCCCGCCGTATCCGGGAGGACGGCGACCCGCTGCACGGCAGCTTCGCCGCGCCCTGCCGCGCCTGCACCGCGCTCAGCGGTCACTTCGGCGTGCGCATCGTCGACCCGGCGGCTCAGGGCTGACCCTCGGCACGGCACCTCCCCGCCCCGCGACGACACGCCGCACCGCGGCATCCCGCGACGGCATGTCGCACCACGGCACATCGCACGACGGCGCACCCGACGGCACTCGCGCCGGACCCTGGCACTCGACGAACGAAGGGCAGATGCACACAGACCGCTCCTCCACCCGCTTCTCGGTACCCGTGGACGCCGCGCTGCGCGGTGCGGGATGGCAGCCCGGCCGCTGGGACGTCGGGCAGGCCGAGATCTGGGCCGACGCCCTGCGCGACCATGAATCCCCCGCCGGCCACCGGCACAGCGTCTTCCCCGCCGCCGTGGAGGCCTGGGCGGAGTTCGGCAACCTGGAGATCACCGCTCAGGGGCCCGGCCGGCAACTCGCCCCCGTCGCCCTCCGGCTCGACCCGCTGCACGGCCTTCATATGGCCCGCACCCTCGGCGACCTGGGCCGCGCCCTGGACACCGAGGTCTGCCCGATCGGGGAGGAGTCCGAAAGCCGCGCCCTGCTCGCCATCGACCTCGAGGGCCGCGTCTACGCCCTCGACCACACCGGCGACTGGTACCTCGGCCCCAGCATCGACCACGGTCTGGCCACCCTGCTCACCGGAATCGAGCCGGTACGCCTCACGGCGGGGTGACACCGGCGGGCGCCCGGCCCCCGCACCCCGCGCACGAACGGGGCGCGCGCCCAAGACACAGACAGGGCGCGCGCCCGGCACACGGACGAGACAAGACGGCCGTACGCAGAACGCAGGACGCAGACGAAGCCCAGGCGCGCGCCCGGGGCGGGGGCGGGCGCTCGGGGTGCGGGCAGGGCGCGCGTCGGGAATCGGCGCCCCGGGAACGCAGGGAAGATCCATCGGCCGTGCACGGCGCGTCCGAGCCGGCTCACGCCGCCTGGGCCGGGATCACCGCCGACACCCGGAACCCGCCCGCGTCCGTCGGCCCCGACACAAAGACCCCACCCAGCGCGCTGACCCGCTCCTTCATCCCGACCAGCCCGTTCCCGCCGCTCGGCAGCCGGACGGCGGCCGCCGGGCCGGGCTCGGGCGGCGGCTCGTTCTCCACCTGCATCGCGATCTCCTCCGACCGGTGGGCGAGCCGCACATGGGTCTTGGCACCCGCCGCGTGCTTGTGCACATTGGTGAGCGCCTCCTGCACCACGCGGTAGGCAGTCTGCTCCACCTGCGGCGTGTACGACCGGGTATCGCCCTCCACCGACAGGTTCACGACCATCCCGGCCGCCGCCGACTGCCCGACCAACTCCTCCAGCGCCGCCAGACAGGGGCCCTCGGCGGAGTCGTCGACGACGGGGACCAGGGCCACGGCGGCCGTCGCCGGTTCGGCCGGTAGGGCCGTCGCGCGGGCCGGCCGGACCGGCGCCGCCTCGTCGCTGCGCAGCACCCCGAGCATCTCCCGCAGCTCGGTCAGTGCCTGCCGCCCCATGTCCCCGACCAGCGCGGCGTTCTTCACCGCCTTCTCGGGGTCCTTCCGGGCGACCGCCTGAAGGGCGGCGGCGTGCACCACCATCAGGCTCACCCGGTGCGCGACGACGTCGTGCATCTCCCGCGCGATCCGCCGGCGCTCCTCGTTGCGCGCCCACTCCGCCCGTTCCTCGGCGCGCTCCGCGAGCAGCATCAACTCCCGCTCCAGCGAGTGCGCCCGCTCCCGGAGGCTCTCCATCAGCCGCCGCCGGGCGCCCACATACATCCCCAGCAGCACGGGCGGAGCCGTCAGCCCGAGAGCGGTCGTGACCGAGAGAAAGGGGATGAACCCGCCCGCGATCGACAGATCGCCCCGCACCAGCCCCTGATGGGCCCGCACATAGGTGACGATGAACATCCCGACGAACGACATCCCCGCCAGCGCGCCGATGATCCGCCGGGGCAACTCGGACGCGGCGAGCGTGTACAGCCCGACGACGCCCATCAGGAAACCCATCTGGGCCGGCGTGATCGCGATGGACACCAGCACGACCGCGACGGGCCATTTACGCCGCAACAGCAGCGTGACCCCCGTGATCAGCCCGAACAGCGTCCCCACGGGGACCGGCAGCCCGGCATCCCGTGAGAACTGGACCCCGTCGGCCGCGCACTCCGCGGCGGACGCCGCCGCGAGCGAGATGTCGAGCAGTGCGCTGCGCCACCGCGGCCACCACCAGGGGCCTCCCCCGGCCCCGATGTGGTCTTCCCCCGTCGTGGTCATGCCTCCAGCCTACGGGCGCGGGGCACCGGATTTCCGGCGAGTTCCGACTGCCGGGACACACCACGTTCCGTGATCGAACATGAGCGAAACCCGACAAGATCCTTCCGAAAGCCCTCAATCACGCACCCTTCGGCGCCGAAAAACCGGATGCCGGCCCCGCGGATGCCCCGCCGACGCCCCGCCGATCCCGTACCGATCCCCCGCCGGCGAACCCCCGGGCCACCGGGGCCCTCTCGTCCCCGAAGTCCCGAAGAGACCGACTCGCACCGTCGCACCGAGGCCCCCCGGTACGGCATAGTGGGGTGCGCACGCGAAGCCGATCAAGCAGGTCGGACGGAGCGGAAGAGCCATCCCGGATCGTCTAAGGGCAGGACAAACGGTTTTGGTCCGTTGAATGAGGGTTCGAATCCTTCTCCGGGAGCTCCAGAACAGCGGGCCCTGACAGCACCGTCGGGGCCCGCCCTCATGTCTCTCCGGAAACGCCCCGGTATTCTGCGGATGTCCACCTCATCATGAAGCCGAAGGGCATCCCCGTGAGCGCCAACCGCCCGGCAGCCGTCGTCGTTCTCGCAGCGGGTGAGGGCACCCGTATGAAATCGGCCACACCCAAGGTCCTGCACGACATCTGCGGCCGTTCCCTCGTCGGGCATGTGCTCGCCTCCGCACGCGAGTTGGAGCCAGAGAACCTGGTCGTGGTCGTGGGCCACGCCCGGGAGCAGGTCACCGCCCATCTCGCCGGGATCGACCCCGCCGTACGGACCGCCGTACAGGCCGAGCAGAACGGCACCGGGCACGCCGTCCGGATGGGCCTGGAGGAGCTGGGCGGTTCCGTCGACGGCACCGTGGTCGTCGTGTGCGGGGACACCCCGCTGCTGACCGGCGACACGCTCCGGCGTCTCGCGGGCACGCACCAGCAGGACGGCAACGCCGTCACCGTGCTGACCGCCGAGGTCCCCGACGCCACCGGCTACGGCCGTATCGTGCGCGACGCCGACACCGGTGCGGTCACCGCCATCGTCGAGCACAAGGACGCGAGCGAGTCCGAGCGGGCGATCAAGGAGATCAACTCGGGGGTGTTCGCCTTCGACGGACGGCTGCTCGCCGAGGCGCTCGGGAAGGTCAGGACGGACAACAGCCAGGGCGAGGAGTACCTCACCGACGTCCTCGGGATCCTGCGCGAGGCGGGTCACCGGGTGGGCGCCTCCGTCGCCGCCGACCACCGTGAGATCGCCGGCATCAACAACCGTGTGCAGCTGGCCGAGGCCCGGCGCATCCTCAACGACCGGCTGCTCACCGACGCGATGCTCGCCGGGGTGACCATCGTCGACCCCGCGACCACCTGGGTCGATGTGACGGTGACCTTCGAGCCGGACGCGATCGTCCACCCCGGGACCCAACTGCTGGGCTCCACGCACCTCGCCGAGGGCGCCGAGGTCGGCCCGAACGCGCGGCTGAAGGACACCCAGGTGGGCGCCGGGGCGCGGGTGGACACCACGGTGTCCGACGGCGCGACCGTGGGCCCGCAGGCGTCGGTGGGCCCGTACGCCTATCTGCGGCCCGGCACCCGCCTCGGCCTCAAGGCCAAGATCGGCACCTATGTGGAGACCAAGAACGCCTCCATCGGCGAGGGCACCAAGGTCCCGCATCTCTCCTATGTGGGTGACGCGACGATCGGCGAGTACACCAACATCGGGGCCGCCAGCGTGTTCGTGAACTATGACGGACAGGACAAACACCACACCAGGGTGGGCGCCCACTGCCGTACCGGCGCGGACAACATGTTTGTGGCGCCCGTCACCATCGGGGACGGCGTCTACACCGCGGCCGGCTCCGTGATCACCAAGGATGTGCCGCCCGGCTCGCTGGCCGTAGCCCGTGGCCAGCAGCGGAATATCGAGGGCTGGGTGGCCCGGAAGCGTCCTGGCAGCGCGGCCGCGAAGGCCGCCGAGGGCGACTCCCGGGGGCCGGAAAGCGAAGGCTGACCGAAAACAGGCGCGTCTGACACGGCGTACCGTGATAAGTGCACAACCGCACCCAACAGCTGTGACGGCCGTCCGAGTCGCGACGGCTCTGACGGCCCCTCGACACCCAGCTGAGAACACCTCTGAGGAGACTGTGCTGTGACCGGGATCAAGACGACCGGCCAGAAGAAATTGATGTTCTTCTCCGGCCGCGCCCACCCCGAGCTTGCCGAGGAGGTCGCCCAGCAACTGGGGGTCGGGGTCGTCCCGACGAAGGCCTTCGACTTCGCCAACGGCGAGATCTACGTCCGCTACCAGGAGTCGGCGCGCGGTGCCGACTGCTTCCTGATCCAGAGCCACACGGCTCCGATCAACAAGTGGATCATGGAGCAGCTGATCATGATCGACGCGCTGAAGCGCGCGTCGGCTCGTTCCATCACCGTCATCGTGCCGTTCTACGGTTACGCGCGGCAGGACAAGAAGCACCGCGGACGTGAACCGATCTCGGCGCGTCTGATCGCCGATCTGATGAAGACCGCGGGCGCGGACCGCATCCTCACGGTGGATCTGCACACCGACCAGATCCAGGGCTTCTTCGACGGCCCGGTGGACCATCTGTTCGCGCTGCCGCTGCTGGCGGACTACGTGGGCCAGAAGGTGGACCGCGCCAAGCTGACGGTGGTCTCCCCGGACGCGGGCCGTGTGCGGGTGGCCGACCGCTGGTGCGACCGCCTGGGCGCCCCGCTGGCGATCGTGCACAAGCGCCGCGACAAGGACGTCGCCAACCAGGTGACGGTCCACGAGGTGGTGGGTGAGGTCAAGGGCCGGGTGTGCGTCCTGGTCGACGACATGATCGACACCGGTGGCACGATCTGCGCGGCCGCGGACGCGCTGTTCGCGCACGGTGCGGAGGACGTGATCGTGACGGCCACCCACGGTGTGCTGTCGGGTCCGGCGGCCGACCGTCTGAAGAACTCGAAGGTGAGCGAGTTCGTCTTCACCGACACGCTCCCCACTCCGGGCGAGCTGGATCTGGACAAGATCACGGTGCTGTCGATCGCGCCGACCATCGCGCGCGCGGTGCGCGAGGTGTTCGAGGACGGTTCGGTGACGAGCCTCTTCGACGAGCAGTGACGATACGCCGGTAGAGATCGTTTTGGGTGCGGCCTTCCGCTCCGAGTAGACTGCTGCAGTTGCTCGGCGAGGGAGGCCGTACCCGTGCGGTACGGCGGTCCGTAATCGACGCGCTCTTCGTAGCAGGCCGTTCGTGGCCGGGTGACCCGTACGTTCCGGATCCTACGAGGAGTGATCATGGCTGATGTGAAGATCGCCGCCCAGACGCGCGACGAGTTCGGCAAGGGCGCCGCCCGCCGTATCCGTCGGGAGAGCAAGGTTCCCGGCGTTCTCTACGGTCACGGCACCGACCCGCTGCACCTGACCCTGCCCGGCCACGAGCTGCTGCTCGCGCTGCGCACGCCGAACGTCCTGATCTCCCTGGACATCGACGGCAAGACCACCGAGCTGGCGATCCCGAAGGCCGTGCAGCGCGACCCGCTGAAGGGCTTCCTGGAGCACGTGGACCTGCTGCTGGTCAAGCGCGGCGAGAAGGTCACGGTCGAGATCCCGGTCCAGACCGAGGGCGAGCTGGCCCCGGGCGGCAACCTGCTGGAGCACGTGCTGGTGACGCTGCCGGTCGAGGCCGAGGCCACGCACATCCCCGAGGCCGTGACCGTGTCGATCCAGGGCCTGAGCGCCGGTGACGCCGTCCTCGCCAAGGACATCACGCTGCCGGCCGGTTCGACCCTGGCGGTCGAGGAGGACACGGTGGTCCTCCAGGTGCTGGCCGCCCAGGCGGAGGAGGCGCCGGAGGGCGAAGAGGCCGCCGAGGCCTGATCCTCACCGTCGTCGTTTCGTCAGCCGCTGTTCCCGTGAGGGGCAGCGGCTGGCGCGTATCAAGGAGACATGGACGTGACCACCTCTGCTGCCAACGCCCCCTGGCTCGTCGTGGGCCTCGGCAACCCCGGACCCGAGTACGCCATGAACCGGCACAACGTGGGCTTCATGGTGGTCGATCTGCTGGCCGACCGGACCGGCGGGAAGTTCAAGCGCGCCGGCAAGGCGCAGGCACAGGTCGTGGAGGGGCGGATCGGTCCCCCGGGCCCGTCCGGCCGCCGGGTGATCCTCGCCAAGCCCATGTCGTACATGAACCTGTCGGGCGGCCCGGTGAACGCGCTGCGGGACTTCTACAAGGTGCCGCCCGCGAACATCGTGGCCGTGCACGACGAGCTGGACATCGACTACGGCACCCTGCGCCTGAAGCTGGGGGGCGGCGACAACGGCCACAACGGGCTGAAGTCGATGACGAAGGCCATGGGCGCGGACTACCACCGGGTGCGGTTCGGGATCGGGCGTCCGCCGGGACGTATGCAGGTGGCGGACTTCGTGCTGAAGGACTTCTCCCCGGCGGAGCGCAAGGAGCTGGACTACTTCGTGGACCGGGCCGCGGACGCGGTGGAGTGTCTGGTGCTCGACGGTCTGGAGCGGGCGCAGAGCAGCTACAACTCCTGAGCCGGTCCGGGCCCGTCCCCGGCCCGCGCCCCGCTCCCTCGACACATGGGCACAACTGGGGATGTGTCGCCCGCGGGACGGGGCCGGAGTTGACCGGGGGCTCGGCCATGGCCAAGGATCGCCGCCATGCCTTCTGCCGTCTCCTCCTCGGGTGCGGTCGCGGCGCTGCGGCTCGCGGCGACGGGCGCGGTCGCCGTGCTGATCGTGATCTCCGGCGTCTGGGGCTCCTGGGGCACCGCGCAGTACGTGATGCTCACCAAGGGCCGTGAGCACGGCACGGTCGAGGTGACCCGGTGCGGGCCCGAGCTGTGCAGCGGCCCCTTCGTCCCGGCCTCGGTGGGGGCGAAGACGCGCGACAGCGTGGACATCAGGAAGTCGGTCGCGGTGCAGCAGGGCCAGACCTACTCCGTGATCGTGAAGCCGGACTCCGACGAGGTGGTGCGCTCCGGACCGGCCGGGATGCTCTACGCATGGCTGCCGCTGGGCGGGGCACTGCTGCTGGCCTCCGTCGTGGTGGCCGGCGGGCTGCGGCTGGCGCGCCTGGCGTGGGTGCTGGCCGGGGCGGGGGGCGCACTGCTGACCGCCACCTTCCTGGCGCTCTGAACCGCCGCCTTCCTGCGCTCTGAGGGGTGCCGGCGCCCCGGTGGCGGTCCGTGTGCGCTTCCGGGCTGTTCCACGGTCTTCCGGACCGCTCCGGGACGACGGTGCCCGCGGACCCGAGGGCCTCGCGGGCACCGCTCCGTTCCGGGCGGCTCAGCCGGTGTTGCGCAGTCCCGCCGCCACACCGTTCACGGTGAGCAGCAACGCGCGGGCCAGCAGCGGGTCCGGCTCGGCGCCGGCTGCGGCCGCGTCGCGCTGGCGCTTGAGCAGGGCGACCTGGAGGTAGGAGATCGGGTCGAGATAGGCGTCCCGGATGGCGAAGGTCTGCTTCAGGACCGGATCGGCGTCCAGCAGCTCCTTCTCCCCGGTGATGCGCAGGACTTCACGGACCGTCAGCCGGTGCTCGGTCTCGATGGCCGTGAAGACGGGCCTGAGGTCCTCGGACACCAGGGTGTCGACATAGTGACGGGCGATCCGCAGATCCGTCTTGGCGAGGGTCATCTCCACGTTGGAGACGAAGTTGCGGAAGAAGTGCCACTCCTCGTGCATCTCGGCGAGCACGGTGTCGAGGCCCGCCTCGCGCAGCGCCTTGAGGCCGGAGCCGACGCCGTACCAGCCGGGCACGATCTGCCGTGACTGGGTCCAGCCGAACACCCAGGGGATGGCGCGCAGTCCGTCAAGACCGGCGCCGGAGTCCGGCCGCCGCGAGGGGCGGGAGCCGAGGTGCAGGTCGGCGAGTTGGTCGACCGGGGTGGAGGCGAAGAAGTACGCGGGCAGGCCCGGGTCCTCGACAAGCTCGCGGTAGGCGGCGTGGGCGGCGTCGGAGACCACGTCCATGGCGGCGTCCCAGCGGGCCAGGGCCTCGCCCGACTGACGGGGCGCGGTGTGCAGGGCGGAGGCCTGGAGGGTGGCGGCGACGGTGAGTTCGAGGTTCTCCCGGGCCAGGGACGGGATCAGATACTTGTCGGAGATGACCTCGCCCTGCTCGGTCACCTTGATCTCGCCCTCCAGGGTGCCCCAGGGCTGGGCGAGGATCGCGTCGTGGCTGGGGCCGCCGCCGCGGCCGACGGTGCCGCCGCGGCCGTGGAAGAGCCTGAGGCGTACGCCGTAGCGGTGGGCGACGTCGCGCAGCCGGCGCTGGGCGCGGTGGATCTCCCATTGGGAGGTGGTGATGCCGCCGAACTTGGAGGAGTCGCTGTAGCCGAGCATCACCTCCTGCACATCGCCGCGCAGGGCGACCAGCCGCCGGTAGGAGGGGTCGGCGAGCATCTCCTCCAGGATGCTGTCGGCGGCCCTGAGCTCGTCGGTGGTCTCCAGCAGCGGGACGATGCCGATCCTGGCCCAGCCGGCGTGCAGATCGACCAGACCGGCCTCACGGGCGAGGACCGCCGCGGCGAACACGTCGTCGGCGCCCTGGCACATGGAGATGATGTAGGACTCGATGACCTCGGGGCCGAAGACCTCCAGGGCCCGCTTGACGGTCTCGAAGGTGCCCAGGGTCCGGGCACCGGCCTCGTCGAGCGGGGCGGGGGTGGGGGCGAGGGGGCGCCGGGAGCGCAGTTCCTTGGCGAGCAGCTTGTGCCGGTACTCGCGCGGCATGTCCTCGTAGCGCCAGGACTCCTCGCCGAGCCGGTCGAAGAGCTGGCCGAGGGCGTGGTGGTGGGCGTCGGCGTGCTCGCGGACGTCCATGGTGGCGAGCTGGAGGCCGAAGGCGGCGAGGGTGCGGATGGTGCGGGCCAGACGGCCGTCGGCGAACAGACCGCCCCGGTGGGCGCGGAGCGAGGTCTGGACGAGCCGGAGGTCCCGCAGCAGGTCCGAGGTGCCGAGGTAGTCCCGCCCGGGCTCATGGGGGGTGCCCTTGGCGAGGCGCTCCTTGGTGTGCAGCAGCTTCTGCCGCACGCAGGTGACCTTCAGCCGGTACGGCTCCTCGGCGTTGAGGCGCTTGTAGCGGGGGCTGATCTCGGGCAGCAGCTCCAGATCGGTGTCGAGCGACTGGAGCAGTTCCTCGGTGGCGCCGGTGTAGCGGATGGAGTTGGAGAGGAAGCCGCGCAGCTCGTCGATCATCTCCAGCGCGTCGTTGATGCCGTGCTCGTGCTGGAGGATCAGCACCTCCCAGGTGACCTCGGGGGTCACATTGGGGTTGCCGTCGCGGTCGCCGCCGATCCAGGTGCCGAAGGTGAGGGGGCGGGTCTCGTCGGGCAGCTTGACGCCGACGCGCTCCAGTTCGGCGGTGAGGTCCTCCAGGACGTCGCCGACGGCGCCGGCGTGCAACTCGTCCAGGTAGTAGATGGCGTTACGGGCCTCGTCGGCGGGTTCGGGGCGCACCACGCGGAGTTCGTCGGTCTGCCAGACGAGGTCGATGTTCTCCGCGAGACGGATGTCGTGGCGCCGCCGGTCGGAGTCGAGGACGGGGGTCTCCAGCAGGGCCGCGATGCGCCGGAGCTTGTTGAGGACGGACCGGCGTGCGGCCTCCGTGGGGTGGGCCGTGAACACCGGGCGCACATTGAGGTGTCCGACGGTCTCGCGCAGATGCTCGGGGTCGGCGTCCTTCAGCCGGTCGGCCGTCCGGGCGAGGACACCGCCCTCGGCGGCACGCCGGTCGCGCAGCTCCCGGCCGCGGTGGACCTGCTCGGCAACATTGGCCAGATGGAAGTAGGTGGAGAAGGCGCGCACCAGCTTGGCGGCGGTCTCCAGTTCGGTGCCGCGCAGCAGTTCCGCCGCGGCCTCCCCGTCCTCCCGGGTCAGTCGGCGGACCCGCTCGACCAGTTCCAGGAGCTCGGGGCCCTCCTGCCGGACAAGGGTCTCGCCGAGCAGGTCACCCAGTCGGCGGATATCGGCGCGCAACTCACTGTTGGTCGTCGTGGTCTGGTCGTCGGCACTGCTCACAGGTGCGGCTCCTTGCAGTCATCCGGAGGTGCGTCGCCCGGGCGTCATCCCTGAGGAGGCCGCGGCAGGCGACGGATGGGATCGTCTGGGCAGGGCCCCGGACGGGTGCCGCGCGGCGGTGACCGCATGCGGACCGGGCATCCGGGAAGAAAACAGAGCGGACCGCGCTGTCCGAACGAGTCCAAGGATAGGTCTCCACACGGACGCGCAGGCTCGCGGGCTCTTGCCGCCGTACGACGCACTGCCATACTTACGACGCCGTAGGTTACGGAACCGTAGGTGCTCCCGTCGCATCCCGACGGGACCCTGGGACCGTATCCGGGCACCAGCCTCGACCCTCGACCCCACAGGGGACGCCCCATGCCCACACACTCCGATGTGATCGACGACGACGCCCCGGAGGCGAACGGCGGCGGCCCGCTGCCCTCGGCGACGCTGGGCGGCGAGCAGAAGCGCTCGATCGAGCAGATCACCCTGCTGCTCTTCATCACCGTCCCGTTCCTGGCCCTGGTGGCGGCGGTGCCACTAGCCTGGGGCTGGGGCGTGAGCTGGCTCGACATCGGCCTGCTGGTCTTCTTCTACTACCTCGGCTGTCACGGCATCACGATCGGCTTCCACCGCTACTTCACCCATGGCTCCTTCAAGGCGAAGCGGCCCCTGCGGATCGCGCTGGCGATCGCGGGCTCGATGGCCGTCGAGGGCCCGCTGGTGCGCTGGGTGGCCGACCATCGCAAGCACCACAAGTTCTCGGACGCGGAGGGCGATCCGCATTCCCCGTGGCGCTACGGGGAGACGGTCCCCGCGCTGCTGAAGGGCCTGTGGTGGGCCCACATCGGCTGGATGTTCGACGAGGAGCAGACGCCCCAGGACAAGTACGCGCCGGACCTGATCAAGGACGGGGCGATCCGGACGATCTCGCGCCAGTTCGTGCTGTGGACGGCGCTCTCGCTGCTGCTGCCCCCGCTGATCGGCGGGCTGGTGACGATGTCCTGGTGGGGTGCGTTCACGGCGCTCTTCTGGGGGTCCCTCGTCCGGGTGGCGTTGCTGCACCATGTGACCTGGTCGATCAACTCGATCTGTCACGCGGTGGGCAAGCGCCCCTTCAAGTCCCGCGACCGCTCGGGCAATGTGTGGTGGCTGGCGGTGCTCTCCTGCGGCGAGTCCTGGCACAACCTGCATCACGCGGACCCGACGTCGGCACGGCACGGTGTGGAGCGGGGTCAGCTGGACTCCTCGGCGCGGATCATCCGCTGGTTCGAGCGGCTGGGCTGGGCACACGACGTGCGCTGGCCGTCACGCTCCCGTATCGATTCCCGCCGCAACGACGACGGAAACGGCTCCCGGCGCAGGACGGTGCGCGCCGACGCGGCATGATTGACACGTGGCGACCGACTCCTCCAGCACCCCCAGCAACGAAAAGCCGCGGCGCGCGCGCCGCACCCGGATGACCGGCGCGGAGCGCCGCCAGCAGTTGCTGGAGATCGGTCGCACGTTGTTCGCCGCCAAGGGGTTCGAGGCCACCTCGGTGGAGGAGATCGCGGCCAAGGCCGGGGTCTCCAAACCGGTGGTGTACGAGCATTTCGGCGGCAAGGAGGGGCTGTACGCGGTGGTGGTGGACCGCGAGATGCGGCGCCTGCTCGACATGGTGACCAGCTCGCTGACCGCCGGGCACCCCCGTGAGCTGTGCGAACAGGCCGCCCTGGCCCTGCTGGACTACATCGAGGAGTACACGGACGGGTTCCGCATCCTGGTCCGTGACTCCCCCATCCCGCAGTCGACCGGCTCCTTCGCCTCCCTGATCTCGGACATCGCGACCCAGGTCGAGGACATCCTGGGCCGCGAGTTCAAGAGCCGCGGTTTCGACCCGAAGCTCGCCCCGCTGTACGCGCAGGCGCTGGTGGGCATGGTGGCGCTGACGGGCCAGTGGTGGCTGGACGTGCGCCGCCCGAAGAAGGCCGAGGTCGCCGCGCATCTGGTGAACCTGGCGTGGCACGGCCTGGACGGACTGGAACCGAAGCCCCGGCTGATAGGCCACCGCAAGCAGTGACACCCCCGCCCCGGGTCGCGGCGAGCGCGGTTCAGGCCTCCTTGGTGGCGACCACGAAGATGCGGCGGAAGGGGAACACGGTGCCGTGCGAGGTGGCCGGGTAGGCCTCACGCAGGGCCGCGCGGTAGTCGGTGAGGAACTCCTCCGCCTCCTCGCCCAGCTCGGTGAGGACCGGCCGCAGTCCGGTCCCCTTCACCCAGTCGAGGACCGGGTCCTCGCCCTGGAGCAGATGAAGGTACGTCGTCTCCCAGACGTCGGCCGTACAGCCGAGCGAGGTGAGGTACCGCAGATAGTCCTCGGGGGCGAGCACGGCGTCGTCGTGGCGCAGGACGCCGGCGAGGCGGCCCCTCCAGCGGGCCGAGTGGGCCAGTTCCCTCATCAGCCGGTGGCTGGGGGAGTCGAAGTTGCCGGGTACCTGGAAGGCGAGGGTGCCGCCGGGGGCGAGGCCGAAGACCCAGTCGGGGAAGCGGTTCGCATGTCCGGGCACCCATTGCAGGGCGGCATTGCTGACGATCAGATCGTGGGGCTCCCCGGGCGTCCAGACACGGAGGTCGGCGGGGGCGAAGTCGAGGCGTCCGCCTCCCGGGGTGGGGCCCTCGTGGACGGTGTGGGCCGTATCCAGCATCTCCGGCGAGTTGTCGTACCCGGTGATGTGCGCGGTGGGCCAGCGGTCGGCGAGCAGGGTGGTGACGTTCCCGGGGCCGCAGCCCAGATCGGCGATGCGGGGCGCCTCCCCGGGCAGCCCCGGGACCCGGGCGAGCAGATCGGCGAAGGGGCGGGCGCGGTGGCCGGCGTGGCGCAGGTACTGACCGGGGTCCCAGACGGGCGATGCGGCGGACATGGGCGGAGCCTCCTGCCTCGGACACTGTGTAGCTCCACAGCGCGGACGTTCTCTCGACATCGAGCCATTCTCTCGACGTCAAGATACTCGATCTCAAGACAGTAAACGTCAAGAGACTTCACGTCGACACAACCACTACACTGATCTGCCATGGAGGACGAGGTCGATCGGCTGGTCGCGGCGTGGCGCCGGGAGCGCCCGGACCTCGACGTGGAACCACTCGAAGTGCTCAGCCGGGTGAGCAGGCTGGCCCGGCATCTGGACCGCGCCCGCAGGCTGGCGTTCGCCGAGCACAGCCTGGAGCCCTGGGAGTTCGACGTCCTCACCGCGCTGCGGCGGGCCGGCAGCCCCTATCAGCTCTCCCCCGGCCAGCTGCTGACCCAGACGCTGGTCACCTCCGGCACGATGACCAACCGCATCGACCGCCTCGCGAAGAAGGGCCTGGTCGAACGGCTGCCCGACCCCAATGACCGCCGGGGCGTGCTGGTACGGCTCACGGACGAGGGCCGTGACCAGGCGGACCAGGCGCTCGCCGGACTGCTCGACCAGGAGCGCGCCATCCTGGTCGAGCTGAGCACCGCCCAGCGCGGTGAACTGGCCTCGCTGCTACGCCAGTTGACCGCCCCGTTCGACAACATCCCCTAGGTCGGCCGGCCCGACACCGGCCCGGCGGGCGAGGGCCACGGCGGCGAGGGTGGAGTGGACGCCCAGCTTGCCGAGGACGTTCTGCATATGGGTGCGGACGGTGTGCGGGGAGAGGAACAGCCGCTCGGCGACGGCCTTGCGGCCGAGTCCGGCGACCATGCACCGCAGCACCTCCCGCTCCCGGGGGGTCAGGGACTCCACCAGCCGCTCGCTCTCGGTGCGGTGCCTGCGGGCCGCGGTCAGCTCGCGCAGCACGCCGGTGAGCAGGGCGGGCGGCAGATGCGTCTCGTCCCTCAGCACCCCCCGGATGACCGTGAGCAGCCGGGACAGCGAGCAGTCCTTGGCGACCCAGCCGGAGGCGCCGGCCCCCAGGGCGAGGGCGGCGCGGCGCGGGTCGTCCTTCTCGGCGAGGACGACGGTCCGCACCCCGGGGTGCCCGGAGCGGACGCCGGCGACCAGGGAGATGCCGTCGACGAGCCCGTCCGCGTTGCCCTCCTGGACGGGCACCGCCGGGCGCGAGCCCGGGACATTGCCCCCGAGGTCCGCGTCGACCAGCATCACATCGAATCTGCGGCCCTCCCCGGCCGCCCGCTCCAGACAGCGCAGGGCGGCCGGGCCGCTGCCGGCCGCGGAGACATCGACATCGGGCTCGGCCGCCAGGGCGGCGGCGAGCGACTCGGCGAAGATGCGGTGGTCGTCGACGACCAGGACTCGGATGCGAACCACTGAAACCCCCACTGGTCGGGGGACGACCGGCGCGGATGCCGCGCCCGGAGTGCTCCCCGGTCATGTCACCTGGGACAGGACGACGCACCGCACGGCCGCCGCCGTGCTGGAACTGCTACCCCCACTCCGGGCGTCGTACCCGGCTGTCTCGCCCCCTGGTCGGCACCGGCCCCCACCGGCACTGTTCACAGGGTAGGGCCGAGGGCCGGGAGCGGAAGCAAATTCGCAGAACTGCTCGGCCGGCGCGATTATGGTGAGCCGCATGTTTCGTATCGAGACGGAAGTCGACAACGGCCGGTGGGAGCTGCTCCGCGCCGGGCTGCGCGAGACGAACACAGCGGCGTCCCCGGCGCTGCGCGCCCTGCGCGGAACCCCCGGTGGACACGAAGTCCCGCTCCATATCTGGGCGTTGGACCCGGAGGGAAAGCTGGCGGGCGGACTGACCGGCCACACCTGGGCGGGTTGGCTGCATATCGCGTTTCTGTGGGTGGACGAGCGCCACCGCGGCGCGGGCCTCGGCACCCGGCTGCTGACCGAGGCGGAGCACAGGGCGCACGAGGGGCGCGGATGCACCGCCGCGCGCCTGGAGACCTGGGACTTCCAGGCCCCCGAGTTCTACCGGAAGCAGGGCTATGACGTGGTGTGCGTGATCCCCGACTATCCGCCGGGGATCACGGAGTACACCCTGACGAAGCGGCTCGGCTGACCGCTCGGCCGACCGCTCGGCCTCGAGGCGTCCGCGCTCAGGACAGTCGCCGTGCCCCCGCCGAGGGCACGGCCTCGAAGATGCGTGGGGGCGTGAAGTTTGCCGTGGTGAAGGCGTTCTCGATGGCCTCGGTGAGGGCGGGGACCTCGGCCTCCTCCGCGAGGACGATCGCCGAGCCGCCGAAGCCGCCGCCGGTCATCCGGGCGCCCGGCGCGCCCGCGGACCGTGCCGTGTCCACGATCAGGTCCAACTCCGGGCAGGAGATGCGGAAGTCGTCGCGCAGCGAGGCATGACCCCGGGTCAGGACCGGGCCGATCGCTCGGATGTCGCCCGCCTCCAGCAGGGCCGCCACCCGCTCCACCCGGGCGTCCTCCGTGACGACATGCCGCACCAGGCGCCGCAGCTCCTCGTCGTCGCCCAGCCGTGCCAGCGCCGCGTCCAGCTCCGCGAGGGGCACGTCCCGCAGGGCGTCCACGCCGAGCAGCGCCGCCCCCTTCTCACAGCCGGCGCGGCGTCTGCCGTACTCGCCGTCGCTGTGGGCGTGCTTGACCCGGGTGTCGACGACCAGCAGGCGCAGGCCCGCGGCAGCCGGATCGAAGGGGATCTGCCGCCGGGAGAGGTCACGGGTGTCGAGGAAGAGGGCGTGGCCCTCCTCGCAGCACGCCGACGCCGTCTGATCCATGATGCCGGTCGGGGCACCGACATAGACGTTCTCGGCGCGCTGGCACAGGCGGGCCAGCCGCCGGGGCTCGAGGCCCAGTCCGAACAGGTCGTTCAGCGCGAGGGCGACGACGACCTCCAGCGCGGCCGACGACGACAGGCCCGCGCCCGTCGGCACCGTCGACGCCAGATGCACATCCGCGCCGGTCACCCCGTGGGACGCCTCGCGCAGCGCCCACACCACACCCGCCGGATAGGCCGTCCAGCCCTTGTCGGACCCGGGGGTCAGCTCCTCGGCGCGGAGTTCCACGACACCCCCGCCGACGTCCGCCGAGTGCAGCCGCAGCAGGCCGTCGGTGCGCCGGGACACCGCCGCGAGGGTCGTGTGCGGCAGCGCGAACGGCATCACGAAGCCGTCGTTGTAGTCGGTGTGCTCGCCGATCAGATTGACCCGGCCCGGCGCCGACCACACCCCCTCGGGAGCCGTTCCGAAGAGCTCCCGGAAGTCCTCGCGTACGCCCACCTACCGCTCCTTCCCGATGTTCCGCGCGAACTCCCAGGCGTCCGCGACGATCCCCGCGAGGTCCGCGCGGGACGGGTTCCAGCCGAGCCGTTCACGGGCGGTGGTCGCCGAGGCCACCAGGATCGCCGGGTCGCCGCCCCGGCGCGGGGCCGTGATCTCCGGGATCGGGTGTCCGGTGACCCGGCGCGCCGTCTCGATGACCTCGCGCACCGAGAAGCCGTTGCCGTTGCCGAGGTTGCAGATCAGATGCTCGCCGGGGGCGGCGGCGTCCAGCGCCAGCAGATGCGCCTCCGCGAGGTCCGCGACATGGATGTAGTCACGGACACAGGTGCCGTCCGGCGTCGGGTAGTCGTCGCCGAAGACCGAGATGGCCTCCCTCCTGCCCTGCGCGACCTGGAGCACCAGCGGGATGAGATGCGACTCGGGGTCGTGCCGCTCGCCGCAAGGGCCGTAGGCGCCCGCCACATTGAAGTAGCGCAGGGACACCGCGCCCAGACCGTGGGCGGCCGCCTCGCCGGTGATCATATGGTCGACGGCGAGCTTGGAGGCGCCGTAGGGGGAGGTCGGCGCGGTCGGGTCGGTCTCGGTGATCGGGGTGTGGACCGGTTCGCCGTAGGTGGCCGCGGTGGAGGAGAAGACCAGCCTGCGCACGCCCGCCTCACGCATCGCGCCGAGCAGTGCCATGGTGCCGCCGACGTTGTTGGCCCAGTACTTCTCGGGCTTCACGACCGACTCGCCGACCTGGGAGTACGCGGCGAAGTGCAGGACCGCGTCGTACGAGGCGTCCAGCCACTTGGCGGCGTCGCGGATGTCGCCCTCGATGAAATGGGCGCCCGTCGGCACACCCGTGCGGAAGCCGGTGGAGAGGTTGTCGAGGACGACGACCTCGTGGCCCGCCTCCAGCAGATGCTGTGCGACCACGCTGCCCACATAGCCCGCACCGCCGGTGACCAGGTACTTCCCACTCATGAACTCGCTACCTCTCGCAGTCGCTGAGCCGCGGTCTCCGGGCGCACGTCGTTGATGAACACATTCATGCCGGACTCGGAGCCCGCGAGGAACTTCAGCTTGCCGGACGTGCGGCGGATGGTGAAAAGCTCGAGGTGGAGCGCGAAGTCCTCCCGGTTGACGCCGTCGAACTCCGTCAGGGGGCCGAACGGCGCCTGGTGCCAGGCGGCGATGTACGGCGTCGGAGGCGCGCCCCCGGCGTCCTTCCCGCCCTCGCCGCTGCCGCGCCCGCCGCCGTCCGGCCCGTCGAAGAGCCGGTCGAAGCGCCGGAGGAGGTCCAGATACACCGCGGGGAACTCCGCGCGGGCCGCCTCGTCGAGCGCGAGCAGATCGGGGACGCGCCGCCGGGGATAGAGATGGACCTCGTACGGCCAGTGGGCGGCGTACGGCACGAAGGCCACCCAGTTGTCACTCTCCAGGACGACCCGCTCATCGGCGAGTTCGCGCTCCAGGACGGCGTCGAAGAGGTTCTCCCCACCGCCGGCCTCCCGATGGGCGGCGAGTGAGCGGAGCATCAGTGCGGTGCGCGGGGTGACGAAGGGGTATCCGTAGATCTGGCCGTGCGGATGACCGAGCGTCACGCCGATCTCCGCGCCGCGGTTCTCGAAGCAGAAGACCTGCCGCACTTCGGGCAGCCGGGACAGCTCCGCGGTGCGGTCGGTCCAGGCCTCCAGGACCAGCCCGGCCTGTTCCTCCGTCAGATCGGCGAAGGACGCCTCATGGTCGGAGGTGAAGCAGACGACCTCACAGCGGCCGGTCTCCCCGGCGAGGGAGGGAAAGCGGTTCTCGAAGACCACGACGTCGTACGAGGAGTCCGGTATCTCGGTCGGTCTCCCGTCCCGGGAGGGGCACAGGGGACACTCGGCGGCCGGCGGGTGGTAGACGCGGCCCTGGCGGTGCGAGGCGATGGCGACGGAGTCGCCGAGCAGTACGTCGCGACGGAGTTCGGAGGTGGTGACGGTCCGCCCCGGCGGCCGCTGGTCCACCGCGTCCCGCACGGTGTCGTCGCGCAGGTCGTAGTAGAGGAGCTCACGGCCGTCGGCCAGCCGGGTCGACGTCTTCTTCACGACTGCTCGCCTTTCCGCCGCACTGCCGGGCTGCCCTCGGCCCCCGCAGCATCCTTCAAACAGAAGCCAACACAACAAACCACGACCCATCAGCAGGCGTCAACATCACCATCGCCACACAGAAGAGCACCACCGGACATGTCGGACCCCGGGTCCGTCGACGGCAGGCTCACGGCAGGTCTGCGGCAGCTCTGCGGCAGGGCCGTGGCAGGTGTCCGTCGCGGCAGGTGTCCGTCGCGGCGGGTGTCTATGGCGTCGGGTCGCCGACCGGGCTCGCGCGGTCGAGCAGTCCGGTACGGGCCGCGAGGGCCGCCGCCTCCAGGCGGGAGCCCACGCCCAGCTTCATCAGCACCCGCTGGACATGGGTGCGGGCCGTCGACGGTGCGATGCCCATACCGGCCGCGATCAGCCGGGTGTCCTCGCCGTCCGCGACCCGCACCAGGACCTCCACCTCGCGCGGGGTGAGCAGCTGGAGCAGCCGCTGCCCCTCGTCGTCCGGCTGCGCCGCCGGATTGAGCAGTTCGCTGAACGCGCCCTGCAGCAACTGCGGTGCCACGGCCGCCTCGCCCGCCCTCGCCTTGACGATCGCCCGCTCCACGCCCTCGATGCGCTCGTCGTGCCGCACATAACCCGAGGCGCCGGCGGCGAACGCGGCCGCGATGCCGCGCGGGCTCGGCACCGGCCCGAGGACCAGCACCGCGATCTGCGGACGCTCCTTCTTGATCCGCACCACCGGGTCGAAGACCCCCGGCTCGGCGGGGGTCGCGGTGCCCAGCAGGCACACCTCGGGTGCCCTGCTGATCACCACGTCCGCCGCGCCCGCGGTGGGCGCGGCCGCGGCGAGCACCCGGTGCCCCCGCAGCTTCAGTGCCGAGGCCAGCGCCTCGGCGAGCAGTCGGTGGTCGTCGACCACCATCAGCCGCACTCCCATCGAGCCATCCCCCCAGTCCCCCCACGGATGCCCACTATGGATGACCGCCGGCCCGCACGAAAAGAAGCCCCCGGCCGCGCCCCCCGCTCTTCATGCCCAGGGAAGCTACACGCTTGTTCGACCTGGCGCTTCCCCTACCGGTGAGAAGTACCCCTGATTGCCGACATCCCCTCCTTTCGGGCCTGATGAGCGGTACGCGAAAGGCCCCGCCCCCGAACAGGAGCGAGGCCCTCGCCGTGCGCGCGCCGTGGTGCTGTTTCGCGCCGCAGCGCTCCTTTGCGCCGCAGTGCTACTTCGCGCCGAAGCCGAGCGCGATGTACTCCTTCTCGTCGTCCCGGAACGGCTTGGACACCAGGTCCTTGCCGAAGAACAACCGGCCGTCGGTGTAGAGCAGTTCGGACGTCTTGGGGACCATGCTGCTGATCGCGTTCGACACCTCGTTGGATGCCGGGGTCTCCAGCAGCTTGGTCGTCTTCAGGCTCTTGCCGTCGGCCGAGAGCACCTGGGAACCCTCGTCGTACGAGCCGCGCTTGTACACCAGCACGTTCCCGCCGTCCATGCGGAACGGGAAGATCTCGGAGCCGTCGCCCTCGTCGATCTTGCCGGTGGTCTTCCCGGTGTCCAGCGAGAACGCGACGATCTCATTGGTCATGCCGATGCTGCCGGCCGCCTCGTGGCTTCTGTTCGGCACATACAGCTGGTCGTTGCCCACCGTGATCGCATGGCAGTCGTCGACCTTGCCGACACCGCAGTCGTGGTCGTACTTGCCGTCCGCCAATGTGATCTTCGTGCGCAGCTTGCCGGTGTCGTCCAGGGAGAAGACGTCCGTGACACCGGAGGCGGTGATGTCACCCGAGTCCACGCCGAACACGACCGGCGCGGTGGAGATCACCTTGGCGTTGTCGATGCCGTGGGGGAGCTTGTAGCTCCACTTGACGCTGCCGGACTTCGAGTCGAGGAGCTGCACCTCGTACGCCCAGTCGCCGTAGCTGCCGCATCGGCGCACCGCGACCAGCTGCTCGCCGCCCGCGTAACCGACGTCCATGCAGGACCCCACCTTGGGCTGCCAGAGCACCTTGCCGGTGGTCAGGTCGAAGGCGGCTCCACCGTCGTAACTGCCGCCGGCCGCGACCGTATTGCCGCTGATCGAGACCTCTCGGAAAGTGACCGGGGTGTCACCGGTCTTGACCGACCCGGTCCACAGCTTCTTGCCGGTGGCCACCTCGAACGCGGTGATCTCGCTGCACGGCTTACGGTCCCTCGGGTTGGCCCGTCGGCCCGCCTCGCTGACCACCGCGGCGATCCCGGAGGAGCTGACCTGGCGCGATCCCCCGCAGGTCTGGCCGTTCAGCGGCAGCGTCCACTTGGTCGTGCCGGTGTCCGGGTCGTAGCCGACGATCCGGCCGACGCTCGCCTTGGCATAGACGGAGTCGGTGAGCCAGGAGCCCACGACGCTGTCGATCTGGTTCTTGTCCTTGATCTCCGGCGCGGGTATCTGGAAGAGGACCTTGGCGCCGGGGTCGGCCGGCACCTTCTCCCTCGCCTTGCCGTCGGACCCACCGGTGCCGCCCTGGCCGGTGTCGCCACCCTTGTCACCGGTTCCGGCGGCGGAGTGCGGGTGTGGGTCGCCGTCGGAGGCCGAGCTGTTCGCGTACCAGACACCGGTGCCGATGATCAGCGCGATGGCCAGGAGCGCGGAGCCGACGATCCACAGCTGGGCGGACGTCAGCCTGCGGCCGCCGGAGGCCTTCGGCTGTACCGGGACGGTCGGCGCATGGGCGAAGCCGGGCTGGTTCGGGTGGCCGTACCCGGGCTGCTGGTTGGGATAGCCGTAGCCGGGCTGCTGCGGGTAGCCGTAGGGCTGCTGCGGCGGGGTCCCCGGATGCGGGTAGGCGTAGCCCGGGCCCTGTCCGGGCGGTGGAGGCGTCGGGGACGAGCCCGGCGAGGGCGGGGGCGGCGTCGGGGCCGCGCCGAAACCACCGGGAGGCGGACTCTGCGGGGCACCGAAACCACCCGGGGGCGGGTCCTGCGGAGCACCGAAGCCACCCGGGGGCGGGCTCTGCGGGGCGCCGAAACCGCCCGACGGCGGCTGGTTCGGAGGCGGGGGCGGCTGGCTCATGGTGTGAGTACCTCGGGAAGGAGAACGGAGTCGGGGGTGCGGAGCGAGGTCGGAGGAGCCGGCGGCCGGGTCACTTTCCGTAGGCCAGCATCAGCTTCTCCTTCGACTTGCCGTCGCCGCTCAGCTGGGTCGTGGAGATGTAGAAACGACCGTCCACGTAGTCGATCGCCTTGGAGAAGAAGTCGCTCTCGATCCGCGCGGCGCCCGACGGGTTCTGCAGCAGCGTGGTCATGGTGTGGCTCCCACCGGTCGTCGGGACGGAGACGATCCGGCCCCCCGCGTTGTACGACGCCTCGACATAGACGATCAGACGGCCGCCCTCCGTCTTCAGCGGAAGCATCGACGTGTCCCCCGGGGACTTCACCCGCCACCGCTCCTTGCCCGTGTCCAGGCTGATCGCGACGATGTCGTTCGGGCCGCGTTTCGCCTCGGTCGGCAGATACAGGGTGTCGGCGTCGGCCACCGCGCCCAGGCAGTCCTGGAGGTCACGGTCGAGGAACGCCCACTCGCAGTCGGGTGCGAAGGAATCCTTCGCCTGGACCTCGGAGCGCACCGAGCCGTCGTTCCTCAGTGTGGCGATGTTCCCGCGCTTCCCGTCCTCGTCGGTGGAGTAGAGGACGACCGGGTCGACGGAGTACACGTTTTCGACGCGCCAGTCCTTGGGTATCTTCCGCGTCCATCTGGCCTTGCCGGTCGCCGGGTCGAGCTCCTGGACCTCGTCGTGCTGGTTGTCGGTGGCGGCCGCGCAGGAGGAGATGGAGATCAGCCTGGTGCCGCCCGCGAACCCGGACGGATAGCAGGTCTCGTCGTACCGCAGCTTGTCCCACAGCTTCTTGCCGGTGCCCAGGTCGAACGCGGTGCCGGACTGGGAGCGGCCGACCACCAGGGTGTCGCCGACGAGGGTGAGGCCGAGGGTGAGCGTGCTGTCGAACAGCGCGCCCTCGGGAACCTCCTTGCCCCAGCCCTTCTTGCCGGTGCGCAGGTCGATCTGCTGGAGCTGGTTGCAGGTGGCGGTGTCGCTGACCCCGTCCTTGTAGGCGACCACGATCTTGTCGTCGGACGACTTCTGCCGGGTCACCGAGCAGATCTTCTGCGGGAAGGAGATGGGGTCCCAGGAGGGTTCGCCGTCGCTCACCCGGTAGCCGAAGATCTGCTTGTAGGCGGCCTTCACCGCCGTCGTGCCGGTGATCCACATGCCGGTGGCGTCGGCGCCGGAACCGGGCGCGTCGGGTGCCTCCTTGTACCAGAGGACCTTGGCCTCGCCCGGCTTGCGGCCCTCGTTGAGGTCCGTGTCCTCGCCGCCGTCGCCGCTGCCGTCGCCCGGGTCGACCGGGGCGGGCTTCGGGGCCGACGCGGAGGGGCTCGCGCTCCCGATCTTGTCGGCGACGGGCTTCTTGTCCCCGCCGTCGCCGCTGAGCGCGAACACGGTGCCGCCTATGACCAGCAGCGCCACCACGGCGGCGCCCACGGCCAGGGCGGCCTTGCCCTTGAAGGGGTTCTTGGAGCCACCGCCGGGCGGCGGGGTGGGGGCGCCCGGGAACTGGGGCGGCTGCGGCGGGTAGCCGTAACCCGGCTGCGACGGGGCGTAGGGGCCGGGCGGGGTGTACGGGCCTGACGGGGTGTACGGCCCCGGCTGGGCGTACGGTCCCTGCTGCGCGTACGGTCCCGGCTGCTGGGGCGGAGTGTACGGGCCCGGCTGGGCGTGGGGGCCGGGCTGCTGGGGCGTGGCGTAGGGGCCGGGCTGCTGGGGATAGCCGTAGCCCGGCTGCGGCGGGGACGGAGGCTGGGGCGGCTGCGGTTCCTGAGGAGCGCCGAAGCCACCCGACGGGGGGTTCTGCGGTGCTCCGAAACCGTCCTGCGGCGGCTGGCCGGGTGGCTGATTCATCAGCGCCTTCCCCCCTCTTGACTGATGTGTCACCACGCCCGTGGTACCCCACCCCGCCGATGTCGCTCGAAGTGGTACCGGACGGCCCTTTTTATCACTGCGCCGCCCGGGATCACGGGGCCCGTACGGCCCTGTTCCCAAGGGAGAACCGGCCTGTGATGCGCCCGTTACGCGCCTTCACGCGCCTTTCACACCGTCCGCGCGCCACCCGCCTACCGGCCCCGGCCCCTCCGTATCACTGGACCTCGTCGGCCAGTTCCAGCCAACGCAGCTCCAGCTCCTCGCGCTCGCCGACGAGTTCGCGCAACTCGGCGTCGAGCCCGGCCACCTTCCCGAAGTCCGTGGCATGCATGGCGATCTGCTCGTGGAGCGTGGCCTCCCGCGCCGAGAGCTTGTCCAACTGCCGCTCGATCCGCTGGAGTTCCTTCTTGGCCGCGCGGGAGTCGGCGGCGGAGGCGGCGGACCTGCCGGCCGCGGGAACCGGGGCGGCGGTCCGGGCGGCGACCTCCTCCTCCATGCGGTGACGCCGCTCCAGGTACTCGTCGATGCCGCGGGGCAGCATCCGCAGGGCGGCGTCGCCGAGGAGGGCGTACACGTTGTCGGTCGTCCGCTCGACGAAGAACCGGTCGTGGGAGATGACGATCATCGATCCCGGCCAGCCGTCGAGGACGTCCTCGAGCTGGGTGAGGGTCTCGATGTCGAGGTCGTTGGTGGGCTCGTCGAGGAAGAGCACATTGGGCTCGTCCATGAGCAGGCGCAGCAGCTGGAGCCGGCGCCGCTCACCGCCGGACAGATCGCCGACGGGCGTCCACTGCTTCTCCTTGGTGAAGCCGAAGGTCTCGCACAGCTGTCCGGCGGTCATCTCCCGGCCCTTGCCGAGGTCGACGCGCTCGCGGATCTGCTGCACGGCCTCCAGGACCCGCAAGGCGGGGTCGAGCTCGGCGACCTCCTGCGAGAGATAGGCGAGCTTGACGGTCCTGCCGACGACGACCCGGCCCCCGGCGGGCTGCCGCTCCCCCTCGCTGCGCGCGGCCTCGGCCAGGGCGCGCAGCAGGGAGGTCTTGCCGGCGCCGTTCACCCCGACCAGACCGATGCGGTCGCCGGGGCCCAGCTGCCAGGTGATGTGCTTGAGCAGCACCTTGGGCCCGGCCTGCACGGTGACGTCCTCGAGGTCGAAGACGGTCCTGCCGAGCCGTGAGGAGGCGAACTTCATCAGCTCGCTGCTGTCCCGGGGCGGCGGCACGTCCTGGATCAGTTCATTGGCGGCCTCGACGCGGAAGCGGGGCTTGGAGGTACGGGCGGGCGCGCCGCGCCGCAGCCAGGCCAGCTCCTTGCGGATGAGGTTCTGCCGCTTGGCCTCCTCGGAGGCGGCGATGCGCTCGCGCTCGGCGCGGGCGAAGACATAGTCGGAGTAGCCGCCCTCGTACTCATGGACCACCCCCCGCTGCACGTCCCACATCCGGGTGCACACCTGGTCGAGGAACCACCGGTCGTGGGTGACGCACACCAGCGCGGAGCGGCGCTCGCGCAGATGCCGGGCCAGCCAGGCGATGCCCTCGACGTCGAGGTGGTTGGTGGGCTCGTCGAGGACGATCAGGTCCTGCTCGGCGATGAGCAGCTTGGCCAGCGCGATACGGCGGCGCTCACCGCCGGACAGCGGCGCGATCACGGTGTCCAGCCCCTGCGGGAACCCGGGCAGGTCGAGCCCGCCGAACAGTCCGGTGAGCACGTCCCGGATCTTGGCGTTGCCCGCCCACTCGTGGTCGGCCATGTCCCGGATGACCTCGTGGCGCACGGTGGCGGCCGGGTCCAGGGAGTCGTGCTGGGTGAGCACACCGAGGCGCAGCCCGCCGGAGTGGGTGACCCGGCCGGAGTCGGCCTCCTCCAGCTTGGCGAGCATCCGGATCAGGGTGGTCTTGCCGTCGCCGTTGCGCCCGACGACCCCGATCCGGTCCCCTTCCGAGACACCGAGCGAGACGCCGTCCAGCAGGGCACGGGTGCCGTACACCTTGCTGATGTTCTCGACATTGACCAGGTTGACGGCCATTTCACTCCTGCTCGGCGGGGATCGATCAGCCTTCAAGCGTAGGGCCTCGGAGGAAAGCGGCGGAACGCCGGAGCACCGTCACTCTTTGTGATGACGCGATCGGGATACGGCCGCTACGGCGTGCCCTGGCCGACGTCCCGGTGGCCGCTGCCTCCGCCGGACGGCTGGACCGCTCAGAGCACCGTCGCCCCCGCCGCGGGCCCCGTCGTGACCCGTACCGTGCGGCAGGTGCCGGACTCGCGCAGTGCCCGCGCCACCGTCCGAGCCGACTCGGCGTCCGCGGCGAGGAACGCCGTCGTCGGCCCCGACCCGGAGACCAGCCCGGCCAGGGCGCCCGCGGCGCGGCCCTCCGCGAGGGTGTCCGCCAGGGACGGGCGCAGGGAGAGCGCGGCGGGCTGAAGGTCGTTGGAGAGGGTCGCGGCGAGGGCGTTGACGTCGCCCTTCGCCAGAGCGGTCAGCAGTTCCTCGGAGGCGGTCGGCTCGGGGATCCCCACGCCCTCGGTCAGCCGGTCGAACTCGCGGTAGACCGCCGGGGTGGACAGCCCGCCGTCGGCCGTCGCGAACACCCAGTGGAAGGTCCCGCCGACCTCCAGCGGGGTGAGCTTCTCGCCCCGCCCGGTGCCCAGCGCCGCCCCGCCCACCAGGCTGAACGGCACATCGCTGCCCAACTCGGCGCAGATGTCGAGGAGTTCCTCACGGGAGGCATGGGTGCCCCAGAGCGCGTCACAGGCCACCAGGGCGCCCGCGCCGTCCGCGCTGCCGCCCGCCATGCCCCCGGCGACCGGGATGTCCTTGGTGATGTGGAGGTGCACGGCCGGGTCCAGCCCATGGCGTTCGGCGAGCGCCAGCGCCGCCCGGGCCGCCAGGTTCGTACGGTCCAGGGGCACCTGCCCGGCGTCCGGGCCGGAGCAGGTGACGCTCAGCTCCTCGGCGGGGGTCACCGTGATCTCGTCGTAAAGCCCGACGGCCAGAAAGACGTTCGCCAGGTCGTGGAAGCCGTCGGGCCGGGCGCCGCCCACCGCGAGCTGCACATTGACCTTGGCCGGGACGCGTACGGTCACGCTCACTGCTGGTCCTGCTCCTCGTTGTCGGGGGTGCCGTTCCCGGCCTCGCGGTCCTCGGTCGCGCGGCTCCCGGCGGTGCGGTGCTCGGCGATCCGGGCGAACTCCTCCACCGTCAGCGCCTCCCCGCGCGCCTGCGGCGAGACCCCGGCGGCGACCAGCGCGGCCTCGGCGGCGGCGGCCGATCCCGCCCAGCCGGCCAGCGCGGCCCGCAGGGTCTTGCGCCGCTGCGCGAAGGCCGCGTCCACGACCGCGAACACCTCCGCCTTCGACGCGGAGGTCTTGACCGGCTCGGCCCGCCGGACCAGTGAGACCAGTCCGCTGTCGACATTGGGCGCGGGCCAGAAGACGGTGCGTCCGATGGCTCCGGCGCGCTTGACGTCGGCGTACCAGTTGGCCTTCACCGACGGCACCCCGTACACCCTGGACCCGGGCGCGGCGGCCAGCCGGTCCGCGACCTCGGACTGCACCATCACCAGGGTCCGCTCGATGGTCGGGAAGGTGTCGAGCATATGGAGCAGGACCGGCACGGCGACGTTGTACGGCAGGTTCGCCACCAGCGCGGTGGGCGCGGGTCCCGGCAGCTCCGCGACACGCATCGCGTCGGAGTGCACCAGCGCGAACCGCTCGGCGCGCCCGGGCATCCGGGCGGCGACCGTCGAGGGCAGCGCCGCCGCCAGGACGTCGTCGATCTCGACGGCGGTGACCCGCTCGGCGACCTCCAGCAACGCCAGTGTCAGCGACCCCAGCCCGGGGCCCACCTCCACCACGACGTCGTCGGGGCGCACCTCGGCGGTGCGCACGATACGGCGCACGGTGTTGGCGTCGATGACGAAGTTCTGGCCGCGCTGTTTAGTGGGGCGGACACCGAGGGCCGCCGCCAGTTCACGGACGTCGGCGGGCCCCAGGAGGGCGTCGGGGGTGGGGCTGCTCACGGACCAAGGGTACGGGGCGGCGCAGGGCGGCCGTGCACGCGCCGGTGCGTACGGCCGGGCCCCCGGTGCCGCGCGGGTCCGGAAACCGCCGGGGCGCGCGCCCGCCGGCGAGGGAGCAGCGGCGGCCGGCGGGCGGGCGGTGGCGGCCGCTCACCGGAACAACCGCCGCCCGCAGTGCGGCCAGGGGCTGGCGCCCCGGCGGACGAACAGCCTCTTGGCGCGATAGGTCTGCTCCGCGGCCGGGGCGTCCTGCGGCCGTCCGGAGCCGCCGAGGCTGCGCCAGGTGTGCCGGTCGAACTGGTAGAGGCCCCCATAGGTGCCGGACGGGTCCACCGCGCGCGACCGGCCGCCGGACTCACAGGACGCGAGCCCGCGCCAGTTCAGTCCCTCGGCTCCCCACACCGAGCCCGGGTGCCGCCGGGTGCCCACCCGCACCAGCTGGGCCCTGGGCCTGCGCAGCACCCGGGAGCGGATCCGCTGCGGTTTCTGCCTGACCCCGTTGACGGTGCGCAGGGCGTAGGTCACCCGGCGGGTGCCGGGGCGCCCGGCGCGCACCACCACCTCGGTGCCCTTGAACAGGGACGAGTCCGAGGTGCGCCGCACCCGGAACGGGATCGGCACCTCACGGTTCTCCCTGGAGCCGACCACCCGCAGCACGGTCACCGTCTGCCCCTCGCGCGGAAAGCTCCCCGGCCGCACGGAGGTGGTGTCCTGTCCGCGCAGGGTGACCCCGGCCTGCTCGACGGCCTGGCGGACGGTCTTCGCGTTCGTCCGGATCGTACGGGTATGCCCGTCCGCCATGACCGTCACCACGCGCTCGGTGCGGACGTCCAGGGTGAGACCCTCGCGGCCGATCCGCCGCGAGGCCGGGGTGGACAGATAGGCGCCCTGGGCGCGCACCCCGAGCTGCCGGAGCGCGCCGTCCACGGTGTGCGCCGTCGTCCACACCTGGCGCCGGTGCCCGTCGATGGTGAGATACATCGGGCGCCCGTAGCGCACCACGACCTCGTCGCCGCTCTCGAGCCGTGTCCCGAGACCCGGGGCGACCACATCGTGCTCCCCCACCGGGACGTCCTGCTGGGCGAGCAGATCGCCCACGTCGTCGGCGAAGGTGTGCAGGGACCGCGAGCTGCCGTCCACCGTCAGCTCGACCGCCTTGTCCTTGGCGACGAACGCGGTGGTGCCACCGGCCAGGAAGGCGACGACCAGCGCCTGGGGAAGCAGCCGGCTCATGGAGCGCGCGCCGCTCCTTCTGCGCCGTGCGGCATGGCGGGCCCGGGCGTGCTCTCCGGCGCGCGCGGTGGCGTCCGGCGCCCGGCGTGGCGGGGGCGGTTCCGGCGCGCGCCCCGCCGGGACGCGGGCCTCGTAGGCGGGCCGGTAGGTGTCCGGGTGCGTCCGGCCGTACGGCTGGGGGCGCGCCAGGGTCGGGCCGGATGTCCCGTATGGCGAGTACTGCCGTTTGCTCACATTGCTCACGACGACACGCTCCAGAGAGGGTCCGAAACGGGGGACCAGAACCTAACTCCTGGCCGTCACTCTCCAAAGCAACGTCCTCGCTCGGTGTGGCGACACGGCCACCCGGGGGAACGAAGACCCCCGGACGGCGTCCTCCCGGTTGCGGACGGCACCGGGATTGTCATCGTTCAGTAGTCAAAAGCACGGGCCGTGTTCCGAGCCAGGGCCGTCGCCAGCGCGTCCTCCTCGACCCCCTTGACCGCGGCCATCGCACGGACCGTGACCGGCACGAGATAGGGCGCGTTGGGCCGGCCGCGGAACGGGGCGGGTGTCAGGAACGGCGCGTCCGTCTCCACCAGGACGAGGTCGAGAGGGGCCACGGTGAGCGCGTCCCGCAGCGGCTGCGCGTTCTTGAAGGTCACATTGCCGGCGAAGGACATGAAGTAGCCGGCACGGGCGCAGATCTCCGCCATCTCGGCATCACCCGAGTAGCAGTGGAAGATCGTCCGCTCGGGCGCACCCTCCTCCTCGAGGATGCGCAGCACATCGGCGTGGGCCTCGCGGTCGTGGATGACCAGGGCCTTGCCGTGCCGTTTGGCGATCTCAATATGGGCGCGGAAGGACCGCTCCTGGACGGCCCGGCCCTCCGGCCCGGTGCGGAAGTGGTCGAGCCCGGTCTCGCCGACGCCCTTGACCTGCGGCAGGACGGCGAGGCGGTCGATCTCGGCGAGCGCGTCGTCCAGGGCCGCGTCGCCGCCCGGTGCACGGCCGCCCTCCTGCCGGGACCAGCCTCCCGGGGGGTCGCCGTGGACGATGCGCGGTGCCTCGTTGGGGTGCAGTGCGACGGCCGCGTGCACCGCGTCATGGGCGGCGGCCGTCTCGGCGGCCCAGCGCGAGCCCTTCACATCGCAGCCGACCTGGACGACCGTCGTCACGCCGACCGACGCGGCCTTGGCGAGACCCTCCTCCACCGTGCCGGACTGCATGTCCAGATGGGTGTGCGAGTCGGCGACGGCCACCCGCAGGGGCTCGGGGAGCGGCGGCGGCACGTTCTTGTCGGGGGCCGGGGAGAGCTTGTCGGCGGCTGGGGAAGGCATACCCCCGATCCTACGGAAGGGCCGTGCCGCCCCGGCTGGGAGGCGGTTTCCGTCCCTCCTCGCCGACGGTCCGCCCCCCTCCGCCCGCGGTCCGCCCCTTATCCGGCCTTGCGGTGCTGGAAGGGGTGCAGCAGGTCCGAGAAGTGCCAGTGGTGCTGCTCGTCGGAGTCCGCCTCCGGGTCCGCCTCCGGGTCCGCTGCCGAGTCCGCCGCCGGGGACGGTCCGGAGGCGTCCTGCCCCTTTGGCCGGTGGTGCCGGTGCATCGAGTTCTGCGCGGAGGACACCCGGCCCGCGCGCATGATGCGCACCACATGGCCGTCGCAGTTGAGGCAGGTGGGCCGGCTCAGCGGCGACGGGACGACCCGGCCACCCACCACATACGCCACGAACTCGTGGCCGTCCCCGTCGATGTGGTGCTCGATCTCGTACGACTGTTCCCATCCATGCCCGCACCGCATACAGGCGAAGGAATAGGACTCGTACACGACTGCGGTGGCGGTGTCCCGGGCGGTCCGCCCTGCGCTCTCGCTCATGCCTGCTCCTCTTGTCCTCCGGACAAGCGCTCCGGTGGGGCGGGATTCCGGATCCCGCGCTCTCCCACAGAGGACGGCTGGGTCCCCTCACCCAGTGGACGCCTCCACCAGCGCGAACGCAGCAGGGCCTGTCGAGTGTTGGAGGCGATTTGGACTCCGCTTGCCAAAGCCACCCGCTCGGCCCTGTCCCGGCTTTGCCTTCGACGACAGCCCTTTGCCCGCCCGTGGGGCGTCCGCTCAGAGGAGATGCGCCCTGCTCACCGGGGCCGTGAGCCGTCCGGGAGCCCCCGGGCGACGGTGCACGCCCGCGTCCGCCGGAACGCGACAAGGCCCGGTGGACCGCACGCCGCTCAGCCCTGCCCGGC
The DNA here is from genome assembly GCF_008704995.1 of Streptomyces nodosus. Lineage (NCBI taxonomy): Bacteria > Bacillati > Actinomycetota > Actinomycetes > Kitasatosporales > Streptomycetaceae > Streptomyces > Streptomyces nodosus. The sequence continues at coordinate 3,267,160 of NZ_CP023747.1, forward strand.
GATGTCCTTCCCGGCGGCGTCCTTCCCGGCGGCGTTCTTCCCGGCGGCGTTCTTCGCGGCCACCACCGCGTCGAAGACCTCCCGCTTGGGCAGCCCCGCCTCCGCGGCCACCGCCGCGATGGCCTCCTTGCGGCGCTCCCCCGCCTCCTCCCGCACCCGCACCCGGCGCACCAGCTCGGCCGCGTCGAGTTCCTCGGGGCCCTTCTCGCCGGCGCCCTCCACGACGACGGTGATCTCGCCCCGTACACCCTCCGCCGCCCAGGCCGCCAGCTCGTCCAGCGAACCCCGCCTGACCTCCTCGTAGGTCTTGGTCAGCTCACGGCAGACGGCGGCCCGGCGCCCGGCGCCGAACGCCTCGGCCATCGCGGAGAGGGTGGCCTCCAGCCGGTGCGGGGCCTCGAAGTACACCAGGGTGCGCCGCTCCCCGGCGACCTCGCGCAGCCGCGACAGCCGCTCGCCCGCCTTGCGCGGCAGAAAGCCCTCGAAGCAGAACCGGTCGACGGGCAGCCCGGACAGCGCCAGCGCGGTCAGCACGGCGGACGGGCCGGGCACGGCGGTGACCCGGACGTCCTGCTCGACTGCGGCGGCGACCAGCCGGTACCCGGGGTCGGACACGGACGGCATCCCCGCGTCGGTCACCAGCAGCACCCGCGCCCCGCCGGTCAGCGCCTCCACCAGCTCCGGTGTCCGGGCGGACTCGTTGCCCTCGAAGTAGGACACGACACGCCCGGCGGGCTGGACGCCCAGCGCCTGGGTGAGCCGGCGCAGCCGCCGGGTGTCCTCGGCGGCGATCACATCGGCGGTGGCGAGCTCCTGAGCGAGCCGGGGCGGCGCGTCCTCGATGTCCCCGATGGGGGTGCCGGCGAGGACCAGGGTTCCGGGCGTTGCTGTCACCTCTCCATCCTCCCAGGCGCGGGTCCCTGACCGATCGGGCAGGGGCAAGCGTGGGACTCCCACAGAGGTGTTCCCTACGATGGCGCGGTGACCAGTACCGCGTCCTCCACGGACACCCGGCAGGGCCAGGCCACCGCAGAGCAGCAGCCGTCGTGGCAGCTTCGGCTGCGCCACTTCGGATACACGGCGCCGCCGATCATCGAGGTCCGCGACCGGCTGGTGCCGCCGTACGCCGAGCCCGCTCCCCGTCTGTGGGCGGCGATCGGTCTGCGCCAGGAGATCGGCGACCGCATCGCCCGCTGGTCGGCGTGGGGCGGCCCGCTGCTGGTGACGCTGATGGCGGGGCTGATGCGGTTCTGGAACCTGGGCAGCCCCCGGGCGGTGATATTCGACGAGACGTACTACGCCAAGGACGCATGGGCGCTCGTCCACAACGGGTTCGAGTCGAACTGGGCCAAGGACGCCAACGAGCTGATCCTCCAGAACCACGGCCAGGTGCCGATCCCCACGGACGCCGCCTATGTGGTCCATCCCCCGGTCGGCAAGTATGTGATCGGGCTCGGTGAACTGATCTTCGGGTTCAACCCGTTCGGCTGGCGCTTCATGACGGCGCTGCTCGGCACGCTCGCGGTGCTGCTGCTGTGCCGCATCGGCCGCCGGCTGTTCCGCTCGACCTTCCTGGGCTGTCTGGCCGGTGCGCTGCTGGCGGTGGACGGGCTGCAGTTCGTGATGAGCCGCACCTCGCTCCTCGACGGTGTGCTGGAGTTCTTCGTGCTGGCGGCCTTCGGCTGTCTGCTGGTCGACCGGGACCGGGCGCGCGCCCGGCTGGCGGCGGCGCTCCCGGTGGACACGGACGGCCGGACGCGCCCCGACCCCCATCGCGCCGAGACCACCCGCCTGGGCCTCCGCCCCTGGCGCTGGGCGGCGGGTCTGATGCTCGGTCTCGCCATCGGCACCAAGTGGAACGGCCTCTACGTCCTGGCCGCGTTCTGTGTGATGGCCGTCCTGTGGGACGTGGGCGCACGCCGGGTGGCGGGCGCGCCCCGCCCGTATCTGACGGTCCTCAAGCGGGACCTGGGCCTCGCCTTCCTCTCCACGGTCCCGATCGCGGTGGCGACCTATCTGCTCTCCTGGACGGGCTGGCTCCTCTCCCCCACCGACGGCTCCGGCGGCTACTTCCGCGACTGGGCCCTGAAGGACGGCAAGGGCGGCGACTGGACGTTCCTGCCCGACTGGATGCGCAGCCTGTGGCACTACGAGTACGTGGTCTACAAGTTCCATGTCGGCCTGTCGTCCCCGCACACCTATCAGTCCAACCCGTGGAGCTGGCTGGTGGCGGGCCGCCCGGTCTCGTACTTCTACGAGTCCCCGGCCCCCGGCCGGGACGGCTGCCCCGCGGACGCGGGCGGCAAGTGCGCCCGCGAGGTCCTCGCGCTCGGCACCCCGCTGCTGTGGTGGGCGGCCTGCTTCGCGCTCCTGTACGTCCTGTGGCGGTGGGCGTTCCGCCGCGACTGGCGGGCGGGCGCGATCGCCTGCGGTGTCGCGGCCGGCTATCTGCCCTGGTTCCTGTACCAGGAGCGCACGATCTTCTACTTCTACGCCGTGGTCTTCGTGCCGTTCCTGTGTCTGGCGGTGGCCATGATGATCGGCGCCGTCCTCGGCCCGCCCGGCTCGGACGAACGCCGCCGGGTGGTGGGCGCGGCGGGCGCGGGCGTCCTGGTCCTGCTGATCGCCTGGAACTTCATCTACTTCTGGCCCCTGTACACGGGCACCGCCATCCCGATCGACTCGTGGCGGTCCCGGATGTGGCTGGACACCTGGGTCTAGGCGGGCGGACACAGCAGGAGGGCGCGGCGGAATGCCGCGCCCTCCTGGTCGTTGTCGGGTCCGTCAGGACCAGGGTCCGGCCATCGGCGGGAACTGCGCCTGGCGCGCGGCCGCCTTGTCGAGTTGCATACGGGTCAGCTTCCGTACGAAGAGGAGCGCGAAGACCGCCGCCACCGCGTCGAGGACATCGGAGAACAGCATCATGCCCGCGGCCTGCTTCAGGTCCTCCACGCCCTCGGCTCTGTCATAGGCGGAGCTCGCGAACCGGCCGACCACGGTGCTCGCCATGAACAGCGCCCACCAGACGTTCACCGGGGTGCGGTACGGGCGGCGTGCCTCGGCGGCCCCGTCGGTGCTGGCGTTCCACACCTCGCCCGCGACCTTGTACGGCAGCCACATGTTGCCGATCGGCACGAACCAGGCGCCAATGGCCCAGCCGCTCTTCATCTCGCAGGAGTCGGGCGCGAAGAAGTCGGCGTTCCTGCGCACCTGGTGGAACCAGATGATGAAGACCGCAGCGGTCGCCAGCAGGAGCGTCAGCTGGAGCACGCCTCCCACCAACTGGAGGTCGTCGGCGCGCGTCAGCTCGGCGTCCGTGGCGGACCCGCCGCTCAGCGTCTTGTCCATCAGCCGCCACACATTGGCGTCGAAGACGGCGCCGAGCAGGTCCACGCCGACGGTGAGGCCGAAGAGCGCGGTGAGCGCCGTCGCAAGACCCTTCGGCGACCGGAACGGCGCGACATACGGCGGAAGGTGTCCGGCGGTCGCCGGAGGCGGACCGAACGTGTTCTGTGGAATGTCGGACATGACTGAGCAAGCCCCCCCATGGGCAGTGAAACTCCCGCCGAGCGGCGGGCCGGAGAGGACGATATGCCAGGCCCTCGGCCCCCGTCCATGCAGTTCAAAGGCCTCGAAGCACACCGGAAGTGCCTGGTCCGGATCATGTCTCTGATCACTCTTCGGCCAACAAACGAACACGGCAGCTCCATCGGTCTCCCGGCTCGCCTACAGTGCGAGGCCTACGGGGAGGGGTGACGCGTCATGCGCAGAGGGGCCAAGGCCGCCATAGTCGGCGGAGTGTTCGCAGCCATGGTGGGAGCCGCCGGCTACGGCGCCTTCAATGTGCTGCACGCGCTGGAGGGAGACGCGCTGTCCGGCGGGCCGGCGCCGGTGAAGACCGGGCCGCCGACCGCGAGCGAGATCAAGGAGACCAGCAGCAAGTTCCTCGCCGCCTGGGCGAAGGGCGACGCGGCCACCGCCGCCTCGTACACCGACAACGAGCAGGACGCGGAGCAGTTGCTGACCGCCTACGGCACCGCCGCGCACATCACCAAGGTGCACATCGGCGCGGAGGCGCCCAGCGGGGACACGGTGCCGTTCTCCGTGAAGGCGACGGTGTCGTACGAGGGGAAGTCCCAGCCGCTCGCCTACGACAGCCGGCTGACGATCGTGCGGGGGCTGACCACCGGACGCGCGCTGGTCGACTGGCAGCCGTCCGTGGTCCATCCGGATCTGGAGAAGGGCGACACGCTCGTCACCGGTGAGGCCGAGACCCCGCCCGTCGAGGCGGTGGACCGCAACGGCACGGTGCTGACCGCGGAGAAGTACCCCTCCCTCGGCCCGATCCTGGCCACCCTGCGCGAGAGGTACGGCGACACGGCCGGCGGCAAGCCCGGCATCGAACTGTCCGTCAGGCGCGGCGATCCGAACGCCCCCGACAAGACCCTGCTGACCCTCGGCAAGGGCACCCCCGGCAAGCTGCACACCACGCTCAGCGCGGCCGCGCAGGCGGCGGCCGAGCAGTCGGTGCAGCGCTTCGCGGAGTCCTCGGTGGTGGCCGTGAAGCCGAGCACGGGTGAGGTGCTCGCGGTCGCCAACCATCGCGCGGACAGCTTCAACGCGGCCTTCGAGGGGCAGTTGGCGCCCGGCTCCACCATGAAGATCATCACCGCCGCGATGCTGATCGACAACGGTGTCGCCACCATGAACGGCCCGGCCCCCTGCCCGCCCTCGGCCGTGTGGCAGAGCCAGACCTTCACCAATCTCCAGGGCCTGGCGCCCAATGAGAACGCCTCCCTGGCCAACAGCTTCATGCGCTCGTGCAACACCGCCTTCATCAAGCTGATCGACGAGAAGCCGCTCACGGACGCCTCGCTCACCACCGAGGCCCAGGAGCGGTTCGGTCTCGGCCAGGACAACTGGAAGACGGGCGTCTCCTCCTTCGACGGCAGCGTCCCGGCCTCCTCCGGCCCGGACCGCGCGGCGAACGCCATCGGCCAGGGCCAGGTCCAGATGAGCCCGCTGAACATGGCGTCGGTCACAGCGACCGCGATCACCGGCACGTTCCGGCAGCCGTATCTGGTCTCGCCCAAGCTCGACAACCGTGAACTGGCCACCGCCAGGGGCCTGTCGTCGGGCACCGTCGCCCAGCTGAAGGCGATGATGCGGATGACGGCGGTCCAGGGCACGGCCCAGCCCGCCATGGCGGGTCTCACCGGGGACATCGGGGCGAAGACCGGGTCCGCGGAGGTGGACGGACAGACAAAGTCCAACAGCTGGTTCACCGGCTACCGGGGCGACATCGCGGCGGCCGCCATGACCCAGGAGGGCGGGCACGGCGGTGACGCGGCCGGTCCGATCGTCGCAGCTGTGCTACGAACCGGCGGCTGAGGTCATCCCTGTCGGTGGGGGACTCTAGGGTGGTGGTTCTCGTTGGGGAGCGAGGGCACCGGGGGATCTGGGGACTGCGGAGGACAGGGAGCTGTGGGCAAGAGAAAGCGCGCCGTCGAGCGTAAGAACAGACAGCCGCTGGTGATCGGGGGGGTGATCGCCTTTGTCGGTGTGGCAGGTGCGGTCGGCGCCTACGCCCTGCTGGGCGGCGGTGCGGCGGCGGACGACCGTGCGGCGGTCACGAACAGCCAGAAGCAGGTGAAGACCGGCCCGCTGACGGCGTCCGAGGTCCGCATGGCGACCACGGCGTTCTTCACGGCCTGGCAGCAGGGCGATGTGGCGAAGGCGGCGGCCGCCACGGACGATTCGGCGGCCGCGACCGAGGTCCTGACCGGGTTCGGTAAGGACGCCCGCATCACGGACGTCGCGGTGACCGGCGGCACTCCGTCCGGGGCGTCGGTGCCCTTCTCCGTCAAGGCGACGGTGACGTACGAGGACACCAGCAAGCCGCTGGCGTACGAGTCGAAACTGACCGTGATACGCCGGGCCGAGGACGGTGAGCCGCTGGTGCGCTGGGAGCCCTCGGTGGTGCACCCGGACCTGGCCGAGGGCGACCGGCTGGTGACGGGGGAGGCCGGCACGCCCCCCGTCAAGGCCCTGGACCGGGACGGCGGCGAGCTCACCACGGCCGCATACCCCTCCCTGGGTTCGGTGCTGGACGGACTGCGCGAGAAGTACGGCAAGCTGTCCGGCGGCACTGCGGGCATCGAGCTGCGCATCGTGCGGGCACCGGCCGAGAAGGGCACCCAGAAGACGCCCGACAAGACGCTGGTGACGCTGAGCGAGGGCACCCCGGGCACCGTGAAGACGACGCTGAGCCCGAAGCTCCAGGCGAAGGCGGAGCAGGAGGTGGCGTCCAGGAAGAAGGCCTCCGTGGTCGTCATGCGCCCCTCGACGGGCGAGATCCTGGCGGTGGCGAACTCGGGCCACGGCTTCAATGTGGCCTTCCAGGGCTCTCTCGCCCCGGGTTCGACGATGAAGATCGTGACCTCGACGCTGCTGTTCGAGAAGGGCCTGGCCAAGGCGGACGCACCGCACCCCTGCGCCAAGTATGTGACGTACGGCGGCTGGAAGTTCCAGAACGACAAGAAGTTCCAGATCAAGAACGGCACCTTCAAGGCGAGCTTCGCGGCGTCCTGCAACACGGCCTTCATCAGCCAGGCGAAGAAGCTTCAGGACGACTCCCTCACCAAGACCGCCCAGGAGATCTACGGTCTGGGCCGGAACGACTGGGCGATCGGCGTCCCCACCTTCGACGGTGCGGTCCCGGTGCAGACCGCGGCCCCGATGGCCGCGTCCCTGATCGGCCAGGGCGGGGTGCGCATGAACCCGCTGAACATGGCCTCCGTGGTCTCGACGGCGAAGACGGGCGTTTTCCACCAGCCCTATCTGGTCTCGCCGTCGGTGGACAACCGCACCCTGGCGAAGGCGACCCGCACCATGTCGGCGGCCACCCAGGCCCAGTTGAAGGAGGTCCTCCAGTACACCGCCGCGGCGGGCACGGCCGCCACGGCCATGTCGGGCCTCGGCCCGGACTTCGGTGCGAAGACGGGCTCCGCGGAGGTCGACAACCAGGAGAAGCCCAACGGCTGGTTCACCGCCTGGAAGGGCGACCTGGCCGCCGCGGGCGTGGTCCAGGAGGGCGGCCACGGCGGCGACACGGCGGGACCGATCGTGGCGGCGCTGCTGCGGGCCGGCAGCTGACGCGACCGCATGGGCGGCCGGGGGACGGCGACACGCCGTAACCCGGTCGCCCGCGCCGTACACCCGTCGCTAGCGTGACGTTCATGACGACGACCCCCGCCGAAGACTCAGCCGCCCACCCCCGGTTCGCCGCGGCCCTCGACGAACTGGGCCTCGGCCGGCTCCGCGCCGAGATCCGCCGCTTCCCCGACGCGACCCGTACCGCCGCCGAGGCCGCCGCCGCGATCGGGTGCGAACTCGCCCAGATCTGCAAGTCCTTGATCTTCGCGGCCGACGGGGTGCCGGTGCTGGTGCTGATGGACGGCGCGTCCCGGGTGGATGTGGAGCGCGTCCGGCAGGAACTGGGCGCCGGGAAGGTGACCCGGGCCAGGGCGGAGGTCGTACGGGAGACCACCGGGTACGCGATCGGTGGCGTACCGCCCTTCGGGCACCGTACGAAGACCCGGGTGCTGGCGGACCGTTCGCTGCTCGACCACGCCGTCGTGTGGGCTGCGGCGGGCACCCCGCACACCGTGTTCCCGATGGACCCCGAGGCACTCGTCGCCCACGCCGGCGGCACGCTGGTGGACGTGCGCGAGACCTCCTCGTGACGCCGGCCGTCACCGCGGCGGTGCTGCTCGCCGCGGTCACCCACGCCAGTTGGAACGCGATCGCGCACCGCATCACCGACAAGCTGGCCGGCTTCACGCTGATCGCGGGCGGCGGGATGCTCATCGGGCTGGCCCTGGTGCCCTTCACGGCCTTCCCGCGGGCGGAGGCCTGGCCGTTCCTGCTGGCCTCGGCGGTCATCCACATCGCGTACTACGTGCTGTTGATGCGCTCCTTCCGGCTCGGCGACTTCGGGCAGGCGTACCCGATCGCACGCGGCAGCGCGCCCCTGGTGGTCGCCGTGCTGGCGGCGGTGTTCGCCCATGAGGTGCCGGACGGCTGGGCGCTGGCGGGCATCGTGGTGTCCTGCGCGGGGCTGACCGGGGTGGCGCTGTGGGGGCTGCGCGGCCGCCGGCCCGACTGGGCGGCCCTCGGCGCCGCGCTGGCGACCGGTCTGACGATCGCCGCGTACACCGTGGTGGACGGCCTCGGCGTACGGGCGTCGGGGTCCTCGCTCGGCTATATCGGATGGCTGATGGCGGTGCAGGGAGTGGTGATCCCCTCGTTCGCCGCCTACCGGTGGCGGGGCGGCCTGGTGGGCGCGCTGAAACCGTTCGCGGCGCTCGGCCTGCTGGGCGCGACCCTGTCCGTGTCCGCCTATGCGCTGGTCCTGTGGGCCCAGACCCGGGCCGAACTGGCCCCGATCGCCGCCCTGCGGGAGTCCTCCATCATCGTCGGCGCGGCCATCGGCGCCCTCTTCTTCAAGGAGCGCTTCGGCACCCCCCGCATCGCCGCCGCCGGTCTGCTCGTCCTCGGCATAGGTCTGATGCTCCACACCGGCTGACCCGGCAGGCACCCGGTGAGCGGTGTTCGTCCGGCGGGGAGCGGGGTGGCGCGGCTACGCTCGGGACAGGCGTGACGGGGACGTCCCGTGCTCTCCGGTTCCGGCCTGGACGGCCGTGCGCGACCCGGGCGGGGCGCCGTTCGTCCCAGGGATCAGGAAGTCGACGTCATGGCGGACAAGCTCACCGTAAGCGTCCTGGGCACCGGGATCATGGGGGCGGCGATGGCCCGCAGCATCGCCCGTGCCGGACACACCGTCCGGGCCTGGAACCGCAGCCGGGCCAAGGCCGAGCCGCTGGCCGCCGACGGCGTACACCTCGCCGGCACGCCCGCCGAGGCCGTACGGGACGCCGCTGTCGTCCTGACCATGCTGTACGACGGCAGGTCCGTTCTGGAGGTGATGCGGGAGGCCGCCCCCGCGCTGCGTCCCGGCGTCGCCTGGGCGCAGTCGACCACCGCGGGCATCGAGGCCACCGGCGAACTGGCCGCCTTCGCCCGCGACCACGGGCTGCTCTTCTTCGACGCCCCGGTGCTCGGTACCCGGGGGCCCGCCGAGGCCGGGGAGCTGACCGTGCTCGCCGCGGGGCCCGCCGAGGGGCGGCCGGCGGTGACGCCCGTCTTCGACGCGGTGGGCGCCCGCACGGTGTGGACCGGCGAGGACGGGGCGTCCGCCGCCGCCAGCCGGCTGAAGCTGGTGGCCAACAGCTGGATCCTGGCGGTCACCGCTGCGGCCGGTGAGGTCCTGGCCCTGGCCCGCGCCCTGGAGGTGGACCCGCAGGAGTTCTTCGGCCTCATCGCCGGCGGCCCGCTCGACATGGGCTATCTGCGGGCCAAGGCCGACGCCGTGCTGAACGGCGGGCTGACCCCGCCCAGCTTCGCGGTGACCACCGCGGAGAAGGACGCCCGTCTGATCGTCCGGGCCGGTGAGGAGCACGGCTGCCGCCTCGACGTGGCCGCCGCCACCGCCGAACGCCTGCGCCGCGCCGCCGCCCAGGGCCACGGCGACGAGGACATGGCCGCCGCGTACTTCGCCAGCTTCGACGACGAGCTCCGCTCCTGAGCGCCCCGGCACACCCGTGGGCCGTCCCGCACCATGGCGCCGGGGGACGAGGAGGAGCACCCTGGAATCAGTGGTTCCGGAGGTGATCGTCATGATGCACACCACAGTCGGATGGCATGTGGAACTGGAATTCGAGGAGGACGAGGAACGGACCCGGGCGGCGGCACTGGTGCGGCTCCCCGACGGGAACGAGGTGCGGTCCCACGGGTACGCCAGCCGCCACCACTCCGATGCGAATCAGCCCCGGGTCGGGGAGGAGATCGCGGGCGCACGGGCCCTGAACGATCTCGCGTTCCGGCTGCTCGGCAAGGCGCACAGCGAGATCGACGAGGCGTCGGGGAGAACGTCGCGTCCGCTGACGCACTGAAGGCCGGGCCGGGGCCCCGGTCGGGGGCCGGGGAATGATGTCGGAATGACGTCGGAATGATGTCGGCGCTGCCGGTGCGCCGGGCCGGTGCACCGGCGGCGTCTTCGCCTGTCGCAGCCGTCGGCCACGGGCCCGTGGAGGGCGACGGCCGTGCGGCCCGGGCTACGACCCCACGGTCACAGCTGCGCCAGTGAGGTACGCACCGCCCGGACCAGGGCCTGTGCCCGGGGGTCCGCCGTGACGCTCGTACGGAAGCCGTTGGTGACATAGCCGAAGGCGATGCCCGACTCGGGATCGGCGAAGCCGAGGGCGCCGCCGCGGCCGGGATGGCCGAAGGAGCCGGGCGCCAGCAGCGGGGACGCGCTGCCGTGGAGCATATAGCCGAGGCCGAACCGGGTGGGGGCCACCAGGACGCGGTCGGGGCCCGAGGATGCCTCCGCGCGGGCGCGTTCCCGTGTCTCGGGAGTGAACAGGCGTATGCCGTCCACCTCCCCGGTCAGTGCCGCGTAGAACCGGGCGAGGGCGTCGGCCGTCGCGATGCCGTTGGACGCGGGCAGCACCGCCGCGCGGTAGGCGGGGTCGTTCTCGTCGGGCGGCGGGGAGATCACCGCGAAGGCGCGGCGGGTCAGGCTGCCGGCGTCCGCATAGGCGTCGGCGACCGCGCGCTTGGGGCGGACCCGCAGGGCGCCGTCCGGTTCCGGGGCCGCGAGGGGGCCGACCCGACCGACCCGGTGCGCCTCGCCGTCGGGCAGCCCCAGCCACAGGTCGAGGCTCAGCGGCCCGGCGATCTCGGTCGCGATCCAGGCGCCGATCGACCGGCCCGTGACCCTGCGCACCAGTTCGCCCGTCAGCCAGCTGTAGGTGTGGGCGTGGTACCCGTGGTCCGTGCCGGGCTCCCAGACCGGGGCCTGCGCGGCCAGCACGGCGGCGGCGATCTCGGGGTCGGCCGCCTCGGCGGGGGTGAGCGCCCGGTCGAGCACCGGAACCCCGGCCCGGTGCGCCAACGCGTGCCGCACCAGGGTGTGCTCCTTGCCGTGCGCCTTGAACTCGGGCCAGTAGTGGCCGACCGGGGCGTCCAGGTCCAGTTCCCCGCGCTGGGCGAGCATCAGCAGCACGGCCGCGGCGACCCCCTTGGTCGCCGAGCGGACGATCTGCGCGGTGCCCCGTTCCCAGGGTTCCGTCCCGTCGATGTCCCGGGTCCCGGCCCACAGGTCCACGACCTTGCGTCCGTCGCGGTAGACGGCGACCGCCGCCCCACGCTCCCCCGGCGTCCCGAAGTTCCGCACGAACGCTTCCCTGACCGGCTCGAAGCCCTCGGCGGCAACGCCGTTCACGTCCACGCCCGTGTTCCCTTCACTCGCCTGTGCCGGTGAGTGCAACACGAGCGCCCGGCCCTCGATTCCGTGCTCCGTCCGGCACGGCGCAATCGTTACCTCGACGTCGCTCCTCCATGACGGGAGTAAGCGGGCGCTCCCGTCAGACGTGCACGGTCATGGGCGGCCCGCCGCCGACGCCACGGACCGGGGGTCGAAGCCGAAGGGGAGCTCCAGACGGTGCGTCCGCATCAGCGCGTCGTCGGCGAGCACTTCGCCGGTCTCCCCGTCCGCCGCGATGACGCCGTCGCTCAGGATCAGCGAGCGCGGGCACAGCTCCAGGGCATACGGCAGGTCGTGGGTGACCATGAGCACCGTGACGTCCAGCGAGCGCAGGATGTCGGCGAGCTCGCGCCGGGAGGCGGGGTCGAGGTTGGAGGACGGCTCGTCGAGCACCAGGATCTCCGGCTCCATGGCCAGTACGGTCGCCACCGCGACCCGGCGGCGCTGGCCGAAGGAGAGGTGGTGCGGCGGGCGGTCCTTGAAGTCCGCCATGCCGACCTGTTCCAGGGCCCGGTCGACGCGTGCCTCCAGTTCCGCGCCCTTCAGGCCGGCCGTGGCGGGCCCGAAGGCCACGTCCTCACGGACCGTCGGCATGAAGAGCTGGTCGTCGGGGTCCTGGAAGACGATGCCGACCTTGCGCCGGATCTCGGCCATGTGCTTCTTCCCGACGGGCAGCCCCGCGACGGTCACGGTGCCGGTGCCGCCGCTGAGGATGCCGTTGAGGTGCAGCACCAGCGTGGTCTTCCCGGCGCCGTTCGGGCCGAGCAGCGCGACCCGCTCGCCGCGCCCGACGGTGAAGTCGACGCCGAACAGGGCCTGATGCCCGTCGGGGTAGGCGAAGGCCAGTCCGGCCACGTGCAGCGAAGGTGTCACAGGGTCCATCCCAGCAGGCAGACGGCGAGGGCGGCGAGGGGCAGGGCGAGAGCGTACGACCACTGGGCGCGGGTCGCGGTCACCTCGTCGATGACCGGCATGGCACCGGTGTACCCGCGGCTGACCATCGCCAGATGGACGCGTTCGCCGCGCTCGTAGGAGCGGATGAAGAGCGCGCCCGCGGACTTGGCGAGCACCCCCCAGTGGCGGATGCCGCGCGCCTCGAAGCCGCGCGATTCCCGGGCGATCCGCATCCGGCGCATCTCGTCGGTGATGACATCGCCGTAACGGATCATAAAGGTGGCGATCTGCACCAGCAGGGGCGGCAGCCGCAGTCGTTCCAGGCCGAGGAGCAGTTCGCGCAGTTCGGTGGTGGCGGCGAGCAGGACGGAGGCGGCGACGCCGAGGGTGCCCTTGGCGAGCACGTTCCACGCGCCCCACAGCCCGCCGACGCTCAGCGAGAGACCGAGGACATGGACGCGCTCCCCCTCCGCCACGAACGGCATCAGCACCGCGAAGGCGACGAAGGGGACCTCGATCAGCAGACGTTTCACAAGAAACCCGGCTGGTACGCGGGCCAGGTGTGCCACGGCTCCGAGGAGCAGGGCGTACAGGGCGAACGCCCACATCGCCTCGCGCGGGGTGGAGACCACGACCACGACGAAGGCGAAGACGGCGGCGAGCTTGGTGTGCGGCGGCAGGGCGTGCACCGGCGACCGCCCCTGCCGGTAGAGCCGGTGCGCGTGCCCCGCCCCCATGTCAGCCGGCCTGCACGGCGTCGCCGGTACGGCGCCTGCGGACGGCCCAGAAGACCGCGCTGCCGGCGACGACGGTGACCCCGACGCCGATCACACCCGCGAGACCGCCGGAGAGGCGGGCGTCGCCGATGTCCTTGACGCCGTAGTCGGCGAGCGGGGAGTCGGCGCTGGCGTGCCGCTCCTCCTTCTTGTCGATGCCCTGGTCGGCGGCGACCTTCTCCAGTCCGTCGGGGTTCGCGGAGGCGTAGAAGCTGACGAAGCCGGCGAGGACCAGCGAGGTGACCAGGCCGGTGACCCAGAGCCTGCGGTGGGAGGTGGCGGGAGCGGGCACCGGCTCCTCGGCGGGGGCGGGGGCGTCGACGAGTTCACCGCCGACCCGCAGCTTGAGCCGCTGCTGGAGGCCCCGGGCGCCGTACACCAGATCGGGGCGTACGGCGATGACGGCGCCGACGGTGAGCGCGGTGATCACGGCCTCGCCGATGCCGATGAGGACATGGACGCCGATCATGGCGGTGGCGACCTTGCCGAGGGAGACGTCGGTGGTGCCGCCGACCGCGTAGAGCAGGGTGAAGACGACGGCGGCGGCGGGCACGGAGAGAAGGGCGGCGAGGAAGGACGCGACGGTGACCGAACGCCGGGTGCGCGGGAGGACCTTGACCAGCCCGCGGAAGACGGCGTAGGCGACGACGGTGGTCACGATCGCCATGTCGGTGATGTTGACGCCGAGGGCGGTGAGGCCGCCGTCGGCGAAGAGGATGCCCTGCATCAGGAGCACCACCGACACACAGAGGATGCCGGTGAAGGGTCCGACCAGGATGGCGGCCAGCGCTCCGCCCAGGAGATGCCCGCTGGTGCCGGCGGCGACCGGGAAGTTCAGCATCTGTACGGCGAAGATGAACGCGGCCACCAGACCGGCGAGCGGCGCGGTGCGTTCGTCGAGTTCACGTCGGGCGCCCCGGAGGCTGACGGCCAGGGCGGTTGCGGCTATGACACCGGTTGCGGCGGAGGTGGGGGCGTTGATGAATCCGTCGGGCACATGCACCGTATGAGAATACCGTCTTATTGCAACCCTTTTGCAAGAGCCAGGGCGGAGTGAATACCTTCCTCGCGCACCGGACGCCACTTTCCTCCATATATGCGACATTGGAGGGGAAGGGGCGCTGACGAATCCACCTCCGGTGGGGTGACGTAGCGTGAGGAGTGTTCCGATGTCCGTTGTCGAACAGTTCGCGCGAGCCCATCTGGTCACGGACTCCCCGGAGGCGCCCGACGCCGTCCCCGTCGTCCTGCGCTACGACCCCGAGGCGGACCCCCGTTCCGTCCGCGTCGGCCTGCCCGGCCCCCATGAATGGGCCTTCTCCCGAGACCTCCTGGAAGAGGGCCTGCACACCCCCGCGGGCCTCGGCGACGTCCGCATCTGGCCCTGCGGCCGGGTCCAGGCGGTGATGGAGTTCCACACCTCCAAGGGCGTCGAGGTCGTCCAGTTCGAGTCCAAGACCCTGCTCGGCTTCCTCCACCGCACCTACGCCGCGGGCGCGACACTCCGCTGACACCGTGAATTGCGGCAGGGCGCCCCACCTGGTGGTGGGGCGCCCTGGCTGTTGGGGGGTCAGGCTCGGGCGAGTTGGCGATCCTCGTCCGGGTCCTTGGGGGCGTCGTCGGCCGGGGTGTGCAGGCCCTCGCCCTCCACGTCCACGTTCGGCAGGGCGCGGTCCAGCCACTTCGGCAGCCACCAGGCCCTGCGGCCCAGCAGTGCCAGGACCGCCGGGACCAGCGCCATCCGGACCACGAACGCGTCGAAGAGGACCGCGATCGCCAGGCCGAAGCCGATCATCTTGATCATCGCCTCGCTGGAGCCGATGAAGCCGGAGAAGACGGCGATCATGATGACCGCGGCCGCGGTGACCACCCGTGCGCCGTGCCGGAAACCGGTCACGATCGCCTGGCCGGGGCTCTCCCCGTGGACATACGCCTCACGCATCCGGGTCACCAGGAAGACCTCGTAGTCCATGGCCAGGCCGAAGACCACGCCCACCATGAAGATCGGCATCATCGACATCACGGGCCCCGTCTCCTCGACGCCCAGCAGACCGGACAGCCAGCCCCACTGGAACACCGCGACCACCGCGCCGAGCGCCGCCGTCACCGACAACAGGAAGCCGAGCGCCGCCTTCAGCGGGACCAGGATCGAGCGGAAGACCACGATCAGCAGGAGGAAGGCCAGGCCCACCACCAGCACCAGATACGGGACCAGCGCGTCGTTCAGCTTCTGCGAGACATCGATGTTCATCGCCGTCGAGCCCGTGACCAGCACCTTCGCATCGGTGTCCGTGGTGATACGGCTGCCCGCGTCACGGATGCCGTGCACCAGGTCCTCGGTCGCGGTGGAGGAAGGCTTGGATCCGGGGACGACCGTGACCATCGCGGTGTCGCCGGCCTCGTTGTAGGTCGCGGGCGTCACCGTGGTGACGTCCTTCATGGCCTTGATGTCGTCGACCACCGTGGTGACCGCCGTCTTCGGGTGGTCGCTCGCCTTGGCGTCGACCACGACCAGCAGCGGCCCGTTGAAGCCGGGGCCGAAGCCCTCCGAGAGCAGGTCATAGGCGCGGCGCTGGGTGGTGGAGGCCGGCTGCGAACCGTCGTCCGGCAGTCCGAGCGCCAGCTGGGACGCCGGCAGCGCGGCAGCACCGAGCCCGATGACGCCCAGCAGCAGCACGGCGACCGGACGGCGCACCACGAAACTCGCCCAGCGGGTGCCCATGTTGGGCCTGCCCGGCTTCTTCGCCGTACGGCCGCCGCCCATGAGCCGGTTCTTCTCGCCGGTCGGCTTGACCGTGCGGCCCGCGTAGCCGAGCAGCGCCGGGATCAGCGTCAGCGCGATCAGCACCGCGATGGCGACCGTACCCGCCGCGGCCACACCCATCTTGGTCAGCATCGGGATGTTCACGACCGCGAGACCCACCAGCGCGATCACCACCGTCAGTCCCGCGAAGACCACCGCCGAGCCCGCCGTGCCGACGGCCCGGCCCGCCGCCTCCTCGCGCTCGCGGCCCTCGGCCAGTTCGGCGCGGTAGCGGGAGACGATGAACAGCGCGTAGTCGATGCCGACCGCGAGGCCGATCATCATCGCCAGGATCGAGGTGGTCGAGCCCAGCTCCAGCGCATTGGCCAGCGCGCCAATCGTGGAGACACCGATACCGACCCCGATCAGCGCGGTGATCAGGGGCAGTCCGGCCGCCACCAGCGAGCCGAAGGTGATGACCAGGACCACCGCGGCGATCACGATGCCGATGACTTCGGTCGCGCCCGTCTCGGGCACCGCCGTCAGGGCGTCACCGCCGATCTCGACGGTCAGTCCGCCGTCCCGCGCGCTCTGCGCGGCCTGCTGAAGGGCGTCCTTCGAGGCGTCCTCCAGCTCCATGCCGGAGACCTTGTACTTCACCTGCGCATAGGCGACCGTGCCGTCCTCGCTGACGGCGTGCGCGGTGAACGGGTCGGCGACGGAGACGACCTCGGAGCCCTGGCTCAGCTCCTCGACGGTCTTCTCGACGGCCTTCTTGTGGGATGCGGACGTCACCTTCTCCCCGTCCGGCGCCCGGAAGACGACCCGGGCGGTGGCACCGTTGGCGTTCATCCCGGGGAAGCGCTGTTCCAGCAGGTCGAAGGCCTTCTGGGCCTCGGTGCCCGGGATGGAGAAGGAGGAAGGGCCCGCTGCGGGGGCACTGGCGGCGCCGACACCCGCGAGAGTCAGCAGCGCCACCCAGATCAGGGCGACGAAGTGCCGGCGCCGAAAGGCGAACCGGCCGAGTTTATAGAGGAATGTGGCCACGAGGGCGTACTCCCGGTCAGGTCGTGGGGGTATTCAGGGCAGGGGTGATCAGCCCGACGACGTGAGCGGTGACGTCAGTTGGGGCGGTTCGGGGAAATCGAGGAAGGGTCAGACGGTGCGGACGCCGAGGGCGGGGAGGACCACGGCGTCGATGTACGAGGTGAGGAAGGCACGGGTCGGCGGCTGGTCGTCCAGCAGCGTGCGGGTGGCGAACCCGCCGACCATCATGTGCACCAGGAAGTCCAGCGCCGGGCAGTCGGGACGGATCTCGCCCCGGTCGACGGCGCGGCGCAGCACCTGCTGGAAGGCCGCGATCTCCGGCTCGATGAGCTGCTCCCGGAACGCCTGCCGCAGATCCGGGCTGTGATGGATCGCCATGGCCACGCCCCGCATCAGGGCGGAGTTCTGCTCCATGGTGCAGTCGTCCTCCAGCGCCACCAGGGCGTGCAGGTCGCCTTGGAGCGAACCGGTGTCGATGTCGTCGGCATGGCCCGGCTTGCCGTGCCGGATGGCCTTCACGACCAGCTCGGCCTTGCCGCCCCACTGGCGGTAGAGCGTCGCCTTGCTGGACCGGGTGCGGGCGGCCACGGCGTCCATGGTGAGGGCGTCGTAACCGACCTCCCGGAGCAGGCCGAGCACCGCGCCGTACAGCTCGGCCTCGCGCTCGGGGGTGATCCGGCTGCGACGTCCCGTTGCGACCTCGGTCATATGGACCACCTTCCCACTCCGGCGTCCGGAGCGGCAGGCTCCGAACGAAACGGTTTCGTACAGGTCCACCATACCCCGCCCCCATAGCGAAACGAAACGGTTTCGTACGTGCTCTGAATCACGGTCGTCCGGGGAACCATCCGGCGTGCTCCCCGCCCACGAGTTGCCCCGGCCCGCCCCGCGGAAAAGCATGGGTAGGTGAGCGATGCGAGCGACGTGTTCGAGAACGCACCCGGCTACCTCCGCTTCCCTCATCTGCACGGCGACCGCCTGTGCTTCGCCGCCGAGGACGACCTGTGGGTGGCCCGGGTGGACGGGTCCGGCCGCGCCTTCCGGCTCACCGTGGACCGCACCAAGATCGGCCATCCCCGTTTCTCGCCCGACGGCCGCCTCGTCGCGTACACCAGCTGGCGCAGCTTCGTCCCGGAGATCCATCTGACCCGGGTGGACGGCGGTCCCGGCCGACGGCTCACCTACTGGGGGAGCGCCGACACCCGGGTGTGCGGGTGGACCCCGGAGGGCGACATCCTCGCCGTCGCCTCGCACGGCGAGCCGTTCTCCTATCTGACCTGGGCCTACCAGGTCCCCACCGACGGCGACCCCGGCGCCAAGCTCCCCTGGGGCCCCGTCTCGGACATCGCGGTCACCGATGTCGCCGGCGAGCGCGCGGTCCTGCTGCTCACCGGCACCCCGCCCCATGAGCCGGCCTCCTGGAAGCGCTACCGGGGCGGCGCCACGGGCCGGCTCTGGCTGAACGGCCGGCAGTTGCTCGCGGGCCTCGACGGCCATCTCGACTCCCCGATGTTCGTCGGCGGACGGATCGCGTTCCTCTCCGACCACGAGGGCGTCGGCAACCTCTACTCATGCGCTCACGACGGGACCGATCTGCGCCGCCACACCGACCATGACGCCTTCTACGCCCGCCATGCCGCCAGCGACGGCTCCCGGGTGGTGTACCAGTGCGCGGGTGACCTGTGGATCGTCGACGACCTCTCCCCCGACTCGATCCCGCGCCGCCTCGACATACGCCTGGGCGGCCCCCGCGCGGGGCGCCGCGGCTACCAGGTGCCGGCCGCCCGGCATGTGGACGGGATCTCCGTCGACGAGACCGGCCGGGCCAGTGCCGTGGTGGTGCGCGGCAGCCTGCACTGGCTCACCCACCGGGACGGCCCCGCCCGTACGGTCACGGACACCCCCGGGGTACGGGTACGGCTGCCGGAGATGATGGGCCTGGGCGGACAGGTCGCCTATGTCACCGACGCGGAGGGCGACGACGCGATCGAGATCGCCTATCTGCCTCGGGCCTCGGGCGACCGCGCACCGCGCCGGCTGGCGTCCGGCCGGCTGGGCCGCGTGCTGGAGATGGTGGCGGACCCGGAGGGCGAGCGGCTCGCCATCGCGTCCCACGACGGACGGCTGCTGCTGATCACGGTCTCCGAGGAGCCCGAGACCACCGCGGGACCGGACGAACCACCGGAGCCCCAGGGTCCGGGCACGCCGGGGGATCCGCCGGAGCCCCAGGGTCCGGGCACGCCAGAGGATCCACCGGAGCCCCGGCAGCCGGGCACGGCCGAAGGATCGCAAGAGCCACGGGAAACGGGCAGGACCCGGGAGCAGCAGGAGCCCCAGACACCAGGCCCGACCCAGGAGCAGCAGAAGCACCAGACACCAGGCATGACCGAGGGGGCTCGGGAGCCAAGCGCACCGGGCACAGCCGAGGAACCGCGGGAGTCCCGGCAGCCGGGCGCGGGCGAGGGGCCGCGGCAGGACGCGGGGCCCGCGCAGACCGGGACGGCGGACGCCGAGGGGCCGCGGGAGACCGCGACGCCGGGGGAGCCGGGCGGCGCCGAGGTCACCGAGTTGGTCCGCTCGGTCAACGGGCCGGTGCGGGATCTGGCGTTCTCCCCGGACGGGGCCTGGCTGACCTGGTCGCACCCGGGGATCGGACGGACGCTGCGGCAGATCAAGATGGCCCGGATCAAGGACCGGTTGATTCTCGACGTCACCAACGGCCGCTTCGAGGACGAGAACCCGGTGTTCACCCGCGACGGACGCTATCTGGCGTTCCTGTCCTGGCGCGGCTTCGACCCGGTGTACGACGTGCACACCGGCGATCTGTCGTTCCCGCTCGGCTGCCGTCCCTATCTGGTCCCGCTGTCCTCGGCCACCCCCTCCCCCTTCGCGCTGAACCCGGAGGGACGGCCGGCGGCCGGCGGCCTCGACCCGCTGGAGGAGGAAGAGGAGGGCGACGGGGTGGTGACCGTCGAGGTGGAGGGGCTGGAGAACCGGGTCACGCCGTTCCCGGTCCCGGCCTCCAAGTACTCGGAGCTGCGCCCGGTCGCGGGCGGCGGCCTGGTATGGCTGCGCTGGCCGATCTCGGGCGCGCTCGGCGAGACCTTTGTGAATCCGGACGACACCTCCGGCCGGCCCACCCTGGAGCACTTCAGCATCAGCAAGGCGAAGAAGTCCGAACTGGTCGGCCATCTGGACTGGTTCGCGATCAGCGGGGACGGCACCCGGCTGGTGGTCGTGGACGAGGGCGATCTGCGGGCGGTGCCGTCCACCGAGACCGGCGACCTGGACACCACGGTCTGGATCGACACCCGCCGGATCATGCACGAGGTGGACCCCCCGGCGGAGTGGCGGCAGGCGTACGCGGAGGCGGGACGGCTGATCCGGGCGTACTTCTGGGACCCCGGGATGTGCGGGATCGACTGGGACGCGGTCCTGGAGCAGTACCGTCCGCTGCTCGAACGGGTCGCCTCGCCGGACGAGTTCGCGGATCTGCTGCGCGAGGTGCTGGGCGAGCTGGGCACCTCCCACGCCTATGTGTCACCGGCCCGGCGCAACGAGGGCCCGGCCCACTACCAGCGCCACCAGGGCCTGCTGGGCGCCAACTTCGTACGCCGTGAGGGAGGCTGGACGGTGCGACGGATCCTGCCGGGCGAGTCCTCGGACTCCAAGGCGCGCTCGCCCCTGGCGGGCACGGGCATCCGGGAGGGCGCCGTCCTGACCCATGTGGACGGACGGCCGGTGGACCCGGTGACGGGGCCCTACCCGCTGCTGGCCGCGGCGGGCGGCACGACCACGGAACTGACCTTCACCTCCGCGGACGGGGAGGGCGGGCCCCGCCGGGTGGCCGTGGTCCCGCTGATCGACGAGCGCCCCCTGCGCTACCAGGACTGGGTGGCCAAACGCCGCGCGCTCGTACGGGAGTTGAGCGGCGGTCGCTGCGGCTATCTACACATCCCGGACATGGGGGGATCGGGCTGGGCGCAGTTCAACCGGGACCTCAGGATGGAGGTCTCGCGGCCGGCCCTGATCGTGGATGTGCGCGGCAACGCGGGCGGCAACATCAGCGAACTGGTCATCGAGAAGCTGACGCGCACGATCCTGGGCTGGGATCTGACCCGCGACGCCCAGCCGGTGTCGTACACCTCCAACGCCCCCCGGGGGCCGATCGTGGCGCTGGCCGACGAGGCGACCTCCTCGGACGGCGACATGATCACGGCGGCGATCAGACTGCTGGAGCTCGGCCCCGTGGTGGGCTCGCGGACGTGGGGCGGTGTGGTCGGCATGACGGGCCGCCATCGGCTCGGCGACGGCACGGTGATCACGGTCCCGATGAACGCGGCATGGTTCACGGAGTACGGCTGGTCGGTCGAGAACCGGGGCGTGGAACCGGATCTGGAGATCCTGCGCACCCCGCTGGACTGGGCCGAGGGCCGTCACAAGCAACTCGACGACGCGGTCGAGCTGGCCCTGGAGCTGCTCCGCACCAACCCTCCGGCCACTCCCCCGGACCACCGCGACATCCCGGACCGGACCCGCCCCAAACTGCCCCCGAGAGCGACGGGTTGACCTCCGCCGTACCGGCGCTCGTCGCACCGGCGCTGGACGGACGTGCGAACGGGGTGCTCTCGAGAGAGCACCCCGCTGTCCCGGCCAAGGCCGAGCACGACCACGAACTAGGCGTCGTAGTCCTGGTTGAAGCGGTCCTCCGCCTCGTCCCGCATCCGCTGCGTGTCCTCCTGCGCCTGGCGGCCCTGCTGCGGGTTCTGCTGGGACTGCTGGGACCCCCGGCCACGCTGCTGACCCTGCTGGCCCTGCTGCTGGCCCTGCTGGCCCTGCTGCTTGCCCTGCTCGGCCTTGCGCTTGGCCTGCTGCTTCATCTGCTCGGACTTTTCCTGGAACTGGTCCTTCATGCCCATGAGGGTTCACTCCCGTACTGGGTGAGGGGATCGGGCTCGACCAGACTGACACGCCCGGACACACTACGCATTTCGATCAGTCACGGAGCGTGTGCAGGGTAGGCGCCGCAGCTCGTCGGCCTCTCCCCCGGCCCCCACCAGGCCCGTGCTCACTCCCTTGAGCCGCGGCTCGAATCTGCGCATCTCCCGCTGTCCCACGGTCGCGACGATCCCCGGCAGATGTCCGCGTACCGCCTGGAGTCCGCGCAGCCAGCCCTGCCCGTAGACATGGCTCGACCGCCGCTCGATCCCGGCGACCAGCCGGTCCACCGCGGGACCCGGCGGATAGGTCTTGCCGGCCGGCCACGGCAGCCGCTGCCGCAGCTCCCGCATCGCCGCGTCCCGGTCGGCGCCCCGCACCATGTCCGTGTCGGTCCAGGACAGATAGCCGACCCCGACCCGTACGCCCCGGTGTGCGACCTCGGCGCGCAGACAGTGTGCGTACGCCTCCACGCCCGATTTGGAGGCGCAGTACGCCGTCATCATCGGCGCCGGTGTGATCGCCGCGAGCGAGGCGATCTGGAGCAGATAGCCACGGCTCTCGATCAGCGCCGGAAGGAAGGCCCGCGCGGTCACCGCCGAGCCGACCAGATTGACCTCGATCACCCGCCGCCATGCCTCGGGGTCGGAGTCGGCGAACGGACCGCCGTTCGCCACACCGGCGTTGGCGACCACGATGTCGACCTTCCCGAACCGCTCCGTGACCTGCCGCGCGACCTTCGTCATGGTCTCGTGGTCGGTGACATCGGCGCACCAGTGGGCACTGACCCCGTACAACTGCTCGGAGACCCGGGCGAGTTCCTCCGCCTCCAGGCCGACGAGGGCGACCTCGGCGCCGCGCGCCGACAGCTTGCGGGCCAGCAGTTCGCCGACCCCGCGCGCGGCGCCGGTGACGACCGCGACCTTCCCCTCCAGACTCACCTTGCTCATGCACCCTCCTCGATCCCTGTGTCCACCCATGGGCGGGGCACCGGCGCACCCGGCCCCGCCGCGGTCGGCGCGGGGGCCCGGAGCACCTGGTACTCGGCCAGGTCCACGCGCCGTGTGGCGTTGCGGAACTCCGTCGTGGTGCCGGGCCAGACGGTGGTGTTGCGGCCCTCGGCGTCGAGATACCAGCTGGTGCAGCCGCCCGTGTTCCACACCGTGCGCTTCATGCGCTCCTGCACCGTGTGGTTCCAGGCGTCCACGGCACCCTGCCGGGCGTCCAGCGCGACCCGGCCGCCGAGCGTCGCCGACTGCCGCAGAAAGTCCGCCAGATAGTTCAGCTGGGACTCGATCATCAGGATCATCGAGGAGTTCCCCAGCCCGGTGTTGGGCCCGATGATCGTCATCCAGTTGGGGAACCCGGAGACGGAGGCGCCCCGCAGCGCCCCCATCCCGTTCTTCCACGCCTCGGCGAGGGTCCGGCCGTCCGCGCCGACGACCCGCTCGGCGATCGGCATGTCCGTGACATGGAAGCCGGTGCCGAAGACGATCGCGTCGACCTCCGCCTCGGTGCCGTCGGCGGCGACGGCGGTCGATCCGCGCACCTCGGCGAGGCCGCTGGAGACCACATCCACATTGGGCTGGGCCAGGGCCGGGTAGTAGGTGCTGGACAGCAGGATCCGCTTGCAGCCGATGCGGTAGTCGGGGGTGAGCCGGGCGCGCAGCTCCGGGTCCTTGATCGCGCGGGCCATGTTGCGCTCGGCCAGCCGCTCCACGAACCCGAGCTCCTCGGGATGCCTGGTGAACGCCTGGACCTGCAACTCCCTGATGCCCCACAGCAGTCCGCGCCGCAGCCGGGCGGTGAAGGGCAGCGCGCGGTGCAGCCCGCGCTCCAGGCCGCCGATGGCGCGGTCGACACGCGGCATCACCCAGGGCGGGGTGCGCTGGAAGAGGGTGAGCCTCGCGACATCGGGCTGGATCGACGGCACGATCTGGATGGCGGAGGCGCCGGTGCCGACCACGGCGACCCGTTTTCCCCGCAGGTCGTAGTCGTGGTCCCAGCGGGCGGAGTGGAAGACCTTGCCGGGGAAGGAGTCCAGCCCCGGGATCTCCGGGACCCTGGGTTCGGAGAGCGGTCCGGTGGCGGAGACGACGATGTCCGCGGTGAGGCCCCCGCCACTGGTCTCGATCTCCCAGCGCAGCCGCTCCCCGTCCCATCGCATCAGCGTCACCTCGGAGCCGAGGCGGAGGTGCGGACGCAGCCCGAAGACATCCGTCACATGCTCCAGATAGGCGCGGATGTGTTCCTGCCCGGAGAAGGTGCGGGGCCAGTCGGGGTGGGGTGCGAAGGAGAAGGAGTACAGATGGGAGGGCACATCGCAGGCGCACCCCGGGTAGCTGTTGTCACGCCAGGTGCCGCCGACGCTGCCGGCGCGCTCCAGGACGACGAAGTCGGTCACTCCCTCGCGGCGCAGTCGCACGGCGGCCCCGAGACCGCCGAAGCCGGAGCCGACCACCGCCACCCGTACATGAGGCATCTGTCCGTGTCCGCCCACCCCGACACCCCTCCCACGCCTGCGCGACGC
The DNA here is from genome assembly GCF_008704995.1 of Streptomyces nodosus. NCBI lineage: Bacteria > Bacillati > Actinomycetota > Actinomycetes > Kitasatosporales > Streptomycetaceae > Streptomyces > Streptomyces nodosus. The sequence continues at coordinate 3,291,477 of NZ_CP023747.1, forward strand.
CGCCAGTGAACACTGGCGCAATGGGAGCGTAGGACAGCCGCGTACCGATGGGTAGGGGGCGTGACAAGGAAAGTTACCCCGGGTACGACGTAGGGTGCGGGGGTGGCAGAGCACGGGCGGCGGCGCGAGTACCGCATGGACGAGCTGGCCGAGGCGGCCGGCATCACGGTACGCACCCTGCGTTTCTACCGTGAGCGCAAACTGATCCAGCCGCCGCGCCGCGAGGGCCGTATCGCCTGGTACGACGACACCCATCTGGCCCGGCTGCGCACGATATCGGCGCTGCTGGAGCGCGGTCACACCCTGAACGGCATCGCGGAGCTGGCCGAGGCCTTCGACCACGGGCGCGATGTGGGCGATCTGCTCGGCCTCGGCGCGCCCACCGAGGAGACCCCGGTCCGTCTCACCCCCGAGGCCCTGGCCGATGTGTTCGGCGCCGAGGCCACCCCCGAGAACCTGGCGGCCGCCCTCGACCTCGGCTATCTCGGCACGGACGGCGGTGAGATCGTCCATATCAGCCGCCGTCTGCTGGATGTCTCGGCGGCCCTGGTCCGTGAGGGCATACCGCTCGCGGAGGTCCTGTCCGCCGGCCGCCGGGTGCGGGAGCACGCCGAGGCCCTGGCGGACACCTTCGCGGAACTGACGGCCGCGCACCGACGCACCCCGGAGGACACCCGGCGGCTGCGCCCGCTGGCGAAGAGCGTGGTGGAGGCGGAGCTGTCCCTGGCCCTGGACCGGCGGCTGAGCCGGGACGGACAGGAGTGACCGCCCTCCTCGCCCGACGGCCGCCCCGCTACATCGCGAAGGTCACCGTCACCGGCGCATGGTCCGACCAGCGTTCGGCATGGGTGACGGCCCGCTCCACCACCGCCTTGACGGCCCGCCCCGCCAGCCCCGGTGTCGCGACGGCCAGATCGATCCGCCACCCCGTGTCATTGTCGAAGGCACGCCCGCGGTAGGACCACCAGCTGTACGGCCCCTCGGCATCCGGGTGCAGCGCCCGCACCACATCGACATATCCGCCGTCCTCGACGTCGAGGACCCGGCTCAGCCACTCCCGCTCCTCGGGCAGGAAGCCCGAGTTCTTCTGGTTGCCGCGCCAGTTCTTCAGATCCGCCTCACGGTGGGCGATGTTCCAGTCGCCGCACACCAGTACCTCACGGCCGTCGGCGGCGGCCCGCTCCCTGAGGTCCTTGAGATGACCGAGGAACTCGGTCATGAAGCGGACCTTCTCGTCCTGGCGCTCGGTGCCGACCTCACCGGAGGGCAGATACAGGCTGGCGACGGTGACCCCGGGCAGATCCGCCTCGACATACCGCCCGCTGTCGTCGAACTCGGCCGAACCGAAGCCGACCCGCACCCGGTCGGGCTCGCGCCGGGTGTAGAGCGACACCCCGGCGCGCCCCTTGGCGGCGGCGGGCGCATGGACGACGTGCCAGCCCTCGGGCTCCCTGACCTGCGCCGGGATCTGCCCGGGCTCGGCCCGCACCTCCTGGAGGCACAGCACATCGGCCGAGGTCCCGTCCAGCCACTCGGCGAAGCCCTTCCTGGCCGCGGCGCGGATCCCATTCACATTCACGGAGGTCACTGTGAGCATCCGGGAACCCTACCGGCACACTGGTGGAGTCCCCGTCCCCGAATATGCATAGAAGTACGATGACTAGCATGAATATTCGCCGCGTCCCCTTCGACCACCCCGACGCCCTCAAGCTCAACGACCAGGTTCAGGCCGAGTACAGCGTGCGCTACGGCGACGAGGGCGACGCCACCTATCTGGCCCCGGAGATGTTCAAGCCGCCCGTCGGTCTGTATCTGATCGCCTACGACGACCAGGACCGCCCCGTCGCCACGGGCGGCTGGCGCACCCAGAACCTCAACGACGAGGGCTATCTGGACGGGGACGCCGAGCTCAAGCGGATGTATGTGATCGAGGAGCTGCGCGGCCGCGGTCTGGCACGCCGCATCCTGGCCGCACTGGAGGAGGACGCCCGCGCGGCCGGCCGCACCCGCATGGTCCTGGAGACGGGCACCAAGCAGCCGGAGGCGGTGGCCCTCTACGCCTCCAGCGGCTATGAGCCGTGCGCCAAGTTCGGCTACTACCGCCTCTACGAGACCAGCCTCTGCTACGCCAAGCAGCTGTGACGGCCGGGCCGGTCCCGCCCGGCCCCGGACGCTGCCCGTATACGTGAACTCTGCCGCTCGCACGGAGAGTTGAGACCGGGTTCACGGAACGGGCCTGCGCGGACATGCCACAGAGGGCCTCGAATCGACTTCGAGACCCTCTGTGTTGCGTGGACCTGAGGGGATTTGAACCCCTGGCCCCCTCGATGCGAACGAGGTGCGCTACCGGACTGCGCCACAGGCCCTTGCAACGAGTGAAACTCTAGCATCCCCGGCGGCCGGCCCGGAAATCCGTTCCTCGCTGGTCAACCACCAGACGGGAGGGCGGGCCTACTCGTTGGCGGCCCGGGGGCGTTCCCCGTCCTCGTACTGGTCGAACAGCGGGGTACGGCCCCGTCCCCGGGAGCGCCTGGCGGAGGCGGCCCGCCGGGCGTCGCTGCGGCCGTCGTCCGCGGGCGGGGTGCGCGGCTCCGCCCGGGCCCCGGCCTCCTCGAAGCCCTCGGGGTCCCCGGAGTCCGGCGCGGTGTCGGCGGACGGTGCGCCCGGCATGAGCGCCGCCGCCCCCACCGTGCTCGACCGGGCGGAGCTCCAGGCGTCCGGTGCCCCGAGGTCCACGCTCGGCGTCGCCCGCGGGGCGACCGGAGCGGTCACATAGGTGGGCAGCGGCACCGGAACCGGGTCCCAGCTCTCGCCCTGCCCCGGCCTGCGCTGCCGTTCGCGCTGCTGGTCCACCCACTCCGCGTGATCGGTCTGCTCCACCAGCGCCCGGCGGTCGGCCGCGAGCGCGGACAGTCCGGGGTCGGTCTCCGGTTCGGGGCCGTCCTCCGGTTCGTCCGTGTCGGACTCCGCCGGCGTCCGCCGCCTCGGCTGCCGCTCATGCAGCCGCCGCGCCGCGGCCTCGGCCCTCTGACGGTCCATCGTGTAGGTGAACCGCTTGCGCTCCTGCGTCCGCAGATAGGCGATGTACGCGCTGAGCAGCACCGCGGGCACCCCCGGCGCCCACAGGAAGGCGAGCCCGCCGACCGCGGCCACGATCGCGCCCAGCGTGAACGCCAGGAAGAGCACCACGGTGGTACGCCGCCGGCGCGCGAGGACCCTGGAACGCCGGGCGCGCGCCTGGGCCTCCGCCGAGGCCGCCTGCCGGGCCCGGGGCACCCCCGGGGCCGCCGCGGGGCGGGCGCCCTTCGGCTGCTCCGGGCCGTGCGCGCTCTTGGCGACGCGGTGCGGCACGACGTCCGGGGACGCGTTCTGGGTGCCGGGCCGGGACGCCCCGGGGGCCGCCGGCTCATGCCGGGCGGGTTCCTCCGGCTCCACCCGGACCCGCACCTGGCGCCCGTTCGGGGGCGCGGCGAAGGCCCGGACGTCCACCGAGTCGGTGACTCCGGCCGGTTCGGCGCGGGGCTCCCCCTCCTCGGTGGAGCGCGCCAGCAGGTCCTTGGCGTACCGGCGCTCCATCCCCGCCCGTCCGGACAGCAGCCGGATGGCGGTGCTGAAGCGTTCCGTCGGACGAGACTCGTTCAGCTCGTCCTGCCTACGGAGCCACATCGGCACCAAGTAGGCGGCCCAGGCCCCGACGATGACTGCGTAGATGAGGCCGCTGCTGCTCACGCCTCACACCGTAGAGGGGTTTGCCCGAGGCCATCCGCCAATTGGGCCGGTGTGTCGCACGATCTGGCTGATATTTCGAACTTTTTTTGGGACGGATGCGATCAACAGGCCGATCAAGCCGCAAATTCAATGAGCCGAGACGATCGCGGGCCGATCAAATTCGAACATATTTTTTATTTCCCCGGGTGCGCCGGCTTGCCCGGGGCGCCTCCCGGGCCCGGTGCGTGCTCGCTCGGGCCCTGCGCACCCGACCGCCGCGCGCGGATCCGGTGCCAGCGGGCCAGCAGCCCCTCGGGCAGCTCCTCGGCGGTGAGCGCGAAGACCAGATGGTCGCGCCAGGCCCCGTCGATGTGCAGATAACGCGGCCGCAGCCCCTCCTCGCGGAATCCGAGTTTCTCCACGACCCGGCGGCTGGGCCCGTTCTCCGGGCGAATACAGACCTCGATGCGGTGCAGCCCGACGGTCCGGAAGCAGTGGTCCACGACGAGCGCCACTGCCGTGGGCATCACCCCGCGGCCCGCGACCGCCTGGTCCACCCAGTACCCGATGTGGCCCGAGCACATGGATCCCCAGGTGATCCCGGCCACCGTCAGCTGTCCGACGAGCTGCCCCTGGTACTCGATGACAAAGGGCAGCATCCGGCCCGCGTTGGCCTCGCCGCGCAGATGCCTGACCATCTGGCGGTAGGTCGGCCGGTGCGTTATCGGGCCGCTCGGCGTGGGCGGCGGAATGGTCGCCTCCCAGGGCCGCAGCCAGTCCCGGTTGCGTCTGTTGACCTCGCGCCAGGCCCGCTGGTCGCGCAGCCTTATCGGCCGGAGGACGACATCGCCGTCCACCAGCTCGACGGGCCAGGATGGGCTGTTCAGCTCGCACCCCCATGCGCTCCGGTGCGGTCACTCGGTCTGCCGCGGTCCTCGCCGGCCGGGGATCCGCCCGTGCCGGACCCGGGGTGGTCACCGCCGCGGATCTGGTCCACGGCGTGCACCAACAGGGGTTCCAGGACGGCCAGTCCGTCCTTCACCCCGCCGGTGGACCCCGGCAGGTTGACGATCAGCGTTCCCCCCGCGACTCCGGCGAGTCCCCGGGAGAGCGCCGCCGTCGGCACCTTCCTCTGTCCGAACGCCCTGATGGCCTCGGGAATGCCCGGAACCTCGAGGTCGATCACCGCCCGGGTCGCCTCGGGGGTGCGGTCGGTGGGCGAGAGCCCGGTGCCGCCGGTCGTCACGATCACGTCGTAACCGGCCCGGGAGCCGGTGCGCAGCGCGTTCTCCACGGGGTCCCCGTCCGGGACCACCAGGGGTCCGTCGACCGCGAAACCGCACCGGAGGAGCGCCTCCACGATCAAAGGGCCGCCCCGGTCCTGGTACACCCCCGCCGCCGCGCGGTGGGAAGCGGTCACCACCAGGGCCGAGTAGGGCGCCGAGAGGGCACCGCCGATCGGCGGGTCGGCCGGTGCCGTCATGACCGGCTCCAGTCGCCCGAGGCGCCGCCCGTCTTCTCCTCCACCCGCACGTCCGTGATCACCGCGCCCTTGTCGACCGCCTTGACCATGTCGATCAGGGTCAGCGCGGCGACGCTGACCGCGGTGAGCGCCTCCATCTCGACGCCGGTGCGGTCGGTGGTGCGCACGGTGGCCGTGATCTCCACGGCGTCGTCCGCGACCGCCAGGTCCACGGTCACGCCCGACAGGGCGAGCGGATGACACAGGGGGATCAGGTCCGGCGTCCGCTTGGCGCCCATGATGCCCGCGATCCGCGCGGTGGCGAGAGCGTCGCCCTTGGGCATGCCCGCACCGCGCAGCAGTTCGATCACGCGCGGCGAGACCAGCACGCGACCGCGGGCGCGGGCGCTGCGCGCGGTGACGTCCTTCCCGGAGACGTCGACCATGCGGGCTGCCCCGGCGTCGTCGAGGTGGGTCAGTCGGTCCTGCGTACTCATGTGCGTGCGGCGCTCCCGGTCCCGGCCCGGCGCGGGCCTTTCGTGCGCGACACGGTACCGCCAACTCGACGTGACCAGCCGGGCGAGGTCCACTCCTCGGACCCGCCCACCCGTCTGCACGGGCCCCGGACGCCCGATCGCCCCACCGCACCGGCGTCCGCCGGCCGCCGGGCGGGGACGGCCGGGGTGGTCAGCCGAGGAGGATCACCTCGAGCTCGGTGTCCGGCTCGACCGAGGTGTCGTCCTCGGGGACGACGATCAGCGCGTCGGCCTGGGCGAGGGCCGCGACCAGGTGGGATCCGGCGCCGCCGACCGGCGTCACGGTGCCGTCGGCGTACTTTCCGCGCAGGAACTGCCGCCGTCCCGCGGGCGAGGTCAGCGCCTTGTCGGTGTGCAGGACGGCCCTGGTCCGGGGCCGGTGCACCTCCTCCAGGCCCATCAGCGCCCGGATCACGGGGCGCACGAAGAGCTCGAAGGAGACGTACGAGGAGACCGGGTTGCCCGGGAGTGCGAGCAACGGGGTGTGGTCGGGGCCGACGGAGCCGAAGCCCTGGGGCTTGCCGGGCTGCATGGCGAGCCTGCGGAACTCCACACCGGCGCCCGCCTCGTCCTCGTCGCCCACGAAGGAGAGGGCCTCCTTGACCACGTCGTAGGCCCCCACGCTCACCCCTCCGGTGGTGACCATCAGATCGGCGCGGACGAGCTGGTCCTCGACGGTGGAGCGGAGGGTGTCCGCGTCGTCGGCGACCGCGCCGACCCGGTAGGCGATGGCTCCCGCGTCCCGGGCGGCCGCGGTGAGCGCGAAGCTGTTGGAGTCATAGATCTGGCCGGCCCGCAACTCCTCGTCGGGCTGGGCCAGTTCGCTGCCGGTGGAGACCACGACCACACGCGGGCGCGGACGCACCCGGACCGTGCCTCGGCCGATCGCGGCGAGCAGCGCGATCTGCGTCGGCCCGAGGACCGTGCCCGCCTCCAGGGCGAGCTCCCCGGCCTTCACATCGCTGCCCCTGGCCCGCACATGCGCGCGCGCCTCGGCCGCCCGGTGCACCCGCACCTGCCCGCCGGCGTCCTCGGGGGCCAGGCTCCGGGCCCGCATCCCGGTGACGGGGCCGCCGCCCAGCCCGCCGTCGGTCCACTCCACGGGGACCACGGCCTCGGCGCCCGGCGGCAGCGGAGCGCCGGTCATGATGCGGGCGGCCTGTCCCGGCCCCACCCGGAGCCGGTCCGCCGATCCCGCCGCGACGTCCCCGACCACCGTGAGGACGGCCGGGAACTCCTCGCTCGCGCCCGCGACATCCGTGACCCGCACCGCGTAGCCGTCCATCGAGCTGTTGTCGAACGGCGGCAGGGAGACCGGCACGGTGATGTCGTCGACCAGCACACAGCCCTGGGCGTCGAGCAGTTGCAGCTCGATGGGCTCCAGGGGGCGGACGGTGGTGAGGATGTCCTCCAGGTGCTCGTCCACCGACCAGAGACGGTCCTGGCCGGTGTCGGTCGCGGCGTCACTCAAGATCGCTACATCTCCTCGGCTACGTAACTGCGGAGCCAGGCCCGGAAGTCCGGGCCCAGGTCCTCACGTTCGCATGCGAGTCTGACAATGGCACGCAGATAGTCGCCACGGTCGCCGGTGTCGTAGCGGCGGCCCCGGAAGACGACGCCGTGCACCGGGCCGCCGACCTTCTCGTCCTCGGCGAGCTGCTGAAGGGCGTCGGTGAGCTGGATCTCGCCGCCGCGGCCCGGCTCGGTGGTGCGCAGGATGCCGAAGATGTTCGGGTCGAGGACATAACGGCCGATGACCGCGTAGTTCGACGGGGCGTCCGCCGGCTCCGGCTTCTCGACGAGGCCGGTCACCTTGACGACGTCGCCCTCCTCGGTGGGCTCGACGGCCGCGCATCCATAGAGGTGGATCTGCTCCGGTGCGACCTCCATGAGGGCGACGACGCTGCCGCCGCGCTGTTCCTGGACCTCGACCATGCGGGCCAGCAGGGGGTCGCGCGGGTCGATCAGGTCGTCGCCGAGGAGGACGGCGAAGGGCTCGTGCCCGACGTGCGGGGCGGCGCACAGCACGGCGTGCCCGAGTCCCCTGGGGTCGCCCTGGCGGACGTAGTGCATGGTGGCGAGGTCGCTGGACTCCCGGACCTTGGCGAGCCGCCCGCCGTCGCCCTTCTTCTCCAGGGCCGACTCGAGCTCGTAGTTGCGGTCGAAGTGGTCCTCGAGAGGTCGCTTGTTGCGGCCGGTGATCATCAGGACGTCGTCGAGCCCCGCGGCCACCGCCTCCTCGACCACGTACTGGATCGCGGGCTTGTCGACGACCGGCAGCATCTCCTTGGGAGTGGCCTTGGTGGCCGGCAGGAACCGGGTGCCGAGGCCCGCCGCGGGAATGACAGCCTTGGTGATCCTGGGATGCGACTCAGTCATGTCCGTAACCTTATCGGGTGCTCATGGGCGGAATCTGCGTCTCCGGTTAATTCGCGGCACTATGAGCGTATTGCGAAAGGCGGGCGGTGACCTGTGGTCCCCATGGGATATGAGACGGATGCTGACAAGGAAACGTTGCGGCGCGAGCTCCTCTCGGTGAGAAACAGGTTGACCGCGGATGACATCCGCGCGACATCGGCCGCGCTCGCCGAGCGGGCCCTGGAACTGCCCGAGTTGGCGCATGCGCGGACGGTGGCCGCCTATGTCTCCGTGGGGAGCGAACCCGGCACCCTCGCGCTCCTGGACGCGTTGCGCGCGCGGGGCGTACGCGTCCTGCTGCCGGTGCTGCTGCCGGACAACGACCTCGACTGGGGGGTCTACACCGGGCCCGAGGGCCTCGCCCCCGTCCGGCGCGGCGGGCGGATGACCCTTCTGGAGCCCCTGGGCGAGCACCTGGCCCCGGAGGCCGTCACCGGGGCCGACGCCGTGCTGCTGCCCGGTCTGGCGGTCGACGCGCGCGGTATGCGGCTGGGGCGCGGCGGGGGCTCCTACGACCGTGTGCTGGCGCGTCTGGAGCGGGTCGGCGCCGACCCCGCGCTGGTGGTGCTCCTGTACGACGCGGAGGTCGTCGGGCGCGTCCCCGAGGAGCCGCACGACCGCCCCGTGCACGCGGTGGTGACCCCCTCGGGCGTGCGCCGCTTCCGCTGAGCCCCGGCGCGGGCCCGTGCCCCGTACGCGAACCGGCCCTCCACGCGTGCGTGGAGGGCCGGTCTCATGGCGGGGCGGTGTCCGTCAGGGCTTGAGTACCAGGGTGTCGGTCGTGTTCTGGTCGACCGCGTCCTTGGAGAAGTGCCACGCCAGCAGCTTGCCCTCGGCCCACTTGTCCGTCTGGTCCGTGTAGTGGGCGCTGTAGGCGTGTCCCGAGGCGCCGGAGAGGTTGATCCACTTGGACTTGTCCAGGTCGTCCAGGTTGACCACCATCCGCATCGACGGCACCCAGACGACGCCGTAACCGCCCGCCGCGTTCCAGCCGGTGGCGTTCACGGCCGCCTCACCGCCGTCGAGCTTCCAGGGACCGCGGTTGAGCATGTACTGCAGTATGCCGGGGCCGCTGGTGCCCAGGGTCTGGTTCTTCAGGAACAGCCGGTGCAGCCGGCCCCAGCTCCAGGTGTCGATGTCCTTGCCGAGCTTCGCGGTCAGCTCCCAGCGAGCGTCCTCCATGGCGCGCGCGAACAGCTCGTCGCGGTTGGTGGCGGCCGGCCGGTTGCGGGTCTTGGGCGTCTGCCACCAGTCGTTCTTCGGGTCGTCGATGATGTTGCCCACCACCTGGAACCAGCGGTCGCCGCCGTCCGGCTGCGCCTGGTCGGCGTCGCGCTGACCGCACTCGCGCACCTTCTGGTCCGCGTCGGCGGGACCGGTGGTGTCGGCCGGCTCGACCCACAGGCACTGGCCCTTGACCCTCAGCTCCTTGGGCAGCTTGTTGCCGAAGGCCAGCTTGAGGATGTTGCGCCAGACGGCGTTGAAGTACGCGGCCGCCGCCGAGTCGGCGTCCTGGGTGCCGTTCCAGCCCTCCAGCAGCTTCTGCGCCTCACGGACGTGCTTGTCCGCGATGTCGAGCTTCAGCAGCTTGGGCACCAGCATCCGGGCGATCTCGCTGCTGTTGTCGAGCTGCATCTGCCGCATGTCGTCGGTCGAGATCTTGCCGCCGCCCTTGATCTTCGCCTCGATCAGGTCGTCGATCCGCTGGCTGCGCGAGCCGTAACCCCAGTCCGCGGTCAGGGTGTAGGGGTACTTCGCCTTGTCTATCACCGCCTGGTTGGCGGTGACGATGTAGCCGCGCTTGGGGTCGTACTCGTAGGGCAGCGCGTCCTGCGGGATGTACTCGCCGGTCCAGCCGTACTTGGAGTCCCAGCCCGGCGCCGGGAGCGAGCCGTCGCCGCCCTGGCCGCGCACCGGGATCCTGCCGGGCAACTGGTAGCCGATGTGGTTCTTGGTGTCGGCGTAGACCAGGTTCTGCGAGGGCACCTCGAAGGACCGGGCCGCCTTGCGGAACTCCGTCCAGTTCGAGGCCTTGTCGATCTCGAAGACGGCGTCCATGGTGGTGCCGGGGTCCAGGGCGGTCCAGCGCAGCGCGATGCCGTAGCCGTCGCCGCGGTCGGGGGCCGCGGTGTCGACCGTGGCCTTCTTGCCGACCTTGACGAGTTCGCCGTCGCGGTCGGAGAGCAGGGGACCGTTGTTGGTCTCCCGCACGACGATCTTCTTGGAGCCGCCGCCGGCGATCTTGATCGTCTCGGTGCGGGTCTTGAACGGACGCACCTTGCCGTCGTAGAGGTAGCCGTTCCCGGAGATCTTCTCCAGGAAGAGATCGGTGACGTCCACGCCGGAGTTCGTCATGCCCCAGGCGATGTTCTGGTTGTGGCCGATGATCACACCGGGCATCCCGGCGAAGGTGTAACCGGTCACGTCGTACTTGCACTTGGCCGAGACCTCGGTGCAGTGCAGGCCCATCTGGTACCAGACGGACGGCAGCGAGGCCGACAGATGCGGGTCGTTCGCCAGCAGCGGCTTTCCGGTGATGGTGTGTGCGCCGGAGACGACCCAGGAGTTGGAGCCGATGCCGTTGCCGTTCACGCCGACGGCGGTCGGGACGTCGTCCAGGACGTTGTAGAGGCCGGTCAGCTGGCTCTCCAGGGCCGAGGAGTCGGCGGTGGAGGCCCCGGTCGCGTCGGTCCCGCCGGCGGCGCCGGTCGTCCCGGACATGTCACCGGTGCCGGTGGCCGTGCCGGTGGCGTCGGCCGTCCCGGTCCCGAGCGCCGAGCCGCTGCCCTCCGTACCCGTGTCCGTCGAACCCGTCGAGCCCGTCGAGCCGGTCTGCTCGAACACCCTGGCGAGCTCGTTGTACTGGCCCTCCTGGACGATCGGCTTCTTCTTGCCGTACTCGTACTCGGGGTAGAGGTCCGCGATCTGCTTCGGGCCGAGGCGGCTGGTCATCAGGGAGCGGTCGATCTCGTCCTGCATATTGCCGCGCAGGTCCCAGGCCATCGCCTTGAGCCAGGCGACCGAGTCGACCGGGGTCCAGGTCTCGGGCTTGTAGTCGTTGGTCAGGCCCAGCGCCGCGTACTCCAGGGAGATGGACCTGCCGTCCTTGCCCTTCAGATAGGCGTTGACTCCCTTGGCGTACGCCTGGAGGTACTTCTTGGTGGCGGCCGACAGCTTGCTGTCGTACTCCTTCTGCGCCACCCGGTCCCAGCCGAGGGTGCGCAGGAATTCGTCGTTCTTGACCTGGCCCTTGCCGAACATCTCGGACAGGCGCCCGGACGTCATATGGCGACGCACGTCCATCTCGTAGAACCGGTCCTGCGCCTGGACATAGCCCTGCGCCATGAAGAGGTCCTCGTCGGACGAGGCGTAGATCTGCGGGATGCCGTAGGCGTCGCGTCTGACGTCCACGGGGCCGGACAGACCGTCGAGGGTGGTCTCCCCCTTGGTCTGCGGGAAGGAGGCGCGCACGGTGCTGACGGACCAGTAGCCGCCGTAACCAACACCTCCCACGAGAGCCAGAGCCACGACCATCACGAGCAGACGGGCTCTGCGCCCTTTCTTCCTGCCGGACTTGCCGGGCTGCTGGCCGGAAGAGGCGTTGGTGTTGGGGGGCATCGCTGTCCTTGCTGTCCTAACACGAGCGGCAGGGCGGGCTGTGCTTACTACTGAGCGCTGGAGCAACCATAGGCGCAGGGCCCCGTCCGCCTTGACGCGGAGTCGGGGATCCAGACCGGACTGGGGTTCGATCATGCGGCCTGGCGCGTCAAGAAAACGTCAAGAGTTAGGTAAGGTAACGAAGTATCCGCACGGAAGTCGGCGACAACGCCGGCTTTGCGTGCTCGGATCGAGGCGTTCGCATCGCGGCGCCCCGGATCGGCGAGAAGGGAACGGCCGCTGACTGTCCACCACCTCAACCAACTCCTGCTCGTCTGCTCGCTCGTTCTGCTCATCGCGGTGGCGGCGGTCCGGATCTCCTCGCGCAGCGGGCTCCCCAGCCTGCTCATCTATCTGGGCATCGGCATCGCCATGGGCCAGGACGGGATCGGCGGCGTCCGCTTCGGCGACGCCGAACTGACCCAGGTCATCGGATACGCGGCCCTGGTCGTGATCCTGGCCGAGGGCGGTCTCGGCACCCAGTGGAAACAGATCAAGCCGGTCCTCCCGGCGGCCACCTCCATGGCGCTGTTCGGCGTCGCGGTGAGTGTCGGCGTCACGGCGGCCGGCGCGCACTATCTGAGCGGCCTCGACTGGCGCCAGGCGCTCATCGTCGGGGCGGTGGTGTCGTCGACCGACGCGGCGGCGGTCTTCTCGGTGCTGCGGAAGATCCCGCTCCCCGCCCGGGTGACGGGCGTCCTGGAGGCCGAGTCCGGCTTCAACGACGCCCCGGTGGTCATCCTTGTCGTCGCCTTCTCCACAGCCGGACCGGTGGAGCACTGGTACACGCTGCTGCTGGAGATAGTCGCGGAACTGGCCATCGGCGCCGCGATCGGGCTCGCGGTGGGCTGGCTGGGCGCCTGGGGGCTGCGGCGTGTGGCGCTGCCCGCCTCCGGCCTCTATCCGATCGCCGTCATGGCCATCGCGATCACGGCGTACGCGCTCGGCGCGCTGGCCCACGGCAGCGGCTTCCTCGCCGTGTATCTGGCGGCGATGATCCTCGGCAATGCGAAGCTGCCGCACTGGCCCGCCACGCGCGGCTTCGCCGAGGGGCTCGGCTGGATCGCCCAGATCGGCATGTTCGTCCTGCTCGGGCTGCTGGTGACCCCGCACGACCTGCTGGACGACATCCTGCCCGCCCTGGTCATCGGCCTGGTGCTGACCATGGTGGCGCGACCGCTGAGCGTGCTGGTGAGCCTGGCGCCGTTCCGGTTGCCGTGGCAGGAGCAGACGCTGATGTCCTGGGCCGGGCTGCGCGGTGCGGTGCCTATCATCCTGGCGACCATCCCGATGGTGAACGGCGTCGACGCCAGCCGCCGGATCTTCAACATCGTCTTCGTCCTGGTCGCCGTCTACACCCTGTTCCAGGGGCCGACGCTGCCCTGGCTGGCCCGTCTGCTGGGGCTGGGCAGGGGACCCGGAGCCTCCGACCTCGGCATCGAATCGGCGCCGCTGGAACGGCTGCGCGGGCATCTGCTGTCCGTCGCCATCCCCGGGGGCTCGCGGATGCACGGCGTCGAGATCAACGAGCTGCGGCTGCCGGCCGGCTCCGCGGTCACCCTGGTCGTCCGGGAAGGGACGTCCTTCGTACCGCTGCCGTCGACGGTCCTGCGGCGCGGTGACGAACTCCTGGTGGTGGCCACGGACGAGGTGCGCGACGCGGCGGAGAGACGTCTGCGGGCGGTGGGCCAGGGCGGCAAGCTGGCCGGCTGGCTGGGCATGACGGGGAACGGCGCGGCGGGGCGGTGACGGGCAGGGGTCCGGGTTCCGGGGATCCGGGTTCCGGGGATCCGGGTTCCGGGGATCCGGGTTCCGGGGTTCTGGGGCTGCGGGTTCCGGGGTTCTGGGGCAGGCCCCCCGGGCCCGGCTTCCGGGCCCGGTGGCCCGGCCCGGCCGGGCCACCGTGGTCACCACCGGGTGGGGCCGGTGGTGCCCCGGAGGTCCCCCGTGCGGCACCGTTTCACCGACGCCCCGTACCGCACCTCTGTACAATCGAGACGCACTGATCGAACCAACTCTGCCTGACGCAGAGCTGGCGCGACCGTATGGCGGCCGGAACGCCCCCCGCGACGGGAGCCGGTATCTACCGCAGTCCGCGCAAGAGGACAGCTCTCGGCGCCTGTGCCCACCCGGGGACCGCGCTACCAGGCGGCAGAAAGGCCGGGCCGTGGCATCCACGGTCACCTCGACGTCGTCCCGTCCGGGCTACGGGCAGCTGCTGCGCACCCGTGGCGCCTGGACATTCCTGCTCCCCGGCTTCGCGGCACGCCAGCCGTTCGCGATGCTCACCCTCTCCATCGTGCTGCTGGTGCAGCACACGACCGGATCGTACGGAGCCGCGGGCGCCGTCGCCGCGGTCACCGGCGTCTCCATGGCACTGTTCGCCCCCTACAGCGGCCGGCTCGCCGACCGTCACGGCCAGCGGGCGGTCCTGCTCCCCGGCGTCCTGGTGCATGCCCTCGCGGGCGTGTCCCTGACCGCTCTGGCGCTGGCCCACGCACCCCTGTGGGTCCTGTTCGCGGCGGCCGTCCCCACCGGCGCCTCGGTGCCGCAGATCGGCCCCATGGTGCGCGCCCGCTGGGGCGTGAAGCTCAAGGACTCACCCCTGATGCCGACGGCGGCGGCCTTCGAGTCCGTCACCGACGAGCTGACCTTCGTCCTCGGCCCGCTGCTGGCCACGGCCCTGTGCACCGCCGTCGCACCGGCCGCGGGCCTGCTCGCGGAGGCCACGCTGACCCTGGTCGGCGGTCTGCTGTTCGCGGCGCAGAAGAGCACCCAGCCGCAGCCCGCCACCGCGGCGCAGCGCCAGGTGGAGCACATTTCCGCGCTGCACATCCCCGGGGTGCGGGTGCTGATCGCGGTCTTCCTGGGCATCGGCTCCGTCTTCGGCGGTATGCAGGTCTCGCTCGCCGCGTTCAGCGAGTCGATCGGCGAGCCCGGCATCAACGGCGTGCTCTACGGAGTCTTCGCCGCCGGCAACATGCTGTCCGGCGTCGTATGCGGTGCCATCGCCTGGAAGGCCGCACCGCAGCGCCGCCTCGTCGTCGGCTACACGGCCCTCGCGCTCGCCGCCGCCGGTCTGTGGACCGCGCACTCCGTGGTCGTCCTGGCCGGGCTCGGCCTTCTGGTGGGCATGTGCATCGCCCCCAGTCTGATCACCGGCTACACCCTGGTCGAGGGACTGGTCCCGGCGGGTGCCCGCACCGAGGCCTTCACCTGGCTGACCGGCGCCGTCGCGCTCGGCCAGGCGGCCGCGGTCACGGTCGCGGGACAACTGGAGGACCGGCTGTGGGACGGCGCCGGATTCCTGGTCCCGATGGCCGGTACGGTGCTGGCCCTGGTGACCCTGGTGTCCCTTCGGTCACGGCTGACGGCACGGCCTCCGGGCCGCGTCGTGGCGCGTGGCGTCGGTCACCGCACGCCGTTCACAGTGGACTGACGCCGAGGAATACGTCACTATTGATGGTCGTTAGCACTCATCGAGTGAGAGTGCCAGGAGGAGTTCAGTGCCGACGTACCAGTACCAGTGCACCGAGTGCGGCGAGGGCCTCGAGGCGGTGCAGAAGTTCACCGACGACGCCCTGACCGAGTGCCCCAGCTGCGGTGGCCGCCTGAAGAAGGTGTTCTCCGCCGTCGGCATCGTCTTCAAGGGCTCCGGCTTCTACCGCAACGACAGCCGAGGCTCCTCGTCGAGCAGCAGCCCGGCCTCGTCGAAGCCGTCGAGCTCGTCCTCCGCCTCGTCCACGTCGTCCTCGGCGTCCAGCTCCTCCTCGGGCTCCGGTTCGTCGTCGACGGGCACCGGGGCCTCCAGCTCCGCCGCATAGCCGTGCACCGACCGGACCCCGCCGTCGCAGGACGGCGGGGTTCTCGGGTTCTCCGGAACCTGCCGCCGCGCCCGGACCCGCTACTGTGCTCGCCATGGCGAACGCAGCGATAGGCGTCATCGGCGGATCGGGGTTCTACTCCTTCCTCGACGACGTGACCGAGGTACAGGTCGACACCCCGTACGGGGCCCCCAGCGACTCCCTCTTCCTCGGTGAGATCTCCGGCCGGAAGGTCGCCTTCCTCCCCCGTCACGGCCGCGGCCATCATCTGCCGCCGCACCGGATCAACTACCGCGCCAATCTGTGGGCGCTGCGCTCCGTCGGGGTGCGGCAGGTGCTCGGTCCCTGCGCGGTGGGCGGACTGCGCCCCGAGCACGGTCCCGGGACGCTGCTGGTCCCCGACCAGCTGGTGGACCGTACGAAGTCCCGCACGGGGACGTACTTCGACGGGCTGCCGTTGCCCGACAGCACCGTGCCCAACGTGGTGCATGTGTCCCTCGCCGATCCGTACTGCCCCGCCGGCCGCGCGGCGGCGCTGCGGGCGGCGCGCGGCCGGGACTGGGAGCCGGTGGACGGCGGCACGCTGGTCGTGGTCGAGGGGCCGCGGTTCTCCACCCGCGCCGAATCGCTGTGGCACCGGGCCCAGGGCTGGTCCGTGGTGGGCATGACCGGCCACCCCGAGGCCGCGCTCGCCCGTGAACTGGAGCTCTGCTACACGTCGTTGACCCTGGTCACAGACCTGGACGCGGGCGCCGCGACCGGCGAGGGGGTCTCCCATGACGAGGTGCTGACGGTGTTCGCGGCCAATGTGGACCGGATGCGCGGGGTGCTGTTCGACACGGTGGCGGCCCTGCCGGAGAACGAGGCCCGGGACTGTCTGTGCGCCACGGCCCTGGGCGGGATGGATCCGGGCTTCGCACTGCCGTGACACCGCTGCGGTTGCCGTGACCGTCGACGCGGGCGTCTTGACCACGGGCGTGGGCGTCGACGTGAGCGTAGGCGTGGGCGTGGGCGTGCGGAACGTCCACTTCGGGTGAGTGTGTTGTCCACAACCGCCCGGTCGTCCACGGGCGTCGGTGGGATCCGCCGCGAAGCCTCATCGTGGATCGCGTCCCGGTCGCACGACGCAGGTGGTGATCACCATGTCCCGCTTCTCTCCCGCTCCGCTCCCGCCTCGGATTCCCCCTTTTCCGTTCCCGCCCCCCGCGACCGCCGCCGCGCCGCCCCCGCCGTACGGGAAGGCTCCCGCGCCGATTCCCGAGGCGCAGGAGGTGGCACGGCCCCCTGACGCGGGGGTCCCGGTCCGCTCCGGCACACCTCCCCCCTGCTCCGTACCGCACTTCGCACCGCTGCGGGTGCGCGGCGGAAGACATCGGCTGCGGTGTCTGCTGCAGCACCGGAGGCGGACCGTGGCTGTGGGGCTTGCGGTCGCGGCGGCCGGACTGGTGGCGGCGGTGCCGGGCGGCTCCGAGGGCCCGCGGGGGCATCCGGAGGGCGCGGCGCGTCCGAAGACGGCGGCCGAGCCCACGCGCGGACGGCGCACGGCCGAGACCGTGACCGTGCCGGTCCGCATCGCGGACGGGGCGGCGGTGCGACTGCTGCGGCCCGGCGCCCGGGTCGATGTGATCGCCGCCGACGAAGGCGGCACCGCGAAGGTCGTCGCGGCCGGGGCCCTGGTCAGCCGGGTGCCGGACGTCGACCCCACGGAGAGCGGTGCGCTGGTCGTGCTCTCCGTGCCGCGTGCCACGGCCGCCCGGCTGGCCGGTGCCGGGGCGACCGCACGGCTGGCGGTGACACTGGGCTGACCGGGCCGGGCGGACAGGAGCGGACGTCCTGCCGTAAGTTGCGGAACCGCTCCCGTGCGGAGCGATTCATTCCACAATGTGTTCGGTCGAGGAGAGGCTCACTGGTGAGCGAGAAGGAGACGTCCGGCGTCTGGCAGGGCTTCAAGGCCTTCCTGATGAGGGGCAACGTCGTCGATCTGGCGGTCGCGGTGGTCATCGGCGCCGCCTTCACCAATATCGTCAACTCGGTGGTGAAGGGGGTCATCAGCCCGGTGGTGGGTGCGCTCGGCACCCAGAGCCTGGACAGCTACAGCTCATGTCTCAAGGCCCCCTGCACGGGCACCGGCGACAGCGCGACGGGGTTGCGCATCCTCTGGGGCTCGGTCCTCGGCTCCGCGCTCAACTTCCTGATCACGGCAGCCGTCGTCTACTTCCTGATGGTGCTGCCGATGGCCAAGTTCCTCGCCCGCCAGGAGGCCCGCCGCAAGGCGAGGGAAGGCAGCCAGGACGTGACGGAGGTGACCGAACTGGAGGTGCTCAAGGAGATCCGCGACGCACTCGTCGCACAGCGTGTACCGAACGGCCGCGCACCGCAGCCCACAGCCGACGGAGCCGCACCGACGGCGGAGACACCCCGACGATGAGGCTCAGAGGTGGTGGGGCGGTTTCTCGTCGAGAAAGCGCGCCAGGTCGGCGGCGCTGTCCCCGCTCGGCGTGAACCGGTCGCCCCACCCCTGGTCCGTGTCGTCGGCGGACTGCCGGTTCAGCGGGTCGTCGAAGACGAGGGCGTCCTTGGGGTCGGACTCGGGGTTCCGTGGGGTGCGGGCGGGGGTGCTGCTCATGCCCCCAGCGTACGTCCACGGTGCACGGAGGGACCGCGCCGCGGAGCGGGGACGCCCCGGGCACCACGGGGGCGTCAGGGTCACTCCGGCAGCGCCGGATCTCCGTGCGGGGGAGCCCGGGCGGCCGACGGCGACGGATCATGAACCCATGACGGTTGACGCTGTGACGGATGTCAGGGGCCTGCGTGTGGGGCACGCCACACGGATCGGGGACGGCTGGCTCACCGGCGCCACGGTCGTGCTCGCCTCGGAGCAGGGCGCGGTGGCCGCGGTGGATGTGCGCGGCGGCGGCCCGGGCACCAAGGAGACCGACGCGCTCGATCCCCGCAATCTGGTGCAGAAGGTCGATGCGATCGTCCTGACCGGAGGCAGTGCCTATGGGCTGGACTCGGCGTCGGGTGTGATGGCCTGGCTGGAGGAGCGCGGGCGCGGGGTGCGGGTCGGTCCCGAACCGAGGCATGTGGTGCCGGTCGTGCCCGCCGCCTGCGTCTTCGATCTGGGCCGCGGCGGGGACTTCGGGGCCCGGCCCGACGCGGCCCTCGGGCGTGCCGCGGTGGAGGCCGCCGCCGCGAGCGAACCGGGCGCACCGGTGGCGGAAGGCTGCGTGGGCGCGGGCACGGGAGCGGTCGTCGGAGCGCTCAAGGGCGGCGTGGGCACGGCGAGCACCCTGCTCGACTCGGGGGTCACGGTGGGGGTGCTGGTGGTGTGCAACGCGGTGGGCTCGGCGGTGGATCCCGGAACCGGCGCCCTGTACGGGGAGTTGTCCCAGGGGCTGCTCGACTGCCCGCCGCGCGAGGTGTGCGAGGCCGCGCGGCGCAGGCTCGCCGCGCTCGGCGACACCCGGGCCGCGCGCCCCTCACTGAACACGACCCTCGCGGTCGTGGCGACCGACGCCGATCTCACCAAGGCGCAGGCGCAGAAGCTAGCGGGTGTGGCGCACGACGGCCTCGCGCGTGCCGTACGGCCGGCGCATCTGCTCAACGACGGGGACACGGTGTTCGCGCTGGCGACCGGTGCGCGTCCGCTCGACGCCACGAGCCCCCTCGCGCTCAACGAGGTGCTCGCGGCGGGCGCGGACCTCGTGACGCGCGCGATCGTACGAGCGGTGCGCGCCGCCGAGTCGGTGGACGGCCCGGGCGGAACATGGCCGTCGTACGAGGAGTTGTACGACGACCGCCGGACTCCCGGAGCAGGCGATCGTCCTGGTTCCGCGGTCGACTGACGCGTGCGCCAGGGCGGCCGGAACCCCCTCGCGGTGGTCCTCGCTCTTCCCCCTCGGGTTTGCGATCAAGGGAATAACCGTCATCAGGACGGTAAGAAGTGGATGGTGGGAAGTGCCGTCCGAGCCGGGTGTGGTGACGGACGTTCGGGATGCGCGGGAACACACCGCCCGCTCCGTTCGTTTTCCCTCCGCACGTTTTCTCGGTTCCCGGACATGATGTCCGACCGAGGGGCTACGGTATGCACCCACAAGGTGACATGCAGCAACGCCAGGAGAAGCCTTGAGCGTTCCGTACGAGACCACAGCGTACGAGCCGTCCGAGTCGCCCCAGTCTCCGGAAGGGCATCTCGCGCGACTCCTCGGCCGCGCCCTGAACTCGTTCGAACTGCCCGACGAGACGATCGGACGGCTCGACTGCGCGCTGGTGCACGACAGTTCGCTGCACTCCGCGCACCACAGCGCGGGGCTGCACCGGGAGACCTACCGGCACACCTGGCTGCTGGCCGACGGTGCGGCGGTCACCCTCTGGGAGCTCGTCCACAACACGGGGCCGGACGGCCACCCGGAGCACGAGGTGTATGTGGACGAGGAGGAGTTGCGCACCGCCACGGCCCGACTTCCGCTGCCGCCGGACGCGCCCGACTTCGAGCTGCCCGTGCCGGTGCAGCTGCCCCCCGTCGCCGAACCCCGCCATGCGTATGCGTCCGACGACTCGGCCGACCATGCGCGGCGGCTGCTGCGGCGCGCGGAGAACGCGGACCGTCCCGGCCCCGACCTGGCCTCCTTATTGCTCGGCTCGGCCCTGGCGCACGAGATCACCCAGGTCTTCGGGCGCCCGCGCCGGGCCGGACATGCGGGGCTGTCCTTCTCGCTCTATGAGCACGCGTTCCTGCTGAGGGACGGCCGGGAGGTGTCCCTGTGGGAGGTCGAGCACACGGCCACACCGGACGGCCGGCACATGTGCGAGGTGTATCCGACCGAGGACGCGGCACGCGAGGCGATGGAACGACGCGCGGCAAGGCTCGGCTGACACCCCGGACACTTCAGGACGCCCGCCCGGGCTCGGGGCGGCGGGTCCCGGACGCGGGTCGGCCGCGACCCCGTCGAAGGGGGCCGCGGCCGAGATACGGTGCCGCGCGAGGGCCGTCACACCCTCCGACGACCGTGTGTCAGACGGCTACCGGCTGCCCGGCGGCGTCGCGGGCCCCTGACGCGGCTGACGCCTCCTGCTCGACGGCGCCCTCCGGGCTCTGCTTGCGCAGGCCCTTCAGGACCACCACCAGGCCCGTGGTCACACAGACGCCGGCGGCGATCGCGAGCAGATAGAGGAACGGGTTGCCGATCAGCGGCACCACGAAGATGCCGCCGTGCGGGGCGCGCAGGGTGGCGCCGAAGGACATCGACAGCGCGCCGGTGAGAGCGCCGCCGACCATCGACGAGGGGATGACCCGCAGCGGGTCGGCCGCCGCGAACGGGATGGCGCCCTCGGAGATGAAGGAGGCGCCCAGCACCCAGGCGGCCTTGCCGTTCTCCCGCTCGGTCCGGGTGAAGAGCCGGCCGCGCACGGTCGTGGCCAGCGCCATCGCCAGCGGCGGGACCATACCGGCGGCCATCACCGCGGCCATGATCTTCATCGCCGGCTGGCTCGGGTCGGAGACCGCGATACCGGCCGTGGCGAAGGTGTAGGCGACCTTGTTGACCGGCCCGCCGAGGTCGAAGCACATCATCAGGCCGAGCAGCGCGCCGAGCAGGACCGCGTTGGTGCCGGAGAGACCGTTCAGCCAGTCGGTCATGGCCTTCTGCGCGGAGGCGATGGGCTTGCCGACCACCACGAACATCAGGAAACCGACGACCGCCGAGGAGATCAGCGGGATCACCACCACCGGCATGATGCCGCGCAGCGCCGCCGGTATCCGGATCCGCTGGATCGCCATCACCACACCGCCGGAGAGCAGACCGGCCACCAGACCGCCGAGGAAGCCCGCGTTGATGGTGAGGGCGATCGAACCGCCGACGAAGCCGGGCACCAGACCCGGGCGGTCCGCCATGCCGTAGGCGATGTAACCGGCGAGGACCGGGACGAGGAAGCCGAAGGACACTCCGCCGATCTGGAAGAGCAGCGCGGCCCAGCTGTCCGTCTGGGTCCACACGAAGTGGTCCATGACCGACGGTGCCTTGTTGATCTGATAGCCGCCGATCGCGAAGCCCAGCGCGATGAGGAGACCGCCCGCGGCCACGAACGGCACCATGTAACTCACGCCGGACATCAGCCAGGTGCGCAGCTTGGTGCCATAGCCCTCGGAGGCGTCACCGGCACGCTCGACCGGCGTCCCGGGGGCGGACGCCGCCGTGACCTCGCCGCGCGCGGCCTTGTCGCGGACCTCGGAGATCAGCTCGGCGGGGCGGTTGATGCCCGCCTTCACACCGACGTCGACGGTCGGCTTGCCGGCGAAGCGGTCCTTGTCCCGCACCGGCACGTCATGGGCGAAGATCACGCCGTCCGCCGCCGCGATGACGGCCGGGTCGAGCCGGGTGAAACCGGCCGAGCCCTGCGTCTCCACGACGAGTTCGACCCCCGCCTCACGGCCCGCGGTCTCCAGCGACTCGGCGGCCATATAGGTGTGCGCGATACCGGTGGGGCAGGAGGTGACGGCGACGATGCGGAACGGTCGCTCGGCGGAGCTGCCGGAGGCCGCGGTGGCGTCGGCGGCGGGTGACTTCGCCGGGTCGTCCGGGGCGGCATCGGAGGAGGCCGTTCCGGACGGTGTCCCCGCGGAGTCCTCGGCACCGGACGTCACGGGTGCCGGGGTCTCGGTCACGGGGGCCGGGGGCTCGTCCCCGCGGATGAGCGCCGCCACGGCCGCCGTGTCGTCGGCGGCCCGCAGCGCGGAGGTGAACTCGGCGTTCATCAGCCGGCGGGCGAGGGAGGACAGGATCGAGAGATGGGCGTCGTCCGCGCCCGCCGGGGCGGCGATCAGAAAGACCAGGTCCGCCGGACCGTCCGGGGCACCGAAGTCGATACCGTGCGCGCTGCGCCCGAAGGCCAGGGTCGGCTCCGTGACATGCGCGCTGCGGCAGTGCGGGATGCCGATGCCGCCGTCCAGGCCGGTCGGCATCTGCGCCTCGCGTGCCGCGACATCGGCGAGGAAGCCCTCCAGATCGGTCACCCGGCCTTGAGCGACCATCCGCTCGGCGAGGGCATGTGCCGCGGCTTCCTTGGTGTCGGCGGACAGGTCGAGGTCGACCAGATCCGCGGTGATCATCTCGGTCATCGCGGGCTCCTTCGCACGCGTATCGCCCGGGAGTTCCCCCGGGCGCGGGTGGGGACGGACATACAGACGGACAAACAGAGGGGTGGAACGGGGATGCGGCGGGCCGCGGTACGGGCGGCGGGGCGGGAGAGCGCGGGGGCGGGGGCGGGGGCGTTCATGACACCGGCTCCGTCAGCGCCCGGTCCGCGGGGACCTCGGCCGTGACCGTCACGGCCGAGGGATCCAGATCGGCCGGGGTCGGCATCACACTGCCGGGCAGTTGCACCGCCGCGGCCCCGTGGGCGACGGCCGAGGCCAGCGCCTCGGGGCCGTTGCCGCCCGCGATCAGAAAACCGGCGAGAGAGGAGTCCCCGGCGCCGACATTGCTGCGTACGGCGTCGACCCGCGCGCTGCCGAACCAGGCGCCCTCGGCGGACACCAGCAGCTGGCCGTCCGCACCGAGACTCGCGAGCACGGTGCCCGCGCCCATCCCGCGCAGTTCCTCGGCCGCCTTGGCCGCGTCGCCCACCGTGGTGAGGGGGCGCCCGACGGCCTCCGCGAGCTCCTCGGCGTTCGGCTTCACCACGTCCGGGCGTTCCCGCAGGGCCGCGAGCAGGGCGGGCCCTGAGGTGTCCAGCGCGATCCGGGCGCCCGCGGCATGGGCGCGGGCGACCAGATCCGCGTACCAGGACGGGGCGAGACCGCGCGGGAGGCTGCCGCAGCAGGTGATCCAGGTGGTGTCGGCGGCCCGGTACTGCTCGCGGACCGCCTGGAGAAGGTGTTCCGCCTCGTCGGCGGAGAGCTCCGGGCCCGGCGCGTTGATCTTGGTGAGGGTGCCGTCGGGCTCGGCGACCGAGATGTTGGAGCGGGTGGCCCCGGCGACCGGGACCGGGACGACCTTGATGCCCTGGGAGTGGAGCAGCTCGGCCACCAGGGCGCCCGGAGCGCCGCCCAGGGGGAGTACGGCGACCGTGCGCCGTCCCGCCGCCGCGACCGCGCGCGAGACGTTCACGCCCTTGCCGCCCGGGTCCATGCGTTCGCCGGTGGCCCGGATGACCTCGCCCCGGTCGAGGGAGGGGACCTCATAAGTGCGGTCCAGGGAGGGGTTCGGGGTGACGGTGACGATCATGCGCGTACTACTTCCGTGCCGCCGCGCTCGATCGCGGTGGCGTCCTCGGGGCTCAGCCCGCTGTCGGTGATCAGCAGGTCCACATCGCCGAGGTCCCCGAAGCGCGCGAAGTGCTCCTGCCCGTGCTTGGAGGAGTCGGCGAGCAGCACCACCCGGCGCGCGGCACGGATCGCGGCGCGCTTGACGGCGGCCTCGGCGAGGTCGGGGGTGGTCAGTCCATGGTCCGCGGAGAAGCCGTTGGCCGCGATGAAGGCGACATCGGCACGGATCTCGTCATAGGCGCGCAGCGCCCAGGCGTCCACGGCGGCCCGCGTACGGTGGCGTACCCGGCCCCCGACCAGATGGAGCTGGATACCGGGGTGGTCCGCGAGGCGGGCCGCGGTGGGCAGGCTGTGGGTGACCACGGTGAGCCCGGCGTCCAGCGGGACGGCCCCGGCCAGCCGGGCGACGCTCGAGCCGGCGTCGAGGATCACCGTGCCCTCGAGGGGCAGTTCCGCCACGGCCGCCCTGGCGATCCGGTCCTTCTCGTCGGCCGCGGTGGACTCCCGCTCCGCGAGGTCCGGCTCGAAGTCCAGGCGTCCGGCGGGGATGGCACCGCCGTGCACCCGGCGCACCAGGCCGGCCCGGTCCAGGGCCTTCAGATCGCGGCGGATCGTTTCGGCCGTGACCTGGAACTCCTCGGCCAGCGACACCACGTCCACCCGTCCGCCGTCGCGGGCCAGCCGGAGGATCTCCTGCTGCCGCTCCGGTGCGTACATGTCCGTTCACCTCCGACTCATGCCCGAACGTGTGGTTTCACCTGGGAGGCTACGGCGGGATTTCCGAAAAGTAAACGGGTCCGGGCATCGGAACGGACACAAACGGGCGTCGGGAAGGGAGCAGGACCACCACCGGACGCCGGGATCAGACGACCACCACCTGCTCCGCCTCCTCGGCCGAGTCCTTCCCGGCCGAGTCCGCCCCGGCCGGATCCTGCTCCGGCTGCTCCTCGGCGCCCTCCACCGGCCGCGCCGGCCGCTTGGGCAGCGCGAACATCAGCAGGAAGATCACCGCCAGTACCGCCACGACCCAGCCCAGCGCGTGCTGGAAGGCGTGGACAAAGGCCGGGCCGGCCTGAGCGGGGGTCAGACGGTCGTCGATCTCGCCGAAGAAGACGACCGACACCAGTCCGAGGCCGAGCGCGTTGCCCATCTGCTGCACCGTGTTGATCAAGCCGGACGCCGAACCGGAGTGCTCCCGCGGCACCTCGGAGAGGACCGCGTCCGTCAGCGGGGCGACGATCAGGCCCATGCCCAGGCCCATGACCGCCAGCGGCAACGCCATCTGCCAGGGGGTGATGCCGAGGCCGTACCGGCCGGACTCCCCGATGTAGAGGAGCAGGCCCGCCCCCATGACCAGCGCGCCCGTCTGGAGCACCTTGCGGCCGAAACGCGGGACCAGCTTCTGTACGGAGATTCCGGCCGCCACCGAGACCGCGATCGAGAACGGAACGCCCGTCAGCCCGGCCCGCAGCACGCTCCACCCCAGTCCGACCTGCATATACAGCGTCCAGACCAGGAAGAAGATGCCGAGTCCGACCCCGAACACCGTCTGCACCGCGATGCCTCCGGCAAAGCTCTTCACCCGGAAGAGAGACAGTTCGACGAGCGGGGAACCGTCCCGCAGTGCCTTCCGCTTCTCGTACGCCACCAGCGCCGCGAAGACGGCTAGCGAGCCGACCATCGACGCGTACCCCCACAGCGGCCAGCCCAGCTCGCGGCCCCGGGTGAGGGGATAGAGCAGCATCAGCAGACCGAGGGTGACCAGCGCGACGCCGACCATGTCCAGCCGCAGGGCCCGTGGGGCCTTCGACTCCGCGATGAAGCGCCGGCCCAGGAGATACGCCACGACACCGACCGGCAGGTTGATCAGGAAGATGGGCCGCCACTCCAGGCCGAACAGGTTCCACTCGGTCAGCAGCGCGCCCAGCAGCGGTCCGGACACCGCCCCCAGTCCGACGATCGCCCCGAAGAGACCGAAGACCTTGCCCCGCTCGTGCGCCGGGAAGGTGGCGTGCACGATCGAGAGGACCTGGGGCACCATCATCGCGGCCATCGCGCCCTGGAGGATCCGCGAGGCGACCAGCATCTCCGGGTTCAGGGCGAAGCCGCACAGCGCCGAGGCCACCGTGAAGCCGGCGATACCGATCAGGAAGAGCCGCTTACGGCCGTGGATGTCGCCGAGACGGCCGCCGGTGATCAGTCCGGCCGCGAAGGCCAGCGCATACCCCGCGGTGATCCACTGGATCTGGCTGAAGGAGGCACCCTCGTCCCGCTGGATCGACGGAATCGCGATATTGACGATCGTGACGTCGACCAGATCCATGAAGGCCGCGGTCATCACGATGGCCAGGGCGAACCAGCGACGACGGTCACCCGCGCCGGCCGCGCCCCCGCCCTTGCCGCCGCTGTCGCTGTCGGTACTACTGCCGTGCGTACTCTCGGTAGAAGTCATGGCCTGAAGTTACGGTCCCATTAGGTCAGGTTCCGTCCTGCTCCTGCGGCATCCTCGGAACTATGACGAGCGACACACCGGCCCGGCTCCTCCAGCTGCTCTCCCTCCTCCAGACCCCGCGCGAGTGGCCAGGCAGCGAGCTCTCCGAGCGGCTCGGGGTGTCGAGGCGGACCGTCCGGCGGGACATCGACCGGCTGCGTGAGCTGGGCTATCCAGTCCAGGCCAGCCGGGGGGCCGAGGGCGGGTACCGGCTGGTCGCCGGGAAGGCCATGCCACCGCTGGTGCTCGACGACGAGGAGGCCGTGGCCATCGCGGTGGGGCTGCGCGCCGGCGCCGGGCATGCGGTGGAGGGCGTGGACGAGGCGTCGGTGCGGGCCCTGGCGAAACTGGAACAGGTGCTGCCGGGCCGGCTGCGCCACCGTGTCGCCACCCTCCAGGCCGCCACCACCCCTCTGACCAGCGGGGACGGGGCGAGGATCGCACCCGAGACACTGACCGTGATGGCCTCGACGATCGCGGGCGGTGAACGGCTGCGGTTCGCCTACCGCTCCAAGGACGGAACGCCCTCCCGGCGTCTGACCGAGCCGTACCGGCTGGTGTCCACGGGACGCCGCTGGTATCTCGTCGCCTATGACCTGGAGCGCGAGGACTGGCGTACGTTCCGGGTCGACCGGATCACCGAGCCGTTCGCCACGGGGGCGCGTTTCACGCCACGGGAGCTGCCGACCGGGAGCGCGGCGGAGTATCTGCGGCAGTCGATGTACCGGCGGCAGGAGACCTATGCGTTCGAGGTGACCTTCGCCGCGCCCGCCGAGGTCGTCGCGGCACGGCTGCCCCCGTGGCTGGGCCCGCCCGAGCCGCTCGACGACCTGAACTGCCGGCTGCGGGGCACCACCAGCGACTCCGTGGCGTGGCTGGCGGTGCGGCTCGCCCTGCTCGACCTTCCGTTCACGGTGCAGGGACCGGCCGAACTGGTCGCGCACATCAGGACGTTGGGGGAACGGCTGAGCCGTGCGGCGGAAGGCTGACGGCCCGAAGGCCCGACTCGCCCGAACCACCGGGGGTTTCCGCTCGGCCCAGCGCCCCGCAGCGCTCCGGCGCAGGAGTGGAGCCGGGCCCCGGCGCCAGGGGGGAGTGGCGCCGAGGCCCGGCTCGGGAGGAGCCCCGGCGCCGGGGGGGGGGAGTGCGTCGGGACTCGGTTCTGGAGGGCGCGGACCTGCGGTCCGGCCCATGATGTGAAGGACCCGCAGGTCTTGTGCCCCGGACCCGCGGATTCCAAGCGACGGAAAGCGCCAAGTCCGGGACGGCACCGTCATGCGGCCGCGTCGAACCCCGTCTGCCGTGCCAGCTTCTTCAGCTCCAGCAGCGCGTGCTTCTCGATCTGCCGGATGCGCTCGCGGGTCAGACCGTGCTCCTTGCCGACCTCGGTCAGCGTACGCTCCCGGCCGTCCTCGATGCCGTACCGCATCTTGATGATCGAGGCCGTGCGCTCGTCGAGCCGCCCTATGAGGTCGTCCAGCTCCTCGCTGCGCAGCAGGGTGAGCACCGACTGCTCGGGCGACACCGCCGAGGTGTCCTCCAGCAGATCGCCGAACTGCGTCTCGCCCTCGTCGTCCACCGACATGTTCAGCGAGACCGGGTCGCGGGCCCAGTCGAGGACATCCCCGACACGCTCCGGCGTGGAGTCCAGCTCGGCCGCGATCTCGGCCGGCTCGGGCTCCCGCCCGTTCTCACGGTTGAACTCCCGCTGGACGCGACGGATCCGGCCCAGCTCCTCCACCAGGTGCACGGGCAGCCGGATCGTCCGGGACTGGTCCGCGATCGACCTGGTGATCGCCTGACGGATCCACCAGGTCGCATAGGTCGAGAACTTGAAGCCCTTGCGGTAGTCGAACTTCTCGACCGCGCGCACCAGGCCGGCATTGCCCTCCTGGATGAGGTCGAGCAGCGGGAGACCACTGCGCGGATAGCGGCGCGCCACGGCGACGACGAGCCGGAGGTTCGAGCGGATGAAGACGTCCTTGGCCCGCTCCCCCTGGGCGATCAGGGCTTCCAGTTCGTCAGGGCCTGCATCTGTCCTGGACTTCTCCTCACCTTCGAGGATCTGCCGCGCGAACACACCCGCCTCGATGGCCTGGGACAGCTCGA
This sequence comes from Streptomyces nodosus, assembly GCF_008704995.1. Taxonomy (NCBI): domain Bacteria; kingdom Bacillati; phylum Actinomycetota; class Actinomycetes; order Kitasatosporales; family Streptomycetaceae; genus Streptomyces; species Streptomyces nodosus. The sequence continues at coordinate 3,319,951 of NZ_CP023747.1, forward strand.
CCTCCTTGGCGGCGTCGAGCAGCGGCGTGCGCGCGATCTCGTCGAGATACATGCCGACCAGGTCGCGATCGGCGATCTCGCCGCCATGGGCGCGAACACTGTGTGCCGCGTCGACGGTCTCGCCTCCGGCGGCCTTGCGACGGGCGACGGCACGGGTTGCCATGCGTGCTCCCTTGCGATGGTGGGCTAGCGGATGGTCCAAACGGCGCTCAGATCACCCTTTCGGGTGCCCGGCATCCGATGGAAACAACGACTGGAATCAGGACAGAATTCCCAAGCCGCCCCTCAACTTTTCTGATCATGCAGTACCCTGTCCCGCCACAAGGAGGCTCCGGGTGGCGACGGAACGTACCGAGGCCCAGGTCGGACCGGGAGTCGAAAGCGATCTCAGTGCCCTCACCGACCTCTACCACCGCTCTGTGCGCGAGACGCCCGTCACATGCGGCACCTCGGTCTTCACTCCGGAGGAGCGACGCCCCTGGTTGCTCTCCCACCTTGAAGACGGACGGCACCGCCTGAAAGTTGCCGCAGCTCCCGACTCAGGGGAGATTCCGGGGCACACCACACCCCGCCCTTACCGTGCGCGACCCCGGCACGGGAAGGAGCCGTAGCCCCGGGCCGGGGTCAGCCGAACTGCACCGATCGCTTCGCCAGCCCCATCCAGAAGCCGTCGATCACCGACCTCGACGCATCCAGCTCACCCGTCGCGTCCGCGGCCCCCAGGGTGACGAAGAGCGGGGCGAAGTGTTCCGTACGGGGGTGGGCGAGGCGGCCCGCCGGGGACTTGTGGGCGAAGTCGAGCAGCGCGTCCACATCACCGGCCGCCAGGGCGCGGTGACCCCAGTCGTCGAACTCCGCCGACCAGCGCGGCACTCCCCCGCCCGTATGGCGCAGGGCGGCCAGATTGTGGGTGAAGAAGCCGGAGCCGACGATCAGCACGCCCTCGTCGCGCAGCGGGGCCAGCTTGCGGCCGATCTCCATGAGGCGCACCGGGTCGAGGGTCGGCAGGGAGATCTGCAGGACCGGGATGTCGGCCTCGGGATACATCTCGACCAGCGGCACATACGCGCCATGATCGAGACCGCGGTCCGGGAAGTCCTGCACGGGGGTGCCGGGGGCGCGCAGCAGCTTCCGTACGGAGTCGGCGAGCGCGGGGGCGCCCGGGGCCTCGTAGGTCACCCGGTAGTAGTGCTCGGGGAAGCCCCAGAAGTCGTAGACCAGCGGGACCGTCTCCACGGCGCCGAGGGCCAGCGGGGCCTCCTCCCAGTGGGCGGAGACCATGAGGACGGCCTTGGGACGCGGCAGTCCGGCCGACCAGGCGGCGAGCTCACCGGGCCAGACCGGGTCGTCGGCGAGCGGGGGTGCGCCATGGCTCAGATAGAGGGCGGGCATGCGCTCGGGCGCGGGGCGCTCCTCGATGACGGCGGACATGGCGCGGCTCCCTTCCCGGGCTGCTCGAGCCCCCAGGTTTGTTTGAAGTCTCAAGTTCTATCTGCGCAGAAGAATACCGCTCAATTGTTTAACATTCAAGAAGCACCTCGTAGAGTGGTGCCCATGCTGGAGTACACCGAGACGGCACCCGCTGACGAACCCCACTGGCTCACCGACGAGGAGCAGCGCATCTGGCGTGCCTATATGCAGGCCGTCACCCTTCTCGAGGATCACCTCGACCGTCAGTTGCAGCGCGATGCGGGCATGCCGCATGTGTACTACGGACTGCTCGTCAAGCTCGCCGAGGCGCCACGCCGACGACTACGGATGACCGAACTGGCCAGGCGGGCGAAGATCACCCGCTCCCGGCTGTCGCACGCCGTCGCACGCCTGGAGAAGAACGGCTGGGTGCGGCGCGAGGACTGTCCCTCAGACAAGCGCGGCCAGCTCGCCGTGCTCACGGAGGAGGGCTACGAGGTGCTGGTCCGTACCGCGCCCGGGCATGTGGCGGCCGTGCGCCAGGCACTCTTCGACCGGCTCACCCTCGAACAGCAGCAGTCCCTCGGCCAGATGATGTCGATCATCGCGGAGGGGCTGCAGCCCAAGGAGGTGGGGGCGGACCTGCCCTGGCTGCGCTGAGAGCCCGCCGGCCGCGCCTCTCACGCGCTCGGCCGCGGACACCGGTCCGCCCCGGCCCCGCGGGATGCGGAGCCGGGGCGGACCCCGAAGACGTACGGGTACCCGGAAAGGGCGGAAACGGTCAGTGGGCGACCACCGGAACCGCCACCTCGTCCTCGATGCCCTGCTCCGTGCCGCGCGCGGAGGCCGGCCCGGTGCCCGGGCGCCCGGCGTTGATCAGGGTCAGGGCGACAGCCGCGGCGGCCACCAGGATGCCGACGGAGAACCAGATCGCGCTGGTGTAGCCGTGCACCATGGCCTGCAGCTGGACCAGCTGCTGCTGGGGCTTGCTCGCCGCGGTGGCGATGTGGTCCTTGACATAGGACGTGGTAGCCGAGGCCGCGATCGTGTTGAGCAGGGCCGTACCGATCGCACCGCCCACCTGCTGCGAGGTGTTGACCATCGCGGAGGCGACACCGGCGTCACGCGGCTGCACGCCGTGGGTGGCCAGCGACATGGCCGGCATGAACGCCGTACCCATGCCGAGGCCGAGCAGCAGCAGCGCCGGCAGCACCACGGTCGTGTAGGAGGAGCCGATCTCCAGCTGGGCGAACAGGAACATGCCGGCCGCGGCGACCAGGAAGCCGGGACCCATCAGCAGCCGCGCCGGGACGCGGGTCATCAGCCGGGTGCCGATCTGGGTCGAGCCGGTGATCATGCCGGCGACCATGGGCAGGAAGGCGAAACCGCTCTTGAGCGGCGTGTAGCCCTTCACGACCTGCAAGTAGTAGGTCAGGAACAGGAACGTGCCGAACATCGCGATGACCGCGAGACCGAGGGAGAGATAGACGCCGCCCCGGTTGCGGTCCAGGATCACACGCAGCGGCAGCAGCGGGTTCTTGACCCGGGACTCGACGAACCTGAAGGCGACGAGCAGGACCACCGCCGCGACGAACAGTCCGATCGTCAGGGAGTCGCTCCAGCCGTCGGACTCGGCACGGGTGAAGCCGTAGACGAGCGAGACCAGGCCGAGGGTGGAGAGGAAGACACCCGGGATGTCCAGCGGCGAGCGGTTGCGGCCGCCCTCCGGCTCACGGATGACGAAGTAGGCGCCGGCCGCGGCGACGATGGCGAACGGGATGTTGACGAAGAACGTCCAGCGCCAGTCCAGGTACTCGGTGAGGAATCCGCCGAGGATCAGACCGACGGCACCGCCGCCACCGGCGATCGCGCCGTAGATGCCGAAGGCCTTGGCGCGTTCCTTGGCGTCCGTGAACGTCACGGCGAGCAGGGACAGCGCGGCAGGGGCGAGCAGAGCGCCGAACACACCCTGGAGGGCGCGGGCACCGAACATCATGACCCCGCTCTGTGCCGCGCCGCCGAGCGCGGAGGCCAGGGCGAAGCCGGTCAGGCCGACGACGAAGGCGCGCTTACGTCCCCACAGGTCGGCCACCCGGCCGCCGAAGAGCAGCAGTCCGCCGAAGGCGAGGGCGTAGGCCGTCACCACCCACTGGCGGTTGCCGTCCGATATCCCCAGGTCCTGCTGGGCGGACGGGAGCGCGATGTTCACGATGGTGGCGTCGAGGACCACCATCAGCTGGGCGAGCGCGATGAAGACGAGCGCCCGCCAGCGGTTGGCGTCGGGAGCGGAAGCGCCGGGCGCGCTTCGGGCTGTTTGAGACATGGGGGTACCCACTTCGGGACTTCGTGACGGAAAAAGAGCGAAAAAGCCGTCAAAAGGCACGGCACGTCAACGGCGACGGGCCGAGGGATCTCTGGCGACGACCTGGAGGTCTCCGGCGGTACACCCAAGGTTCTACGGCGACGGTCGGAGAGTGTGTGGTCGGTGGTGAACGTCAGTCGTCGGTGGCGTGAAAGGTCGGGGTCGTCGGTACCGGGCGTCCGTCGGACCGGGACGGGGCCTCCGCCGCCGGCGCCGTCGATGGCACCCGGCACGGAGGGTCCGGCTCCGGTGTCGTCGCGGAGGCTCTTGCTCCGCCACGGACGTGAAGCTCGCGGGACCGATCAGTCGTTCAGTGCTGGCGCAGCTCCTCCATGGTCACGGCCGAACCCGGCAGCGTGGAGCGGGCCGGGGCCCGCAGCCCGTCCAGGAACAGCTGCAGATGACGGTGGACGAACCGGTCGACGCTCAGACATCCGACGCCGGCCGGGGGCCGGCTGAGCTGGGCAACGACGATCATCAGATCACCGACCTCCACATCCGGGCGGAGCTGACCGGCCGCCTTGGCGCGGTCCATCATCTCCCCGACGAGCCGCTCGACCCGCTCACGGGCCGCTTCCAGATCGGGGTGATGCTTGTCGAAGGTGCTGGAGGCCATCGGACACAGCGCACTGATCCGCCCGTCGGCGGCGGCGTGCGCGAAGCGCGACAGGACCTCGAAGGCGTCACCGGACTCGGCGAGCGCCCGTTCGGCGTCCTCGGACGTACGGTCCATCACCGAACAGACGACCTCGCGGACGAGAGCGTCACGGTCGGGGAAGTTGCGGTACACCGTGGCATTGCCGACACCGGCCCGGCGGGCGATCTCGTCGAACGGCACATCGGGGCCGAACTCGACGAACATCTCGCGGGCGGCGGCGACGATCCGCTCCCGGTTACGCAGGGCATCGGCTCGCGGCCTGGACGCTCGGCGCTGCACGGGGGTCGCGGTCTGCACGGCTGCTCCTCGGACAGATGGAGTGCGATCCGGGGATTCAGTCCCCGTTTCGCTCGGACACAGGTCTAAACGGGGATTCGGTCCCCGGTTATTTCGCCGCCCCAGCCTCAATTCCTGTGATCTGGGCCACAGACGACAGGTGTCCTCCCCGCACGGCTCTCCGCGGCCCGCTCCCTCCTCTTGCTCTCCTTGCTCTCCCTTACTCCCCTTGCTCTCCCTTGCTCTCCGCTCCCGGGGCGTCCCCTGCTTTCTGCTCCCGGGCGTCACCGACCCCATCCATGCCTCCCGCCCCCGTCCATGCGCATCCGCCCCACCCATCACCCCTTCCGCGCCCGGGAACCCCTCGTTCGGTCTCCCTCAGCGCGCGCCTGCACCGTCTCCGACACAGGGTGAGCCCAAGGGCGCAGCCGGTGACCGGGGGCTGCCGTGGAGCGAAGGGCCACCGCATGGAGCCGTCCCGCCGGATACGTGCGCGCCGCGCCGCCTCGTTCGCCTCGGTCACCGCCCTGACGCTGGCGGTCTCGACCTCCGCCGGCACCGGAGGTCTCACCTCGGGATCGGCGGGCCCCACAGGACCGTCCCGTGCACCGGCGATACGCCCCTGCATACTCCAGGGCCAGACCGGCCTCCAGATGCCGGAGGGCATACCGACGCCCACCGGGTACGCCCGCTCCACCGGCGTCGTCCACGCCCTCAATCTGATGATCGACTTCTCCGATGCGCCCGGCCGGGGCAGCGCGCTCAGCCGGTTCGCCGAGTTCTTCCCGAAGACCCGCAACTGGTTCACCACCAGTTCCTACGGCCGCCTCGACTACCGCCCCGAGGCCCCGATCACCCACTGGCTGCGGATGCCCAAGACGTTCAAGGAGTACGGGATAGAACGCGGCGCCCCCTTCGACCCCGGCTACCGGCGGCTGATCCAGGACATCGTGACCGCCGCCGACCCCCATGTGGACTTCCGCCGCTACGACCTGCTGAACGTGCTGGTCACCCCGAACGCGGGCCCCTCCGCCCTGGACACGGTGCTGTCGGTGACCTTCGCGAGCAACCCCGAGGCCCCGGTCGCCGACGGTGTGCCGATCTCCAACGCCTCCTTCATCTACAGCCGCCAGGACGACGGCTCGGGCTCCTACTCCCGGAACGGCTATCGGGTCCTGCCCCACGAGAACGGCCATATCTTCGGCCTGCCCGACCTCTACACCCAGGAGGGCGGCTCCGCGGTCGGTCACTGGGACGTCATGAGCGAGGACTGGGGCGCCGACAACGACATGCTCGCCTGGCACAAGTGGAAACTCGGCTGGCTCGACGACTCCCAGGTCGGCTGCGCCACCACTCGCGGCTCCACCGAGTACACGCTCACCCCACTGGCCCGCCGCGGCGGCGAGAAGATGGTCTTCATACCGATCAGCTCCACCACCGGATACGCCCTCGAACTGCGCACCCGCGGCGGCAACGACGCGGCGGTGTGCCGGCCCGGCATCCTGGTCTACCGGGTCGACGCGAACGTGGACACCGGCGAGGGCCCCATCAACGTCGTCGACTCCCGACGCGACAGCGGCGGCTGCACCCACAGCCCCAACGTCCAGGCGGAGCTGTCCGACGCCACCTTCGTCCCCGGGGAGACCTTCACCGACCCGAAGTCGGGAGTCGCCGTCACCGTCACCGGAACGACCGGGTCCGGAAACTACCGCGTGCGCGTGACGCGCCACTGACGGGCACCGCCGGCGCACGCCACGACACGGATCCCGCGACGGTGACCGATCCCGCCGGACCCCGCTGTCGAGGATGTCCGCGGGCCCCACACCCCTGACTCACGACGGCGCACGACCACGACAACGCCGTACGACGCCGTACACCGCCGTACAACGCCGTACGACGTCGTCGGCAGGGCGAACACGGCGCACCGGCACTCCCCGGCATTACCGTGAGGCCATGCTCCCGAACGTCAGCCAGGCCCAGGACCAGGCCGCCCCCGCCGAAGCCGTCACCCCCCTCATGCGCGGGCTCACCGTGCTGCGGCGGCTCACCGACGCCGACGGCAGCTGCAGTCTCAGCGGTCTGGAGCGCGCCAGCGGGCTCGCCCGGTCCACGGTCGACCGGATCACGGCCACCCTCGCCCGTATGGAGTACGTACGCCTCGACGGCCGCGACGTCGTCCTCGCGCCACGGCTGACGGAGCTGGGCAACGCCTATCTGGCCGCGCTACGGCTGCCCAGGCTGCTGGATCCGCACGCCGACGCACTCGCCGACGAGCTGGACGAGTCGGTCTCGCTCGCGGTTCCCGACGGGGACGGCATCCGCTTCATCCACCAGGCGACCCGGCGCCGCGCGATGTCGCTCAGGTTCCGCATCGGCGATCTGCTGCCCGCCGAACGCACCGCTCCCGGCCCGTTGTTCGCCACCGAGTGGGACGAGGCCAGCTGGAAGCGCTGGCACGCGCGGCGCGCGGCGGACCCCGAGGACCGTGGCTTCCCCGCGGTGCCGGCCCGCAGCCGCCCGCTCGACGGCTCCGGCACCGTCCTCGGCGACGACTTCCAGGAGCGCGCCGAACGGGCACGTGCGCAGGGGTGGGCGCTGGACGACCAGCTGATCGAACCGGGCCTGGTCGCGCTCGCCATGCCCGTACGGCACAACGGCGGCCGGATCGCCTGTGTGGTCACCGTGGTCAGCCACACCAGCCGGCACTCCGCGGACGGCCTGCGCCGGGCGCTGCTGCCCCGGCTGCGCACCGCGGTGACGGCGATGGAACGCGAGCTGCGCGACTCCCCGGACACCGGCCCCGCCGCCGCGCCCGCCCCGCTGTCCGGACTGGCGACCTGGACCGGGGCGTCCAAGCAGGAACTGGGCCGGGAGTTCGTGGAGTCGCTGGCCCGCGGACTGACGGTGATCACATCCTTCGGTGAGGGGCGCTCCGAACTCACCCTGACCGATGTGGCCGAGGCGACGGGCCTGGCGCGGGCGACGGCGCGACGCGCGCTGATCACCCTGGAGCACCTCGGGTACATCACCGCACACGGCCGCCGCTTCCGGCTCACCCCACGCGTCCTGGGCCTCGGCTATCCCCCTCTCTCCCGGACGAAACTGCCCGACATCGCCCTCCCCCACCTGACCGCTCTCTCCCAACTCCTCCACGAGTCCACCTCGTTGGCGGTGCTGACGGGCGACGACATCCAGTACACGGCCCAGGTGGCCGCGAGCCGCATCATGAGCGTCAACGTCACCGTCGGGGCCCGCCTCCCGGCCTACGCGACCGCACTGGGCCGAGTCATGCTGGCGGACCTGCCCGAGCCCGAACTCCCCACCCCGGACGCGTCGGATCCCCAACGCCTGAAGGCCGAACTCGACCGCGTACGACGCGAGGGATACGCCCTGGTGGACGGCGAGCTGGAGAAGGGCCTGCGCTCGATCGCGGTACCGGTACGGGACCGCGGGGGCCGGGTCGTCGCCGCGGTGAACGTCGCCCTCCACAGCAGCCGCCGCACAGCCGAGGAATGCGTGACCGACGTACTCCCGGAACTCCACACCACAGCCACCCACATCGAGGCGGACCTCCATGTGGCAGGACGCTTCCGAACCGTACCGCCGGCCTGAGCCCCCGCACCCCACCGAAGACGCGACCGTCGCGCAAAACTCCGCATCCGCGCGGCCTCCCGCTCTCCCCCCACCCACCAGGCGCCCACGTCACGCACCGCCCTCGGCGACCGCCGGGTACGCCACAAGGCGCCCATAGCAGCACGAACTGCCCTAACCTCCCGAGAACGACCGACTCGCACTGCACGGCCATGGTGAATCCGGCCCGCCGACCACCCAAAGCAAACACCCCTCCCCCCGATCACCGAAATCAGGTGCCCCCTGCTGACCACGACGGCTCGGCCGGGGCGGCTGCACGCCGTCACCACCGCCCCGACATCAGACACCGCACGACCCCTCGGCCCGCTGCCGAAACCGCTAGACTGTGCGCGGTGCACCACTCCGGTGGGGCACCCTGTGGATGTCTGGGACTCCCCATACCGGGGATCTGCCACCCAAAGGTGGATCACCCATACATCCCCGCCCCGCCTTCGTAGCTCAGGGGATAGAGCACCGCTCTCCTAAAGCGGGTGTCGCAGGTTCGAATCCTGCCGGGGGCACAGCTTGCAGCGCAGGTCAGAGAGTTGACGGCCCCTCGTTCAAATCGAACGGGGGGCCGCTTCCATGATCAAATGCCACATGGATGCCACACCCCCACGCGATCATGCGTGGCGATCACCCGCACGAGGGAGTGGACTCCACGCAATCCCCACATAGAGTGACCCTCACGAGAGCGGCAGGCCGACTCCCCACGCGTGCCTGAGACGCGCCTCTCGCGAGCTGCGCGGCGCCCGTCGGGGAAGACGGCCCGCGCAGAGTGTCGATGGCCGTTCCGGTGTGGGCGTGGTGCTCGGCGGCGACTTTGCGGGCGTGCTCGACCAGGGCGGCCGGGGCGGCGACCGGCGGCGGGACCGGAGCCGGAGTCGGTACCGACTCGACTGCCGGAGGCGCCGGGGATTCCGGTGCGGGATCGGGCGCGTCCTTCTGGTCCTCGATGTCCTCGGGCGTCTCCTGACCTACGACGTCACTGGTCTCGTCGTGCGGTGTCGGTGACGAGTGGACCAGGAGGGTTCCGCCGAGGAAGGCGACCGCGGGCCAGCCCGCGACGAGGATGCGGAGCCAGGCCGGCACGTGGTCCAGGTCGAGCAGCCCAGCGGTGGCGACGTTCGCGCCCAGGGACGCAGCGAGTGCGATCAGGAACCAGCACCACCCGGCCGCTTTCGCGTCGCCGGACCGCAGTCGGCGCCAGGCGGCGACGAGCAACAGGTCGACCGAGACGGGATAGGCCCACGCCTTCCACCCGTCCTGTCCGGCCGCCGAGGCGACGTCGTGCGGGTGGGCGAAGGACAGCGCGGCGGCGATGACCGCTTGGACGAGCACCGCGTCGACGTGGGCCAGGTGGGCGCGCATGCTGTGGCTCCTTCCGGATTCGGGCATGGGAGGGGTAGGGACATGGCATGAGGCGGTCATGCCGACCGGGGATGAGTGCGGGCTCGGGTCAGTCGGTCACCGGGCGGGGCCGCACGACCGGGCTCGGTGTCTCGGCAGGCGGCGGTAGGGGCACGTCGGGCCGGAAGGGTTTGAGTCCGGGCAGGTCGGGGACCAGGTGGGCCGACTCGCGGCAGGCCTCGGCAGCATCGCCGAGGGAGAGGTACGGCGTGCGGATGCGGGACCAGCCGCCGGAGGTGTCACCGGCCACGGCGAGGCCGGGCCGTTCGGGGGCGATGGCGCAGGCGGCGGAGACCGCCTCGGGGGCGATGTCGCCGAGTGCCATCTTGGCGGAGGCTTCGTCGTTGACGCGGTGGCAGACGCGGCCGGTCAACTGGGCCCGCAGCATGGTCGCGCCCTTGCCCAGTTCGGCGCCAAAGCGCTGGCCGCAGACCCCCAGGTAGATGCCGGCGGCCCGGCCGAGCTGGGCGAGCCGGATGAGCTGGGTGACCATCTCGTCCCGGCGTTCCGCGTCCTTCTTCGTGGCGACGAGGAAGAGTTCGGCCGCCTCGTCGACGAACAGCACGACAGGCATGGGGCGTTCGTGCTCGGGCAGGCCCCAGATGTCGGAGGTGATCTCCTCGTCCGGCGTACTCGGCGCGATGCCCTGCCGGGCCTTGATCAGGTCGTACCGGTCCTCCATTTTCTTGATCAGCACGGGCAGCAGCTCGGCGGCCTGCTCCGGATCGGTGGCGAGCGCCGACAGGCGCGGAGCGAAGGGCGCCAGTTCCACGCCCCGCTTGCAGTCGATGCCGACGAGGGCGACGGGTTGGCAGGCGAGTCCGGCGACGAGGTGACGCAGGTACATGGACTTGCCGGACAGCGTGGCGCCGAGGGTGAGTTGATGCGGCATGGCGCGGTAGTCGCGTACGAACGGAGTGGCGTCCTCGCGCAGCGCGACCGGCACCCGAAGAAGGTCCGGACGGAGCTTTCGCGGCATGCGCACCCGCCGCAGCACGTCGAAGCCGACGAGCCGCAGTTCGCCCACGCCCGGCTTGACCGTCGTCACGTAGACGGCGTGGACGCCCCGGGCGTGCCGCTGCCGTTCGGCGGAGGCGGCCACGTCGGCGGGTTCCTGCCCCGGGGCGAGCCGCAGACGGACCCGCAGCCCCGTCGTGGTCGGCCGGATAATCCCGCGACGCGGCGGTACGGGCCGGACCTCACGGCGGGTGGTGGCCTTGACCGCCAGGACCCGCCACCGGGAGGGAGCCACAGTCAGCCCGCACGCCTCCATGACCGAGCCGTAGGAGCTGAGCAGTCGGACCGTGGACACCGGTAAGCCGACCGTGGACCAGTAGACGCCGGGGTGTCTCGCCCGGACGTAGGCGGCCCCACCGCCGAGTGCGGCGACGGGACCACCCACCTCCAGAAGCGTTGCCAGGTCGGTCATCAGGCCGTGGCCCCCATGGCGGCCGGGAAGGCGGCCGGGGTGACGGCGGCGGCCCGGAAGGCGATGCCATGCCGCTGCTGGCCGTTGAACACGCTCTCCCACGGCCGGGCGATCAGGCCCGGCAGAGAGACCGGGGCACCGAGAGCGAGGCCTTCCGACACCCCGCTCTCCGGAACGGTCACCTTGATCAGGGACGACTCCCCTCCTCGATGTAGACGACGCCGACGGTCATCAGCGCCTCACCGCTGACGGCGTCCTTCGCGATCTCGCCCGACTGCCGGTCGCGAACCTTGGGCTCGGGCGCATCGGTCAGCAGGATCGTCGCGGCCGAGGTCTCCACACGGATGGTGCGCAAGGCTTCTTCCTATCTACTCGTCTAGACAAGATGCAACCTACGAACCCGACTTCGCCGGGAACGGGGTCACCCTGCCACACAACTTGCCCACTCGTCTATACGAGTATGCGTGTCGAGGCGTACGAGTCCAAAGAAGTGGCCTCGCGCACCGCCGATCAGGTCGCCGGAAGCTGGTAGGAGAGGACGTACGCGTCCGCCGCCATCACGGTGTCGCAGACCTCCACGGCCCGCCCCGCAGTGTCGAAGGCGGTACGGATCAGGTGGATCACCGGCACACCGGCGGCCAGTTGCAGCGTCTTGACCTCCGACGGGGAGGGCATCCGGGCCCGGATCTCCTCCTCGAAGTGGTCGAGCTGGTGGCCCAGTTCCTCGAGGCGGGCGTAGATGCCGCCGGGGCCTGGGTTGGGTTCGGCGATCTGGGTACCGCGGGCGATGTCGAGCGGGAGGTAGGACGTGGCGAACTCGACCGGCCGGCCGTCGAGCAGGTACCGGCGGCGCCGGGCGAGCACGCGCCGCACGGAGTCGCCGAGTCGGTTGGAGATGTCCTGGCTGGCCTTCTCCTCCTTGACCTCCAGGCTGTCGACCTTCGGCTGACTGCTGGCGGCGTCGGCCTCCACGATGAACGCGGACTTGCCCTGTTCACGGTGGCGCCGGGCGAACCGGTCGGAGGCGAGCCGTCGCACCGGTGGCCGGGGCCGGACGAAGACGCCCTTGCCGTGCTCGGCGTGCACCAGCCCTTCACCCTGGAGGATGGAGAAGGAGTTCCGGACCGTCATCCGGGAGACTCCGTAGTGCTCGACCAGTTCAGCCTCGGAGGGCAGCTTGTCCCCCTCCTTGAATCGCCCACGGTCGATGGCCTCGCGCAGCTGGTCGGCGATCTGCCGGAAGACGGCACGATCACTGGTCGGGTCGAGGCCGCCGAGAATGCTCGGTAGAGACGTCACGCGTACTCCTTTAGGTATCTAGACGAGTGGGCGAGTCTTGTTGCTACGGTGGAGAGCCTAGTCAGCCGAGAGGGCCGAGGAACGTGAGCACAGAACGCCCGCACTCCGTGAGCGTCGCCGGGGTCATCGTCGATGACCAAGGCCGGGCCCTCCTGATCAAGCGTCGCGACAACGGTCACTGGGAACCCCCGGGCGGGGTCCTCGAACGTGAGGAGACCATCCCCGAAGCCCTCCAGCGTGAAGTCCTCGAAGAGACCGGCATCAAGATCGAGCTTCCCGCGGCCCTGACCGGCGTCTACAAGAACATGACGGGCCTGATCGTCTCCCTCGTCTTCCGCTGCCGGGCGGCCGACGGTACTCCCACCACGGGGGACGAGACCCGTGCACTGCGCTGGGCCACCCGCGAAGAAGTCATCGAACTTGCCGACGAGGCGTACGCGATCCGCGTCCTTGACGCACTCGACGCGGCGTCCCCGCCGGCCACCCGCGCCCACGACGGCGTGAAACTCGTCTAGCCCGAACCCGCTGCACATGGCGGCCTACCAGCATGAAGGAACTTGTATGCACGAGTATACGAGTACAGCCCGGGTGTGGGGACTGTCTTGCCCAGGTTTCCCGGAAGAGGTCAGCCGAGCCCGCCGCTGGACGCGGGACATCCTGCGTGGATCTCCCCTGGCCGAGGACGCAGAGCTGATCGTGAGCGAGCTGAGCGCGAACGCAATCCTCCACACGGCCAGCGGCCAGACATCCGGCAGCTTCCATCTGGCCCTCGCGGTCTCCCCGCAGGTGATCGCTCTGTCTGTCACGGACGACGGAGGCAGAGGCACCGCACCGAAGGTCGAGCACCAGGACCAGGAGGCGGAGCACGGCCGAGGGCTCGACATGGTCAGCGCGCTCGCTCACCGGGTGGTGGTCCACAGCAGCCAGAGCGGCCACACCATCACCGCGGAGCTCTTCACCGACATCCGACCGGGAGCCCACCTGTGCTGATGGACAAGCCCACCCGCGGCTACTGGTGCGAGTGCTGGACGGAAAACCTCGGGGAGACGACAGAGAAGCCAACCTTCCGCGCTTCCTTCGACGCGTACTCGGCGCCCCAGGCAGACAGATGGGTAGCCGTCGCGCTCCGCACGATCTCACCGGCACTCGATTCCGACGCCTCGGACGAGGCATGGGCATGGCTCCACGATGGCCGCAGCGAAACGAGGCGTGCCCTACTGCGTCAGGAACCATGCACGGTGACCATCACCCACGCTGGCACCCGCATCACCTGGACCATCCGCCCAGTGCTCTTCCTGCCGCTCGCACACCGTCAGGGCGCCGAACTCCCAGCTTGTGCACACGACTTCAAGCCCCACGCCACAGACTGAGTTACAACTTTCTTTACGGGTTCAAGCACCCGTCGTCGCTTCGCTCCTCCGGGCGGGCATACAGAGCATGAGGTCAGAACACGTCGTGGCTGGGGCGGTCGGCTCCACGATTTTAGCCTCGCGCTTTCACGAAGCGGGCTGTCCAAGGGCTGACCAGAAACGAGGAAAGCGCCCTTGACCTGCGACGATAGGACTTGCTGAGGGTCCTGTTGGCTGCAAGGAAAAGAGCACTTTCCAGGTGAGAGAGCCTATCTCGTCGTACCCGCGTGTCCGTGTCCAGGGGGACGGCCGTCAGGTGGTCTCGCAGGCAGGTTCGGTCCTGCTGGTGGAAACGGTCCGCAAGGCCGGTCTCGACCAGGTGATATCCGCCGTGCTTGCTCCGTGGCGGAGGCCGCGGGCCCTCCACGACCCGGGGAAGGTCGTCCTGGACCTCGCCCTGGCGGTCGCGATGGGCGGGGACTGCTTGGCCGACGTGGGCATGCTGCGGGCCGAGCCGGCCGTGTTCGGGCCGGTCGCCTCCGACCCGACGGTCTCCCGCCTGATCGACACCCTCGCCGCCTCCGGCGACACCGCCTTGCAGGCCATCCGGTCCGCTCGGGCCGAAGTCCGCGACAAAGTCTGGGAGTTGGCTGGCCGGAAGGCGCCAGACGCGGACGGGACGGTGACCATCGACCTGGACGGGGTGCTGGTGATCGCGCACTCCGACAAACAGGACGCCGCCCCGACCTGGAAGCGGACCTACGGCCACCACCCGCTGATGGGGTTCGTCGACCACGGCCCGGCCGGCACCGGGGAACCCGTCGCGGCCCTGCTCAGGCCCGGGAACGCGGGATCGAACACCGCCTGTGACCACATCACCGCAGCCCGCCTGGCCCTCGCTCAACTGCCGAAGAAGTACCGGCGCGGACGGCAGACCCTGATCCGCACCGACTCCGCAGGCGGCACCCACGACTTCGTCGCCTGGCTCGCCCAGCGCGGGCGCTGGCTGTCCTACTCCGTCGGCATGGTGATCACCGACGCGATCCACCAGCACGTGCTGAAGGTCCCGACCTCGGCCTGGACACCGGCCGTCGAGCCGGACGGCGAGATCCGGGACGGCGCCTGGGTTGCCGAACTCACCGGCGACGTCCTGGCCGGCTGGCCGAAGGGCATGCGGCTGATCGTCCGCAAGGAACGACCTCACCCGGGCGCCCAGTTGAGGCTCACCGACGCGGACGGCATGCGGCTGACCTGCTTCGCCACCAACACCGTTACCCGGCCGATCGCCGACCTCGAACTCCGTCACCGGCTGCGGGCCCGGGCCGAGGACCGCATCCGGGCCGCCCGGGCCACCGGGCTGCGGAACCTGCCCCTGCACCACACCGCTCAGAACCGCATCTGGCTCGAGATCGTCCAGATCGCGCTGGACCTGCTGGCCTGGATGCCGATGCTCGCGCTGACCGGCAAGGCCAGACTCTGGGAACCCCGCCGCCTGCGGCTCCGCCTGTTCACCGCGGCCGGGCAACTCGTCACCACCGGGCGCCGGCGGATCCTCCGTCTCGCCCGGCACTGGCCCTGGACCAGCCACATCACTGCCGCCCTCGACCGGCTCGCGCACCTCCCGAACCCCGGCTGACCAGCAGATTCCCTGTCCCGACAAGCAGCACCACCCGACCCGGAGCAGTGGAACCCGGCGCCTACCCGAGGCGACACCCGGGCCGCAGCCCTGCCCGCCCTCAACCGCAGAACGAGAAATGGTCCGCCAACTCCGTCGGCGGACCATCACGAAAGTTCGAGGTTAGACAGCCACTTTGGGGCGAGCCTCGAAGATCATGGCCCCAACGTCGTGCTTTACCGGGCAGGTCCACAGACTGCCCGACTCGCCGGAAGCTTACGGGGCCATGATCACTCGCCCCAAAGCAGCTCCAGTCCAAAGTCGTTCCACCGACCTTGCGCCAAGATCATCAGGCGCCACGGCGGAACCAATAGCTAGCACGATCCGGCCGCCGCAGACGCAGGCGCTTCGCGTCATAGGCTTGTCGTGCCTTGAGAGCCCCTTCCGCAGCACTGAAGTTGCTGACTGGGCGATAAATATTCCGACCCTGCAGACCTGTGAGCGCCGCCTGGGTAAGAAACGGGTGCTGCAGTCCCAGCGCCACGACGGCCTGCATGGCTGCCTCCTGTTCGGCGCCCCCGACTGCGTGAACGCGAAGCTGCACTATGTCCAACGCAGCATCGATGCGCTTCAGCAAGTCAGGATCGGTAGGTCCAGTGATCTGGTTGGCGAGCTGAGTTCGGAGGACATCAACTAGCGCCCCCTCCTGAAGCAGAGGTTCCAGCGCGCCCTCACTCACCACTGAGTCGCCTCGGGCATGCGCCCTACTCATGAGCGCGACGAAAGCGGCCGCAACCCTGGCGTCAGCTTCGACAAGCGCTACGTGGGTGAGCCTCCGCTCTTCCCGTAGCTTTACCGCAAATTGAAGGGCTGCAACAAATACGGCAGCAGTGATCGTCGCGATGCCAGTCACAATCGCCGTAATGACCTTCGGATCCATGGTCAGAAGCTAGCGAATCGGCTTCACGTAGGCGTCAGCTTTAGAAGAATCGAGTAGGTAGAGCGGGAGCGTCAGGCCACTGGGCCGGCTCTGGGCTGTCGACGGCCGGTTGTTCTGCGTCGCGGTCGACGCGGTCCACGGCCCTAGGTGACGTTCTGGGGACGGGAGCTGACTGTCTGCGTCCCCGCCGATCTGGAACGGTTCCTCTTGCACGCGCACTGGTGTGAGGTGCTCGATGTGTCCTACGGTCCGCGCGGGAACCCTGGTGTCAATGGGCTCGGTCTGGTAGTGCGAGTGCAGGAGGCCACCAACGGCGTGGTGACCCGGCCGGTCATGGTGGGCCGGGCCTGGGCCGACCGGCGCACCGACGACTGGGAAGGTGCGATCCCGGAATGTGAATGGTTGGGTCGTCTATGGCCTCATCCAGGTGGAACGGAATCCTGGCCCCCGCCCGGTCACAAGACGCGCTGGGGCGGCTGGCAACCTCCCTTCTAGCCCGACCCCTTCCTGCGGTGAGCTTCCGGCGCGCAGGCGGGAAGTCCGCCCCGTGCCCGCCACGTGTCCGATCGAGCGGCGAAGCCCGGGGGGGGGTAGCGGGGAACAGCGGAGCATGGCCCGAGAAACCACGGGTCAGCAATCGCCAGCTCAGACCCGATCCGCATACGCGATCTTCCAAACTGGTGATCCAGGATCGGGGAAGCGGCGCTTGACTGGGTCATTGAAACTCCAGTCCAAAGCCGTTCCACCGACCTCGGATTCTGGCTAACGGCTGACAGCAGCACCGTCTGCAGGGCAAGATCTTTGTGACGGCCTCAGCGAACAGCGGCGACAAGCGTGGCGGCGACGCGCTACAGGAAATAATAGAGGGACAGAAGGCGAGAATTGCGATGGCAGATCCGGCACAGTTTGGACACGATCGACTGGCGCACCTGCTCTCGGACCGCTTACTGAGCGTACCGCGATTTCAGCGAGGATATTCGTGGGAACCGGCTAACGTAACTGAATTTTTGGACGATTTGAAAACGGCCCGAAACGAGTCACAACCTTATTTCATGGGCACAGTGGTCCTCGCTGATGACGTCGCAGACCCCAGTCGGCAGAGCATCGTAGACGGCCAGCAGCGTCTCACAACCACCGCTATCTTGGTAACAGCGGTGCGTGACAGGTTGCGGCAACTCAATAAACTCGAACCGGCCAACGTGATCGACAAGAATTTCCTTCGCACTTTCGACCTCGAAGAAGAGGACAACGTAACGCGCCTAAAGCTCAACGCAGAGGACGTGCGCGTCTATGAAGACATTCTCGCCAACCAGGCACCAATAGACGATAAGCATCCGATCGCGACATGCCACAAGATGTGCCTTTCTCACCTGACAGAAATAGCACCATCTGAGGCTCACTACAGGGACTTGGTTAATGTTGTAACGCACTTGGACAAGAATGTGCAGGTGCTGCTTGCTGTGGCCTCCGGGCTCCCCGAAGCATATGTAATCTTCGAGACGCTCAATGATAGGGGCGCCGACCTTACTACCGCAGACCTCCTGAAGAATTACCTGTTCAGTCAATCGAGGACCTATTTGGATCACGTTGAGCAGCAGTGGTCGACCATCTCACGTGAGTTCGACAAGCCTGAGGATCTGGTCAAGTTCATCAGGCATGAACACTCCTCGCGCGAAGGGAAAGTAACGACACGCAAGCTCTATAAGGTTTTGCAGTCGAGTATCGGGAGAGGGCAGAAAAGGGTTCGGGATTACGTTGGACGGCTCGAAGATAGCCTGCAGCCGTTTACTGCCATCCGAGAACCGGATAGCGAGTTTTGGGGCCGTACAGACATCGACGTAAGGGACTCGCTTTTGGCCTTTCGTAGATTCGGATTCGAATCTAGCATGCCCCTCCTTCTCGCCATTCTCAACAGTTGGGAGATCACGCCTGCGGCCAAGATGGTGAATAAGATTGCTGGCTGGTCGGTCCGCGCATGGTTCGCCGGGCGGCTCGGCGGTGGAACTGCAGAAGAAGTTTTCAGTGATGCTGCCGTGGCGGTTTCTGCCGGGAAGTCGAAGAACCAGGAGCATGTTTTCGAATCACTGACCAAACTTATCCCCACGGATCAAGAGTTCCGTCAGGCTGTAATCTCATCAGGTGCTGTGAGTACAGGGCGAGCTAAATACCTACTCGCACAAGTGGAGCGTCAGTACCTGGCTGCACAAGGTATGAGCGTCGAAGCACAGCCCGACTGGAGTGGTAAGTCGGTATCTGTCGAGCATATTCTAGCCAGAAGCTCAGCGCAGGCCGAGTTCTCCTCGTCGGCGGATTACGAGCGCTTCCAGGCCGGTAGGGATAGCTTGAAAAACTACACCTTGCTTGAACGTACTCTGAATCGAAAACTGGAAGACAAGCCATTTGAGGAAAAGTCTCAGGTGTATCAGCAGTCCAAATTTTTGCTCACGCGAGAGCTTGGACAGAACACCACTTGGACGCTTGCCGATTCTGACGCCCGAGCAGTGGAGCTGGCCAAGCTTGCCATCGCAGCATGGCCTTACAGGTAGGAGGTCATGGCGCGGCCGGGGGGCGTGGTCGCTGAGGATGCGCCGCCCGGCACCAGTCACCAGGTCAGGGTCTGCCTCGACGAGTGGCGGCCTGGCGACGAGTGATCGCCCCTGGGCCGTCCCTGGGCCGTCCGAGACCGCTCAACAGTGGCCGACGACGACCAATGACGACCACTCGGCCGCCCATGAGCACTGCCCTGACCAGCAAAAACCCAGCTCCCCAGGATCCCCGACAAGACCCAGGGCAAGAAGACACCTGCGAGCGAGGAGCCTGGACCACGTGAGTGGCCGCAGTTCACGGGCGGCTGCGGCAGCCAAGGTGAACGTGCCGGCCCAGTCGTGCCATCCAGAGAGCGCATTCCACGGGGATGGCTAACTGAGCGAGCAAGACCGGCAGAGCAGAGCGGCCCTCTTCCGGTTGTGTGGTGTGGAGAGGAAAGCCCTTCTACAACGAGGGCAGAGCCACCATCGGTCCTTGTTTGAACCAGGGTTCACGTCAGCCGGGGTGACCTCCCCATTCAACGTCGGATGCCAGATCGCAGCCACATGGGGGAATAGGTCGGCGAGGGAACGACCTGGCTTAGGGGTCGCGCGGGAATTGCCTGATCGTGTCCGACCGCACATTGGGCACCCCGAGCCATTTGCTGTGCGGTTGGTTATGAGAGCCTGCCACTCATGCTTGCACGCGGTACAGGCCCACCAAACCTTCGTGTTGGCGTAGGGGGCTACTCGGTCAGGGTCCGTAGTGTTCTTCGTCGTATGCCACTCTGCGGCAACGTCGGGGAACTCGGAGGCAAGGCTTATATCTCGCAGAGAATAGATGTCGATGTCGGCTTGTGCGGTGGCGATGGGTCGCCTGGCCGAGCGGTAGTTTCGTATATCGGGGACGTCGCATCCGAGTTGTGCGAGACCCTCAACGGTTGCGCACATGAGAGTGTGCGCATCGGCGTAGGCGGGAACAGGCACCGACACCTCACCGACGTCCAGTTTGGGCAGTTTCCCTTCGCGTAGTCGCAGCACGTGCCAGCCGACGCCAAGTAGGGCCTTCGTCTGCGCCTCATCGCGTGCCATATTTCCGGTGTGCCAGAACTCCCCATCGAGTTCGACAACGACACGCCAGTCGGCCAAAACGATGTCACCTCGGACGGCACGCCGACCGGTGACCTTGATCGGTTCGTGCCGCGCCGACACCGGCAATCCAAGAGCAGTCAGCTCGGCAGCGAGACGGATCTGCTGAGCTGATGTGCCATGCAGCAGACACAGCGGGCAACGCCGACCGTTGGCACGGTGAACAATTCTCGTGGGCCATTCGTGGCCTTCACGGCATCGCCACCACACCTTGCGATTCGATTGGGGCTTGACAGCCTCAGGTCGCAGCGGGTGATTGAGAGTTGGATGCCACTCGGCAGCCACATCGGGCAGTGCATCGGCCAGCGACCCATCCTTCGGTGGCGTATGTTGCTTCTCTGCCCGCTTCCGCGCCGAGCACTTGCGGCAGCCAGAGCCACGTGAGGTGCGCGAGCTCGGTGCCGCCCGCCAACTGAGTCCGCATCTTGAGCAAAGCCACCACACGCCCCGTAGGCTTCCAGGGCGGATATCTGCGGGGCTCAGAGTCCCATTGCGATCAACGTCCCACTCAGTGATCAACTCCGGCTGCAGGTCGGCCAGAGACTGCCCCAGTGCGGGACGACTGGCTGCCTCAGCACGTCGGCGGCGAGCGCAGGATGGGCAACCCGAGCCGTGAGCCACGCGGTTCGCTACGGATGCCTGCCATTCATGCTGGCACTCTGAGCAGCGCCACCACGCCCGATAGTCACTACCGCCCGTCACGGTGGACGGCTCCCGATCGTTCCGGAGTGGATGCCACTCGGCAAGCAGGTGGTCTGGTAGCCGGAGCCCTCTCCGGGGAGACGTCGTTCTTCGCTCCCCGGCACGGAGACGAGCGGCACACCTGCGGCATCCCTGGCCCGAAGCCCGCAATCTAATCATGGCCTGCCACTCGTGACCGCATGTCGGGCAACGCCACCACACCTTGAGCGACCGGTTCGGCTTTACGTCAGTCGGCAGTAGCGGGCTGTTCTTCTCCGGGTGCCATTGGGTCGCCAGCTTCGGGTCCGCCTCGGCAAGCGATTCACCTGCCCCCGGAGTAGTGCGGCTTTCACGGACAAGCCGCACTGAGCACTCGGGGCACCGGGAGGCTCGCTTCGTTCGGTTGCCGACGACCGCCTGCCACTCATGTGCGCACTTCGAGCAACGCCACCAGACCTTCAACGCCGAGAAAGGCTTGACATTCTCAGGGGCCAGCTTCCCGTTGAGGATATGGTGCCAGTCGGCCGCGACGGCGGGATAGCGCTCGTTGAGTGACTCCCCCGGCTGAGGTTTCCGCAGCGGCATCTTCAGTCCCTTCAGGTCGGCGGCCGACCGTGGCCCCTCTGACGTCCGGGGTTGACATCAACGGCTGCGCACACCGGCAGATCCCGACAGGCAACCACGGGATGGGCATCTACGGCGGACGGTATCGACCACCGGCGGAACGGCCCACTGATCGAACTCCTAAAGCGGGGATCGAGGGCTGGCGTCACTGCTCGCGGTGCTGAGCGAACACCTGCTGCTGCTCGTCCCGCCAGGTCCAGTTGGCCGGCCGGGCGAAGGGCAGGCTTCGAGCAAGGCCGGAGAACTGGTCGGATGGCTCCCGGCTCGCCTTGTTCACCACGATCGCCGAGAGCATCGGTGCTCGTCCGTCCTCGTTACGGTGAAGGCAGACATCCTTGAGCAGGTAGGTCATGACTCCGCGGTGAGGCGGGATGGAGTCGAAGCCCTGTGTCGCCAACTCGGCGCTCAGCTCCCCGTACGTGATGGTCTGTCCCCGACGGGCCCGCTCCCGCAAGATCTCCACTGCCGCTTCGACCGCTGTCGGGTACTCCGGATCCGTGATCCTCATTGCCCCTCCCCCATCGCATGGCCACTGCCCAGCCTGCGCATACCGGCCAGGCACACCGGCCCGGTACTGCTACAAGCAGACGAAGAGATCGTGCCAGAACCGTGCCAGATCGTGCACGGAACCATGGGGAATGGCGGGGACCAGGGCGCCAGCCTGTCAGGCTCCGGTGCCGCTCCGCCGCAGGTCAGTTCAGCGACCACTCGTAGACAACCCAAGCTTCCCAAGCTGAGAGCTTGGGCTCGGCTCCACCCCTCGCGGCCACCCAACCAGCGCTCTGGCAAAGGCTGTCAGCAGCAGATGCGCAAGAGCGCACGTCTCGCCGACCTGGCAGACTGCGGCCCATGAAGCGGTCTGCTCGTCTGCCTTTGACCCCGCGTCCCATGCCCCCGCTCCGCGGCGACGAGTCAATCGTCGGCGTCCCGGACGCAACCGTGGTCGACTTCTGGCGGTTCGCCATGCCGGACCTCCGTATGAACAACACACGCGGCCTGTTCGCCGAATTTCTGGTCCACCAGGCGGTCGGCTCCCACAAGCCTCGTGTGGAATGGGCAAGCCACGATGTCGAGACCGACGACGGACTGTGCATCGAAGTCAAGGCTGGCGCATACCTGCAAGCCTGGGATCAACGAGCACCGTCCCAGATCCGCTTCAGTGGGCTCCGCGCTCGCACGTGGTCACCTGATAGCGGTTACTCAGAGGCGAGGTCGTACAACGCCGACGTCTACGTTTTCGCCGTCCAGACCGCTCGTGAACACGCTGTCTACAACCCGCTCGACACAGCCCAGTGGCTGTTCTACGTACTCCCCCACCCAGTCGTCGCCGCTCTGGACACGGACAGCGCCAGCCTGGGCGCGGTTCGCGCGGCGGCCGGCCCACCAGTGCCCTTTGCCGCCCTCGGTGACTGCATCCGGTTGGCCGATCCCCGCCCCGGCACGACCGCCGACTGACGAGCGAAGCCCGTGCCACGACCGTGCCAGATACAGGGGTCAGCCACGGTCAATACAGGTGCCTGGCGGACGCACCTGCGCCCGGTAGCTCCACCATCAGAGCCGCAGGTCACCGGCCAGACACCCCATCCTCTCTCCTAAAGCGGGTGTCGCAGGTTCGAATCCTGCCGGGGGCACAACGAATTACCGCTCTGACCTGGGGTTTATCCCCCAGGGAGGGCTCCTACTCGGCCTCGGACTCCTCGTCCGGAGCCGTTTGCGTGAGCGGACGGGGAGATGATCTTCCGAACATCACCCACCCGATCGGCATGCCGCAATATCGCTGCGGACACTGTGGCGCCCTCGCCACACCGAACCCACCGCGACTACCGGCCTCTCCGCCCGCCGCCACGGACCGCGAGGGCAGCCCAGAGTGACGTCCGGGCCGCCTTTCGGCCGTTGCTCACGAATTCTCTGCCTCGTCGGCATCCAAAATCTCAAGCGCGCGCGGCACGTCATCGCAGTCCCGCCAGCCGACTGGACGAGGGTCGCTGAAGGCAGATGGCACGTCTACGTCCCCCCAGACCGGCAGTGGGTCGCTGAGAGCCGAAGGCACATAGACGTCCTCCCAAGTCGTCGTAGGCGTCTCTGCCTGGCAGGGTGAGTTATGGGGGTCAGGATTCATCTCTCTCCTCCAACTGTCGCGGCGTGCTTCTGACAGAGCTGGTTCACAACTTGAGATGGAGAGCGAGCGCCACCCACACGGCTACCGCCAGCGTCATCGCCGGAATGAGCGAGGGGTGCGACACGGCGATGATTCCGGCAACCACAGCGCCCAGCGCAGCAATCGCAGTACGTTCGCCCTTCATGTACTTCCTCCATCAAAGCGGCACGGCACCCGCCGCCGGGGGCCAAGGCCGATCTTGGAGAACCGAGGGGTTAGCGGCGCAACCCCAGCCACGGGGGCTGCGGTTCACCGTTCCCCGAAGCGACTGACGAAGTGAACCCGCACCGCGAATGCCGAGCGGTGCTCACGGAATCGTGAGCCCGGGCCCCACATGGCCCGCTGGTCAGCCCTGGTCGGCCAGGCCCAGGAGCTGCCGCCTGTGGGTACGACTGTTGACCTCGTTGTAGGGGAAGTGCGCGCGTGGGACCGTAGGCCCTGGATATGGGTGGATCTCACGGCACCCGAGAACAGCGAAGGCTGACCGTGCCCTTGGCATGCCCGACAGGGCGACGACCGACGGGGCACAACGGGGAACCACAGCTCACAGCCTAGGAACGCACAGGTCAGCCTCTTGCCAGCTCAGGCCGCACCCGCGTACGCGTTCTTCCAAGCGGGGGCTCTAGCGCACCCGCTCTGACTGCTAGCTTCCCCGGCCCCTCGGTCATCGCCCACACCAAGCGAGGGCGCACCCCTCTGTTCGCTCACCCCCAGGGCTCGACGCCCACCACGGCCTCGACCGGCACTGCCCCGTACACGTGCGGGAACTCCTCGCCGTTCGGCGGCATGGCCTCGTACCTCAGCGGGACATCGAGCCGGGCCGGGTCCACGACCAGCACCACCAACTCGTCGGGACCCTCGTAGTCGCCGTAGAGGAAGGCCGCGATACGCGGGAGCTGGTCGCGGGTGGAGAAGTGAACGAACCCCTCTTGTCGGAGCGTGCGGCCGCGGGTGGACATCTCGTAGGTGCCGGACTCACGGGCCGTCTCCCATAGAGGGCGCTCGGTGATGTGCACGATGTGCTGAGGCTTCGGCATGCAGCCACGTTACGGGCGCGGCCCTGCCGCGCGCGTCTGTAAATTGCGCCGGTCCGGCAGGCTGTGACCAACTGCCGCACTGATTGTTGAACTCTTGGCCTAGGCTTCTGCCTGCGGTGGATCAGAGGGGACGTTGAGCGGCGATACCAGGAGATCTGCAAGCGCCGTTGACTCTGCACCAGCGCTGCCGCGCCTCAGCGCCCGCGGCGCAGGCGCTTGGCGGCGGCCTTGCCGTCGCTGCCGTCCATCGAGCGGACGACGGTGACCACGGCGCAGCCGAGCACGAGCGAGATGAAGGCGAGCATCGCGAGGTTCACGGCGATGGCAGTGAGGACGCCGACGAGCAGCGGGCCGAAGTAGACGCCGGCCGCGACCGGACCGGCCCCGACACCGGAGCCGAGTGCGACGCGCTGCACTGCGCGGTCCGGCGGCACTTAGTGGATGTGCACCACCTGTGGCCCGGTGGGCTGTTGGGCGGGCAGGGAGGCAGGGTCGGCGTAGACGTGGCTGCCGTCGGGAAGCTGGACGACCGTCAACGGACAGTGCGCGGGGAGCTGTTCCATGACGCACCCTCCGGAACGTTGTCGGGGAAAGTGCAGGTCGAACACATGCCGAGCGAAGACGGGATGACGTATCCCGCGTCACGGCGACACTCGGGGCAGGTGCGGTGGGCGGCTTTGGTCTTGGCCAGAGCTGCCCAGCGGGCCGAGGTCATCAAACGCACCGGCTTGGCGCGGTCGATGCGGTAGAGACACCTCAGGCGCTCATCGGGTCAAGTTGGTTGTGGTCGAACAGGGGGGTGCTTCTGTTCTGTGAAGTCGTGGCACGATCGGGGCGTGGAGAGTCCGGATCCCGCGTTGCGCCATCGCCTCCTGATGGAGGCACTCATCGTGTTGGCGGCGCCTGCGCCGGCCCAGACGGCATGGCTGGAGAAACACGGTGTCGTGGCGGATGAGATCGCCCTCGATTTCGATCACGCGTTCCGCATGGCCGAGCGCCTGGTGGAGGAGGGACTCCTCCGCCGTGGTGCACTACCCGACCTGCGGATGATCGATTCGATCTTCGATGAGATGACTCGCGATGAGTCCCCCGATCGGTGGACGACAGCGGCTCTGATCAGCGACGTCGGGTGGGGCCATGCCCGCGGGCTGGCCCAGCAGGTTCTGGCCCGGGAAGGCGTGGAGGCGTCGGTGCTGCCTGACATCTGTGTTATCCGGTAGCGCAGCCTGGTGGCTCAGGCCGATGCTGTCTGCGAGGGGACGCTCCCCTCGGGAAAGGCCACGGTCTCGTCATAGGTTCGGTTGTACTGCAGGCAGTGGTAGAGCTGGCCGATCATGCCCGGGAGCGGCGAACTGCTCCTAGTGGCGCGTCACCTCGTCGAGCAGCTCGGCCGGGAAGGAGACGGCCCGTACCCCGGCCGCTGCAATGCTCTTTCTTCTTGCCCGTTGGTGAGACATCAGCCCGGCGACCGCAGTCGGTCACCCTGCGTTGGGGTGGGCGTTGGCGTCCGCCGCTACTTTGCCCCCTCCGTCAACAGGGAGGGCGAGCGTTGAGAGGAAGAACAGTGTTGGCCGCGGCGTCGGTCGCGCTGGTTGCGGGTGTGCTGAGCGCGCCGGCTGCCCAGGCCGACTCGAAGGGCGACATCCGCATCACCAAGGTCGTGGTCAACCACGGCAAGAACGTGGTCGTCGGCACCAGTGGGAGGTTCACCTATCCCATCGCCGTCACGGTCAAGGACAACCACGGAGTCAAGGGCCTCACCCGGGTGAGCACCTTCAGCAGGGATCATCTGCTCGGCTTTGCGGCCTGGACGGGCACCTCCTGCAAGGAGACCAGCGCCACGACCTCCGTCTGCACGGCGACGATGACCATCGACCCGGCGTGGGCGCCGGTCCTCACCGACAAGGTGAACCGTGTGGCCGGGGTCTGGGTGGTCAACGCTGATGCCAAGGCCAAGGACGGCGACTTCTGCGAGGGGGATGGCATCGCCTCCTACAAGGTCAAGCGGGCGTCCCGGCTGACCATCGATGCGACCCCGCAGCAGGTCGCCAAGAACGGGACGCTCACAGTGAAGGGCAAGTTGACCCGGGCCAACTGGGAGACCCTGAAGAACCCGGGCTTCGCAGGCCAAACGGTGCGGCTGCAGTTCAAGAAGTCCGGCACCTCTTCGTACAGCACGGTCAAGACCGTGACCACCGACAGCACAGGCCGGCTGAGCGCGAAGGTAAAGATCACTGCCTCGGGCACGTGGCGTTGGAGCTTTTCCGGCACCACGACCACAGCGGCGGGATCGTCCACCGGCAACAGCGTCAAGCTGAAGTAGTACCGGTGACCCCAGGCTTCCGGCTCGTGTGTCGGGAGCCTGGGGACGACCGTCACCGCGAGGTGGCGAATGCCGCGTTCGGCGGAACCCCGGCGCGGGCCCTGGCCCAGCCACCGGGGAGGATCAAGCAGGTTCGGCGCGTCACCCATGTCCTACGGCATAACCGCGGCTTCCGGGGAGAGCTTTGCCGGAAGCCCGAAGCGCAGCTCACGCAGCTTGCCTCTCAAATGCCGCGGTGGTCGGCGTGTGGGCCGACAGTTGCATATCACCTCGCAGGACGGCCGCTGTCTACGTATGGTCATGCGTCGAAGGCCACCCAGTCGAACAACGGCACGGGGGCATGCCGGGTCGGGGGCAGGGAGACGGTGAGCAGGAAACGCTACGTTGCCAGGGGCGTGCCGGGTGGCTACCGGATCTGGGACAACCGAGGACGCCGCTGGTGGGGCGACCTTTACGAATTGTGCCCCGACGACCTCCTGACCGAACTCAATGGTCAGGCGGACCAGGCGCGAATCACCGCGCTGTTGAAGCACTACAGAGCACTGAAGCGATAGGCGGCGCCGAGTGCTCGACGATGCACACCACAAGCGCACCAGAAGGAGACCGAACTGACCGCGTACGACCCCAGGTGGAGCGTCCACTGGCCGAGGCGCCGCCCGAAGACGTGATCGGACTGCTGTCCCGGACCACGGAGGACTTGCGCAGCCGCTACGGTGGGTGATCTCGGCGACGGAGGAGGCCGGCCAAGTTCTGAGCCGTCTGTTGGTCGCGTGCCACAGCCGTGTCAGATACCAGGGTCAGCCACTGTCAACAAGGTGTCGGCGAGCGTTTTCCATGCCTGCCGGCTCGGCCATGGAAACGGTAGGTCACAGGCGCGGCCCTACCGTACGTCCCCGGCAGGCGTCGCCTGCAGGAATGGTGGGAAGAGGTCGCGACGCGCCAGGCGTGTCGTCTGCCCAGGACCAGCGAAGCGCCGCGGAAAGACGAGCGCGGCAGGTCAGCAGCGGCGGCGGGTGTTGAGGTGGGCGGCGCGGCGTGTCAGGTAGTCGCGCTCGGCGAGGTTGGGGGCCTTCCGGGCCGCCTCGGCGTAGAGCCGGGCCGCCGTCGTCAGGGCGCCGTCACGCTCCTGGAGGTACGCCGCCACCGCGGTGTGACGGGGCAGCGAGTCGTCCAGCGCGGCGAGCGCCGCGAGCCCGGCGCGTGGTCCGTCGGCCTCGCCGACGGCGACCGCACGGTTGAGCCGGACGACGGGGCTGTCGGTCAGGCGCACGAGTTCGTCGTACCACTCGACGATCTGCACCCAGTCGGTCTCCCCGGCGGTGGGTGCGTCGGCATGGAGGGCCGCGATGGCGGCCTGGGCCTGGAACTCGCCCAGCCGGTCGCGGGCGAGGGCCGCTTGCAGGATCTCGACGCCCTCAGCGATCGACTCGGTGTCCCACCGGTCGCGGTCCTGTTCGGCGAGCGGGACCAGGCTGCCGTCGGGCGCGGTGCGGGTGGCGCGCCGGGCGTGGTGGAGCAGCATGAGGGCGAGCAGCCCCGCCACCTCGGGGTGGTCGGCCCGGGCCGCGAGCTGCCGGGTGAGCCGGATGGCCTCGGCGGCGAGGTCGACGTCACCGGAGTAGCCCTCGTTGAAGACCAGGTAGAGGACGCGCAGCACGGTGGCGACGTCGCCGGGCTGGTCGAACCGCACGCCGGAGAGGGTGCGCTTGGCGCGGCTGATCCGCTGCGCCATGGTGGCCTCGGGCACGAGGTAGGCCTGGGCGATCTGGCGGGTGGTGAGCCCTCCGACGGCGCGCAGGGTGAGCGCGACGGCGGACGACGGCGTCAGCGAGGGGTGAGCGCACAGGAAGTAGAGCTGGAGCGTGTCGTCCACCGCGGGCGCGGGCCCGGGCGTCGGCTCCTCGTCGACGAGGTCCTCACGCCGGCGGCGGGCGGCGTCCGACCGCCTCGCGTCGAGAAAGCGGCGCCAGGCGACGGTGACCAGCCAGCCCTTCGGGTCCTGCGGGGCGTCGGCCGGCCAGACGCGGACGGCTTCGACCAGCGCGTCCTGCACGGCGTCCTCGGCCGCCGCGAAGTCGGCTCCGCGACGGACGAGGATTCCGAGCACGCTCGGTGTGAGGCTGCGGAGCAGGGCCTCGTTCATCGATGAGGGCACTCCGTGATGGTCGGCGAGGCGGCCAGGAACGGGCGGACCTCCAGCCACTCGTGGATCGGCTTCCCGGCTGCCCCGGGGGCGGCCGACAGCTCTCCGGCCAGCTCGACGGCACGCTCGTAGCTGTCGACGTCGATCACCATCCAGCCGGCGATGAGGTCCTTGGTCTCGGCGAACGGGCCGTCGGTGACCGGTGGGCGCCCCTCACCGTCGTACCGGACCCATGCCCCCTCGGGGGCGAGCGCCTGGCCGTCGACGAACTCACCGGTCTGTTCGAGCCGGGCCGCGAAGTCGCTCATGTACTGCACATGCGCCGAGATCTCCTCCGGCGTCCACTGGTCCATCGGCACGTCGTTCACCGCTGCCGGAGCGCCGCGGTAGTGCTTGAGCAGCAAGTACTTCGCCATGGTGTTTCTCCTTGGTGCTGTGTGACCCATTGTGGTCGCGTTCACCCCGGGGACGGAGCCGGTCGCGGGTTCTCGACATCGCCGTCCGGACTTTTTCGGTCCGACGCGTGTGATGTGGGTCACGATCCCCGTGACGAGTTTTCGAACGGGCGCGCTAACCTCTTGGTGGAACAGCCGGGCGCCGTCCCGCCCTCGGACGTGGTTTTCGGCTTCGGTACGACGAGACTTCGCGCCGAGGGCCTGCGCGGAAATGCCTTCGCCCCATGAGCCAGGCCGACTGCGCCTGACCAGGCAATGTACGTCGAACAGCCCCCTTGGAGTGTTCTCCGAGGGGGCTGTTTCAGCGCGGCGTTCAGTACTGCTCGGTCTCCACGAAACCTGTGCTCGCGTTGTCGTCCGCGTCGAAGGCGGCGGCGGTCGGGTCGAATCCGGGCGGGCTGTCTTTGAGGGCCAGACCCAGGCCGGCCAGCTTCGCCTTGACCTCGTCGATGGACTTCGCACCGAAGTTACGGATGTCCAGCAGATCGGCCTCGGAGCGGGCCAGGAGCTCACCCACCGAATGGACCCCCTCGCGCTTGAGGCAGTTGTAGGAGCGGACCGTGAGCTCCAGCTCCTCGATCGGCAGCGCCAGATCGGCGGCCAGGGCGGCATCCGTCGGGGACGGACCCATGTCGATGCCCTCGGCATCGATGTTCAGCTCGCGCGCCAGACCGAACAGCTCCACCAGCGTCTTGCCCGCGGACGCCATGGCATCCCGCGGACGCATGGCCTGCTTGGTCTCCACATCGACGATCAGCTTGTCGAAGTCCGTACGCTGCTCGACACGGGTCGCCTCCACCTTGTAGGTGACCTTGAGCACCGGCGAGTAGATCGAGTCGACCGGCACCCGGCCGATCTCCTGACCCACCTGCTTGTTCTGCACCGCGGAGACATAACCACGACCGCGCTCCACGGTCAGCTCCATCTCCAGCTTGCCCTTGCCGTTCAGCGTGGCCAGGACAAGATCGGGATTGTGCACCTCGACACCGGCCGGAGGCGCGATGTCCGCGGCGGTGACCAGACCCGGACCCTGCTTACGCAGATACATCACCACCGGCTCGTCGTGCTCCGAGGAGACGACCAGCTGCTTGATGTTGAGGATCAGGTCGGTGACATCCTCCTTCACGCCCGGCACGGTGGTGAACTCGTGCAGAACGCCGTCGACACGGATGCTGGTGACAGCAGCACCCGGAATCGACGACAGGAGGGTACGGCGAAGAGAGTTGCCGAGGGTGTAGCCGAAGCCCGGCTCCAGCGGCTCGATCACGAACCGGGAGCGGAACTCGTCGACGACCTCTTCGGTCAACGAG
This sequence comes from Streptomyces nodosus, assembly GCF_008704995.1. Taxonomy (NCBI): domain Bacteria; kingdom Bacillati; phylum Actinomycetota; class Actinomycetes; order Kitasatosporales; family Streptomycetaceae; genus Streptomyces; species Streptomyces nodosus. Next base: position 3,350,734 of record NZ_CP023747.1, read on the forward strand.
GGACGCTGAGCGATCAGCACGAGGTATTGCCTCCAGTGTGTGGCGCCCGGTATGTGACGCCGTAGACACCATGAAGGGTACGGGCGGTTCGGCCTCCCATGAGGCCGAACCGCCCGACCCCGCCCGTCTGCCGTCCGGTGGCAGGCCCGGCTCCTGCCGGAGCGGAGCCCGACGATCAGCTTCTGCTACCCCTGGGATTCGGCCACCGGCGCGGTCCGGGGGTGCATACTGGGGGCGATGACAAAGCCTGCTGCACCGAAGCGTCATTTGCCTACCAGCCCCTTCAAGGCCCCGGCCACTCCGGCACCCAAGCATTTCGCCGTGGGCGACCAGGTCACACACGATGTGTACGGCCTCGGCCGGGTCATCGGCATCGAGGATGGAATCGCCGCGCTCGTGGATTTCAGTTCGACGCAGATGCGGATCTTGAGCCCGTACGCCAAGATGACCAAGCTGTAGGACCGCTGTGCCCGGTCACGGCACGCCAGGCCCCCTCTTCAGGGGCCTGTACCGAAAGGGAGACCTCTCATCGATCCGACGTCGCTGTTCTCCGCCCTGGAAGGGCAACCCCGCCGCGCCACTGCGGCATCACCGCCTCCGGCGACAAACCCCTTCCAGGCCCCGGACTTCGGGGAGGACGAGACCTTCCTGTTCGAGGATGTGCAGCAGCCCGCCTCGGGTATGCATGCCGCGCGGTCCAGGGCCGCTTAGCCGCCACCACTAGCGCGGTGGTTCCGACGGCCCGCCGCGGGCCGTCTCCCGCCCCACATCGGCACTCCCCCCGGTTTCGCGGCCTCGGTTGCGGGCGCGGGCCGCAGCTCTCTCGGCCTCGTCGCGGGTGACTTCGATGTAGAGGCGTTTCCCATAGGCATCGGTGATGTCGATGACGATGCCGGTCCAGTCCTCGGCGGGCTCCTCGGGTACATGCCCGAGCTGGTATTCGGCGCGCTGAAGCAGTTCCTCCGTCACCCGCACCCCGGTCAGCCGCTCGGCGAGGGCGAAGGCCGACGCCTTGGTGTCGACGGGCCCGCTTGTTCCGCCCTCGTCGTCCGACAGGTCGAAACCGACCTCGGCCAGCACCGCGTTGAGGGCGTCCGGAGTGCTTCCTTGCCTGACGGTGGGCCGTTCAAAGGTGGTGCGGAGTTCGCCGTCCACATACCACTGGAAAAAGTCCATGGGCTTGCCTCCGTTACTGGAATGCACCACGGCGCACCCGCCCGCCGACAGGGCCTCCAGGAAGCGCGGCTGCATCCCCATGCCCCCCTCCGCGAGATGCAGAACGAGCGTCCAGTCGCCTCCTTCGCCCGGGACGGTGAACGCGCCCGCGATGAAAGAATCGTCCCAGTAGTCCGTCGGGTCGAGCAGCTCGTCCTGCCGCTCGATCAGCGCGTCTGCCCCTGTGCATGTGCCCTGGGGCTCCGCCTCCATCACCCGCAGCACATCCCTCGGGGTGACGCCCCGTACCAGGGTCAGGGTGTAGCCGGTCTCCATTGCATAGTCGAGCAACGGAGAGGAACGTATCCAGGCGTAGTCGTGCGCGGTCACCGGAGTCATGCGCCACAGTCTGTCTGCCACCGCTGACAAGACCCCTCTGCGGCAGTCGCGGCAGTGGACGACCGGTGCCTCCGGCGGAGCGGCCGGACAGCTCTGGTGCGGAGGCCGGAGTGCTAGCCGCCGGGCGGCGGTTCCTCGCCGAAGACCCAGGGGGCCAGGACGACCAGCCAGCCGTCCGGGTCCTCGAAGAGGACGGCGCCGCGTTCCGGCCAGTACGGGTTCGCCGCGGGGACCGGGCTGTACCCGTGCTCGGTGAGCCGTCGGCACGCGGTGCTGACCGCCTCGGGGCCGCGGAGGTAGAGCACCAGCTGGTTCTCCGGATGCGGCTCGGGGATGCGGGGAGGGTCGCCGTGCTGGAGCAGCTCCATGTGCACCGGGGTGCCGGGCAGGCCGAGCAGGATGCCGTCGTAGCCGCGGTGGCCACGCCATTCGCCCAGCACCGGCAGGCCGAGGACATCGCGGTAGAAGACGAGGACCTCGTCGTACTTGGCGGTCGGCCGGGCGAAGCGCACGGCGCCGACCTCGAGGTGAGCGGGCCAGGAGTGGTGCATGAGCCGATGCTGGCACGAGGGAAGCGGAGTACGGCATCGGACTTTGGGCGTACGACCGGGTCACAGGTTCGGCCACGGGTGTCGAACCGCTGAGGCGGGTGTGGCCGGACCAGGGCGGGAACGCCTCGGCGCACTCCCGGGCCGGGCGATCGTCGCCCGGCGTGCGGATACATCGCTGCGGATACATGGCTGCGGATACATGGCTCCGCCCGAGTACGTGTACGAGTGCTGCCGCCCCGGGAGCAGGGGTCGTCCGCCGGGAGTGGGCCACAGGCGCACAGTGATGCGTGGCGCTCTCGCGCATCACCTCTCCCGCATCGCTCGCACCGCATACTGTCGATGCCGTCGGCGATATCCCGTTCGGGAGATTCAGGTGGATCCGTGACACTTCGGGGCGTTCGGGCCGGCCGTCCGGAGGGGTATGACGGTGGTCCAGGTGTGTTGTCCCACGGAGGAACGAAAGCGCCGTCATGTCTGAGCGACCGATCGTAGTGTTCGACGTCAACGAGACCCTGCTCGACCTGGACGCGCTTCTCCCGGCCTTTGAGAGGATCTTCAACGATCCCGCCACGATGCGGCTGTGGTTCGCCGATCTGGTCACCTACTCCGAGGCACTCACCCTCAGCGGGGTGTACGTGCCGTTCACCGACATCGGCGGTGCGGTGCTCCGGATGCTCGCCGCCACCCGGGGCATCACGATCAGTGACGCCGACAGTGCAGAGCTCGCCGAGCGGTTCGCCGGCATGCCGCCCCATCCGGAGGTACCGGCGGCCCTGCGCCGGCTGCGTGACCATGGCTTCCGGCTGTTCACGCTCACCAACAACACACCGGAGGTGTCCGAGCGGCAGCTGGAACGGGCGGGCGTGATCGACCTGTTCGAACGGCGCTTCAGCGTCGAGGAGACCGCACGCCGCCACAAGCCGGCTCCGGAGGTCTACCGTTCGGTGGCCACCGCGCTCGAGGCCGCTCCCGGCGACATCTGCCTGGTCGCCTGCCATGTATGGGACACCATCGGCGCCGTGGCGGCCGGCTGGCAGGCCGCGCTCGTCCTCCGGGAGGGCAACGCCCCGCTCGACGTCGGCCCGCAGCCCACCTATGTCGGGCAGAACCTCGACGCGATCGCCGACCGGCTCATCGAGCGGTACGGAGAGCGCGGCCCGGGCCCGGCGTGACCGCACGGGTGGTACCCGGCCGAGTCGCCCTCACGCCGCCCGCCGCCGGACCGGGGCCGCCCTGTCCGTCACCGGCGCCGTACCGGGGCCGCGTCGTCCGTCACCGGCGCCGGAGCGTCGAGCGGGCCCCGCCCCTGTCGTCTGCCGGCCGCCGCCAGGGTCAGGGTCACCGCGATCGAGGCCGCCGCCATCACCGTCATCGCCGGGCCCGGCGCGGTGAGCTGGGCCACCGCACCGGCCAGGGTCGCGCTCAGGCCCTGCATGGTGAGCATGCCGGAGGAGTGGAGTCCCAGGGCGTGGCCGCCGAGTTCCTCGGGGGTGAGCTCCATCAGCCGTTCCTGCTGGATGAGGCTGGCCCCGAAGCCGACCGAGGCCAGTGCCGCGCAGGCCGCCGCCAGCGGTACGGCCGGATGCAGCGCGAACAGCAGATACGGGGCCGCCAGCAACAGCAGGAACGGGATGCCGAGGCGGCGGCGCAGCGCGCGCGGCAGCAGACGGCCCACGGCGACGTCCCCGACGAACATCCCGAACGCCCCACAGGCGAAGAGCGCGCCCGCGTGCTCCGGCGTGTAGGACACATACAGCGACTCACAGCCGACGACCAGTCCGTTGGGGATCCACAGCAGGAGGTAGGTGGTCCGGCGCGGCGGGGACGACCACAGCAGGGCGTTGGTGCGCCAGGTCGCCGCGATCGAGGGACGACCGACGGCGCGAGGGGCGCGCGGGGTCAGGCCGAGCCGGGCCACCACTGCCGAGATCAGATAGAGCGCCGCCGCGGCCAGCAGGGTCGTCCCCGGGGACAGCAGCACCACCAGCACGCCACCGGTCGCGAAGCCGGCGATCTGCATGATCCCGCTCATCATGTTGAAGACCGAACGGCCCAGCAGATAGCCGTCCTTGGGCAGGATCTCGTTCAGCAGGCCCCAGCGGACCCCGCCGTCGAGCGACTGCACAAGGCCCAGCAGGAACAGCACGGCGAAGATCGCGCCGACCGGCAGTCCCGGGGCCGCCATCAGTGCCGTACCGACCGCGAACGCGCAGGCGATGCCCGCCGTGGTCGCCCGGGGCGGCAGCCGGTCCGCCGCCGACAGCAGGGTGGTCGCGCCTACCACCTGCGCCAGCTGCTGACCGAACATGCTCATCGCGGAGAGCAGCGGGGACTCGGTGGCGCGGTACACCAGGGTGCCGAGCGCCAGGGCCGCGACGGTCGAGGCGGCCGTCTGGAGGGACACGGAGAGAAAGAGCGGGGTGAATTCCCGGGTGCGGAAGAGACCGGAGTAGCTGCGCATGCGCGGAGTCTGCGGGGGTGTCGAGGGCGGCCGTTATTGTTTCGCACAGCAGCGAAACGTCGAGCGAACATGTGTGCGGAGAAGGCGGGGCGCCATGGGGCTGTGGTACGTCAATGCCGACACCCTGGCCGGGAGCCGGTTCGTGCTGTCGCCGCTCGCCGAGGTGTTCGCCAGTCTGACGCTGCTGCACTCGGCCACCGCCTCCCACCCGGGGGAACGGGCCTGGCTGGACGCCCATCTGCCGGACTACCGCCGGCGGCTGGCCGCCGATCCAGTCACCGCGCTGCTGGTCCGCAGCGGGCTGGGCCCGGAGTGGATCGCGGACTTCTTCACGCCCACCCCGAGGGACGGGGAGACCTTCGAGGAGGGCGCCGCCCGAGTCCGCGCCACCCCGCCCCAGGACGCCCGTGTCCATCTCACCCGCTCCCTGCGCGGCCCGCTGCCCGCCCTGCTGGACCGTGACGACCTGGCCGAACGCGCCGCTGACCTGCTGACCCAGGTGTGGACGCACACGGTACGGCCGTACTGGGACCGGCGGCGGCGCGTCCTGGAGGCGGATGTGGCCGCCCGGACCGCGCGGGTCGGCCACGGCGGCTGGGCGTCCGCGCTGGACACCCTGCGGCCGGGCCGCACCCGCTGGCTGGGCGGGAACCGGCTCCAGGTCAATCTCCACGAGAACCCGCCGCGTGAGATCTCCGGCGCCGAGCTGGTCTTCGTCCCCGTCACCCCGGGGACCGGCTGGGTGTCCTGGGAGGATCCCGACCGGTACGCGCTGGTCTACCCGTGCACGGGCGTCCTCGCCCAGGGCCCGCGTACGGCGGTCCCGGCGAGCCTCGGCGCGCTGCTCGGGACGGCCCGGGCCGGGGTCCTGGTGCTCCTCGACTCGCCCCTGAGCACCAGCCAGTTGGTGGCGGTGACCGGGCAGGGGCTCGGCTCGGTCGGACGCCATCTCAGGGTGCTCCTCGACGCACGGCTGGTGGAGCGGCGGCGGGTGGGGCGGTCGGTGCTGTACTCCCGTACGGCCGCCGGTGAGGTGCTGGTCACTGCGCAGCGGGACTGACGGGTCTGTCACCCGGCGCGACTAGCATCCGTTCCATGACGACTACAGAGAACACCGGCGGTTCCGCGCTCGATGTCGAGATCGACGCCCTGGGCGGCGGTTCCGCGCGGCTGTCCCAGTACGCGGGCCGCGCCGTGCTGGTGGTGAACGTGGCCTCCAAGTGCGGGCTGACCCCGCAGTACGCGGGTCTGGAGCGGCTTCAGGAGCGGTTCGCTCCGGAGGGCTTCACCGTGCTCGGGGTGCCCTGCAACCAGTTCCTGGGCCAGGAGCCCGGAAGCGCCGAGGAGATCGCGGAGTTCTGCTCGGCGACCTATGGCGTGACCTTCCCGATGACCGAGAAGATCGAGGTGAACGGGGCGGGGCGGCACCCGCTGTACGACCGGCTGGTCGGCTTCGCGGACGCGGAGGGGCACAGCGGGGACATCCGCTGGAACTTCGAGAAGTTCCTGATCGGGAAGGACGGCCAGGTCGTCGCCCGCTTCTCGCCGCAGACGGAACCGGAGTCGGCGGAGGTACTGGAGGCGGTGGAGAAGGCGCTCGCCTGAGCACCGGGGGCCGCCGCCCGCAGGGGTGACCGCCGCGGCGGCCCTACCGCAGTTCCTCGGGGCAGGGGGTGCCGCGCGGCAGCTGGTAGGGCGCCGCCAGGCGGTAGGTGCCCGGGCGGGGGGCCACCAGTTCCGTCCACTTGTCTCCCGAGGCGTCCTCGGGAGTCTCCATCAGACAGCCGTTGACGTTGTCGTACGTCTTCGGTGTGCCGGGCTCGCGGTGCTTGGACTCCTGCGTCTCCTGGGGCGGTTTGACGCTCTTGCCCTCGGCGTCGACCAGTCCCAGCCACGGCGAGTACGGGACCCGGATGAGCACCCGGCCCGCCGTCTTCACCTCGATGGTCATCTCGCCCTGCTCCGCCCGGTCCACCACGGCCGGCGGGTCCGCCAGCGGGGTGGGGTCGGTCACCGCGAACAGCTGCCAGTTGGCGTCGCCCCAGATCTGCTTCAGATAGGGCATGCCCCGCTGGACGAGTCGACGCTCGCGTTCGCCGCCGTTCCCGTCCGGCTCCTCCTTCGGCAGCACCACATAGTGCACCGCCCAGCGGCGCAGCCATGCGTGGTAGTTCGCGGAGTTGAGGGTGTCGTCGTAGAAGAGCGGGTTGCGCTCCATGTCGGCCTGCCGGTTCCAGCCGCGCGCCAGGTTCACATAGGGGGCGAGCGCGGAGGCCTCACGGTGCGAGCGCGCCGGGACCACCTCCACCCGGCCCTTCTCCGCGCCCACCACCTGGAGCTGGTTCACCAGCGGCGCCAGTTCCCGGGCCCAGGACGCCGCCGGGGTCGTATGGATGACGTCGTCGACGGTCTTGAACCCTATCCAGGTGACGAAGCCGACGATCGCCGTGACGAGGGCGTACCACTTACGGCTGTGGGGCACGGTGAACGGCAGTGCCGCGACCAGGGCGACCCCCGCGAACAGCATCGGCAGCCGTGTGATGTTCGAGCCGATCTGGGAGCTGATCAGCCAGACCAGGAGCACGGAGAGCCCGTACACCGCCGAGGTGATCCGTACCGTCTTCCAGTCCCGCGGGACCAGCAGAAAGGCCAGCACCGCGTAGACGAAGGGCATGAGCGCCGACCCCCACCCCATGGGCTGGGTGCCGCTGAAGGGGAACAGCCAGGCGGACAGGGCGACCACCACGGCCGGGGCCAGGCCCAGCGCCCATGCGCCCGGGCGGCGCCTCTGCAGGAACAGCGCCACCGCGATCAGTCCGACGAACAGTCCCGCCACCGGGGACGACATCGTGGCCAGGGCGGCCAGCGGCGCGGCGCACAGGGCCTTGGCCCAGCGTTTGTGGCGCCAGCGGTACGGCCAGCAGAAGACACAGGCCGTCGCGCCCAGCGCGAACAGCGTGCCCAGGCCGAAGGTCACCCGGCCCGAGACGGCGTTGCACAGCAGCCCGAACACCCCGGCGAGGGCCGGCCACCACGGTTCGCGGACGGCACGGCTGCGGATGAGGACGAGCGTCAGCAGCCCGGCCGAGAGGGTCCCCGCGATCATCATCGTGGTACGGACGCCGAGCAGCGACATCAGATACGGCGACACCACGCTGTACGACACCGGGTGCATGCCCCCGTACCAGGCGAGGTTGTACGCCGAGTCGGGGTGCCGGCCCACGAACTCCGCCCAGGCGTCCTGGGCGGCGAGATCGCCGCCACTGTTCGCAAAGGTGAAGAACCAGACCAGGTGCACCAGGCCGGCCAGCACGGTGACGGACAGGACGGGGTAGCGGCGGATCCACATCCGGGCCGTGGCGCGAGGCGACCGGAGGCGGGACCGTCCGCCGTCCCGGCCGTCCGGCGGGTCGCCCGGCCGCCCGTGGCCGCTGTCCGTGTCAGGCGTGGACGCGTCTATTCGCGGACCGCTCCCCGGGCCCGGATCGGCGTCGTCGGCGCTGGTCGGATCCGCTGTGGCCACCTGAAGGCACTCCCCGTCTCCCGTCCTCTGTCCACGGCCGCGTCCCGCGACCGGCGACGTGCCCGATTCGTGACGCTAGCACGCACCCCGCCGGGTCAGCTCCCGAGTGGGAGTGCCCGACGGGGTGCGGGGGACGGCCACGGCCGCCGAGTGGTGCGGGGATCAGCCGAGACGCGTCACCTTGGCCGTGAAGCCCGGCTCGGCGAGATCCCTCTCCAGGGCGACCGGCACCTGTACGGCGTTGCTCGAGCTGTCACCGACGGTGAGCGTGCCCACCTCCGTGCCGGCCTTCGCGGTGTGCGGCAGCTCGTCCTTGGCGGCGAGGGACAGCTTCACCCGCAGACCGGCCCAGCCGACCGCGGTGACGTCCTCGGTGACGACGACCGGGGTGTGGCCGCCGAGCTGGTCGTCGACGTACCCGACGACATCGCCCTTCTTCAGGATCTTCGCCGAGGTCGGCGCGTCCTGGGCGGCGAGCAATGCGGTCTTGCTGACCGCGTTGACCGTCGCAAGGATGTCCGGCTTGTGCTGGCCGAGGACCGCTCCGACGATGGTCACCGTCCGGCTGCCGACCTTCTTGTGGGCGGCGAAGAGCAGGTTGCCGCCGGCCGCGGTGGTGGATCCGGTCTTGATGCCGATCGCGCCGACCCTGAAGGGCAGCTCGTTGTAGTTGGTCCAGTACTTGCCGGTCGGGTCCGTCCAGCTGGCCGCGCTGGTGATGGCCACCATGGCGGGGTTCCGCATGGCGACGGTGCCGAGCTTCACCTGGTCCTCGGCGGTGGAGACGGTGGTCTTCGTCAGACCCGAGGGGTCGGTGTACGTCGTGTTGGTCATCCCGAGCTTCTTGGCGGTGGCGTTCATCTTCTCGACGAACGCCTCCTCGGAGCCCGCGTCCCAACGGGCCAGCAGGCGCGCGATGTTGTTCGCGGAGGGGATCATGACCGCGGACAGGGCCTGCTTCTCGGTGAGGTGGTCGCCGGCATGGACGGTGTTGAGGGTGGACTCGTCGCCGACCTTGTCGTAGCCGCCCTCCTTCTCCGCCTTCGGGTCGATCTCGATCGACGGGCCTTCCTGGCCCGGCTTCAGCGGGTGGTCGCGCAGGATGATGTACGCGGTCATGGTCTTGGCGACCGAGCCGATGGCGACCGGCTTCTGATCGCCGAAGTGGTCCATCTCGCCGACGCCGTCGACGGCCATCCAGCCCTGGCCCTCGTCCGGCCAGGGCAGCTTCAGCGGGTCGCCGTCGAAGGTGTAGGTCTCCTCGGCGGTCAGCGCGAGGGAGGCGGCCGGCAGCGGACGGACCGCCTGTGCGATCGCAAAGATAATCAGTAGCAGCGCTACGAGCGGCGTCCAGATCTTGACCCGCCGCACCAAGGTGCGCACCGGGGTCTCCGGCGGCGGCGGGGTGTTCGTCAGCTCGGCGAGCAGATCCAGCGGGGGCTTCGGGGGAAGCGGCTGCTGGGTGGTGCGCTCGGGGCCGACATGGGGCAGTGCGGAGGTGGCCTCGGCGGGGGCGCCGAAGGGCTTCGGCTTGGGGGGAGCCAGCTCGTCCAGCGACTTCAGCGCGACGAACTTGCTGGTGCGTTCGGCTTCGGCCTCGGCGGCGGCCTTGGCGGCCGGTCCCTCGCCCGGCTCAGCGGCCTGCTTCCCGCCTCCGGGCCGGGAGCCCGGCTCGGTACCCCCCTTGGGGGACGACTTGGCACCGGGCTGTTCCGGGGCGCCGCCCGAGGGCTTGGCGCCGGGCTTGGACGAGGGGCGGTCCGTGGGCTTGGTGCCGGGCTTGGCGCCGCCGACCTTCAGCACGGTGGTGGGCTGGTCCACGGCCGGCTCGGCGGCGGGGGCCTCGTCCGGCTTGTCGCCGGACGCCTTGGCACCGGACGCCGGGCCCTTCTGGTCGGGGGCCTTGCCGGAGCCCTTACCGGAGCCCTTGCCGGCGGCCTTCTCCGCGGCCTTGTCCGAGGGCTTGGATCCGCCCAGCTTGAGCATGGTCGTGGGCTGGTCCACGGCGGGCCGCCGGTCGGTCCGGAAGACGGCGGTCGGCTGGTCGACGGGCAGCTCGGCCTCCGAGGACCCGTCCTCGTCCTTCGCGACCCGGGGGTCGGCGGTCTTCCGGCCCCCGGGGGCGGAGCCGGTTCCGGCACGGTCCGCACCGGCGGCGCGGGCCTCCGAAGCCTCGGCGCCCTTTGACGGGGAACCGGTCCCGGCACCGGGCTCGGGGGCACCCCCACCCACGGCGGCCGGCACGGAAGCGCCGCCCTTACCCGCGGACTTGGAACCTCCGGTGGCACCCGACCCGGACGCAGCGCCCGCACCGGACTTGGGCGCACCAGCACCCGCACCCCCGGACGCGGACGCGGAACCACCCGCGGCCCCGGAACCGGAAGCGCCACCCTTACCCACGGGCACGGAACCACCGGCGGCACCCGCCCCGGACACAGCGCCCGCCCCCGCCCCGGACACAGCGCCCGCCCCCGCACCGGACTTGGAAGCAGCCCCACCCGTGGACGCGGAGCCACCCGCGGCCCCAGAACCGGAACCGCCGGCGGCACCGGACTTGGGCGCACCGGCACCCGCAGCCCCACCCGTGGACGCGGAGCCGGTCCCGGTGGTCCCGGGCGCGGTGGTGTCCTCGTCCTCGGCCTTCGCAGGCTCGTCGCCCTCGTCGCCCTCGTCGACCTCTTCCTCCTCGGGGCCCGTGGTCCCGGCGTCGGCCGAGGAGGGGCCGTCCGCCTTCTCGGAGGCCTCGGTGGCCCCCGCGGGGGTCACTCCGGCCCCGGGGGCGCCCCCGGCCTTCGTGCCGCCCTCGCGCTCGTCCTCGCCCACGCCCTCGTTCTCGCCCTCGTCCTCGGTGTCCCCGCGCCGCACGGATCCCTCGGGGACGCCCTCGGCCTTCTCCGCCGCGTTCCCCGTGTTCCCCCCGGACTTCGCGGACGACGTGTCCGCGCGCTCCCCGGCCGGGCGCCGAGCGGCCTTCACGGAGCCCGCCTCCCCCGTGCCGTCGGAACGGGCCCCGGACGGCCCGTCACCGGTGCCCTCGGGCCCGGCCTCCTCCGCGTCCTCCTCGGCCGACTGCACCCAGGAGGCCAGTGAGGCGCGCCCCACATCGCCTCCCCGGCCGTTCCGGCCCCCCAGGGTGCCGTTCCCGGTCGGCCATGTGGGGGCCGGGGCCCCGCTCCCCGACGTCGGTTCCGCCGACGACTTGTGTTGCTTCGACCTGTCGGGGGACTCGCCCGCCACCGATGCCTCCTCGTTGCGCCACGCACCCCGTCGCGCGCCTTGCCGAACCATGAACCGCCGCCCGGACACCGCCGTCCGGACCATGAAATGCCGCCCGGACACAACCGTCCGGACCTTGTACCGCCGCCCGGACACAGCCGTCCGGCCCCTGCACCAGTCTCCTGTGCGAGGGATCGACCCCTGCGCTAGACGAGAACGACATACCTACCGGTTCCACTACATTCCGGTCACGCACCCTCGACAGACCAATGTGAGAGGGGTCACCCTGTCATTCATCCACGCGGGGAGGCATGGATGGGCAGGAGCCGCAGAACAATTCCGGAGGAGCTTCTGCTGCTGGCACTGGACCCGGCCACGGGTACCACTGCGCAGCCGCAGTCGCTCGACCTGGGTCTGGCCGGAGCACAGCTAGTGGAGCTGGCGCTGGCCGGACGGATAGCCCCTGACGGGGATCGTATCGCCGTGGTGGTGCCACGGCCGACTGGAGATCCAACTCTGGACTCCGCGTTGGAGTTGCTGCGCAGGCGCGGCGCTCCGGTACGCGCGGTCCACTGGATCGGCGGGCCGCGTCTCGGGCTGCGTCAGATCTACCTCTCGCACCTGGAGCGGTGCGGCATGGTTCAGGCCGTGCCCGGCCAGATGTGCGGGGTGCTGCCGACGACGCGCTACCAGGCGACGGACACCGCCATCAGCCGGGAGATCAGGTCCCGGCTGGACTCCGCGATCCGCACCGGTGTGCCGCCGGACCCGCGGACCGCGGCGCTCGCCGCGCTGGCCCATGCGGTCGGTCTCGGCAAGCACCTGTACCCGGGCAACGAGGGACGCTCGTCCCGCTCCCGGCTGCGGGACCTGATCCGGCACGACCCCATGGGCGGCCTCGTGGCGCACGCCGTGATGGACGTCCAGAACGGCGCGGCCGCGCAACCACGTCGCGGCCCGGCCGGCCCGTCCGGCCGGCCGACGGGCGGAGTCAGGGGCGCCACGGAACCGGCCCGCGGAGTCCCGATGCAGCCGCGCCACGGATCCATGGCGCGGGTCGTGGCCCACTGAGCCGAAGCCCACAGCCCCGCGGGGCCATCGTCCGGTAGCCCGTCGGGGCCGTCGTCCGGGCCGGGCGGGATCGCCACGGCGGCCGGCCACCTCGGGCACCGGCCGCCCCGGACCCCGTACGGCCCGGGCACCGTACAACCCGGAACATGCACCCGGTCCGAGCCGGCACCGCAGTCCCGGTTCGGGAGCCGCCGGCCCGCACGGGGCGAGGAGACCGTACGTCCGGACGACGACACGGCCCCCTCGCCCCGCGCGGGCCCCTGCGGTGCCGCGCCCATGCCACGCCGCCGTCGCACCGCCCGCCCGAACGACGTGCGGAGTGCGCATATCCGCTGTTTCCCAGCGGAAGAAGGCAGCTTGGTGGCAATCTGCTGAGCAGCAGATACGCAAAGTAGAGGCAGGCAGCCGGAGGTGCGCGTCCGTGGCGTCCAATGTCAATCCCACAGTCCGGCGGCGCCGGCTGGGCCAGGAGCTGCGCCGGCTCCGTGAACTCAAGGGCATGACGGCCGAGGAGGTCGCGGAGAGGCTGCTCGTCTCCCAGTCGAAGATCAGCCGGCTGGAGAACGGCCGCCGCAGCATCAGCCAGCGCGACGTCCGGGATCTGTGCGGGGTCTACGAGGTCGAGGACCAGCGGGTCGTCGACTCCCTGATGGAGATGGCTCGGGACTCCCGCCAGCAGGGCTGGTGGCATGCGTTCGGGGACATCCCCTACAGCGTCTACATCGGCCTGGAGACCGACGCGGAGTCGCTGCGGGTGTACGAACCCCAGATCGTCACCGGCCTGTTTGCAGACCCGCGCCTACGCCGAGGCGCTCATCGAGGGAGCCCTGCCCGAGACACCGCCGGCCGACATCGACAAGCGCGTCCAGGTGCGGATGCGCCGGCAGGAACGCATCACCGCCGAGAACAACCCGCTCCGGCTGTGGCTGGTCCTGGACGAGGCCGCGCTGCGCCGGGTGGTGGGCAACCATCATGTGATGCGGGAGCAGTTGGAGCATCTGGTGGAGATGTCCCGGCTTCCGCACGTCACCGTGCAGGTGCTGCCGTTCGACGTGGGGGCGCACCCCGGGATCAACGGCCAGTACGCGATCCTCGAATTCGCGGACGCGGCCGATTCCAGCGTGGTGTACATGGAGGGCGTCACCAGTGACCTGTATCTGGAGAAGGCCCCCGATGTGCAGAAGTACGCCCTGATGTACGAGCATCTGAGGGCACAGGCCCTCAATGTGGAACAATCCCGTCAGTTCATCGCCAATGCGGCCAAGGACCATGCGCGTTGAGCGCACCCTTTCGACGAGCGGCGGATCTTACACCCATGCAACCTTCGAATAGAAGGCAGTAAGGGAATATGCCACCGGTCGAGTGAACGATCTCTCCATGCAGGGAAGTTGCCGAGTAGCGTGGATCACGCCATCAGCCGGACACGTTGGCGCGAATCGCGTCGCGGGCTGCACCCGGGAATTCCGCGACGCTAATGACAGCAACTCAGCAACTCAGCAACTCGCTACGGAGTGAACATGGCAGTACTTCTGGGGGCCACGGAAACGTGGACCAAGTCGTCGTATTCCGGGGGCAACGGCGCGTGCGTCGAGGTCAAGTCGCCCACCACAACGGCACTCGACGTGCGTGACTCCAAGGCTCCCGAGGGGCCGGTCCTGGCCTTCCCCACCGACGCCTGGAACGCCTTCGTGGCGTCGATCAAGTAGCACCGCGCACCACAAGTCCATCCGCAGTACCGACAGCCCTCTCGACTGGCCCGCCGTCCCGGCCGAGGGGGCACGGGCTTTTCCGGGGCACGGTTCCCCTCGTGGGCCCCCACACCCGAACCGGCCCTCCGCACCGCCGGCCCCCCACACCCGACCGTCCACCACGCGCGACGACCGCGCCCGACAGTCGGACGTACTCAGGGAGTCGGCATCGTCCGACCCCGACGGCTCCTCTCCCGGCCGTACGGGACCCGCATCCCGTAAGCCCGATCCCGATCCGGCCCGAGGGGCGATCGGATGTTGTCCCGGCTGGCGAAGTGCCCGCTCATGGTGTGTACCGCGTCGCGGACACGACAACCGCCTAACGCGTCAAGAGCGAGTAAAATCGTTCGACTTTCTGATCCTCGTTCATATCCATGACCGTGAAAGGTCTTGACCGCCCGACCACCCCAAGGTTCAATCCCCCAAGTCCCCACTCCCGCACGGGGGCGCCGCCCGCGTCCGAGTACTGGCGAAGTGCCGTCCGGTATCTGCAGGTTCACAAGGCGGACCCCTGGAGGGGGCATATGAACGGTCTCGACTGGACCGTCCTGATCGCATACTTCGGCGTGATGACCGCGATCGGCGTCTGGTCCCACAAGCGCGTGGACACCGTCAGCGACTTCTTCACCGCGGGCGGCCGCATGCCCTGGTGGCTGTCCGGCATCTCGCACCATATGTCGGGCTACAGCGCGGTGCTGTTCACGGCGTACGCCGGCATCGCCTACACCTACGGCGTCACGTCCTATGTCACCTTCGCGCTGCCCATCGCCATCGGCATCCTGCTCGGCGCCAAGCTGTTCGCGCCGCGCCTGAACCGGCTGCGCTCGCGGCTGCATATGGCCTCACCGCTGGAGTATCTGAAGGACCGCTACAACGTGCCCACCCAGCAGGCGCTGGCCTGGTCCGGCATTCTGCTGAAGATCGTGGACGTGGGCGCCAAATGGGCGGCGATCGCGACCCTGCTCAGCGTCTTCACCGGGATCACGCTGACCCAGGGCATCCTCATCACCGGCGGTATCACCGCGGTGTACTGCACGATCGGCGGTCTGTGGGCGGACGCCCTGACCGAACTGGGCCAGTTCCTCATCCAGTTGCTGGCGGGCGTGGCCATGCTGGTGGTCACCCTGAACAAGATCTCCGACCTGGGCGGTCTGTCGAAGGCGCTGGACTCGCCGAAGCTGCACGGCCATGAACACGGCTTCGCGGGCCCGTATGTGACGGTCTTCTTCATCGCCTATCTGTTCATCAAACTGTTCGAGTACAACGGTGGCATGTGGAACCAGGCCCAGCGCTACATGGCGACGGGCAGCGCCAAGGAGGCGACCCGGTCCGCGCTGCTGTCGGCGGGCCTGTGGTTCGTGTGGCCGGTCATCCTCTTCATCCCGATGTGGCTGTCCCCGCTCCTGGTCACCGCCGAGAAGCCGGACGGCTCCGACACCTACGGCCTGATGGCCGAACAGCTGCTGCCGCACGGTCTGCTGGGCCTGGTGGTCGTGGGCTTCTTCTCGCACACCATGGCCATGTGCTCCTCGGACGCCAACGCGATCGCCGCGGTCTTCACCCGGGACGTGGCCCCGGTGCTCTCCAGGGCGGCCCGGGCCTGGAACACCCGCACCGGCCTGATCGCCGGCCGGGTGACGACGGTCGCCTTCCTCGGCCTCTCCATGGCCGTGGCGACCCAGGTCGACTCCCCCACCTTCAAGGACATCATCACGGTGGTCATCAAGTGGGTGGCCGGTCTGATGGGTCCGATCGCGATCCCGTTCATCCTCGGTCTGATGCGCCCGTTCCGCAGGTCAGGGCCCACGGCGGCGCTCGGCAGCTGGGGGGCCGGTCTGCTGGCGTTCTTCCTCGTCAACTACCACCTGGACTTCTCCCAGCGCACGGATGTGGCGCTGGAGTACCAGGTGGCGGCGCCGATGGCGGTCTCGCTGGTGCTGTACATCCTGATCGGCCTGGTGAAGCCGGAGAACACCCCGGAGCGGGACCGGATCATCGAGACGCTGAACACCGAGGACGACGGGACGGCGGCGACCGTGCCGACCCAGGTGGGGAGCGGCGGAGCCTGAGCACCGGGCCGCTCGCACCGGGCCGGGGCTCTACGGTCCGCCCGGCCCGCCCGGCCCGCCGGTCCGGGGCCGGGCCCCCGGGACGGTGACGGGCCCCAGGACGGTGAGGGCGCCTCACGCCCGGGGATAGCGCGCCAGCCACCCCGGCGACGCCCGGCCGGGACCGTGCAGCGCGGCGCCCTGGGTCATCTCCATGGCGAAGTCGTCCGCCAGCACCAGCAGCGTGGGACGGCCCTCCAGCTCGGCCAGCCAGGCCGGCGGGAGGGCCGTCTCCCCGTACAGGGCGCCGAGCAGCCCGCCGGCCAGCACGCCAGCGGCACCCGAAGGACCCCCGTGGTTCACCGCGAGGCACAGCCCGTGCCGTACGTCCTCCGCCACCAGCGCGCAGTACACCGCGGCGGCCAGCACCCCTGTCGCCGTACCGCCCCCGGCGAACTCCTCGACCCGGGCCGGCGTGGGCAGGCCCTGCCGCACGGCGCCCAGCGCGTGCTGCAGGGCGTCGGCGACCGGCTGCTGACCCGGCAGCGGGGCCAGCAGCCCGAGGGCCTGCTGCACGGCCGCGTCCAGACTCTCGCCACGGGCCAGCGCATGCACGATCACCGCATAGGCGCCCGCGGTGAGATACGCCGTGGGATGGCCGTGCGTCTGCGCGGCGCACTCGACCGCGAGTTGCAGCACCAGCCGGGGTTCCCAGCCGACGAGCAGCCCGAAGGGCGCCGACCGGGCGGCTGCCCCGGGCCCCGTCTCGCCGGGGTTCTTGGGCGCGTCCGGGGTGCCCATGACGGTGTCCCCGAGGCCGAGCAGACAGGACCGGGCCGGGGAGCGACGGGCGTACAGCCACTCCTCGCGGGCCAGCCAGCCGTCGCCCTTGCGGCGCTCGTCCGGTCCCCAGTCCCGCTGGGTGGCCGCCCAGCGCAGATACGCACGGTGCAGATCGGTCGGCGGATGCCAGGCGCCGGTGTCACGGCGTACCTGGGCGCGGATCAGCCCGTCCACGGAGAACAGCGTGAGCTGGGTCAGATGGCTGATCGCGCCGCGCCGGCCGAACCTGGACGCGAGATCGCTCAGCCCCTGCCGGCCGTGCTCCTCCCGGATCTCCTCCAGGGAGAGCCCGTCGAGCGGCGCGCCCAGGGCGTCACCGACGGCCACACCGAGCAGCGTCCCGCGTACCCGGCTGCGGAAGTCCTGCTGCTCGGTGCGCCCCCAGACGGCACCGGCTGTCGCACCCACACAGGCCTCCTCAGGGCGCCGTACGTCCGACAGTCCAGCACTGTAATCGACCGCGGACATCGGGTTGAGGCGGTCACGTCACACTTGCGTGGATCTTCGGAGCACATGCCCGGGCGCCGGCTCAGCCCTCCAGCACCGGCAGGAGCTCCGGCAGATGGCCGTCCGAGGCGGCGGCCGTGCGCCGGCGTTCCTCCGGGACCTCGCCGTACAGCGTGGTGCGGGGCCTGGCCGGACGGCCCGCCGCCTCGGCCACCGCGACCAGGTCCCGCACCGACTTGTAGGAGCCGTAGGAGGAGCCCGCCATCCGGGAGATGGTCTCCTCCATCAGGGTGCCGCCCAGGTCGTCGGCGCCGGAGCGCAGCATCTCCGCGGCGCCCTCCGCGCCGAGTTTCACCCAGCTGGTCTGGATGTGAGGGATGTGGGGGTGCAGCAGCAGTCGTGCCATCGCCGTCACCGCGCGGTTGTCGCGCATCGTCGGGCCGGGCCGGGCGATGCCCGCCAGATAGACCGGGGCGTTGGTGTGGACGAAGGGGAGGGTGACGAACTCGGTGAAGCCGCCGGTCCGCTGCTGGATGCGGGCCAGGGTGCGCAGATGGCCGAGCCAGTGGCGGGGCTGGTCGACATGGCCGTACATCATCGTCGACGAGGAGCGGATGCCCAGCTCATGGGCGGTCGTCACCACCTCGATCCAGGTGGCCGCCGGCAGCTTGCCCTTGGTCAGGACCCAGCGGACCTCGTCGTCCAGGATCTCGGCCGCCGTGCCGGGGATGGTGTCGAGGCCCGCCTCCTTCGCCGCGGTGAGCCACTCCCGGATCGACAGTCCGGTGCGGGTCGCGCCGTTGACCACCTCCATGGGGGAGAAGGCGTGCACATGCATGCCGGGGACGCGTTCCTTCACCGCCCGGGCGATGTCGAAGTAGGCGGTGCCGGGCAGGTCGGGGTGGATCCCGCCCTGCATGCAGACCTCCACCGCGCCGACCTCCCAGGCCTGCTGGGCCCGGTCGGCGACCTGGTCCAGGGAGAGGGTGTAGGCGTCGGCGTCGGTGCGGCGCTGGGCGAACGCGCAGAAGCGGCAGCCGGTGTAGCAGACATTGGTGAAGTTGATGTTCCGGGTGACGATATAGGTGACCTCGTCGCCGACCACGGACCTGCGGACGTCGTCGGCCACCGCGCACAGCGCGTCCAGCGCCGGGCCGTCCGCGTGCAGCAGGGCGAGCGCCTGGTCGTCCGTCAGCCGCGTCGGGTCGTCGGCGGCCGTGCGCAGCGCCTCCCGGACATCGGTGTCGATGCGTTCCGGCGCCATGCCCGGGGCGGCGGCCTCCCGCAGCGCCTCCCAGTCGCCGTACACCTCGTCGAAGTCGTCCCGGCGGTCGCCGGTGCGTCCCTCGGTGTCGATCGAGCGGTGCAGGTCGGTGCGGCCGGACGGCTGGAACACCTCGTCCGGTTCCTGCCAGGGGTGGCCCTCGACGACCGCGTCCGGACGGGCCAGGCCGGTTTCCGGGTCCGCCAGCGCCCGCAGGTGCGGCAGCAGCCGGGGGTCCAGCCACGGCTCGCCGCGTCGCACGAACTCCGGGTAGACACAGAGGCGTTCGCGCAGTTCGAAGCCGGCCGCCCGGGACCGCTCGGCCAGCCGCTCGATCTCCGGCCAGGGGCGTTCCGGGTTCACATGGTCGATGGTCAGCGGCGAGACCCCGCCCCAGTCGTCGATGCCGGCGCCGATGAGCCGCTCATGGGCGTCCTCGACCAGGTTGGGCGGCGCCTGGAGGCAGGCGCTCGGGCCCATCAGATGGCGGGCCACGGCCACCGTGGCGACCAGCTCGTCCAGTTCCGCGTCCGGTGCCGCGCGCATCGCCGTGTCCGGCTTGGCGCGGAAGTTCTGGATGATCAGCTCCTGGACGCCGTGGTACGCCCGCGCCACCTTCCGCAGCGCGAACAGCGACTCGGCGCGCTCCTCGTAGGTCTCGCCGATGCCGATCAGGATCCCGCTGGTGAAGGGGACCGAGGAACGTCCGGCGTCCTCCAGGACCCGCAGCCGGACGGCCGGTTCCTTGTCCGGAGAGCCGTAATGCGGGCCGCCCGGCTCCGACCACAGCCGGGTCGCGGTGGTCTCCAGCATCATGCCCATCGACGGGGCGACCGGCTTGAGGCGCTGGAAGTCGGTCCAGGACATCACCCCGGGGTTGAGGTGAGGCAGCAGGCCCGTCTCCTCCAGGATGCGGATGGAGATGGCGCGCACATAGGCGATGGTGTCGTCGTAGCCGTGCGCGTCCAGCCACTCGCGGGCCTCGGGCCAGCGGTCCTCCGGCTTGTCGCCCAGCGTGATCAGGGCTTCCTTGCAGCCGAGGGCGGCACCCTTGCGGGCGATGTCGAGCACCTCGTCGGGGGACAGGAACATCCCGTGCCCGGCGCGGCGCAGCTTGCCGGGCACCGTGACGAAGGTGCAGTAGTGGCACTTGTCCCGGCACAGACGGGTGAGCGGGACGAAGACGCTCTTGGAGTAGGTGATGACATGGGGCCTGCCCGCCGCCTCGAGGCCCGCGTCCCTCACCCGGGCGGCCGAGGCGGCCAGATCCTCGAGGTCCGCACCACGGGCCTGGAGCAGTACGGCGGCCTCGGTGACGTCGAGCGCGACGCCGTCCCGGGCACGTTTGAGGGCGCGACGCATGGAGTTCTCGGTGGGGCCGGTTCCGGAGGTCGCGGAAGTCGTCATCCTCCGAGCATACGTTTGTGGTGATCAGGTCATACAGGGCGCACTGCGGCCGATGGGGCGCCCCCGCACCACCCCTCTCACCCGACCCCGGGAGCACCGGCATGTGCAAGGACGACCACGGCATCGGCAGACGCGCGCTGTTGGTGACGGGCGCGGCCGCCGCCCTTACGTTGGGAACCGTGAGCTTCCCCGACGGCCCCGCCGCAGCGGCGGCGGGCGGCACGGAGACGAGGACGGTGCGCGGCACGCTGCCGCCCGGCGCCCCCGACTTCGTCCACCTCCCGGTGGACGTCCCCCCGGGCGTCCGCGAGATCAAGGTCGCCTACACCTACGACCGGCCGTCCGTCCCGGCCGGAACCCCGGGCAACGCCCTGGACATCGGTATCTTCGACGAGCGCGGCACCGACCTGGGCGGCAGGGGCTTCCGCGGCTGGTCCGGCGGTGCGCGCCCGGAGTTCTTCGTCCGGGCGGACGACGCCACCCCGGGCTACATCCCGGGCCCGGTCCGCGCCGGCACCTGGCACATCGTGCTGGGCCCCTACACGGTGGCGCCACAGGGTCTTTCGTACCAGGTGACGATCACGCTGATCTACGGCGAGCCCGGCCGCACCCCGGAGCCCGGGTACCCGCCGTCCCGGGTCGAGGGCCGGGGCCGCGCCTGGTACCGCGGCGACTGCCACATCCACTCCTGGTACTCGGACGGCCGCCGTACGCCCGCACAGATCGCGGAGCAGGCCCGGGCGGCGGGCCTGGACTTCATCAACTCCTCGGACCACAACACCCATGCCTCGCATCCGCACTGGGCCGGCCTGGCGGGCGACGATCTGCTGATCATGCTGGGCGAGGAGGTGACCACCCGGAACGGCCATCTGGTGGCACTGGGCACCGACCCCGGCACCTTCGTCGACTGGCGCTACCGGGCGCGGGACAACCGCTTCGGCCGTATCGCCGAGGAGATCCGGCGGGCGGGCGGTCTGGTGGTGCCGGCCCATCCGCACGCCGGCTGTATCGGCTGCGCCTGGAAGTTCGGCTTCGCCGAGGCGGACGCGGTGGAGGTGTGGAACGGCCCCTACACGCCGGACGACGAGGTGGCGCTCGCCGAGTGGGACAACACCCTGGTGGCATCGGTCCGGGAGGGCCGTGCCCGATGGCTGCCGGCGATGGGCAACAGCGACGCGCACCGTGCCCCCGACACGATCGGCAGCCCCCAGACGGTGGTCCTCGCCGACGAGTTGAGCCGCCGGGCCGTCCAGGAAGGCATCCGGGCGGGCCGCTCGTACATCGCCGAGTCGAAGAACGTCTCGCTGACCTTCACGGCGACCGGGGGCCGCGGCGAGCACGCGGGCATCGGCGGACGGTTGCCGGTGGACCCCGACACCCCGGTCACGGTCCGCGTGGCGGCACGGGGTGTGCCCCGCTGCACGGTCCGCCTCGTCACCGACCAGGGCGTGCTCCTCACCAGCGGTCCGCTGCCGGTGTCGGGCGAGGGCACCATGGAGTGGACGACGACTCCGTCGCACGCGGCGTACGTACGGGCGGAGTTGCGCCATGAGACGGCGGCGGGTCCCGTGCCGGGGGCGGCGGCCGCGCTGACCAACCCGATCTTCCTGGGCCGGCGATGACGGTCCGTTCACCCGGCACAGGGCCCGTACGGCCTTCCCACGACCGGCACGACGAGAACAGGACCACGCGATGAACCTCAGCACCGACCTGAAGCACCGTGTCGTCACGGCGTTCCAGCGGTATGTGGCGAACCCCGTCACCCGCCGTCTGCCGCTCCAGACGGTCCTGGAGACGACGGGCCGCGTCTCGGGCCTGCCGCGTGCGACCCCGGTGGGCGGGCGCCGTGTCGGGGACTCCTTCTGGCTGGTCTCCGAGTACGGCGAGAGATCCCAGTACGTCCGCAACATCCGGGCGAACCCCCGGGTCCGGGTCCGCATCAGGGGCCGCTGGCACCCCGGCACCGCCCGGCTCCTCCCGGACGACGACCCCCGCGCCCGGCTGAGGTCGCTGCCCCGGATGAACAGCACGGCGGTACGGGTGTTCGGGGCGGAGCTGCTCACCGTCCGGGTCGACCTGGACGGCTGAGGCCGCACCGCCCCCGCCGGCCGTGCGCACCCGCCCGCAAAGGCGCCCCGAGGGCCGTCCGATGTGCGGAGAGTGTGTGGACCTTGTGAGGCGCCGCACGGCGGTCTGTGATCACCGTCGCCCACAGCTGACGCATCCGCCATGAACAAGGCAAACTGGCCTTCTGGTTGTGGACGGTTCGACGGGGGGCCTTGGGGGCAGCGATGGACGGTGTACCGCGAGTGCCTGAGCAGCGGGAGTCCGAGGAGTCGGCGGCCCTGCGCTTCGGTGTGCTCGGCCCGGTGCGCGCCTGGCGGGGGGAGGAGGTGCTGGCCACCGGCTCACCGCAGCAGCGCGCCCTGCTGGCCGCGCTGCTGCTGCGCGAGGGCCGCACCGCGACGGCGTCCGAACTGATCAGCGCGCTGTGGGGCGAGGAACCACCGGTCAAGGCGCTGGCGACCGTACGGACGTACGCCTCCCGGTTGCGGAAGATCCTCTCCTCGGCGGCGCTGGTCAGCGAGTCGGGCGGCTATGCGATGCGGGTGCGGGACGCGTCCCGTTCCCTGGACCTCCTGGCGGCCCAGGAGCTGGCCACGGAGGCGGAGAAGGCGAAGAGCTCCGGGAATCTGGGCCAGGCCCGGCAACTGCTGAACGAGACCCTGGCGTTGTGGGACGGCGAGACCCTGGCCAATGTGCCGGGCCCGTACGCGGACACCCAGCGCACCCGCCTGGAGGAATGGCGCCAGCAACTCCTCGAGGCCCGCCTCGACATGGACCTGGAGCAGGGCTGCCACTCGGAGGCGGTCTCCGAGCTGACCGCGCTGACGGCCGCTCACCCGCTGCGCGAACGCCTGCGCGAACTGCTGATGCTGGCGTTGTACCGGTCCGGCCGTCAGGCGGAGGCACTGGCGGTGTACGCGGACACCCGCCGGCTGCTGGCCGACGAGCTGGGCGTCGACCCCCGCCAGGACCTGAAGGAGCTTCAGCAGCGCATTCTCCAGGCGGACCCGGGTCTCGCGGAGCCGTCGGCGCCGGCCCCGGAGCCCGCCGCCGCCCCGGTGCGCCCGGCCCAGCTCCCCGCCACCGTGCCCGACTTCACCGGCCGGGCGTCCTTCGTCACCGAGCTGAGCGAGGCGCTGGCAGCCTCGGAGAGCCGGGTGATGGCGGTGTCGGCGCTGGCGGGGATCGGGGGCGTGGGCAAGACGACCCTGGCCGTGCATGTGGCGCACCGGGCCCGCGGCGCGTTCCCGGACGGACAGCTGTACGTCGATCTGCAGGGCGCGGGGCAGCAGGCCGCGGAACCGGAGACCGTGCTGGGCGCCTTCCTGCGCGCCCTGGGCACTCAGGAGTCGGCGATCCCGGACTCTCTGGAGGAGCGGGCCGCGCTGTACCGCTCGGTCCTGGACGGCCGCCGGGTCCTGGTCCTGCTGGACAACGCCAAGGACGCGGCGCAGATCCGGCCGCTGCTGCCGGGCACGGAGGGCTGCGCCGCCCTGGTGACCTCCCGGGTCCGCATGGTGGACCTGGCGGGGGCCCATCTGGTGGACCTGGATGTGATGTCCCCCGACGAGGCGCTTCAGCTCTTCACCCGGATCGTGGGCGAGGAGCGGGTGGCCTCGGAGCGCGAGGCCGCGCTGGACGTGGTGGCGGCCTGCGGGTTCCTGCCGCTGGCGATCCGTATCGCCGCCTCCCGCCTGGCCTCGCGCCGCACCTGGACCGTCTCGGTCCTGGCCGCGAAGCTCGCGGACGAGCGCCGCCGCCTGGACGAGCTCCAGGCCGGGGACCTCGCGGTGAAGGCCACCTTCGAACTGGGCTACGGCCAGCTGGAGCCGGCCCAGGCCCGGGCGTTCCGGCTGCTGGGGCTCGCGGACGGCCCGGACATCTCCCTGGCGGCGGCAGCGGCCGTACTGGACCTCCCCGCGGAGGACACCGAGGACCTGCTGGAGTCCCTCGTCGACACCTCCCTGCTGGAATCCGCGGCCCCGGGGCGCTACCGCTACCACGATCTGGTCCGCCTCTACGCCCGCGCCTGCGCCGAGCGCGACGAACACCTGCCCGGCGAACGGGACGCGGCCATGTCACGGCTGCTGGACTTCTACCTGGCCACGGCGTCCGGGGTCTACGCCATCGAGCGACCGGGCGACCGCCTGGTGGACCACCTCGAGAAACCGCGCACGACCGGACTGGTCTTCCCCGACCGGCGCGCGGCCCAGGACTGGCTCTACTCCGAGGCCGTGCCCCTGCTGGCCTGTGTACGGCAGTCCTCCGACGGCGACCGGCTCAGGCGCGCGGTCGACCTGCTGTGGGCCGCGGTCGACCTGGCGGAGTCGGGGGCGAACTCCCGGGAGTACGAGGCGGCGGCGACCGCCCTGCGCGAGGCCGCGCGGGCCGCCTCGGACGGCCGTGCCGAGGGACGGGCCATCCTCGTGCTGGCCAACGCCCGCCACTGGTCCGGCTACTTCGACCAGGCCGACCAGGAGGCACGCCAGGTGCTGCGGATCTCTGAGGCCGCCGGGGATCCCCTGCCCTGCTGCTGGGCGGCCAACATCCTGGGCGCCTTCGCCTTCTACCAGAGCCGCTTCGCCGAGGCCGAGGAGTACCTCGAACGGGCCATCAAGGACTTCCGGGCCTGCGGCGACCTGTCGGGCACGGCGGCCGCCCTGTGCAATCTCTCCCGCCTTCATCTGGCGACGGACCGCGCCGACAGCGCCGTCACCCTCGCCCGGCAGGGCACCGAGATGTACGAGGAGCTCGGGCATCTGCTCAAGGCGGCGAACGGTCACTACGCGCTCGGCATGGCCCTCAGCAAGAACGGCCAGCTGTCCGACGCCTCCGCCCGCCTCGACAAGGCCCTCCAGGTCTTCCGCACCAGCCGTCAGCGGCTGTGGGAGGGCATGACCCTGCTGCGTCTCGCCGAGGTGGACCTGCTGGCCGAACGCCCCGCGCAGGCCGCGGCCAACGCCGAGACGGCCCTGGCGATGCTCAGGGGCATCGGGGGCGAATGGCGCCGGGGCAATGTCCTCACGGTGCTCGGCAAGGCGCTGAGCGACATCGGCCAGTCCGGACGGGCCCAGGTCTGCTGGCGCGAGGCGCTCGAGATCTACGAGCGGCTGAACTCCCCGGAGGCCGCGGAGGTGCAGGCGCTGCTGGCACCGGCGACCGCCGTATGAGGCCGCGACAGGGGCGTTCATCATTCGTTTATCGCCGCACGGCACTCTCTTGATGGTCGGTCCGTCGCATCGGGGGGCAGACGGATGCCGGTGAGGTCGCCGGCCTCGTAGCAGGATGGGCGACAGGAGCGGTCCGCCCGGCCACCCTCGGGGGAGTGGCCGGGCGGACCCTCGACTGTACGAGTTCAAGGACCAAGGGGAGGCACCGCCATGAGCGACACCACCAAGGACGAGCCGGTCGTCAAGCCGGACAACACGCACATCACCGACGCCCCGGCCGGCACGGAGATCAAGCCGCTCAACACGCATATCACCGACGCCCCGGCCGGCTCCGACGTCAAGCCGCTCAACACCCACATCACCGACGTCGACGACGGCCCGACGAGCCCGGACAACACGCACATCACGTCCGAGCCCAGCTAGTCCTCCTCCGCACGGGGGTCGGCCGCGACGGCGCGGAGGGGGAGCCGTCGCGGCCGAAGCATGTCCGGAGCCGGTTCACCCCGCCCGGTCACCGTGTGGCACGGATCGCACACCACGCGTAGCGTGTGCGGGGACGGCCGCCGTACGGTGCCCCTTCCGTTCGGCCGGTACGACGGCCGTCCACCGTCTCCCGGCGTGCGGGTGCCCGCGAGCCCGGCTGCGACGGCTCAGGCGGTCCGTGCCGTCCCGGTGCCCTTCTCCGCGTCCAGGGCGTAGACACAGCGGTCCTTGCTGCACGCGTACACCACGCCGTCCTTCACCACCGGCGCACCGGTGATCTCACCGCCGGTCGCCAGCTTCCAGCGCAGCCGGCCGTCGTCGGCCTTCAGCGTGTACAGCAGATGGTCCGTGGAGCCGAAGTGGATACGGCCCTCCGCGACCGCCGGGGAGCCCACGATCTCCCCGCCCGCCTGGAAGCGCCACTTCGGGGTGCCCGTGACCGCGTCCAGGGTGTAGAGGCCCCTGCCGCTGCCGACATGGACGTGCCCCCCGGCCACCAGCACCGGATCGATCGCGGCCCGCGGCTCCGTGGCGATGCGCCAGCGGTCCCGGCCGTCCGTGGCGTCGAGGGCGTAGACCGTGCCCAGATAGTCGGCGAGATAGACGCCGCCGCCGGCGACCGCCGGGCCCGGCACGAAGGCCGGCGGGCTCAGGAACACCGCCGGCGCTTCGAAGTGCCAGCGCACCATGCCGCTGGCCACCTCGATGGCCAGCACCCGGGTGCCGGCCGAGACGTACACATAGCCGTCCGTCGCCCGGGTCAGCCGCACGGGCACCCCGCCGCAGGACGCGGCGTCCCCGATCGGATAGGACCAGCGCTCCTCCCCCGTACGCGCCTCCAGGGCCCGCAGCCGGGCGTCCTGCCAGACGTACACCGTGCCGTCGTGGACGACCGGCCCGGCCTCCGGGGTCTCGAAGTCCGTCTGCGCGCCGGTGATCTCCCACAGCTGCCGGCCGTTCGCCGCCTCCCAGGCCTGGACACCGCCGCCCCGGGTACCGGTGACCACGGTGCCGCGGTCGGCCCTGAGCGTGTACACCCAGCCGTCCAGGGACAGCCGCCACAGGTCCGAGCCCTCGTGGGCGTCCAGGGCGAAGAGGGTGGGGCCGTCGGAGGCGTGCACCCGGCCGTCCTCGACCGCCATCGACCAGGCCACGTCCCGGGTCTTGAAGCGGCGGCGGCCGGTCGCCACATCCAGGGCGTGCACCTCGAAGGAGGTGACGTAGACCAGGTCGTCGGCGACCGTCGGGGTGCCCCAGACGTCGTTGGACATCCGGAAGCGCCAGGGGCGCCAGCCGGTGGCGGCCTCCGGGGGCAGCGGGGGCGGCGGAACCGCGGGAGCGGGCACCATGCCGTTCGCCCCGGGGCCGGGACGGGACCAGGAGGCGACCAGGCCGGCCTCCGGGGGCGGCGCCTTCACCGCGGCCGCCCGCGCGTCCGCGACCCGCGGCCCGGGCCCGATCGGCACGGAGGCGCCCACCAGCCGCACCGGGCCCCCGTCGGACCCGCCGGCCGCCACCGGGACCGGATCGTGGGAGGGCATCGGCGGCGGCAGCGGGCGCATGCCGCCGCCGCGGCCACCGAACGGATACGGCTTCACCGGCGGACGTCCACCGCGGCGCTCCTCGATCAGGGCGACCGCCTTCTCCGGCAGCCACGCCGAGGCCGTACCGCTGTCGTCGGAGCCCGAGCCGAAGAGATGCGGGGCGAGCTGGGCCTGAAGGTCGGCCGGGTTCGGGCGGGCGGTGGCGTCCGTCTGCATACAGGAGTCGATCAGCGGCCGCAGCTCGTCCGGCAGCCCGGACAGGTCCGGCTCCTCGCGCAGCAGCATGAAGACGGTCTCCACGGGGTTGGCGCCCTGGAAGGGGGGATGCCCGGTGGCCGCGAAGACCAGCATCGAGGCGAGCGAGAAGACATCGCTCGCACCGGTCACGCTGCGCGAGTCCTTGGCCTGCTCGGGGGACATATAGGCGGGGGTACCGACGGCGACATTGGTCATCGTCAGACGCGTGTTCGACACGCCGGAGGCGATGCCGAAGTCGATCACCCGGGGGCCGTCCTCGACGACGAGCACATTGGACGGCTTCAGGTCGCGGTGGACCAGGCCCGCCCCGTGGATGGACTGGAGCGCCTCCGCGACGCCCGCGGCCAGCCAGCGCACCGCCTGGGCCGGCAGCGGCCCGCAGTCGGTCACTATCTCCTCGAGGGAGGGCGCGGGCACATACGCGGTGGCCAGCCAGGGCACGGCCGCGCGCGGGTCGGCGTCGACCACGGCCGCCGTGTAGAAGCCGGAGACCGCCCGTGCGGCCTCCACCTCACGGGTGAAACGCACCCGGAACAACTGGTCCTCGGCCAGTTCGGTGCGGACGGTCTTGATCGCCACCCGCCGGCCGGACGCCGAGCGCGCGAGATAGACCAGCCCCATGCCGCCGGCACCCAGCCGACCCAGCACCTCGAACGGCCCGATCCGCCGCGGATCGTGTTGCGTCAGCTGATCCACCACTTGCCTGCCACCTCCCCGTACGGGTCGCGTCGTCCGCCTGTGCACGCGACCCCGTGCAGCGTCTCACCACCGCACCGCCATGGCGGCACGCAGCCCGATTCTCCCTGTACGGGCGACCGGTTGCGAACCCGGGGGCGGAACGGGGTGTCCCAGGACAAAACCATGCCGGATCACCCGTCGGACACAGGGGCTCCCGCAGGGGACAACGCCAGGAGCGCCCCCGAAGTGCCGCTCGGGCGCGATCGGCACGGAAGCGGCGCCCCGGCCGTGCGGGACGGCACGGGCGGTCAGCGCTGGAGCAGGGCGAAGGACGCCCCCTGATCGTCCGTGACCACCGCCACCCGTCCGTACGAGGTGTCGAACGGCGGTACCTGTACCCGGCCGCCCAGCCGGGCCACCGCCCCGAGCGCCGCCTCCCCGTCGGCGATCCCGAAGTGGACGAGGAAGTGGGAGGGCATCTCCGCCGGGAAGACCGACAGGATCGGGGCGCGCCCGAAGTCGGGAACGGCGCCGGGGCCGAACAGGGCGTCATGGAAGAGCCCGGTGTAGAAGGCGTTCGCGGCGGTCGTGTCCCGCGCGTACAGCTCGGCCCAGGTGAACGAGCCGGGTTCGTGCCGCTTGCCGAAGCCCGCGAGCGCACCGGCCTGCCAGAGCCCGAAGACCGCGCCCTCGGGGTCGGCGGCCAGCGCCACGGTGCCCAGGGTGTCCACCGGGGTCGGCGGGACGACGACCTGGCCGCCGGCCGCCCGGATCCGTCCGGTGAGCGTCAGGGCGTCGGGGGTCGCGAAGTACACCGTCCAGACGGTGGGCATCCGCCCGTCCCGCTTGGGCGCCAGCGCGGCCACCGGCGCCCCGCCCAGCAGCGCCCAGGCGGAGGATCCGTACGCCGTCTCGAAGTCCCATCCGAACAGTCCGCCGTAGAACCGCTCGCCCGCCTCGACGTCGGACAGCTGGACGTCGACCCAGCAGGGGACGCCCTCGGGGAAGGCGGCGCCGTCCGGGCCCTCGCGGCCGGGGGAGGTTCCGGCCCCCTGGGGCGGGCCGTTCCCCCGCGAGGGAGGCGAGGGATGGTTTTCGGCCATATCGCCAAGTTTAGAAGCTTTCCCGCGGAGCGCGCGCGTATCTACTCCTTCCCCTCCCACCAGCACCGATACCCCTCAGGGGCCTCTCCACTCCCCATTTGCAGTCGGCCGAATCGCGCTCACATCCCCCCTCGGTAAGCTGACGACATGACAGGACAAGTGCGTACCGTCGACGGCCGCGTGGCCGGTCGGCGCGGGCAGGCGACGCGGCAGAAGCTGCTCGACTGTCTCGGCGAGATGCTCAGCTCCTCGCCCTACCGGGACGTCAAGGTGATCGACGTCGCCCGGAGGGCCGGGACGTCCCCGGCGACCTTCTACCAGTACTTTCCGGACGTCGAAGGCGCCGTCCTGGAGATCGCGGAGCACATGGCCGCGGACGGCGCCGGGTTGGCCACTCTGCTGGAGGGCCGCTCCTGGGCCGGCAAGGCGGGCTGGCAGTCCGCGCAGGAACTGGTCGACGGATTCCTGGAGTTCTGGCGCAAGCACGACGCCATCCTGCGCGTCGTCGACCTGGGCGCGGCCGAGGGCGACAAGCGCTTCTACAAACTCCGGATGAAGATCCTGAACTCGGTGAACGGCTCCCTAGCGGACTCGATCGCCGAGCTCCAGTCCAAGGGCAGGATCGACAAGGACGTGAACCCGGCGGCCGTGGCGGGCGCCCTGGTGGCGATGCTCGCGGCGGTGGCGTCCCATCAGAAGGCCTTCCAGACCTGGGGCGTCAAACAGGCCGAACTCCGCCCGAATCTCGCACTGTTGGTGCATCTGGGCGTCACCGGGAGGAAGCCGACCAGGTAGGACGCGAGACGGCACGCGGGAAAACACCGCGGTACCCGTCCTTCACTCGGGCGCGCCTGGTCCTGTCGGCTCGGCTCCTCCCCTCCCCTGCTCTGTTCTGTCATACGGGCGGTGGTCCACTCCGGTGGACCACCGCCCGCCGCATCGAGGGGACCGGCACGGGAGCCACGGGGCGATACTCGGGGCATGGGAAGGGATCTTCATGAGTTGCTGACGTCTCTGCGGGTGTGGGACCCGGAGACCACCGAGTTGCCCGTCTTCGATCCGGCGGCGGCGCCCGGGGAGCCGTTGGCGCTGTTCACCGAGTGGTTCGCGCAGGCGGTGGCGGCCGGGCAGGCCGAGCCGCACACGATGTCGCTGGCGACGGCGGACGCGGACGGCACCCCGGACGTCCGGACCGTGATGCTGCACGGCGCGGACGCGGACGGCTGGGCGTTCGCCACCCACTCCGGCAGCCGCAAGGGCGGACAGCTCGCGGCCCGGCCGTATGCCGCCCTCGGCTTCTACTGGCCGGTCCAGGGACGCCAGATCCGGCTGCGCGGTCCGGTCACCCCCGCGCCCGCGCGGGAGGGCCAGGCGGATCTGCACGCCCGGTCGACCGGAGCGCTGGCCGCGGCGCTCACCGGCGGACAGAGTCATGTGCTGGGCTCGGTCGAGGAGTTGGTGCGGGCGTCGGAGGAGGCCTGGGAGCGGGCCCGGCGCGAGCCGGACGCCCCGGTCCCGTCCTGGACGCTCTATCGCCTCCAGCCGCAGGAGGCGGAGTTCTTCCAGGGGGACGCGCGGCGCCGTCATGTACGGCTGCGCTACCGCAGGACGGACGGAGGGTGGGTCAGGGAACTGCTGTGGCCCTGAGGGTGAGGTGCCCTCAGTCCCCGGTGGGGGCCGGGTCCCCGAACTCGTACATGGCGAAGTCCGTGACCGCGCGGTAGCCGAGACGCTGGTACAGGCCGTTGCTCGCGGGGTTGGCGAGGTCGGTGAAGAGCAGGACCTCCGCCGCGCCGGAGTCGAGCGCGGCCCGGCTCGCCGCGGCGGTGGCGGCGCCCGCGTAGCCCCGGCCGCGCAGGGGTGCGGGGGTGTAGACGGTGGTGACACGGATCTGTCCGGCGACCTCGGGCGCGGCGGCCGCCATGGAGACGGGCGTGCCCTCGGGCGTCTCCCACAGGGTGATCCCGCCCTGGCCGAGCCGGCTCTCGACCCAGTGCTCCGGGTGCCGCGGGGCCGGATCGCCGACGTCCTCACAGAACGAGGTGAACCAGCGGGTGATCAGGTCCCGGTCCTCCGGGGCGGCGCGCCGGGCGGTCCCGGACGGCGCCGGCGCGGGCGGGGTGAGCGTGCCGAGCCGGTAGAGGCGCTGGCGCTGCGTGAGCCGGACATCGGCCCCGGTGCGGCGCCCCCAGGCGGCGGCGAACGCGGCGGCCGCGGCGGCCGGTCCGCTCGCCGAGGGCAGCGGCCGGCCGTCCTCCGCCAGGCGCACCGCGAGCGCGTCGGCGGCATCGGCGGTGAGGGCGGTGAGCTGGAGCGCGTAGGGCGGGGTCCGCAGCAGGGCGGCCCGTGCGGTGCCGTCCTCGTCCGCGAGCCGGCCGAAGTACGGCGGCTCCTCCCCGTACGCGGCGACCCCTTCCTTCCGCAGCCGGTCGGTGACCGTCAACAGCACGGTGTGCAGGGCCGGTTCGGATCGCAGGAACGCCCCGGTCCGCTCCAGGAACTCCTTCGGGTCACCGGTGAACCGCCACGCGTACGCATCGGAAGTCATGCGCGTCACGATGCCGTGGGCCGACTGCGTTCCGCACCCGGTTTTCGGCGCCTGCGCCGGTCATGGCGCCGCGTCCCGGTGTGTTCCACGGTCACGGCACCGCGCGTCCCGCCGTCAGGGCAGCGAGGGTTCGGGGTCGCTCGCGATCCGGCCGTGCAGATGCACGTCCCGGAACACATCGTGCCGCCCCTCCTCGAACATCGCTCCGCGCAGCGTCCCCTCGTACCGGAAGCCGCAGCGTTCGGCGACCCGGCAGGACGCCTCATGCCCCAGGGCATGGCCCAGTTCCAGGCGGTTCAGACCCAGGTCGGTCAGGGCCCAGTGGGCGGCGAGCGCGAGCGCGCGGCCGGCGACACCGCGCCCGCGGGCCTCGGGCAGGACCCAGTAGCCGACCCGGGCGACCCGGATGACATGGTCGATCTGGTTGACCCCCAGGTGTCCCAGGGTCGTCCCGCTCTCCGCGTCGGCGATCCGGAAGGCCACATCGGCGCCCCCCGACCTGGCCCGCAGGGACTCCCGTGCGTCGTCCCGGTCCCGCACGATCCTGAGCGGTGTGTTCCAGCGCTGGAAGTCGGGGTCGGTCAGCCCCCTGAACCACGCGTCCAGATGGCTCTCGGACTCCGGGTCCCAGGCGCTCAGCCGCAGACCGTGACCATGCGGTTCGGGAAACGGGTCCAGCGGGGACTTCTCAGTTATGTCGGCCATCGGGCCATTCAATCAAGTCACAGGACCTCCATGAGCGATCCCGTTACGTCATGAATGCACCCCGTTCTCATACAGGCGTGATCATTTCGCAACCGATTCCGGTCTTGACCGAGACCCATCAATCGCGCACATGATTACGCTCGCGCTCATGGCCGACTCGACTGCTGCTTCGCCGCGCGCCGTGGTGCCGGCCCACGAGGACCGACCGGTGTATGTCATCGGGGGCGGCCCGGGTGGGCTCGCCGCCGCGTACGCACTGCGCGCCCGGGGCGTACGGGCCGTCGTACTGGAGAAGTCCGACCGTGTCGGGGCGTCCTGGCGGCGCCACTACGACCGTCTGCGTCTGCACACCACCCGACGGCATTCGGCCCTGCCCGGCCTGGCGATGCCCCGCTCGTTCGGGCGCTGGGTGGCCCGTGACGACGTGGTCCGCTACCTGGAGAAGTACGCCGAGCACCACCGCCTGGAGATCGTCACCGGGGTGGAGGTCTCCCGGGTCGAGCCCGCTCCGGACGGCACCGGCTGGCTGTTGCACGCCACCGGCGGCCGGGAGCTGACCGGCGGCGCGGTCGTCGTCGCGACCGGCCACAACCACACCCCGCGTGTCCCCGACTGGTCCGGCCGCGAGGACTACCCCGGGGAGTTCCTGCACGCCGGGGAGTACCGCAACGCCAAGCCGTACGCCGGGCGCGACGTCCTGGTGGTCGGCGTCGGCAACACGGGCGCCGAGCTAGCGGTGGACCTGGTGCAGGGCGGGGCCTCCCGGGTACGGCTGGCGGTGCGCACCCCGCCCCATGTGGTGCGCCGCTCCACCGCCGGTTGGCCGGCCCAGTTCACCGGGATCCTGGTACGGCGGCTGCCGGTGTGGCTGGTCGACAGGCTGGCCCGGCCGGTGGCGAGGCTCGGCGTGCCGGACCTGTCCGCGCAGGGGCTGCCCCGCCCCACCGCCGGGCTCTACTCCCGGGTCAAGGAGGGGGCGATCCCCGTGCAGGACGTCGGCCTGATCGACGCCGTGCGCAAGGGGCGGGTCGAGATCGTGGCGGCCGTCGACGGTTTCGAGGACGGCGAGGTCGTCCTCGCCGACGGCAGCCGGATCGAGCCCGACGCCGTGATCGCCGCGACCGGGTATGTCCGCGCCCTGGAGGGGCTGGTCGGCCATCTCGACGTCCTGGACGCCCGGGGCCGGCCGGTGGTCCACGGCGCCCGCTGCCCGCGCAACGCCCCCGGCCTCTACTTCACCGGCTTCACCAACCCCATCAGCGGAATGTTCCGGGAACTGGCCATCGACGCCGAGAAGATCGCGAAGGCGGTGGCCCGCCGGCTGGGCAGGGCCCGCGCCGCCGCACGCTGAGCCGGGCGCGGCCGCGGTCCCGTTCAGGCGAGCGCCGGCACCCCCGCCGGACGCCTGCGGATCACCAGCGCCATCAGGGCCGCCGCCGCGCACAGCGCCCCCGACGCGTACCAGACCACGTCGTAGGAGCCGAACGTGTCCCGGGCGACACCGCCCAGGAAGGCGACCAGGGCCGCGCCGACCTGGTGGGAGGCGAGCACCCAGCCGAAGACGATCGCACTGTCCTGCCCGTAATGCTCCCGGCACAGCGCCAGGGTGGGCGGGACCGTGGCGACCCAGTCCAGGCCGTAGAAGACGATGAAGAAGACCATCGGCGGATGGACGGTCGGGGCCAGCAGGATCGGCAGGAAGAGCAGCGAGACGCCGCGCAGGGCGTAGTACACGGCGAGCAGCCGCCGCGGCTCGAAGCGGTCGGTGAACCAGCCCGAGGCGATCGTGCCCAGCACATCGAAGACACCGATGACGGCGAGCAGCGAGGCGGCGGCCGTGATCGGCATGCCGTGGTCGTGGGCCGCCGGCACGAAGTGGGTCTGGACCAGGCCGTTGGTGGAGGCGCCGCAGATCGCGAAGGTGCCCGCCAGCAGCCAGAACGGTCCGGTGCGCACCGCCGAGAGCAACACGGTGACGGTCCGGCGGGCGGCGCCGGTCACGGGTGCCGGCCGGGGGACGAACTCCGTGGCGCCGTAGGGCTTCAGGCCCACGTCCGCCGGATGGTCCCGCAGCAGCAGCCAGACGAAGGGGATCACGGCGAGGGCGGCCAGGGCGACGGTCACCGACGCCGGGCGCCAGCCGTGGTGCTGCACCGTCCACGACAGCACCGGGAGGAAGATCAGCTGACCGGAGGCGGAGGCGGCCGTGAGGATGCCGGTCACCAGGCCGCGCCGCTCGGTGAACCAGCGGTTGGTGACCGTCGCCGCGAAGGCCAGCGCCATCGAGCCGCTGCCCAGGCCGACCAGCAGGCCCCAGCAGAGCAGAAGCTGCCAGGCAGCCGTCATCCATACGGTGCTGCCGGCGCCCAGGGTGATGACGGCGAGGGCCACGGCCACCACCCGGCGGATGCCGAAGCGGTCCATCAGGGCGGCGGCGAAGGGCGCCGTCAGTCCGTACAGCGCGAGATTGACGGAGACCGCGGCGCCGATGGTGCCGCGCGACCAGCCGAACTCCTGGTGCAGCGGGTCGATGAGCAGTCCGGGCAGGGAGCGGAAGGCGGCGGCGCCGATGATCGTCACAAAGGTGACGGCGGCGACGAACCAGGCCCGGTGGATGCGGTGCGGCCTGGCGTCGGTCCGGGTCTCGTCGACGACCACCGTTTCGGTTGTCTGGGGCACGTCCTAGAGCATCCCGTCCCGGAGCGGCACGATCGAGTGGCCCGAAGGACAGCATTCGCTAGGATCGGGCCATGACCCGAGAGCCCGCGTTCCGGCCGCACCGTGTCGTCGTCCTCGCCCTCGACGGGCTGCTCCCCTTCGAACTGGGCATCCCGCACCGGATCTTCGGGCGCCCCAGGGACGCCGAGGGACGGCTGCTGTACGAGGTCGTCACCTGCTCCGTCCGCCCCCCGGGCCCGGTCATGACCGACGCCGACTTCTCCATCCAGGTGGAGCACGGCCCGGAGGCGCTGGCCACCGCCGACACCGTCGTCGTCCCGGCCTCCTACGAGCTGGGACCGGTCTTCGAGAAGGGTGTGCTGACCGAGGAACTGGCCTCGGCGCTCGCCCGCATCCGGCCCGGCACCCGGCTGGCCTCCATCTGCACCGGCGTCTATGTGCTGGCGGCCGCCGGCCGCCTCGACGGGCGGCCCGCCACCACCCATTGGGCGGAGGCCGAGCGCTTCCAGCGACTGTTCCCCCGGGTCCAGGTCGACGCCGATGTGCTGTTCATCGACGACGGCGACGTCCTGACCTCCGCCGGGGTGGCCGCCGGCATCGACCTGTGTCTGCACATGGTGCGCCGTGACCACGGCACCGCGGTCGCCAACGAGGTGGCCCGCCGCACGGTGATGCCTCCGCACCGGGACGGCGGTCAGGCCCAGTACATCAAGCACCCCGTGCCGGACCCGCAACGGGCCACCACGACCGCCGCCCGCGCCTGGGCGCTTGACCGGCTCCATCAGCCCATCCAGCTACGTGACATGGCGGACCAGGAGTCCATGTCCGTCCGCACCTTCACCCGCCGCTTCCGGGAGGAGGTCGGCGTCAGCCCCGGTCAGTGGCTGACCCGGCAGCGCGTCGAACGGGCCCGCCAGCTGCTGGAGTCCAGCGATCTGTCGATCGACCAGGTGGCGCGGGACGCCGGGTTCGGCACCGCCCAGTCGATGCGGCAGCACCTACAGGCGGCGCTCGGGGTCACCCCCACCGGGTACCGGCGGACCTTCCGCACCAACGGCGGGGACGGCGCTGTCGACGGTCGCTCCCGCGTCGCCGTGGCCGTCAGCCGCTCCCGCGGCACCGGAGCCGGGCTCCGGTCCCTCGCCGTGAGCTGAGGCCGGCCGCCGGGCACGCTCGCCCTCGCCCAGGGCGCCCACCACCGTGAGCACCAGGGTCAGGGCGACGCCCGCCAGGATCGCCGTCGAGGGGGCGACGAAGGGGAGGAGGGCGCCCGCCAGGGAGCCGGTGGCCGCATAACCGACGCCCACCGCCGCATACATCACCGAGTACCCCGCCGCGAGGGCGCTGGGCGGGAGCACCTCACGCAGCGACAGATTGCGGGTGACCAGCGCCCCCGCCTGGAGCACGCCGGCGAGGACCAGCGCGACGGCCGTCCAGGCGGTGTGCGGTATCAGCGCGGCCAGCGTCACACACACCGAGAGACCGCACATCAGCACCACGCTGCGGATCCGCAGACTGCCCGGCCAGGAGCGCAGCCCGTACAGGAACGCGCCCACCGCCGCGCCCAGGGAGAGCCCCACCAGCAGCGGGCCCGACCAGCCGACGGAGGTACCGCGCTGTTCCAGCAGGGCGGGCAGGACGAGTTCGGCGAGCGAGAGCAGGGCCAGGCTGGCCGCGCCCGTCACATACACCGGCCAGGCCCGGGCGAGCAGCCGGGACATCGACAGTCCGCCGCGGTCCCCGGGGTCCGCCTCCCAGCCGGGCGGCAGCAGCCGGAGCCCGGCGACCGACGCGGCCATCAGACCGGCCGCCAGCAGCAGGGGCAGCCGGGGCGCGACACCGAGGGCGAGGCCGGTGACCGCGGCCGGGGAGACGGCCCAGAGGCCGGACATCAGCATCGACTCGGCGGACAGGGCCTGGGCGACGGCGCGTTGCGGGACCAGGGCGGTGAGCAGGGTCCGCAGACCGCCGGGGGCGGCAGCCGGGGCCCCGCCGGCGAGGAGGGCGAAGGCGCCGAGGACCACCGGATGCGCGGCCGGGAACACCCCGAGCCCCGCGAAACCGACCGCTCCGGCCGCGAGGCCCGCGGCCAGGTGCGGGCGGGCGCGATCGGGGCGCATACGCATACCGAGGAGGGGGGCGCCGATGATCTCGCCGATGACATACGCCGCGGCCAGGGCCGCACCCAGGGTGTAGCCGCCGGGGCGGTCACGGGCCAGGAAGACCAGGGCGAGGGGCGCCATGGCGACCGGCAGCCGGGCGCCGACGGACACCACGGCCCAAGTGAGAACCGACCGGGAGGCCATGTCGCGATATGTCATGCGTCCGAAGGTAGGGGACCCCACTGACATCGATGCTGATACTCAGGTTCCGGTGGTCGTGGCTCTGCCACTGACTGACGCCCTGCTGGGCTGTCTTCCCACTGTTCTGTCCGGCCGCCGGGACCTGTTCTCATGGCTCCGGCCGGGCGGAACATGACCTGATAGGAGCTTGGTCAGAAGCCCCCTCGATGTCCTGTCTGCGCCACCCGGCCGGCGCCCACCTTCGGCTGGGAAGGCATCATCAGCATGACATCAGCGGTCGTAGACGACACGGCGGACCAGGATGTGTTCGGCGGGGTCGACTCCCATGCCGACACCATCCACGTCGCGGTCATCAGCGACAACGGCGGTCACCTCGCCGACGCCGAGTTCACCACCACCGGCGCCGGATACGCCGCGGCCCTGGCCTTTGTGGCCGCCCACGGCCACGTGATCGCGATCGGGGTGGAAGGCACCGCCTCCTACGGCGCCGGCTTCACCCGCGCCGCGCGCTCGCACGGCCACCAGGTCGTCGAGGTCAACCGGCCCGACCGGGCCGAACGCCGCCGCATCGGCAAGTCCGATCCCATCGACGCCTACGCCGCGGCCCGCGCCGCCCTGTCCGGACGGGCCTCCAGCGCCCCCAAGGACGACACCGTCGCCGGCATACGCGCCCTGCACAACGCCGCCCGCTCCGCCGTCAAGGCCCGCACCGCAGCCCTGAACCAGATCGGCCACATCCTCATCACCGCCCCCGACACCGTCCGCGCCAAGTACGGGCAGCTCAAAGGAACGGACCGCACCGACGCCCTGGCCCGACTGCGGCCCTGCGGGGACGCCGTCCACACCGCGGTCCTCACCGCGCTCAGGAGCCTCGCCCGGCGCGTCAAAGAACTGACCGCCGAGCACGAAGCCCTGACCAAGGCCCTGGACAGCGAGGTCACCGTCCACAACCCCGGACTGCGGGCCTCCTACGGAGTCGGCCCCGACACCGCCGCCCAGCTCCTGCTCACGGCGGGAGGCAACCCCGAACGCATGCGGACCGAGGCGGCCTTCGCGGCCCTCTGCGGAGTCGCACCCGTCCCCGCCTCCAGCGGCCGGACGAACCGGCACCGCCTCTCACGAGGCGGCGACCGGGCCGCCAACGCGGCCCTCTACCGCATCGCTCTCGTCCGTATGTCCCACGACTTGCGCACCCGCGAGTACGTGACACGACAGACCACCGCCGGCCGGACGAAGAAGGAAATCATCCGGTTGCTGAAACGGGCCATCGCCCGGGAGATGTTCCGTTGCCTGACCACCACGGTCGCCGTCCCCGGCATCGCCGACCTGCGGCCTCTGCGGCAGTCCAGGAACATCACGCTCACCGCCGCAGCGAAGCACTTCGGCGTCTGGCCGGCCACCATCTCCACCCTCGAACGCGGAATCCGCCGAGACGACGACCTCGCCCACGCCTACCGCAACTGGCTCCAAGCCGCTTGACAGCAATAGGAGCATCAGCGGCCCATGGGGCGTCCGCGCCTGTGGACGGTTCCGGCCGCTTCCTGAACGCCAGTTCGGCCCATATCGCCCTCCCGGCACGACCCGTCCGCCGTCTTCGCCCTTCGTTCTCGCCCTTCGGCCTGACCCTTCACCCAGGAGCAGTTGACCCCCCGCGATCCGCACGCCTCTCCGGGGAAACTCGCCAAAAGTTATCCACAACCTGTGGACAGAGAAGCCCGCACGCACTCCGGCCACCACCCGCCGGAAGACTTCCGCTCGAAGGCGGGTCGGGCGGCGGCGCGCCCCCCTCTCGACCGCACCCGACCGGGAGGCACCCCCACCTCACCCCGGGCACGGCATCGCGCGCCGCCATCCGGCTCGGCGTACCCGCCCTGCCCCTCGGACGGCCACCATGGACCGCCCGCCCCTAAGGAGCCGACGCCGAATCACGGTCCGCGCTGCGCCGAGGATTCCCGCCATCGGGCCCCTCGACGTCCCCTCACGGCGAACCGCTGACCCCAAGCGTGATCAGACGGACACCGACCGTCAACAGCCCCCGAGGAGTTCATCGCTTAAGCCCCTTATGTGACGGCGCGCACAGAAGCACGGCCCGGCGCACGGACGGCATCCCACCCCGATGGGGCGGGGCTCACGCGGTCGCACGGCCGGGCGCATGCACCCCCGTCGCGACCGCCGGAGCGCACCCGGACCTCCCGGGCCGTCCGGATCTCCCGAAGTCCCCGGATCCCCCGGACCTCCGATTCGCCCCGGACCTCCTGGATCCTCCGAAGCCCCCGACCTACACGGTGCCGTACGCGAACTCCGCAGCCGTCGCGTCCACCCGGCAGACCGCGGCCACTGCGGCGGCCCCCGCCGCACAGCGGTCCACCTCGCACCAGATGCGCTTGCCCACACCCTCCGGGTCCCAGCCCCAGCGGTCCGCGAGTCCGTCGACCAGCTCCAGACCCCGGCCGCCCGTCTCGTCCCCCGTGGCATGCCGGGGCGCCGGCGGACGGGCGCTGGCGTCGGCCACCTCCAGCCGGACCATGCCGGCCGGGGCACCCGAGGCGTCGTCCCTGACACCCGTGAGCAGCAGCCGCAGCACGGCCGGACAGCCGGTGTGCACCACGGCGTTGGTGACCAGTTCGGAGACGAGCAGCACCAGCGTCTCGGCCAGCGGCTCGTCCGCCCCTATCCCGGAGCCGGCGAGCCGCGAGCGGGCCCAACGACGGGCCCGCCCCACCTCAGCGGGGTCGGGCCGGATCTCCAGCTGCACTTGAAGCACCTGCACCGCTCACACCATCCGAACCGGCGGACACATCGCCTCGCGCCCCACAAAGGCCACGATCGTGGTCATCGTCTGCATGGCAGGAACCAGGATCACGCACCGTGATTCCCTTGCACGACAGCATGGTTGACGTACAGTCACCCCAACAAGCGCT
Source organism: Streptomyces nodosus (assembly GCF_008704995.1). Classification (NCBI taxonomy): domain Bacteria; kingdom Bacillati; phylum Actinomycetota; class Actinomycetes; order Kitasatosporales; family Streptomycetaceae; genus Streptomyces; species Streptomyces nodosus. The sequence goes on from NZ_CP023747.1 coordinate 3,391,326, forward strand.
TCGGGCATATTCCAGCGCGAAGGAGTACGCCTGCGGCATACTGTGCGACGCTTGCCGTGGCGAGTCGAACAGGCGGGCTCGAAGGCCCGCCGTGCCCTGCGAGCCGGGCGCATCGCCGAATCCGGCGCCGCCACAGGGGCCGCACCGGGCTGGCTCGGACTCGGAACCGCTCGCACCCCACACAAGGTACCGGAGCCCCCTGCCGACTCCGGTCTGTGACAAGTCACACCCAGGACACAACCCTGTATCAGCGCCCCGTCATACTGGACGGCTACATTCCGTGACATCGATGGCCGTCCGAGGGGCATCGCGCCTGAACAGCGGCCCTTCGGGACGCGCTCCCCGGCGGACCCACGGACGCCGTTCCCTCACGCTCCGCAGCCGATCCGGTGCATCGAGTCCCCTTCCGTGCGTGCCCGAGGAACAGTTGTGCTTCCGGCTCCCAGGTGACATCCGGCCCCGGGCACGCACGGGGTGAGCGCTATTCGGAGACGGTGAAGTAGCGCGCGACCGCGGCCACGATCTCGGCCTCGCCGACCCTGTCGTCGCCGTCCGCGTCGAGGGCCGAGGCGACCGCCGCGGCGATGTCCTCGCGCACCCCGAGGGCCTTCAGGACCCGGGCGGTCTCCTGGACCGTGGCCGCGCCGTCCCGGTCGCCGTCCGCCACGGCCAGCGCCGCGTGCAGAAAGGGGCGGGCGATCTCCGCGAACCGATCGGGGTTGTCGCGCAGTCGCTTGACCGCGCCGCCGACGAACTCCTCGCGGGTGATGCGCTGGTCGCCGTCCCGGTCCGCGATCCCGGCCATGCCCTGCCAGAACGCCTCGCCCCCGGCATACAGGGCCTGCCCCTGCTCGGACCGGGCCGCGGTGCCGAACTCGGCGAGGACCGCCTTGGCCGCCGCGCTGAAGTCCTCGCGGTCGATATAGCCGTTGCGATCCTGGTCGAAGGTGGCGAAACGCGCGGCGATCCTTCGCTCGTACTCGGTGCTGACCATGTGTTCTCGGGCCGCCTCACGTGACGTCGGGGGGTTTCTGGCACGGAGCGTACGACGCCGGGGACGTCCGGAGAGACGGAAAACGACGCTTGTACCAAGACCGCGGGAATTCCCGGACAACAGTGTGGCTGTCCTGCGTCTTTGTGATGATCTTGCTGTGCCGCGGCCACGGGGCGGGGCCAGATGTCTTCCGGGTGTCTCCGCACGGGGCGGCGGAGGGGGCTCGCGAAGGGCCCGGGGGCGGGAGGCGGTCCGTACGGTTACGCGGACAGGGGCCTGGAGTCGTCCTCGGTGGCGGATGTGACATCCGGACGGACGTCGAAGAGCCGGCGCACGCCCAGCGCGGCGAGGACCCGTTCGACATGGGCGCCCTGGGTGCCGTTCCGCCCGGGCAGGATCAGTCTGAGCCGGCCCCGGCAGGAACGCATCAGCCGACGGGTGGCGATCAGCACGCCGACCCCGCTGGAGTCGCAGAAGACGACCTCGGAGAGGTCCAGGACGAGGTCGTGGCGGCCGTCCGCCACCGCGTCGTGCACCCGTCGGCGCAGCACCGGCGAGGTCAGCAGATCCAGCTCGCCCGCCACCCGGAGCACGGCCCATCCACCGCGCTCCTCGAAGGTCACTTCGAGCGTCACCGCCACGCCTCCCGCTTGCGACCCCTGACCGGACTGTCCGGCCGGAACGGAATCGGTTCCTACGTTTCCTTCAGCGCGGCTGCCCCGACGCCCCTCCATGAAACACCGAACTGTCGATCGAATGCGCGTGGCAGATGAGCCAATCCGGCAGGCCTCAGGCGAAAACCACCGTCCGCCGGCCGTTCAGCAGGATCCGGCGCTCGGCGTGCCACTTGACCGCGCGCGCCAGTGCCTGGCACTCCACATCGCGGCCGATCGCGACCAGCTGGTCCGGGGTCACACCGTGGCCCACCCGCTCGACCTCCTGCTCGATGATCGGGCCCTCGTCGAGATCGGCCGTCACATAGTGCGCGGTGGCCCCGATCAGCTTCACCCCACGCGCATGCGCCTGGTGGTAGGGCTTGGCCCCCTTGAAGCTCGGCAGGAAGGAGTGATGGATGTTGATGATCCGGCCGCTGAGCTGCTTGCACAGATCGTCCGAGAGCACCTGCATATAGCGGGCCAGCACCACCAGCTCGACATCCAGCTCGCGCACCAGCTCCAGCACCCGCGCCTCGGCCTCCGCCTTGGTGTCCTTGGTCACCGGGACATGGTGGAAGGGAGTGTTGTACGAGCCCACCAACTCGGCGAAGTCGGTGTGGTTGGACACCACGGCCGCGATCTCGGCGGGCAGTGCGCCGGTCCGGGCGCGGAAGAGCAGGTCGTTCAGACAGTGTCCGAACTTGCTGACCATCAGGACGACACGCATCTTCTCGTCGGCCCGGTGGATCTGCCAGTCCATCTGGAAGGAGTCGCCGATCGCCGCGAAGCTGGCCCGCAGCTTGGCCACCGTCACCGGCGGCTCCGCCGAGAAGTGGACCCGCATGAAGAACAGTCCGGTGTCGTCGTCGCCGAACTGCTGGCTGTCCACGATGTTGCAGCCGGTCATGAACAGATAGCTGGACACGGCGTGCACGATGCCCTGCTTGTCCGGGCAGGACAGGGTGAGGACGTACTGGTCGGCGGGGGCCGCGGGCCGGGCGGACTGCTCAGTCATGCAGGCCAGCGTCTCACGTCCGGGCCCGCCGCGGACGGCTGTCCCGCCACCCGGACGGCGCGTGCCCCGGCGTCACCCGGACGGCCCGGGATCCGCACCGCCCGGGCGCCGGGCCGGCCGTGGAAAGGGGCCGTGTGAACCGGGTCACGCGGACCGCATCACGCGGACCGGGTCAGGATCCGCAGCACCTCAAGGGACTGCGGCGGGACGTCCGGGTCGTCGCCGTCGCTCATCGCGAGCCGCACATGGGCGTCGCGGGCCGCCCGCAGCGCGTCCGGCCATCCCTGGTGGTCGAGATAGGCCTGCACCGGCGCGTCCGGGCCGACCTGGTGCATGATCCGCAGCACCCGCAGCACGGCGGTGTCGACCAGCGCCGCCTCCTGCGAGTCACGGAAGATCGTGCCGACGTACTTCTCGGCGGACCAGTTGTCCAGCCAGGTGTCCTCGACCAGGCGGTACACGGCGTCGGTGACGTCGCCGTACCCCTCGACACCGGTCAGCCAGACGTCCCGTTGGAACACCGGATCGGAGAGCATGTGCAGCGCGGAGCGCACATTGCTGCGCCAGCGCCACCATGGCATGTCATTGAGTGGCATGCCGCCCATGGTGGAGGAGCGACGGCCGCGACGGGAAGAGTTCTCCGAACCTTGCACGGTCACCGATCGTACGGTCTCCATGATCTCCGGATCATCTGGCCCCGTAATTCACCCCTGTGTCACCTTTCGTTGATCATCGGTCACATTCGGGTTAGTGGTGTAACGGAATCGTGTGGGTCCATGACCGGCAGGCGACGCATGTCCTCCCCTACCAGCTCCCGTGTTCCGGGCACCTCCCGGACCAGGGCGATTCCCCGCGTCAAGGCCGCCCTGTTCTCGGTGGGCGCACTGGTGGCCGGCGCTTCGCTGGCCGTGGCCTGCGGGGTGGTCCCCGGTGTCCCGGGGGGCTCCGGGGACGAGACCGTGACCGTGATGACCTGGGCGCCGGAGAAGACCAAGGCGACCAACAAGCCGGGTATGCCGGCGATGGCGAAGGCGTACGAACGCTGGGTCAATGCACACGGCGGCCTCGGCGGCCGCAAGCTCCACGTGCTGACCTGCAACGACCACAACGACTACATCGGCGCCGCCAAATGCGCCCGCCTCGCCGTCAAGGAGAAGGTGGTGGCGGTCGTCGGCTCCTACAGCCAGTTCGGCTCCTACACCCTCTCCCCGCTGGAGTTGGCGGGCATCCCCTACATCGGCGGCTACGGACTGACCGACGTCGAGTTCAAGAGCGTGCTCTCCTACCCCGTCAACGGCGGTCAGCCCGCGCTGCTGGCCGGGCTCGGCGAGGAACTGGGCAAGAGCTGCGGCCCGGTGGCCCTGGTGCGTCCCGACACCGTCGCCGGCGACCAGCTGCCCGTGCTGCTCGACTCCGGGCTGAAGGCCGGGAATCACGCGCCGGCCGAGGATGTGCGCGCGGCCGAGGAGGCCACCGAGCTCGACGAGCAGGCGCGCCGGGCCCTGGCGAGGGCGACCGGGAACCCGCAGGGCAAGGGGTGTGTGGTGCACGCGCTCGACGAGCGCACCAATACGTTCATGGACTCCTTCCGGCGTCTGAGCGGGGACTACCCGGCGGTGCGCACCGCCTCGGTGCTCGGCAGTGTCGACCAGTCGCTGATCGACGCCTCGGGCGGTGCCTCCGGCCCGTACGAAGGGGCGTATGTCAGCGGCTGGTACCCGGACGCGGGTGACTCGCGCTGGGACGGGATGAGGAAGGTGATCCGCGAACAGGCCTTCGGCGACAACCGGATCGACCCGGCGGACGCGGGCGTGCAGACCACCTGGATCGCCTACACGGTCCTGAGGCAGACCGTGGAGTCGCTCGGCGGCGGTGAGGTGTCCGCGCGCACCATCCGCTCGGCCCTCGACAGCGGTCTGCAGATCGACACGGGCGGACTGACGCCGCCCCTGCGCTGGCGCTTCCAGGATCTGACCGCCGTCGTCGACTTCCCCCGGCTGGTCAATTCCGATGTGACCCTGCAAGTCGTGCGCCGCGGGCGGCTGGTGTCGGCCCGCCAAGGGTTTGTGAATGTGGCGAAGACCCTGGAGAGCACGGCCCGGTAGGGCCCCCGCGCGTCACAGAGAACGTCGAAGCGGTGTGCGCCGCCACCCGGCCGGGAGGGCTCGGGGCGGCGGCGCACACCGCCGTGCTCACAGCTGGGTCGGCTGGCGCTGGGTCAGGCCGTACTGCTGGGCGATGGTGTTCCACAGCCGCGCGGCCTTCTCCTTCTCGGCGGTGGCCGTGCCGCTGGCCTTGTTGCCCTCCGCCGTCTCGCCGGTGGGGCGCGCCTGGCCCTTCTTGCACGCCTTCTTCTGGCCGGCGACCTGGTCGGCCCAGGCGGCGTAGTGGTTGTCGGCGGACTCGGACGCGCGCCAGGCGTTGGTGAGCGCGGTGGTCAGCTCCTCGTGGTCGGGCAGCTTGTCGACACCTATCTGGGACAGCCGGGTGACCAGCTCGTTGCGCTGCTTGGCCGCGTCCCGCAGATCGTTGGCCGCCTGGCCGAGGTTCTGGCACCCCTTGATCTCGTCGACCGCCTTGATCACCGCGCCGCGGCTGTTTCCGCTGTCGGCGAGCAGCTTGTCCAGCGCCTCGGCCTGTCCCTTGGCCGGATCGGCACCCTCGTCCTTCTGCTGCTCGGGAGCGCTCTCGGCCGGAGCGGTCGCCGCGACGGAGGTGCTGTCGTCGTCCTTGCGGTCGCTGCCGTCGCCCCCGCTGAGCAGGGCACCGGCCCCGATACCGAGGACGACGATGCCGATACCGGCGGCCGCCAGCAGCGGCACCCGGGAGGAGCCACGGCCGCCGCCTCCGTCGCCGCCGCTCCGCCGGGCCGCCGCCCGGCCGCCCGGCGCGTCGTCGAACTGCGGCAGATTCTGGGTGGACTCGGCGGCACCCGCGTCATGGCGGAACAGATTGTCGAACTCGGCCGGCGTCTGACGGTCACCGCCCGCCGCGTCCTGGCCCGCCCCGTACGGCGCCGGTCCCGGCTGACCGCCGGGCACGGGCGGCAGGTACTGGGTGGCCTGGGCGTCGGGATCGGCGCCGGGCCGGGGGCCGCCGGGGGCCCCGTGGAAGGGCGTCGCACCGTCCGCGGGGCTCTCCGGCGGCAGCGCCCCCGGTCCCACCGGCGGGATGTACTGCGTCGCGCCCTCGTCGGCCCCGGCGGGCACCGGGGGGATGTACTGCGTGGCGGCCTCGCCGACGGCGGGCGGCAGAGACGCCGCCCCCTGCTGGTGGGCGCCCGACTCCCAGGACGGCTGTGCGCCCGGGGCTCCCCACTCCGCCCCCGGGGCCGCACCGGGCTGCTGGGGCGCGCCCCACTGCTGCCCGGCGTCACCGTGCCAGTTCTGGGCGGGCGCCGACTGGGCGGACTGCCCCGGGCCCCACGGCTGGCCCCAGGCCTGGCCGCCGGCGGGAACGGCTGAACCGCTTGCTGCGGGCTGCTGGCCCGGCAGCAGGGGCTCGCCGCCGTCGGAGGGCAGCACGATGCCTTCGTGCGCGGGCCGCGCCGAGGGCTCCTCGCCCTGTCCACTCTGCGTCACCGGGACTCCTACGAATGGGGGACCTTCGGAATCGTCGGCCCACGCTACCGGGTCCCCCGAGCCGCATGCCACGCAGCACAGGGCGTGATCTTGTACCCAGGTGACCGGAGTAACAAAACCAGGACGCGAAGCGCTGTTTAAAGCCCTCCCCATTCACGCACCCGTCAGCCACCCTTCGTTCCCCGGGCCTTCACATCCCCGTGGGTGTGCCGTAAGGGTTCCGGCCGCAGCCCCTGGCGGCGGCTCCGGCCCCGGCGCTACGCCGCCGCCATGTCGAGCCGCGCCCCGAACTCCCGTACCGCCGCCTCCTCCCGGTACGGCTCCAGCCGCTGCCGCAGGTCCTCCAGATACTCGGCCCCGCGGTCGGACCGCAGCGTGCCGAGCAGTTCCACCGCCTTCAGACCCGTGTGGCAGGCCTGTTCGACCTCGCGCCGCTGCACCTGGGCCGTGGCGAGCAGCACATGGCCGATCGCCCGGCGCCGGGCCCGGGACTCGGGGTGTCCGGCGAGCGCCTCCTCCGCGTACCGCGCCGCCGCCTCGCCCTGTCCCAGGTCCCGGTGGCAGTGGGCCAGTTCGTCCGCCAGATACGCCCGGTCGAAGTGGGCGATCCAGGGCGGGTCGTCCCCGGACGACGCCTCGGACGACTCCAGCGCGGTGAGCGCCCGCCCCGACGCGAGCTGGGCCGCGCGGGCGTCGCCCAGCAGCGCGTGTCCGCGCGCCTCGGCGGCGTGGAACATCGCCTCCGCCCGCGGTGTCACCCGCCCACGGGCGCCCTCCTGGGCGGCGCGCGCCAACTGCGCGATCTCCCGGGGGTTTCCGAGCTGGGCCGCGAGATGGCTCATGGAGGCGGCGAGCACATAGCCGCCGTAGCCCCGGTCGCCGGCCGCCTGCGCCAGCCTGAGTGCCTGGATGTAGTACCGCTGGGCGAGTCCCGGCTGCCCGGTGTCCACGGCCATGTACCCGGCGAGTTCGGTCAGCCGCGCGACGGCGGCGAAGAGTTCACGTCCGACGGCGTCCCGGTAGGAGCCCGCCAGCAGCCCCGAGACGACGCTGTTGAGGTAGTGCACGACGACCGGGCGGACATGCCCGCTGCCGAACCGGTGGTCCAGGTCGACCAGCGCCTGGGTCATCGCCCGCACCGCGGCCACGTCCGAGGGACCCACCCGGGACCCTGCCGAGCGCGCGATCTGCGAGTCCGGGGTGGAGATGAGCCAGTCACGGCTCGGTTCGACGAGCGCCGACGCGGCGACCGAGGAGCCGGAGAGGAAGTCCCGGCGTCCGACGTCGCTGCGCCACAGCTCGCAGACCTGCTCTATGGCGCCGAGGACCGTCGGCGAGAACTGCAGGCCCACGCCCGAGGCGAGGTTCTTGCCGTTGGCCATGCCGATCTCGTCGATCGTGACCGTGCGCCCCAGCTTGCGGCCGAGCGCCTCGGCGATGATCGCCGGCGCCCGGCCCCTCGGCTGCTGCCCCCGCAGCCAGCGGGCCACCGAGGTCTTGTCGTAGCGCAGATCGAGACCGTGTTCCGCGCCGCACATGTTGACCCGGCGGGCGAGCCCCGCGTTGGAGCAGCCCGCTTCCTGGATGAGCGCCTGCAGCCGTTCGTTCGGCTGTCGCGCGACAAGAGGCCTTGCGGCCATGGCGTACCCCCTGCTTCATGGCTCGGTTCGCCGCACCGAGTCGACGTGTCTTCGGCAGCCGGACCCCGGAGGCGGCAAACGTGCACACCGGGAGGATCCGGACGGGAAGATCAATGCCCCACGGTCATACCTCTGATGCGAGACATGCGAGGTTTGCCGGGGTAAAAGCTGATGGCCTGTCCCTCCGGTGGCTACCCGGCCCCCGCCGCCGTTCCCCGTGCGCGCCCCCGGCCGTGCATCCATGCGCCCCGGCCCGGGAGGCGGTGCTCCTCCCCGCGCACGGGACGGGAGAAGGCCCCGCGCCCCCGCCCTCCCGGAGCGGGAGAGGGGCCCGGACGGCGGCGTAACCCCCGGTCACGGCGGGAGTTGAGTTCATCGTGGAAGAGACCATCGCGGGCCCCGAAGCCGCCCGCATCCCGAAGCAGCGCGGCGATTCGCTCCCGGAGGCCGCCGTACGTTACGCCGAGGAACGCCACTGGGACGTGTTCCCCGGGACCTGGCTGGAGGCCGTGGCCGGGACGCACCGCTGCTCCTGCGGCCGGTCCGGGTGCCCGCTGCCCGGCGCGCATCCGACGGACGACGACTGGGAGGGGCGGGCGACCAGCAGCGGGACCGTCGCCCGGCGGCTGTGGTCCGAGCGGCCGACCGCGTCGGTGCTGCTGCCCACCGGCCGCACCTTCGACGCGCTCGATGTGCCGGAGACCGCGGGCTTCCTGGCGCTCGCCCGTATGGAGCGGATGGAGCTCACGCTCGGGCCCGTGGCCCTCACCCCGGACCGGCGGATGCGGTTCTTCGTGCTGCCCGGCGCGGCGGCGAAGGTTCCCGACCTGGTGCGGAACCTGGGCTGGTCGCTCCCCTCCCTCGATCTGACCGCCCTCGGCGAGGGCTGCTACGTGGCCGCGCCGCCCACCCGTTACGGATCACAGGGCGCCGTGCAGTGGGCCTGCCGCCCGACCCCCGCGAACCGCTGGCTGCCGGACGCCGAGGAGTTGATCTCACCGCTCGCCTACGCGTGCGGAAGATCCCGTTAGGGCGGGTGTGCGCCCGGCGGCACGAGCGGTGCCGTCCGCACCCGGGGGTTCCGCCGCGGCGGTCGCGCCCGCGAGGCAGGGCTTTCTCCGGCCAGGGCCGAAAGGAAGCGCGCCCCCGTAGGCTGCTTCATATGAACGAGGGAGCTGGGGCGGGTACGGCCGCCGTACGGGTGCAGGGGCTGTGGAAGCGGTTCGGGGAACAGATCGCCGTCGCCGGGATCGACCTGGAGCTGCCCGCCGGGCGGTTCATCGGGCTCGTCGGACCGAACGGGGCCGGGAAGACCACCACCTTGTCCATGGTCACCGGGCTGCTCCGGCCCGACCAGGGCTCCGTCGAGATCGTCGGTCACGACGTCTGGCGCGACCCGGTCGAGGTCAAGGCCCGCATCGGGGTCCTGCCCGAGGGGCTGCGGCTCTTCGAGCGCCTCTCCGGGCGCGAACTCCTCGCCTACACGGGCAGGCTGCGCGGGCTGCCCGGCCCCGAGGTCGACAAGCGGGCCACCCAGCTCCTGGACGTGCTCGACCTGGCCGGGGCGCAGCACAAGCTGGTCGTCGACTACTCGACCGGTATGCGCAAGAAGATAGGCCTGGCGGCCGCGCTGCTGCACAACCCGGAAGTCCTCTTTCTCGACGAGCCCTTCGAAGGCGTCGACCCGGTCTCCGCGCAGACCATCCGCGGCGTCCTGGAGCGGTACACCGCCTCCGGCGCCACCGTCGTCTTCTCCTCCCATGTGATGGAACTGGTCGAGTCGCTGTGCGACTGGGTGGCGGTCATGGCCGCGGGACGCATCCGCGCGCACGGCCCGCTCGCCGAGGTCCGCGGCGATGCGCCCACCCTGCAACAGGCGTTCCTGGAGCTGGTGGGCGCGGGCGGCCGCGCCTCCGGCGCCGATCTCGACTGGCTCGGCGGCGGCGCCCGATGACCACCGTCGACCCCACCGCCGTCCTGGTACGGCTGAAGCTGTCCCTGCTGCGCAACGGGCTGCGGCAGTCCGCCGGACGGCGGGCCGTCTACATCACGTCCCTGGTCTTCGTGCTGCTGTACGCCGCGCTGCAGCTGCTGGGTCTGTTCGCCCTGCGCGGCCATGCGCACGTCGGCGCCGTGGTGGTGCTGCTGGTCGAGGTACTGGCGCTCGGCTGGGCGGTGATGCCGCTGTTCTTCCCGAGCAGCGACGAGACCCTCGACCCGTCCCGTCTGGTGATGCTGCCGCTGCACCCGGGCCCCCTGGTACGGGGCCTGCTGGTGGCCTCCCTGGTCGGCATCGGCCCCCTGTTCACGCTCTCCCTGCTGGCCGGTTCGGCGATCGCCACGGCGCACGGGGCGGCCGCGTACGCCACCTCGGTCGTCGCCGTCGTGCTGACCCTGCTGATCTGTGTGGCGCTGGCGCGCGCCGTCGCCACCGCCAACATCCGGCTGCTGAGCAGCCGCAAGGGCCGCGATCTGGCCGTGCTGAGCGGGCTCGTCGTGGCGGTCGGCCTGCAGTTCCTCAACTTCGGTGTGCGTCGCCTGGGTTCGGGCGGGCTGTCCCAGCTGGAGCCCGTGGGGCAGGTGGTGCGCTGGGTGCCACCCGCCTCCGCGATCGGCGCCGTGGACTCCGTCAGCCGCGGCTCCTACGGGATCGGGGCCGCCCAACTCGCGCTGAGCGCGGCGGCGCTGGCGGGACTGCTGGCCCTGTGGTCGCGCAGCCTGACCAAGGTGATGACCACACCCGACGCGTCCACCCTCCAGGCCGCCGAACCCGCCTCCGGGGAACGCTCCGCGAGGAATCTGTCCGGGCTGCTGCCCGCGGGCCGCGCCGGCACGGTGATGGAGCGCAGCCTGCGCTACATCTGGCGCGATCCCAAGACCAAGGCGGCCTGGGTGACCTCGCTCGCGATCGGACTGATCGTGCCGGTCTTCAACGCCCTCCAGGGCGTCGGCTCCCTCTACTTCGTCTGCATCGCGTCCGCGTTGCTCGGCCTGCAGATGTTCAACCAGTTCGGGCAGGACACCTCCGCGTTCTGGATGGTCGCGATGACGATCTCCTCCCCCCGGGACGCCTACGCCGAACTGCGCGGCCGTGCCCTGGCCCTGCTGCTGATCGCGCTGCCGCACCTCGCCCTGGTCACCGTGGTGATGACCGTGCTGCTCGACGCCTGGGCGAAGGTGCCCGGAGTGCTGGGGCTGTCCCTCGCCCTGCTCGGCGCGATGCTGGCGACCGGCTCCTGGGCCTCCACCCGCTTCCCCTACTCCGTCCCGCAGGAGGGCTACCGGAACGCGGCCCCCGGCCAGGCCGGACTCGTCTGGGCCTCCTTCCTCGGCGGGATGATCGCGGCGGCCCTGCTGACCTCGCCGGTGATCGCGGCGGCGATCTGGCTGAACGTCGCCGCGGGCGGCGAGCGCTGGACCTGGCTGCTGCTGCCCGTGGGCGCCGGCTACGGCGCGCTGCTCGCCCTGCTCGGCCTGCGCCTCGCGGCACCGCGGGCCGCGCGGCGGCTCCCGGAGATCCTGGCGGCGGTCAGCAAGGGCTGACGCCCGTGACGCATCGTCCCCGGTGGTGACGGCCGGACACCGGCGGGGACGGTGAGCCGGACGGTGCGGGCTCCGGAGGCACAACGATTTCGTCCCATCTTTTCCGAAGCGCATGTGGGCTGCGTCACGTTCGAGTTGAATGACGGCAAGTCAGCGGACGGACGCGCCGTCTCTGCGGACGCGGCGGCCAGGGGGTTCAGGTGAGTGCTACCCGGCGTAGGGGGACCACGGACGAACTGGGTCCGGGCGAGCCCCCGCGGGACGGTTCGGACCTTCTCGCCGCGCTCCTCGACGGAATGGACGCGGCCCTGTGCGCCTTCGACGCGAACGGGGTCGTGACGCACTGGAACCGCGAGGCCGAGCGGATCCTCGGATGGTCGGCGGCCGAGGCGGTCGGGCGGCACGGGTTCGCCGGCTGGGCCGTGCGGAGCGCCGACGCCCCGGAGGTCGAGGCGCGGCTGATGTCGGCGATGCAGGCACCCGGACGGCAGGTGCACGAGTTCGCGCTGCTCACCAAGGCGGGCGGACGGGTGCTGGTGCGGACCCAGTCCGCGGCGGTGCGGGGACCCGACGGACGGCCCGCCGGGATCTACTGCGCCTTCAGCGAGGTCCACACCCAGATCGACCTGGAGCGGTCCATCGCGCTGAGCGAGGCCCTGTTCGAGGACGCCGGCTGGGGCGTCGTGATCGTCGACGCCGATCTGCGGCCCGCCGTGGTCAACGCCCATGCGGCGCAGGCACTGGGCATCGGCCGGACCGCGGTGCTCGGCCGGCCCCTGGGGGAGCTGCTCTCGGGGGGCGTGGAGGAACTCCAGGGCGCGCTGACCCATGTGCTCGCCGAGGGCGCCCCGCCCGCTCCCGCCGAGATGTGGGTGAGCGTGCGGACCCCGGAGGGCGACCGGCGGCGGTGCTGGCGCAGCGGTTTTCTGCGGCTGTCCTCGCCGCTGGCGGAGGAACCGGTGCCGCTGGGCGTGGGGTGGCTGTTCCAGGACGTCACCGAGGCCAGGCAGACCGAGCAGGAGGCGGCGCTGCTGCGCTTCCGCACCAACCAGCTGCACCGCGCCGCGCGGGCGGCGGCCGAGTGCGAGGACCCCGGGGAGGCGGCCACCGTCCATCTGGACTTCGCGCTCGCCGGGTTCGCGGACCATGCGCTGATCGACCGGGTGGCGGACGGTACGGCGGCCGACGGCGAGGGTCCGGTACGGCTGGTGCGGACCGCGGAGACCCCGTCCGGGGCACCCGGGCCGAGCGTGCTCGCCGGGAAGGCGGGGCTTCCGGTGCGCTATGCCGAGGGGCATCCCGCCGTGCAGTGCGTGGCCCGCGCCGGTTCGGTACGGGCCTCCGCCGGCGAGGTCGACCCGGAGCGGGCGCGCGCCTGGGCGCTGGCCCGGCAGTGGCCCGGGGAGGCGGTGCACGCGCTGTGCGCGGTGCTGCGCAGCCGGGGCCGGACGCTGGGGGTGGTGACCTTTCTGCGCGGGGCGGGCCGCAGCCGGTTCGAGCGGCCCGACGCGGTGTACGGGGAGGATGTCGCGGTGCGGATCGCCGCCGCCCTGGACCTGGCCGGCACCGGCGCACCGGACGACGCACCGGGGACGGCGCCGGAGGCGTAGCGCGGGCCCGGGACCGCCGGACGGGACGGACCGCCGGGGAGCTACTCCTTGCGGTAGAAGATCCGGTCGCCGTACTCCCGGAACACCCGGCTGTTCCACTCATGGCCGCCGTCGACGTTCCCCGACCGCAGCAGGGGCGGTTCGATGCCGCGGTCCGCGAGGACACCCGCGGCCGTCGCCATGACGGCCTGGAGCAGCGCCGTGGTGACGACCGTGGAGGCGGGGGCGAAGGGGGCGGGGACGGTGTCCAGGTCGAGTTCCGCGTCGCCCACCGCGATCTTCGAGTCGAGGACCAGGTCGCAGTGGTCCTTGAGATAGGTGCCCGAGGCGTGCCGCGACGTGGTCTTCAAGGCATAGGCCAGCGAGGTCACCCCGACGACCCTGATGCCGAGCGCGCGGGCGTTCATCGCCATCTCCACGGGGAGCGCGTTGCGGCCGGACAGGGAGATGATCACCAGCAGATCGCCGGATCTGAGCGGGCTGCAGTCGAGGACCGCGCTCGCCAGTCCGTCCACCCGCTCCAGCGCCGAGCCCAGGGTCGCGGGCATCACATCGACGCCGACCACCCCGGGGACGGTGAGCAGATTCATCAGGGCGAGACCGCCCGCACGGTAGACGAGGTCCTGCGCGGCCAGCGAGGAGTGCCCGGCGCCGAAGGCGAACAGCCGGCCGCCGGTGGCGACGGTGTCCGCGATCAGGGTGCCGGCCGCCTCGATCTGCTCCGCGTCCTCGTCCCGCACCCGCCGCAACAGCTCGATCGCCGCGTCGAAGAACCGTCCGGCCAAGGCGCTTGCGCCGTCCCGCGACGGACCGCCACCCGGCTTTCCGGCTCCCGGCTCCCCCGCACTCGGCTCCTGGCTCATCCGCGACGCCCCTTCGAAGTCTCGGTGTCCCGTTCCGCCGGACGGCGACCGCGCGGCGGCCGGGTGCCGTCGCCCATGACGGCCCGTGTCGCGGATCACGGTGCGGTCCCGACGAGTGGGATGTCAATACGACGCGGAGGCGGGGCGTGTGCGGTGTGCGCCGCGCCGCCCGGGACCGGCGATCCCCCCGGGTTCGCCCACCACACCCCGGTTGTCAGCGGGATGCGTCAGAATTGAGTCCAGGGCCAGCGCACGCGCCGGTGAGCCGTCGAGCCTCCGGCACATCTCATCGAGGGGCACGTATGTCCGGACTGATCGATACCACGGAGATGTATCTCCGCACCATCCTCGAGCTGGAAGAGGAAGGCGTGGTCCCCATGCGCGCCCGGATCGCCGAGCGGCTCGACCAGAGCGGGCCGACGGTCAGCCAGACCGTGGCGCGGATGGAGCGCGACGGACTGGTGGCCGTCGCCCCCGACCGGCATCTGGAACTCACCGACGAGGGCCGTCGTCTGGCCACCCGGGTGATGCGCAAGCACCGTCTCGCCGAGTGTCTGCTGGTCGATGTGATCGGCCTGGAGTGGGAGCAGGTGCACGCCGAGGCATGCCGCTGGGAGCATGTGATGAGCGAGGCGGTCGAGCGCCGGGTGCTCGAGCTGCTGCGTCACCCCACCGAGTCGCCGTACGGAAACCCGATTCCGGGTCTGGAGGAGCTGGGCGAGAAGGACGGCGCGGACCCGTTCCTGGACGCGAGCATGGTGTCCCTGGCCGAGCTGGACCCGGGCACGGGCGGCAAGACGGTGGTCGTACGGCGTATCGGCGAGCCCATCCAGACGGACGCCCAGCTGATGCACACCCTGCGCCGGGCGGGCGTGCAGCCCGGCTCGGTGGTGAGTGTGACGGAGTCCGCGGGCGGTGTCCTGGTCGGCAGCGGCGGCGAGGCGGCCGAGCTGGAGGCGGACATCGCGTCCCATGTCTTCGTGGCCAAGCGCTAGCACGGTCTTCGTGACCAAGCATTAGCACGACGGCCCCGCCCGGCGGCCGGGACCAGCACCGATGGTCCCGGGCGGGTGTCGGCACCCTGAGCCTTCCGGTGATTTCATCGGATCAACTCCTGCGACTTCAGGGGTTGTTGTGATGATTCCGCGATCTTTCTGCAACCAAGATTCAGTGTGCGGAACCGCAGCGTTCGGACGGCTTACGTGCGAGGCTGTTGCGTGAGGCATATGACCTGAGGGCTCTTGGCCATGGGTGACAGCGATGTCACCCCACCGGGGAGGGGGCGCACGGATGTGCCGCGGACAGGGGAAGGGCCCCGGCGCCGTGGGCGCCGGGGCCTGTCCTCCCCAGTTCCGACCTGGAGCCCCGAGCTCTCAAGGTCGTCCCCCCTCGGACCGTTTTCCCCGAGCGGTCCGCCCCCCGCTGAAGATCTCCCCGCGGAATCCACGGCCAATCCTCGGGGGACGTCACTCGAAGGAGGGGTGTTGCCTCCGGAAACGGCATTTTCGAATGACTATTCGATAGCGTGGGGTGACCGGTCAGTACGACGAGCTCAGGGACCGGCCGCCCGGCGCGGCGGCACACGGCCCGAGCGGAGCAGGGGGGTGCCAGAACGATGGTGCGGCGCATCGACGTGACCGGTGCGGGCGGCGTACGCCTCGCCGCCTGGGATTTCGCCGACCCGCCCCGAGCCGGGGAGGGCGACCGGGCGCCGGGAGTGCTGTTACTGCACGGCCTGATGGGGCGCGCCTCGCACTGGGCGCCCACCGCCCGCCGGCTCTCCGAGCGGCATCGCACCGTCGCACTCGACCAGCGCGGCCACGGCCAGAGCGAGAAGCCGCCCGAGGGGGAGTACACCCGGGAGGCGTACATCGACGACGCCGAGGCGGCCCTCGAACAGCTGGGCCTCGCCCCGGCGGTCCTCGTCGGCCACGCCATGGGCGCGCTCACCGCCTGGCAGCTCGCCGCCAAGCGGCCCGACCTGGTGCGCGGGCTGGTCATCTGTGACATGCGGGCCTCGGCGCTCGGGGCCGCCTCGCAGCGCGAGTGGGAGAACTGGTTCAAGACCTGGCCGCTGCCCTTCGCCAGCCTCGCCGATGTACGGAAGTGGTTCGGCGAGGAGGACCCCTGGGTGGAGCGCCCCGACCCGGCCCGCGGAGAGTTCTACGCCGAGGTGATGACCGAGTCGGAGGACGGCTGGCGGCCCGTCTTCGAACCGGCGCAGATGCTGAAGTCCCGCGAGACCTGGGTGTATGACGCGCACTGGGAGGAGCTGGCGCAGGTGAGGTGCCCCGCGCTGGTGCTGCGCGGTCTGGACGGCGAGCTGGGCCGGGCGGAGGCCCAGGAGATGGTGCGGGTGCTGCCGGACGGCCGGTACGCGGAGCTGTCCGACGCCGGCCACTTCGTCCATCATGAGCAGCCGGAGGCCTGGCACTCGGCGATCGGACCGTTCCTGGCCGAGATCTTCGCGACCTGACCGAGCCGGCCCCGCCCGGGGCCGTCCCGCGAGGTCCGTCGGCCGCTCGGAAAAACAGTTGAATGCTCTCCGGGCCCTTCCTAAGGTGTGGGATACACGAGAAGGGAGGTGGTTCGGCAGATGTATGACAACCGGACGCGTGAGGTGGCTGCGGGCTAGCGGCCCGTCACCACATCCAGTGCGGTGCCGGACCAGCGCGCGAGACGGCGTGCAGCCGGCCCAATCCCAGCAGTCCACCCGACCCGCGAGTTCGCCGGCACGTCCGGCCGGCTCCCCGCCCTCAGGCGGAGGACCCGGACTCGCGGGTCGTCTGCGTTCACGGGCCGTCCGCGTTCGGGCGGACCCGGTGCGCATTCCCCGGCCTCAGGGGCTCAGTCGCTCCACCCTCCAGGTGCCGTCCGGTCGGGCCACATAGCGCAGCCGGTCGTGCAGCCGGTTCTCCCGGCCCTGCCAGAACTCGACCGTCAGGGGAGCGATACGGAAGCCGCCCCAGTGCGGCGGCACCGGGACCTGGGCGCCCTCCGGATAGCGGCTGCTCAGCTCCTCGTAGGCGGCGTCCAGCTCGTCCCTGGAGCGGATGACCGAGGACTGGGTGCTGGCC
This sequence comes from Streptomyces nodosus, assembly GCF_008704995.1. NCBI lineage: Bacteria > Bacillati > Actinomycetota > Actinomycetes > Kitasatosporales > Streptomycetaceae > Streptomyces > Streptomyces nodosus. Next base: position 3,408,305 of record NZ_CP023747.1, read on the forward strand.
CAGGCGCCGAGCTGGGAGCCGTGCGGACGGGTACGGAAGTAGGCGGCGGTCTCGTCGCGGCCGGTGCGGCGCGCGGTGCCGGTGACGATCACCTGGCGGGCCATCGGATGCCAGGGGAACAGCAGCGAGACGGAGGGGTTGGCCGCCAGCTCCCGGGCCTTGCGGGAGTCGTAGTTGGTGTAGAAGACAAAGCCCTGTTCGTCGTACTGCTTCATCAGGACCGTGCGTGAACTGGGGCGGCCGTCGGCGTCCGCGGTGGAGACCACCATCGCGTTCGGCTCGAAGATCATCCCCGCCACGGCGGCCTGGGCGGCCTGCTTGAACCAGCGGGCGAACTGGTCCATCGGGCGGGAAGCCAGCGAGGACGCGTCGAGCCCCTCGGCGCGGTAGTGCGCCCGCATCTCGGCGGGGTCATGGGCCAGGTCCTCGACGGGGCCCTCGGCCGCGCGTTCGACGATGGGTTCGAGCTCGGGCTCCGCGGCGGAGCCGGCGGGGCGTCCCTCGGATTCGGATGCGGGTTCGTCCGGGAAGCGGTCGGTCACGCCGTCATCCTGCCGTATGCCCGCACGGTTTCCGCGGGGGGTATACCTCATCGCTGTGGCACTGAGTGCCGCAACCCCTCCCCAAAGATGGCACTCAGAGATATCGTGCAGATGCCACCGAGAACGCCGAGGACAGGGCGCCGGGGCGGAAACCCCTTCCCGTACCCCCACACCCGGCTCACGCTTCCCTCCCGTCGGTTCCTGAACGGAGCCGGGGGAAACCCATCGCATCCGCCGCACCATCACAAGGAGCCGCCTGATGTCCGACTTCGTACCCGGGCTCGAGGGAGTCATCGCGTTCGAGACGGAGATCGCCGAACCGGACAAGGAGGGCGGCGCCCTGAGGTACCGGGGCGTCGACATCGAGGACCTGGTCGGCCGTGTCTCCTTCGGCAATGTCTGGGGGCTGCTCGTGGACGGCGCCTTCGATCCCGGACTGCCGCCCGCCGAGCCCTTCCCGATCCCGGTCCACTCCGGTGACATCCGCGTGGACGTCCAGTCGGCGCTCGCCATGCTCGCCCCGGTGTGGGGTCTGAAACCGCTGCTGGACATCGACGCCGGGCAGGCCCGCGAGGACCTGGCGCGCGCCGCCGTCATGGCGCTGTCGTACGTCGCCCAGTCGGCCCGCGGGCAGGGGCTGCCGATGGTGCCGCAGCGGGAGATCGACAAGGCGGGCTCCATCGTGGAGCGGTTCATGATCCGCTGGCGGGGCGAGCCGGACCCCAGGCATGTCGCGGCCGTCGACGCCTACTGGACGTCCGCCGCCGAGCACGGCATGAACGCCTCCACCTTCACGGCCCGGGTCATCGCCTCCACGGGCGCCGATGTGGCCGCCGCACTGTCCGGGGCGGTGGGTGCCATGTCCGGACCGCTGCACGGGGGCGCGCCCTCCCGGGTGCTCGGCATGATCGAGGAGATCGAGCGGACGGGCGACGCGACGGCCTATGTGAAGCAGGCCCTGGACCGGGGCGAGCGGCTGATGGGCTTCGGCCACCGGGTGTACCGCGCCGAGGACCCCCGGGCGCGGGTGCTGCGCCGTACCGCCCGGGAGCTGGGCGCCCCTCGGTTCGAGATCGCCGAGGCGCTGGAGAAGGCGGCCCTGGAGGAGCTGCACAACCGCCGTCCCGACCGGGTCCTCGCCACCAATGTCGAGTTCTGGGCGGCCATCATGCTCGACTTCGCCCAGGTCCCCGCGCACATGTTCACCTCGATGTTCACCTGCGCCCGTACCGCGGGCTGGTCCGCGCACATCCTGGAGCAGAAGCGCACGGGCCGGCTGGTGCGCCCGTCCGCGCGCTATGTGGGCCCCGGCCCGCGCGGCCCCCAGGAGATCGAGGGCTACGAGAACATCTCGCACTGAACCGCCGGACCGCCGGGCCGGGCGGACAGCACCCGGCACCGGCACCGGCACCCGTCGTACGACGCCCGGCGCCCCCAGGGGGCCGGGCCCGACCCCCCGTGGGGTTGCGCCTCATACGCCGGTCAGCAGCTCCGCATGGTGGCGCTCGGCGGCCAGCGGATGCGCGCGCAACTTGCCCTTCAGCTCGTTGAATCCGTAATCCGCGTACAGCGGGTTGGCCGGGTCGTCGGTGATGCCGGGCGCGATGTCGGCGCCCGGGAAGGGCAGCGGTTCCACGCGGGCGTCGAGACGGGGGTTGTAGAAGAACGGCACGGAGAACCGCTCGGTGGCGCCGGGCGGGCTGACGACCCGGTGGTTGGTGGCCATCAGATAGCCGTCGGTCGCCACTTCCAGCAGCTCGCCCAGGTTGACCACGAAGGCGCCCTCGAGCGGCGGCACCTCGTGGAACAGTCCGTCCTCGCGCTGCACCTGGAGCCCGCCGATGCGGTCCTGGAGCAGCAGGGTGAGGAACCCGTAGTCCTTGTGCGCGCCCACGCCCTGGTCCGCTCCGTCGCCCGCGCTGCCGGGGTAGCGCACCAGCTTGAGGTGGGGGTGGGCGTGCTCGCCGAAGACCGGGTCGTAGAAGTCGGGGGGTGCGCCGATCGCGGCGAGCAGTTCATGCAGCAGCCGCTGGGCCACCTCGCTGAGCCGGTCGATCCAGGCGAGTGCGGCGGTGCGCAGCCCGGGGAGGGCGGCGGGCCACTGGTTGGGGCCCTGGAGCCACCAGTAGGCGGGCTCGCCGGGGCCGGGCACCCGGGCGGGGCGTTCGGCGCCTATGTCGAGCTGGTCGCGCCAGTCGCGGGTGCCTCCGGTGCGTTCGTCGCCGGTGCGCGTATAGCCGCGGAAGTGCGGCGAGTTGACGTTGTCCAGGGCGAGGCGGTCGGCTTCCGGCAGGGCGAAGAAGGCATGCATGGCGTCGAGCAGGGCATCGGTCTCGGCCCGGGTGACGCCGTGCCCGACCAGCTGGAAGAAGCCCACATCATGGGCGGCGCTGTGCAGTCGGGCATGGAGCTCCGCCCGGTCCCGGGGGCCGCGGTCGGCCGCGGAGAGGTCGATGATCGGGAGTTGGTCGTACGACGGGTTCGTCATGAGAGGCGTCCGCAGGGTGTACGGGGGCACGGGCGGCCGCCGAAGGGTGGGGCGGGGCCCGGGTGCCAGGTGAAGGGGAAAGAGGGGCTGGATCAGGCGATGCGCCGACAGCCCATGCTCGTGACGCGTCCGTAGTCCACGTGGCGGCGTCGGACGAGCATCGGAGGCATGGGGTCAGGGTACTGCCGGACTCCCGGTGCGTATGTGTCGTGGTTCACAGCCGTCGGCGGTCCGGTCGGCGGGACGAGGACCGGGAGGGCGTGGTCAGTCCAGCGCCTCGGCCACCAGCGTCGCCCACTGGGCCACCACCCGCTCGCGGCGGGCCCCGTCGTCGGTGAGCAGATGGGCGAGGCCGAGGCCACGGGCCAGGTCGAGCAGTCCCTGGACCGTCTCGCGGACGCCGGGGCGGGACTCGTCGGCGCCCAGCAGTTCGACGGCGATGCGATGGGTCTCGCGGCCGACGCGGGCCTCCAGTTCGGTGACCCGGGGGCGCAGCCGGTCCTCGTCGCAGGCGGCGACCCAGAGATGCAGGGCGGCCCGGAACAGCGGCCCGGTGTACAGGTCCACCAGGGCGGCGACGACCGCGCGGCGATCGGCCGTGCCCTCGGGGAACAGGGCCCGCAGGGCGGTGGAGCGTTCCTCGGCGACATACTCCACGGCCGCGGTGAACAGGTCCTCCCGGGTCGGGAAGTGGTGCTGGGCGGCGCCCCGGGAGACCCCGGCGTGCTCGGCGACCACCGAGACCGTGGAGCCCGCCCAGCCGTGTTCGGCGAGGCAGGCCACGGCGGCCTCGAGCAGCCGCTGCCGGGTGGCCCGGCTGCGGTCCTGCTTGGGGCCGCGTTCGACCGTGTTCACACCACCCATGTGGGATCCCGTCGTTCGAGGAAGGCCGTCGCCCCCTCGCGGGCCTGCGGAGAGGCGAACAGCCGGGCCGAGAGCGCGGTCAGGGCGTCCGCGTCCCGGTCGAAGGTCTGAAGCACAGTAGCCGTGAGCAGTCGTTTGGTCTCGGCCAGGCCCTGGGGGGAGGCCCTGCGCAGTCCGTCGAGCACCGGTGCGAGCACCTCGTCGACGTCCGCACCGGCCGCGGTGAGCAGCCCGGCGCGCACGGCCTCGGCGGCGTCGAGGCGTTCGCCGGTGAGGCAGTGGCGGGCCAGCGCGCGCGGGTCCGCGCGGGGCAGCAGCGGAAGGGAGATCACGGCGGGGGCGAGGCCGATCCGCACCTCGGTGAAGGCGAAGGTGGCCGCGGTGGAGGCGACCGCGATGTCACAGGCGCCCAGCAGTCCGAGTCCGCCCGCCCGGACATGCCCGTCCACCCGGGCGACGACCGGGACGGGCAGTTCGACGATCCCCCGCATCAGCTCGACCAGCGCCTCCGGGCGCGGCGGATCGCGCAGATCGGCGCCCGCGCAGAAGGTGTTCCCGGCGTGGGTGAGGACGACGGCGCGGGTGCCGCGGTCCCCGCCGCAGCGGGCCAGCGCCTCGGCCAGGGCGTCGGCGAGCGCGGCCGACAGGGCGTTGCGGCGGGCGGGCGCGTCCAGGGTGAGGGTGGTGATGCCGCGCTCCCGCGCGGTGCGTACGAGTTCCGTCATCTCCGCTCCCCGAGGTGCGGTCAGTAGGACTTCGGCAGGCCCAGGGTCTGGTGGGAGACATGGTTGAGGATCATCTCCCGGCTCACCGGCGCGATCCGGGTCACCCGTGCGGCCGTGATGAGCGACGCGAGCCCGAACTCGCGGGTGAGGCCGTTGCCGCCGAGGGTGTGCACCGCCTGGTCGACGGCCCTCACACAGGCCTCTCCGGCCGCGTACTTGGCCATGTTGGCGGCCTCCCCGGCGGCGAGGTCGTCCCCGGAGTCATGGAGGAGGGCGGCCTTCTGCATCATCAGCCGGGCCAGTTCGAGGTCGATGTGCGCCTGGGCAAGGGGGTGGGCGATCGCCTGGTGGGCGCCGATGGGCCGCCCCCAGACGGCCCGCTCCCGGGCGTACTCCACGGCCCGGGCCAGGGCGTGGCGGCCCATGCCGATCGCGAAGGCGGCGGTCATCACCCGCTCGGGGTTGAGCCCGGCGAACAGCTGGAGCAGCCCCGCGTTCTCGTCGCCGACGAGTGCGTCGGCGGGAAGCCGCACCTCGTCCAGGGTGAGTTCGAACTGCTTCTCGGCCGCGTGGAGTTCCATGGCGATGGGCCGCCGCTGGAAGCCCTCGGCGTCGCGCGGGACGATGAACAGGCAGGGCTTGAGGCGGCCGGTGCGGCCCTCTGGTCCGGACGCGGTCTCGGTGCGGCCCACGATCAGCACCGCATCGGCGGTGTCCGCCCCGGAGATGAACACCTTGCGGCCGGTGAGCAGCCAGTCGCCGCTGTCCGGGTCGCGGCGGGCGGTGGTGGTGATGCGGTGGGAGTTGGAGCCGGCGTCGGGTTCGGTGATGCCGAAGGCCATGGTGCGGGTGCCGTCCGCGAGGCCCGGCAGCCAGCGCTCCTTCTGGGCGTCGGTGCCGAAGCGGGCGATCACCGTGCCGCAGATGGCGGGCGAGACGACCAGCATCAGCAGGGGGCAGCCCGCGGCGCCCAGTTCCTCCAGGACGATGGAGAGTTCGGCGATCCCGGCGCCTCCGCCCCCGTACTCCTGCGGAAGGTTCACCCCGAGATAGCCGAGTTTCGCGGCCTCGGCCCAGAGTTCGGTGGGCCGGCCGCCGGCGGCGACGACGCCGGTGAGGTAGTCACGGCCGTAGCGCCTGCCGAGGGCGGCCACGGCCGAGCGGAGGGCCTGGTGCTCTGCGGTTTCCATGACGGGGCTCATGCCGGCCTCCTGGGCTGGTCCGGTCCGTTGGGTGGTGCGTCTAGTGCGGGGTCTCGGTGTCCACCACGGCCAGCAGGGCGCCGACCTCGACCTGGAGGCCGGGGGCGGCGTACAGGGCCCTGAGGGTGCCCGCGGCCGGTGCGGAGATGGTGTGCCGCATCTTCATCGCCTCCAGCCAGACCAGGGGCTCCCCGGCCCGTACGGGGTCTCCTGCGGCCAGGTCCTCGGCGACCCGGACGACCGTGCCGGGCATGGGGGCAAGCAGCGAGCCGGGGGCGTGGTCGGGGGCGGGCTCGGGGAAGCGGGGCAGGGCGGTGAGCACCGTCCCTCCGACATGGACCCGGTCGCCGTATCGCGCCACCTCGAACCTCCGCCGGACGCCGTCCACTTCGAGGACCACCAGGCGGTCGTCGGCGTGCACCACCCGCACCCCGTCCGCGCCCTCCGCCTCCAGGCCCGTACGGGTGTGGCGGTAGCGCACCTCGTGCTCCTCGCCCGCCATCAGATAGCGCTTGAGCTGCCCCTGCGAGGGCAGATTGCGCCAGCCGCCGAACCGTGAGCGCCCGTGCGCGTCCGCCAGCGCCGCAGCCAGGGGTGCGTACGGATCGGGTGCCGGGGCGGTCAGCGCGGGCAGCCGGCGGTCGTAGAAGCCGGTGTCCGTCCGGGCGGCGGTGAACTCCTCGTGGCGCAGGGACCGGACCAGCAGCTCACGGTTGGTCACCGGTCCGTGGACCGTGGCCCGCTCCAGCGCTCCGGCCAGCCTGCGGACCGCCTCGGCGCGGGTCGGGGCGTGGGCGACGGCCTTGGCGATCAGGGAGTCGTAGTGGACCCCGATCGTGTCGCCGTCCGCGTACCCGGTGTCCAGCCGCACCCCCGGGACGGCCAGGCGGTGCAGGGTGCCGGTCCCCGGGGCCCATCCACGCGCCGGGTCCTCGGCGTACAGCCGGGCCTCGACCGCATGCCCCCGGGCACGGGGCGGCTCACCCTCCAGGGCCGCCCCTTCCGCGATCCGGATCTGGAGGGCCACCAGGTCGATGCCGAACACCGCCTCGGTGACCGGGTGTTCCACCTGGAGCCGGGTGTTCATCTCCAGGAAGTGCGCCCGGCCGTCGGCGACCAGGAACTCCACCGTCCCGGCCCCCACATGGCCGGCGGCGCGGGCCGCCCGTACCGCCGACTCACAGAGGGAGGCGATGAGTTCGGGTGCCAGGCCGGGCGCCGGAGCCTCCTCGATCACCTTCTGGTGGCGGCGCTGGAGCGAGCAGTCGCGGGTGCCGAGCGTCCAGATCGTGCCGTGGGTGTCGGCGAGAAGCTGCACCTCGACATGGCGTCCGTCCTCGATGTAGGGCTCGACGAACACCTCGTCGTCGCCGAACGCGCTCAGCGCCTCCGCGCGCGCGGCCGCCAGTTCGGCGTCCAGGGCGTCCAGCTCCCGCACCACCCGCATCCCGCGTCCGCCGCCGCCCGCCGCCGCCTTGACCAGCACGGGCAGATCGGCGGCGGTGACCGTGGTCAGCGGCTCCAGGCCCATCAACTTCTTGGCGCGGGTCTTGGAGGCCATCGCCTCGATCGCCTCCGGCGGCGGTCCAACCCACACCAGGCCCGCGTCGAGCACCGCGCGCGCGAAGCCGGCGTTCTCGGAGAGGAAGCCGTAGCCCGGGTGCACGGCGTCGGCCCCGGCCGCGAGGGCCGCCCGCACGATCGGATCGCCGCGCAGATAGGTGTCCGAGGGCGCCGCCCCCGGCAGCCGTACCGCCGCGTCGGCCAGGCGGACGTGCAACGCCTCGGCGTCGGCGTCCGAGTGCACGGCGACGGTACGGATGCCCTGTTCACGGCAGGTACGGAAGACGCGGCAGGCGATCTCACCGCGGTTGGCCACCAGCAGGGAAGTGATCATGGGCCTCACATCCGGAAGACGCCGAATCCGCCACGCGCGCCCTGGTAGGGCGCGGTGTGGATCGCGGACAGGCACAGGCCGAGGACGGTGCGGGTGTCGCGGGGGTCGATGACCCCGTCGTCGTACAGCCGCCCGGACAGGAACATCGGCAGGGACTCGGACTCGATCTGCTGTTCCACCATGGCGCGCAGGGCGGCGTCCGCGTCCTCGTCGTACGGACGGCCCTTCGCCGCGGCCGACTGCCGGGCCACGATCGACAGCACCCCGGCGAGCTGCTGCGGGCCCATCACGGCGGACTTGGCGCTGGGCCAGGCGAACAGGAAGCGGGGATCGTACGCCCGCCCGCACATCCCGTAGTGCCCCGCCCCGTAGGAGGCGCCCATCAGCACGGACAGATGCGGGACCCGGCTGTTGGACACCGCGTTGATCATCATCGCGCCGTGTTTGACGATGCCGCCCTGCTCGTACTCCCGGCCGACCATATAGCCGGTGGTGTTGTGCAGGAACAGCAGCGGGATGTCGCGCTGGTCGGCCAGCTGGATGAACTGGGCCGCCTTCTGGGACTCCTCGCTGAAGAGCACGCCCCGGGCGTTGGCCAGCACCCCGAGCGGATAGCCGTGCAGGGTGGCCCACCCGGTGGTGAGGCTCGTCCCGTACAGCGGCTTGAACTCGTCGAAGTCGGAGTCGTCGACGACCCGGGCGATGACCTCCCGCGGATCGAAGGGCACCTTCAGATCTTCGGGCACGATCCCGAGCAGTTCCTCCGGGTCGTGGCGGGGCGGGCCCGCGGGACCGGGATCGGGGTACGCCTTGCGGTGGTTGAGACGGGCGACCACCCGGCGGGCCTGCCGCAGGGCGTCCCGTTCGTCGAGGGCGTAGTGATCCGCGAGGCCCGACACCCGGGCATGCATCTCGGCGCCGCCCAGGGACTCGTCGTCGCTCTCCTCCCCGGTCGCCATCCGCACCAGGGGCGGCCCGCCGAGAAACACCTTGGCGCGCTCCTTGACCATGATCACGTGGTCGGACATGCCGGGGATGTACGCGCCGCCGGCGGTGGAGTTGCCGAGGACGACCGCCACGGTGGGGATCCCGGCGGCGGACAGCCGGGTGAGGTCGCGGAAAACCGCGCCGCCAGGGATGAAGATCTCCTTCTGGGAGGGCAGATCGGCGCCGCCCGACTCCACCAGGCTGATGCACGGCAGCCGGTTGGCGAACGCGATCTCATGGGCGCGCAGGGCCTTCTTCAGGCTCCAGGGGTTGCTGGCGCCGCCCCGCACGGTCGGGTCGTTGGCGGTGATCAGGCATTCGACGCCCTCGACCACCCCGATGCCGGTGACCAGGGAGGCGCCGACCGGGTAGTCGCTGCCCCAGGCGGCGAGCGGGGACAGTTCCAGGAACGGGGTGTCGGGGTCGAGCAGTAGTTCGACGCGTTCACGGGCCGTCAGTTTGCCGCGGGCCCGGTGCCGTTCGAGGTACGCCTCCCCTCCCCCGGCCAGTGCCTTGGCATGCTCGGCGTCCAGGGCGGCGAGCCGGTCCAGCATGGCGGCGCGACGGGCGCGGTAGTCGGGGCCGTGGACGTCCAGGGTGGACGCGAGGACCGTCACAGCAGGGCCTCCGGCAGGTCGAGATGGCGGGAGCGCAGCCATTCGCCCAGGCCCTTGGCACCCGGGTCGAAGCGGTGCTGCGCGGCGACGCCCTCGCCGAGGAGCCCCTCGACGACGAAGTTCAGGGCGCGCAGATTCGGCAGCACATGGCGGACGACGGTCAGACCGGCGGTCTCCGGCAGCAGGGTGCGCAGCCGGTCGACGGTGAGGGTGTGGGCGAGCCAGCGCCAGGCCTCCTCGGTGCGCACCCACACCCCGATGTTGGCGTCTGCGCCCTTGTCCCCGCTGCGGGCCCCGGCGACGCGTCCGAGGGGAGCGCGCCGGGTCGGTCCCGGGGGCAGGGGTTCGGGCAGGGGCGGCTGAGGCACCTCGGCGAGGGGACAGGTGCCGGGGGCCGGGGGCACGGGGATCCGCCGCCCGTCGGGGAGCACCGCCATCTGCCGCACGGCACCGCGGTCCACGAAGGCAGCCTCGAAGACCCCGTAGGGCGTGCCCTTGCCCGGGGGCGCGACCAGATGGAAGCCGGGGTAGCTCGCCAGCGCCAGCTCGACGGCGGCGCCGCCGATCGCCCGGCCCACCCTCTCCTGGTCGGGGCCGCGCACCACCAGCCGGAGCAGGGCGCCGGCCGTCTCCTCGGTGGGGGCGTCGGGGTGGTCGGTACGGACGAGGTCCCAGCGCACGCGCACCCCGGAACTCCCCTCTGCTCCGGCGGAGTCGGAAGCCCCCGGGACGATCCCGGCGGCTGCCAGGGCGGCCTCCATCTGGTCCCTGACCAGCGCGGCCTTGGCCTCGATGTCGAGTCCGGTCAGCACGAAGACGACCTCGTTGCGGTAGCCGCCGAGACGGTTGACGCCGACCTTGAGCGCCGGGGGCGGGGCCTCGCCGCGCACCCCCCGGACGCGCACCCGGTCGGGCGCCTCCCGGGTGAGCCGGACCGTGTCGAGGCGGGCGGTGACATCGGGCCCGGCATAGCGGGCGCCGGCCGTCTCGTAGAGGAGCTGCGCGGTGACCGTGCCGATGTCCACCACACCGCCGGTGCCGTCGTGCTTGGTGATGACGCTGCTGCCGTCCTCATGGAGTTCGGCGAGCGGGAAACCGGGCCGGCGCAGCAGTTCGGACGGATGGTCGGTGAAGAAGGCGTAGTTGCCGCCGGTGGCCTGGGCCCCGCACTCCAGGATGTGCCCGGCGACCATCGCGCCGGCCAGCCGGTCGTACTCCCCGGCTCCCCAGCCGAAGTGGGCGAGGGCGGGCCCGGTGACGAGCGCGGCGTCCGTGACGCGTCCGGTGACCACCACATCGGCTCCCTCGCGCAGACAGGCGGCGATGCCCTGGCCGCCCAGATAGGCATGGGCGGCCAGGGCGCCCGGAAAGGAGGCGGTGAGGTCGTCGCCCTCGACATGGGCGACGCGTACGGGAATGCCGAGACGGTCCGCCGACTTCCGTACGGCGTCGGCGAGTCCGGCCGGGGCGAGGCCGCCCGCGTTCGTCACGATCCGCACGCCCCGCTCCCGGGCGAGGCCCAGGCACTCCTCCAACTGGCCGAGGAAGGTGCGCGCATAGCCCCCTGCGGGGTTCTTCAGGCGGTCGCGGCCGAGGATCAGCATCGTCAGCTCGGCGAGATAGTCGCCGGTGACGATGTCCAGGGGACCGCCGGTGAGCATCTCCCGCAGGGCGTCGAAACGGTCGCCGTAGAAGCCGGAGGCATTGCCTATGAGCAGGGGGCGGTGTGCCGCCGGGCCGCCGGTCACGGGGCCGCACCGGGGCGGCGGGGCGACATGGACCGGCCGGGCGGGGCGGGTTGGACAGGCGGGACGAACCGGCCCGGCGGGGCGGGCGGGCCGCACGGTCCGTCGGGCTCCCGGGCGCCGTACTCGTCGGTCACGGGCGGTGCGTCGGACACGGTGCGCTCCCCTCGGGGGACGGCGGTGTGCCTGGGGAGCATGGCAGCGGCCCCGGAAACAAGCAAGCGTGCTTGCATGAATTTCCGGCCGCGGCGTCCGGGACGGGCCGGGCCGGGGAGATACAGGGGAGGCGCCGGGGCGACATCGGGGAGGCGCCGGGGAGGCGCCGGGGAGGCGCCGCAGGCACACCCCCAGCACACCCCGAGCAGAACCCCTGGACAAGTCCATTACCCTGGACCCACAGGTACAGCATGCTGAACAAACTCCACGTCGACTGAACTGGAAGGCCCCGTGAACACCCCCAGCTCCGCCCCCTCCACCCCGGCCCCGGTGGCCGCCGCGCCGGACTCCGCGCCCCCGGCGCCCGGCGGACCGCCCCGGCGGGGTTCCCTGGGGCCGGTGGGGCTGGTGCTCGCCGGGGGCGTCTCCGTGCAGTTCGGCGCCGCCCTCGCGGTGAGCCTGATGCCACGGGCCGGTGCGCTCGGCGTCGTCACCCTGCGGCTCGTGGTGGCGGCCGTCGTCCTGTTGCTGGTCTGCCGCCCCAAGCTGCGCGGGCACTCGCGCGCCGACTGGGGAACCGTGGTGGTCTTCGGCATCGCCATGGCCGGGATGAACGGCCTCTTCTACCAGTCCGTGAACCGCATTCCGCTGGGCCCCGCGGTCACCCTGGAGGTGCTCGGCCCGCTGGCCCTGTCGGTGTTCGCCTCCCGCCGCGCGGTGAATCTGCTCTGGGCGGGGCTCGCCCTGGCCGGGGTCTTCCTGCTCGGCGGTGGAGGCTTCGGGGACCTGGATCCGGCGGGCGTCGCCTTCGCGCTCTCCGCGGGCGCGATGTGGGCGGCCTACATCGTCTTCAGCGCCCGTACCGGACGGCGCTTCCCGCAGGCCGACGGGCTCGCGCTCGCGATGGCGGTGGCCGCGGTGCTCTTCGTGCCGCTGGGGATCGCCGAGTCGGGCTCGAAGCTGCTGGTGCCGACGACGGTCGGGCTCGGCGCGGCCGTGGCGGTGCTCTCCTCGGTCCTTCCCTACACCCTGGAACTCCTCGCCCTGCGCCGTCTGCCGGCCTCCACCTTCGCGATCATGATGAGCCTGGAACCGGCCATCGCGGCGACCGCGGGCTTCCTGATCCTCGACCAGGCCCTGACCGCGCTCCAGGCGGTCGCGATCGTGCTGGTCATCGCGGCCAGCATGGGAGCGGTACGGACCCAGGTCGGCCGGGGCGGACCGCCCGCGCAGCCGGAGGCCTGAACGGGGCCGGCCGGCACCACCGGCTCAGCGGCACGCTACCCCTGCGATACGGCGCCCTGTGCGGCGAAAGGGCGCTCGGGAGACCCCGGGCGGTCACCGCCTGACCGCCGGTGCCGGCCCTCGAAACCGAGCAGGCCCACGGGGGGCCGACGGCGGAGACCGTCCCTACCGCCAGGGGTTCACCGCCCCGGCGCCCCTTCCGAACGGTCAATCGGGACGCCCCCGGCGGTCCACCACCTGACCGCCCGTGCCGCCCCTCGAAACCGAGCAGGCCCGGGCAACCGACGGCGGACACCGTCCCTACCGCCAGGAGTTCACCGCCCCGGCGCCCCTTCCCCGGTCCCCTCCGGGCCGTCGAGGCCCTGGGCCAGGGCCTCTGCCAGATGCCGTGCTCTGCGGCCCGCGAGCTGTTCCAGTTGGGTGCGGCAGGAGAAGCCGTCCGCGAGGACCACTGCGTCCCCGGGCGCCGACCGCACCGCCGGGAGCAGTTGCTCCTCCGCGCAGGCCGTCGAGACCTCGTAGTGGCCCCGGGTGAAGCCGAAGTCGCCCGCGAGCCCGCAGCAGCCACCGGCCAGTTCGCCGGTGAGGCCCGCCGCCGCGCGCAGCCCGCGGTCGGCCGCGTCGCCCAGCACCGCATGCTGATGGCAGTGGGTCTGACCGACCACCGGGCGGTCGACCCGCGGCGGTGTCCAGTCCGGGGCGTACCGCTCCAGGGCCTCCGCGAAGGTCACCACCGCGGCCGCCAGCCGTGGTGCGCGGGGATCGTCGTGCAGCAGCTCCGGGAGGTCGGTGCGGAGGGCGGCGGCACAGCTCGGCTCCAGGACGACCACCGGGAGACCGGCCGCCAGCACCGGTCCCATCAGGTCGAGCGTCCGGCGCTGCACGGTGCGGGCGTGGTCCAGCTGTCCCGTGGAGACATAGGTCAGACCGCAGCAGACACGGGCCCGGCGAGCGGCGAGCCGGCGCCCGGGACCGTCGTCCGCCACGGCCTCCCCGCGCACCGTCGGCGGCAGGTCCACCGTCAGGCCCGCCGCCTCCAGCACCCGTACGGCGGCCCGGCCCACGGTCGGCGTGAAGTGCTCCGTGAAGGTGTCCGGCCACAGGACCACCCGCGCACCGGCACCGGACGTCCTCCGGCCCCCCTGCTCCCGGGATCTCCGTGCCCACCAGCGGCTGAAGGTCTCCACGGCCGGGCGCGGGAGGTCCCGCTCGGGGGCGATCCCGCCCAGCCGTTTGCCGAGCGCCGCCAGCGGCCCCACCGACGCCAGGGCGCCCACCAGCCGAGCGGCGCGGGTGCGGTCGACCGCCCGCAGCCACACCGGCAGCCGTCCCATGGCGTAGTGCGCGGCCGGTCTGCGCCGCCCCGCGTAGTGATGGTGCAGGAACTCCGCCTTGTAGGTGGCCATGTCGACGCCGACCGGGCAGTCCGTGCGGCAGCCCTTGCAGGACAGGCACAGATCCAGCGCGTCCCGCACCTGCGGGGACCGCCAGCCGTCGGTGACCACCTCGCCCGCCAGCATCTCGTGCAGCAGCCGGGCCCGCCCGCGCGTGGAGTGCTCCTCCTCGCCGGTCGCCCGGAACGAGGGGCACATCACCGCGTCCCCGGACACCGTCGTCGTACGGCACTTGGCGACCCCCACGCACCGGCGCACCGCGGCCGAGAAGTCGCCGCCGTCCGCCGGATAGCCGAAGGCGACCTCCACCGGCTCCCGGGGCAGCACCGCGAACCGGAGGTTCTCGTCCAGCCGGTCCGGCCGCACCAGCATGCCCGGGTTGAGCAGGCCGTCCGGGTCCCAGAGGTCCTTGGCGCGCTCGAAGAGGGCCACCAGCTCCGGCCCGTACATCGCCGGGAGCAGCTCCGCCCGCGCCTGGCCGTCCCCGTGCTCCCCGGAGAGGGAGCCCCCGTGGGAGACGACCAGTGCGGCCAGGTCCTGGGAGAAGCGGCGGAAACGGGCGACGCCCCCGGGGGTCACCAGGTCGAAGTCGATCCGGACATGGATGCAGCCGTCCCCGAAGTGGCCGTAGGGCGCCCCGCGCAGACCGTACTCGGCCAGCAGGCGCCGGAAATCCCGGAGATAGGCGCCCAGTCGGGCCGGCGGCACCGCGCAGTCCTCCCAGCCGGGCCATGCCTCGGTGTCCGTCCCGGACCCGGGCCCCGGGGCGGGGATCCGGGTGGCCGCCCCGGCAGCATCCTCACGCAGCCGCCACAGCGCACGCTGTCCGGCCGGATCGGTGACCACCAGGGCATCCATGACCTCCGCGGCCCGGACGACCGACTGCGCCCGGGCGCGTGCCTCCGCCCCGCTCGCGCCGCCGGTCTCCACGAACAGCCAGGCGCCGCCCCTCGGCAGCCCCGCGGACGGCGGCACCAGATCGGCCGCCATGCCCTCCACGGTCAGCGGCCCCAGCGGCAGCAGCCCGGCCGCGGCCTCGGCGGCCGCGCTCTCGTCCGGATACGCCAGCACGGCGAGCGCGGTGGCTCGCGGCGCCTCGACCAGGCCGACCACCGCCTCGGTCAGCACCCCCAGCGTGCCCTCGGAACCGCACAGGAAGCGGGCCACATCCGCGCCCTTCTCCGGCAGCAGCGCGTCCAGGGCGTACCCGGAGATACGGCGCGGGAGGGCGGGGTAGCCCGTGCGCAGCAACGCCAGCTCGCCCTCCACCAGGTCCCGCAGCCCCTGGGGAGCGCCCTGCCAGGAACGGCCCGCTCTCAGCGCCTCGCCGCGCGCGGTGAGCACCGACAGCTCGCGCACGCTGTCCGCCGTGGTGCCCCAGGCCACCGAGTGGGAGCCGCACGCGTTGTTGCCGATCATTCCGCCGAGCGTGCAGCGGGCGTGGGTGGAGGGATCCGGGCCGAAACGCAGACCCTGGCGGGCGGCGGCCTCCTGGAGGCGGTCCAGGACGAGGCCCGGCTGCACCACCGCCGTGCGGGACCCGGGATCCAGGGACAGCAGCCGGTTCATATGCCGGGTGAAGTCGAGCACCACGCCCGTGCCCGTCGCCTGTCCGGCGATCGACGTACCGCCGCCGCGGGGGACGACCGGCACGCCGTGCGCACGGCACACGGCCAGCGTCGCGGCCACGTCGTCCGCGTCCCGGGGAGCCACCACGCCCAGCGGCACCCGACGGTAGTTGGACGCGTCCATGGTGTGCAGCGCCCGCGCCGTCGTCCCGAGATCGACCGTGCCGCGCACCGCCGCGCGCAGCTCGGCGGCCAGCGCGGCGCCGTCCACGCCCGGCGTCTCCCGCCGTCGCTTCCCCGTATCCGTCATGCTCCCAGGATGCCTCCGACCACTGACAGTGACCGTCCTGGGCGTGCCGCCATCCGCTTCTCGCACGATCGTATGATGAGTCCGGCAACGGGACGTGCTCGTTCCGTACGCCGACTCTCCTATAGTCACGCCTAGTTGATCACCCTCGGGACGCCGCTCCCTTTCTGGCCCCGCGCGCCCCGAACGTCCTGGACAAACCGAGGCCGACCGAGGACACCCTGCATGACCGCCCTCACGCCGTCAGGCGTACGCGCTAATCTCCGTGCCGTCGCACCCGCCGCCCTGGGCACCGCCGCGGTGGCGGGACTCGCCGTCGTCGCCGCGGTCCTGGCGGCGCCGACGACGGTCCGTGTCCCCCTGGCCTGGGGCGGCGGGGCCGCAGCCTTATCACTCTGTGTGACGGTCGCCCTCGCGGTCCACGGCACCCGGTCGGCGTCGCTGGCCCGCCGCCGGATCGACACCCTGGCTCAGGACGCGAGCCGGCTCCTTCAGGAACGGGCGCGGCTCGCCGAGGAGTTCGGCATCGAACGCAAGCAGCTGACGGACGGTCTGGTCGAGGAACGGGTCCGGCTGGCCGAGGAGTTCGCCCACGAACGGAAGCGGCTCATCAAGGAGTTCGCCCGGGAGCGGGCCCGTCTCACGGATGAGTTCGCCCGGCAGCGCGCCGAGCTGACCGAGGAGTCCGACCGCCGGCGCGACCGGCTCGCCTCCGATGTCGCCAAGCTCACCGCGGACCGGCTCCGCCTCGTCCAGCGCGTCCGCAAGACCGCGAACGCCCGGGACGCGGCGCTCGCCATGACCGCCAATGTGGCCGGCCGGATGCAGGCCCTGGCCACCGGCATGCTCGCCGACCTGCGCGCGATGGAGGAGCGGCACGCGGACGAGGACGTCCTCTCCGATCTGCTGCACCTCGACCACCACACCGCCCAGGCGGGCCGTCTCGCCGACTCCGTCGCCGTCCTCGCGGGCGCCCGCTCCGGCCGGCGCTGGGCGCGTCCCATCGTCATGGAGTCGATCCTGCGCGGCGCCATGGGCCGCATCAGCGGCTACCAGCGGATCCGTGTCCACTCCTCCAGCGAGGCCGCGGTCGCCGGTCACGCCGCCGAGGGTGTGATGCACGCGCTCGCCGAACTCCTGGACAACGCCGCGAACTTCTCCCCACCGACCGCCGAGGTCCATGTCTATGTCGAGGAGGTCCCGGCGGGGGTCATCGTCTCGGTGGAGGACGCGGGCCTGGTCATGGGCGAGGTGCAGCTGCGCCGCGCCGAGCGCGCGGTCTCCGGCGACGCGGAGCTGAGCATGCTCACCGGCACCCGGCTCGGTCTCACGGTCGTCGGCCGGCTCGCCCGCAAGCACGGGCTGCGGGTGTCCTTCCGGCCGTCGGCGCGCGGCGGCACGAGCGCCCTGCTGCTGATCCCGCACGCCGTCCTGACCCGGCCGACGCCGCCGCCCGCCACCGAGCCCGCCCCGGCACCGGCCGCTCGGACCGCGCCCGGCCGGCGCCCCTCGTACTCCGCCGCCCGCGCCGTCGAGGACCTCGGCCCCGGCCCGGTCCCGGCCCATGGGTCCCCCCGAACGGACTCCCCGGCGCACCGGCCGTCCGCGCACACGTCCACCCACAAGCCCGTGCACGACTCCGTACACGACTCCGCGCGCACGTCCGAGCGCACGTCCGTGCGCACCTCCGCGGACGACGTACCGGCGAAGGACGGCCCCGGCACCGGCGGTCTCCCCCGGCGCCGCCGCGGCCGGGCCCTCGCCGAGGCCGAACAGGTCCGCGACCGGGCCGCGGCCCGCTCCGCGCGCGAGCCGCGCACCCCCGACGAAGCCAAGGTCCGGGCCCCCCGCTTCGGCTCCTTCCGCGAGGCCGTCCGCGGCGCCCGGCCGGACCCGACCGCCCCCCAGGACACCACGGCCGAGACCGAGCCCCCGCAGAGGACGGCGCCCGCCACCCCCGAGGGAGCACACCCACCCGAGGCACCCGAACCCCACGCACCAGAGACAGCGGCAGCCGATCCCGTGCCGGAACCGACCGCACCGGAATCCGCCGCCACCCCCTCCCACCCGGAAGGCGACACCACTTCATGACCGCCACCACGACTGTCGACGAGAAGCTCACCTGGCTCATCGAGGGACTGCTGGAGCGCACCCCGGGTGCCCGGCACGCACTGGTGCTGTCCCGGGACGGGCTGAAGCTGTGCCGCACCCCGGAGCTCTCCGCCGACCAGGCCGACCAGTTGGCCGCGATCTCCGCCGGCATCCAGTCGCTGTCCCACGGCGCCTCCGTGGAGTTCGGCGACGGCAGCGGGGGCGTGCGCTCGGCGATGACCGAGTTCTACGGCGGAGTCCTGTTCATCGTGGAGGCGGGCGAGGGCGCCCATCTCGCCCTGGTCACCGGCGAGGACGCGGACGCGGGACTGGTCGGGCACAACATGAGCGAACTCGTGGAACAACTCGGCGCACACCTGAGCGCGCCGCCGCGGCAGTCATGAGCCGCCCCGGCAGGGACGACGCGCCCGACCGGCTGTACACCCTCACCGGGGGCCGCAGCCGGTCGGACGCGTCGGACCGGTGGGACGTGGTGACCCTCGTGGTCGCGGAGTGCGACCCGGTGTCCGGCCTGCAGTCGGAGCACGCCGCGATCCTGCGGATGTGCCGGCAGCCCACGGCGGTGGTGGAGATCGCCGCCGAACTGGGGCTGCCGGTGAGCATCATCAAGATCCTGCTCTCCGACCTGCTGGCCGCGGGCCGCGTCAGCGCCCGCCACCCCCGCACCGCGGCACTTCCCGATCCCGACTTCCTGGAGCAGGTGCTCGTTGGACTCCGCAACCTCTGACCGCCGCACTCCGCTGGGTGCCCAGGCGGACAACGGCCTGAAGATCGTGATCGTCGGCGGCCTCGGCGTCGGCAAGACGACCATGGTCCGCTCGGTGAGCGAGATCCGCCCGCTCAGCACCGAGGAGACGATGACCCGGGCCGGTGAGACCGTCGACGATGTGAGCGGGGTGCAGCACAAGGCCACCACCACCGTCGCCTTCGACTTCGGCCGTATCACCCTGGACTCGCACAATGTGCTGTATCTGTTCGGCGCGCCCGGGCAGGAGCGGTTCTGGTTCCTGTGGGACCGGCTCTTCTCCGGCGCGCTGGGCGCGGTCGTCCTCCTCGACACCCGGCGTATCGACGACTCCTGGTACGCCATCGACCGACTGGAGCGCCACGGCACGCCGTTCATCGTGGCCTGCAACGACTTCGGCGGCCCCCGGCACACCCCCGACGAGATCCGTGCGGCGCTCGACCTCGACCCCGACGTCCCGCTGATCGACTGCGACGCGCGGGAACGCGACTCCTCCAAACAGGTCCTGATCACGCTGGTCGAACATGTGCGGCAGTACTACGCCACCCAGACACCCCCGTCCGAACAGGAGCTGGTGTGACCCCCGCCCCCGTGCCCCTGAGCGGGCCCCGGTTCCAGGCCGAACCCGCCGTGCTCTACCGGGAGATGCGGCGCGAGCACGGTGCCGTGGCACCCGTGCTGCTCGACGCCGGCATCCCCGCGTGGCTGGTGCTCGGCTATCGCGAGCTGCATCAGGTCACCAGTGACCCGGTGCTCTTCAGCCGGGACTCCGGCCTGTGGAACCGGTGGGAGGACGTCCCCGACGACTGGCCGCTGCTGCCGGTGATCGGCCGGGGACAGTCCTCGATCATTCACACCGTCGGCGCCCGCCACCGCGAGCGCGCCGCGATGGTCAGCGCCGCGCTGGAGACCGTCGACCCCTACGAACTGCGCGCCCACGCCGAGCGGGTCGCCGACGAGCTGATCGACACGGTCTGCGGCGACGGTTCGGCGGATCTCGTCACCCAGTACGCGATGCTGCTGCCGGTCCGTGTCCTCGCGCGGCTGTACGGCTTCTCCGAGCAGCAGGGTCCCGAACTGGTCACCGCCCTCAACGACATGATCGACGGGCGGGAGCGGGCGATCGAGGGGCAGAGGCTGCTGGCCGCCTCCATGGCCCGGTTGCTGGCCGAGCGCAAGAAGGAACCGGCGGACGACGTGGTCTCGCGGATGCTCGCGGACGAGAACGGCTTCACCGACGAGGAGATCGTCCAGGACCTGATGGTGATGCTGGCCGCGGGCCACCAGCCGACCACGGACTGGATCGGCAACTCGCTGCGGCTGATGCTGACCGACGACCGTTTCGCCGCCTCCCTCTTCGGCGGGCGCAACAGCATCGCCGAGGCCATGAACGAGGTGCTGTGGGAGGACTCCCCCACCCAGAACGTCGCGGGCCGTTGGGCCTCCCGCGACATCCACCTGGGCGGCCGTCACATCCGCGCCGGCGATCTCCTGCTGCTCGGTCTCCAGGGCGCCAACAGCGACCCCCAGGTGCGCACCGACGGCTCCGCGCTCACCGGCGGCAACAACGCGCACTTCTCCTTCGGCCACGGGGAGCACCGCTGTCCGTGGCCCGCGCAGGAGCTGGCGGAGGTGATCGCGCGGACCGGGATCGAGGTGGTGCTCGACCGGCTGCCGGACATCGATCTCGCCGTTCCCGAGGCGGAGTTGACCCGCCGCTCCTCGCCGTGGCTGCGGGGCCTCACCGCGCTGCCGGTGACATTCACTCCGACCCCGGCGGTCGGAGGCCCTTCGGCCTGATCACCGGCGCCGGACCCGTTCGTCTCCGGACCTGTTCGTCTCCGGACCTGTTCGTCTCCGGACCTGTTCGTCTGTGGACCCGTTCGTCTCCGGCCTCGACGCCGAGAGCGCCGCCCGGCCGCGGAAGGCCGGGCCGCCGTCCGCCGGCCTCCGTGGCGCTGCCCGGCGGCGTACGCGTCGTCACCCGGGAAACGGCCATCACCCGGCAAACACAGGAGCGACGCCTCCCCCTTCCGCGCGGCCCGCATGCCCGCCCCGGGGCGGGCACCCCCCTTTGGACCCGGGCGGCCCGGCCCGTCCGAACCGGCGTGGCCCCGCCCGTCGTCCGGATCATGCCGGGCTCGCGGGGTCGCGGGCTCGCGACCCCTGTGGTTCCGTACGAATCCACGGACCGGAGGGAGTCGTCTCATCGAACGGACACGTTTCCGTCCGGTTTCTCCGAAGGACTACTCTCCGGTTCGTGGCTGATATCCAGATTCCCGCTGACATCAAGCCCGCCGACGGTCGTTTCGGCGCGGGTCCCTCCAAGGTGCGGGTCGAGGCGCTGGACGCCCTCGCCGCCACGGGTCGCTCCCTGCTCGGCACATCCCACCGCCAGGCCCCGGTCAAGAACCTGGTCGGCAAGGTGCGCGAGGGCATCAGCGAGCTGTTCCAGCTCCCCGACGGCTATGAGGTCGTCCTGGGCAACGGCGGCTCCACCGCGTTCTGGGACATCGCGACCCACGGTCTGATCGAGAACAAGTCGCAGCACCTCACGTTCGGCGAGTTCTCCTCCAAGTTCGCCAAGGCCGCGAAGCTCGCCCCATGGCTCGCCGAGCCGACGGTGATCTCCGCCGACCCCGGCACCCACCCCGAGCCGCAGGCCGAGGCGGGCGTCGACGTCTACGCCTTCACCCACAACGAGACCTCCACCGGTGTCGCGATGCCGATCCAGCGGGTCGCGGGCGCCGACGAGGGCGCCCTGGTCCTGGTGGACGCCACCTCCGGCGCCGGCGGCCTCCCGGTCGACATCGCCGAGACCGATGTCTACTACTTCGCCCCGCAGAAGTCCTTCGCCTCCGACGGCGGACTGTGGATCGGCGTCTTCTCGCCGGCCGCGATCGAGCGCGCCGAGCGGGTGCACGCCTCCGGCCGCCATGTCCCGGAGTTCTTCAGCCTCCCCACGGCGATCGACAACTCCCGCAAGAACCAGACGTACAACACCCCGGCCCTGGCCACCCTGTTCCTGCTGAACGAGCAGCTGGAGTGGTTCAACGGCCAGGGCGGCCTCGACTGGGCGGTGCGCCGCACCGCGACCTCGGCGCGCACGCTCTACGGCTGGGCCGAGGACATCAAGTACGCCAACCCGTTCGTCACCGACCCGGCCAAGCGCTCGCAGGTCATCGGGACGATCGACTTCACGGACGAGGTCGACGCGTCGGCCGTCGCCAAGGTGCTGCGCGCCAACGGCATCGTCGACACCGAGCCCTACCGCAAGCTCGGCCGCAACCAGCTGCGCATCGCGATGTTCCCGGCGATCGACCCGGCGGACGTCGAGGCGCTGACGCGCTGCGTCGACCATGTGATCGAGAAGCTCTAGACCGCGTCCGGCCCCGGTGTCCTGGAGGACACCGGGCAGGGACTTCGCCACTCCGACAAGGGGCGCCCGGTATGGACCGGGCGCCCCTTCGCGCGCCTCACACCCCCGTACGCAGCTCACACCGCCACGCGGCTCAGGAGGCCGTGCAGCTCAGGCTCGGCACGCTGCCGCCGCCGGGCGCCCCGCTGAACCCGAAGCTCGCCGAACCGCCCGCCGCCACACTGCCGTTGTGCGCGGCGTTCACCGCGGTGACCGTCCCGCCCGACTGGGTGTAGCTCGCGTTCCACATGCTGCTGACCTTCTGCGACCCGCTCCATGTCCAGGTCACCTTCCAGGAGCTGATCGCCTTGGTGCCGGTGTTGGTCACCGTCACATCGGCGTTGAAGCCGCTGCCCCAGTCGCTGCTGACGGTGTAGGCGGCCTTGCAGGCCGCGGTGGTCCCGCCACCACCGTTGCCGCCGCCGTTGCCGCCACCGTCACCGCCGCCCGTGCCCGGGAAGCCCGGCGCCTTGATGCTCGCCAGATAGCCGTCCTTCACCGTGTCCACGGTCGACCAGTCGTCCTTCAGGATGCCGCCCGTGTCCCCGGAGTTGGGGTTCCACGACCAGAAGGACCAGGAGAAGGAGTCGCCGCCGTTCCCGGCCGTCGGGCGCATGTACGACACGAGGGCCGCCAGCCACTTCTGGTCCACCGTCGACTGCAGCGTGGTGCCGAACTCACCCACCCACACCGGGGCGATGTTCTGCTTGAAGAGATAGCCCCAGTACTTGTCCCAGATGCCCGGCATGTTGTTCGGGAACGCCGGGTCGCTGAACCAGGTCTGCTGGGCCACGCTCGTCGCATAGTCGTGCGCCGAGTAGACGACCCGGTTGGGCACGTCCAGTTGCACCGGGTACTGCCCGGCGCCCATCAGGTTGCCGCCCCACCAGCCGGAGACCCCCGCGTAGGTCTGGATGCCCTCCACGAAGATCAGCAGGTCGGGGTTGGCCGACAGCACCGCGTTGCCGCCGCGCTGCGCGGCCAGGCGCCAGTCCGTCGCCTGGTCGCCGCAGCCCCAGCAGGCCGGGTCGTGCGGCTCGTTGTGCAGATCGATGCCGATCACCGCGGAGTTGCCCTTGTAGCGGGTCGCGATCGCCTTGAGGTTGGCGATCCAGGTGCTCTCCGGGACCGCGCTGGTGTACCAGAGCGCCGACTGACCGCCCGAGTCGGGCCGGTGACGGTCCAGGATCACCTTCAGCCCGTCCTGGCCGGCGTACGCCACGATCTTGTCCATGACCTGGAGGGAGTTCAGCCCCTGCAGATCGGCGTTCTTGCCGCTGGAGAAGTCGATGCTGCTGGGGACGGAGCCGCTCTTGAAGATGTCGTCGCTGTAGGGCAGCCGGATGGCGTTGTAGCCGAGCGACTTCATCTGGTCGATCATGCTCTTGTAGTCGCGCGACCAGAGACCGTGGACCACCAGATTGCTGGTCTCGAAGCCGAACCAGTTGATGCCGGCGATACGGACGGACTGCCCCGACGCGTCGAGGATCTGCCGCCCGCTGGTGTGCCAGTAGCCGGAGCCTGCGGTGGCGTCGGCATGGGACGTACCGGCACCCGCCAGCGGTAGCACAAGCGCTGCGGCGACCGCACACAGCGCCCTTCGCACCTTGCGGAACATCGTGGGTTCCTCTCGGAAAGGCACGGCCCCGGAACGGATGGGAGCGCTCCCATGCACCGCGCATCCCTTAGGAAAACGGGCACATCATGGCCACGTCAAGAGTCGTGCGCGCCATCGGTCCGCACCCCGGCGTCCGTCCCCGCGGCGCCGGGGGCGACCGGAGCGGGTACGGCTACTGCCGCGGGGGGCGGCGGACCAGCCGCTTGATGCCGAACACCAGAGCGAGGCCGACGACGATGACCAGGCCGCCGACCTTGTAGTCGGTGTCGGGGACCTGCTCACCGGCACTCCCGGCCTGGGCGCCGCCCTTGCCCGAGGAGGCCCCGGAGCCCCCGCCGTGACCGTCCTCCTGGCGGCCGGGCAGGTCCCCGGACTGCACCCGGCTGCCGGCGCCCTCGCTCCCGTACATCAGCTTCGACCCGTCGACGGTGTAGGTCACGGACTCGCCCTGCCGCTGGAGCGGGACGCTCAGCCGGTCCTGCCGCTTGATCCGGCCGTCGTTCCAGGCGTAGGCGATACCGCCGAAGTAGCCGCGCACGGCGAGCTGTTCACCGTCCGGGGAGAAGGCGGCGTCGGTGGCCCACAGATCCACGGGGGCGACGGGCCGGAAGACGTTCGTCCCGGTCGAGGACAGCCGGTCCGGCCCCTCGTAGAGGTGACCGCCGTCCTCCTTCTTGTCGATGATGTAGACGCGCCCGGTTCCGGGGTGCACCACCAGGGACTCGGCGTCGCGCGGCCCGTCCTCGTAGGTGACCACGTACTGGGTGGCCTGGACCGTCTGGTCCTCGAGCACCGTGGGCTCGGCGAAGGTGTAGATCCAGACGTGCGGCCATCTGCCGCCGAAGTTGTCGCCGATGTCACCGAGGTAGATCCGGTTCCCCGGTCCGATGGAGATCGCCTCGACATCACGGGGCGCGCCGACGCCACGGAAGGTGACGGTGGCGACCGTCCTGCCCGTGCGGCTGTCCACGGCATAGATGTACGGGCCGTCGTCGCTGTCGTTGTGGGTCCAGTAGATCCCCGGGTGGAGGTGCGAGGCGGCGAGACCGCTGGACTCGGTGATCCGGGGATCCTCGATGGTGAAGCCGTCGTCGCCGGCGGCGGACGCGGGTGCGGCGAGCACACCGATGAGCAGGACCGCGGAGAGGAACGCGAACGATCGACGCATGCCCCAAGCCTGCCATCCGGCGCCGCAGTTCAGGGGCCCGGCCACGCCCCCGGGCGCCCGGCACCGGCCCGCGTGGCGCGCGTCACCTCCCCGACCGCTCCCCCGCCCCCGCCCCGCCTCCCACGGCGATCGTCCATGATGGGTGGATGCTCAGGTTTATGCCGGTAGGCGACTCCATGACCATCGGGGGCGCGGGCGAGCACACCTGGCGCTACCGGATGTGGCAGCACCTCTGCGCGACCTACAGCGGTCCGTGCACTCTCGTCGGCCCCCGCGAAGCCCTCTACGACAAGACGGCGGACGCGCCGACGTCCTACGCCTACGCCGAACCGGACTTCCCGCGCACCCATCTGGCGGGCTGGGGCGAGGGCTGGCTGCATATGGCGCCCCTGATCGCCGACGCCGTACGGCAGTCCCGCGCGGATGTGCTGCTGGTGGCCCTGGGCCTGATCGACCTGGGCTTCTACACGGACGCGGAGCAGACGGCGGACAACGCACGCGCCTTCGTGACCCGGGCCCGTACGGCGAACCCGCGCATCCACATGGTGCTGCTCCCGGTGATACCGAACATCCGGGCGCAGACGGACACCCTCTTCGCGGCCCAGGTCGCGCTCTTCAACGACCTCCTGGAGAAGACGGTCGCCGACCTGGACGAACCCCGCTCCCCGCTCCTGCTGGCCCCGCCGCCCGCGTACGACCTCCACAGGGACACCTACGACGGCACCCACCCCAACACACACGGCGAGCACCGGATCGCGGAGGCGTTCGCGGAGGCGATGCACCAGGAGTGGGGGCTGGGAGAGCCGTACCGCGCGTACTGATCGATTCCGGGCGTGTCCCCCCTCACCGTACGTATCGTTGTACCGCGCGGCCGCACTTGCGCGGAGGGCGGCCGGGGAGGAGCGCCACGATGACCGTCCTCGACGAGGAGATCGCGATGGCCGACGCGAACACCAGGCGCCTGGACGAGTGGTTCCGGCGCATCGAGCGGATGCCCGTCCCCGAAGGATTCCGGGTCGAGATCGTCGGGGGCAACATCCATATGACGCCGCAGCGCGACACCCACTGGGAGATCATCCGCCGGATCGTGCGGGCTGTCGAAGACAGATTCGGGATGGATGTCAGGGTGTTCTCGGACGTCCGGATCGACTTCCCGGGCCACCAGAACGGCTTCTGCCCCGACGTGGCCGTGCTCGGCGATTCCGCACGGAAGGACGACGAGGGCCGCTGGCGCCACCAGGACGTCGAGTTCGTCACCGAGGTCATCTCCCAGGGCACGGCCTCCAACGACTACGGCCCCAAGAAGACCGCGTACGCCCTCGCAGAGGTCCCCGTCTACCTCGTCGTCGACCCCTACCAGGGCAGGTGCCACCTCTACACCCAGCCCAAGGACGGGGAGTACACCAGCGAACTCTCCGTCGCCTTCGGCACGGACGTAGACATGACCACCACCCTCCTCGACCTCACCCTGCACACCGAGGAGTTCCCTCGCGACCGGCCGCCTGAGTAGCCGCGTGGCCGGAAACCTGGCCGAATTCCGGCGCACCCCGGTCACCGTGCGTATCGTTGGACCGCGCGGCCGCACTCACGCGGGAGCGGCCGGGGAGGAGCGCCACGATGATCGTCCTCGACGACAGGACCGAGATGGCCGAAGAGAGCGGCGAGCTGACCTTGGACGCCATGTTCGAGGCACTTGCGAAGATGCCCGTCCCCGAGGGAACAAAGGTCGAGATCGTCGGGGGGAACATCTTCATGTCACCGCAGCGGCAGACTCATTTTGAGATCGTCTTCGACATCCTTCAGCAGTTGTACGGCAGGTATCCGCGCAATCGGATGGCATCCGACGTCCGTATCGACTTCCCCGGGCATCTGAACGGCTTCGCCTGTGACGCGGCGGCGCTGGCCGAGGGAGCGGTGAGGGGTGACCACGGACGCTGGCGGCATCAGGACGTCGAGTTCGTCGCCGAAGTCCTCTCCAAGAGCACCGCCCTCAACGACTACGGCCCCAAGAAGACCGCCTACGCCCTCGCCGAAGTCCCCGTCTACCTCGTCGTCGACCCCTACCAGGGCAGGTGCCACCTCTACACCCAGCCCAAGGACGGGGACTACGCGACCGAGACCAAGGTGCCCTTCGGAGAAGACCTCGACCTCACCGACACCGTGGTCGGCCTCACCCTCAAGACCGACGAGTTCCCGCGGGACTGAGCCGCGACGTCCTGGAAGACGGGATCGTGATGGCCGTGAGCGACAACGCGCGCCGCCTGGATGAGGCGTTCGAGCGGCTCGAGAAGGTGCCCGTCCCCGAGGGACACACGGGAAGACCGCCTACGCCCTCGCCGAAGTCCCAGTCCACCTCGTGGCCGACCCCTACCAGGGCAGGAGCCATCTCTACACCCAGCCCAAGGACGGCGAGTACACCAGCGAACTCTCCGTCGCCTACGGCGGAGTCATCGACATGACCGACACCCCCCTCGAGCTCGCCTTCGACACCGCCGGGCTGCCTCGGGACTGAGCCCGGCGCTCGCGGCGGCGTTCCCCCTTGCGTCGAGCGCACTCCAAGACGTTGGCTTGTGACCATGAAGTACACGCAGCTCGGACGCACAGGACTCAAGGTCAGCCGGCTCGTTCTCGGGACCATGAACTTCGGTCCGCAGACCGACGAGGCCGACAGCCACGCGATCATGGACGCGGCGCTGGACGCGGGCATCAACTTCTTCGACACCGCCAATGTGTACGGCTGGGGCGAGAACAAGGGCCGTACCGAGGAGATCATCGGAAACTGGTTCGCTCAGGGCGGCGACCGGCGCGACAAGGTGGTCCTCGCCACCAAGGTCTACTCCAACATGGCCGCTGGCGGTGAGGCCTGGCCCAACCACGACAAGCTCTCCGCGCTCAACATCCGCCGCGCGGTCGACGCCAGCCTCAAGCGGCTGCGGACGGATCACATCGATCTGTACCAGTTCCACCACATCGACCGGGCCACCCCGTTCGACGAGATCTGGCAGGCCGTCGACGTACTGGTGCAGCAGGGGAAGATCCTCTACGCGGGCTCCAGCAACTTCCCGGGCTACAAGATCGCCCAGGCGAACGAGGTCGCCGCACGACGCGGCTCCTACGGCCTGGTCAGCGAGCAGTGCCTCTACAACCTGGCGGAGCGCCGCGCCGAGATGGAGGTCATCCCGGCGGCGCAGGACTACGGGCTCGGGGTCATCCCGTGGTCGCCGCTGAACGGCGGTCTGCTCGGCGGAGTCATCAAGAAGGAGGTCGAGGGCGGGCGCCGCGCCACCGGACGTGCGGCGGACGCGCTGGCCGACACCGCCGGGCGGGCCCAGGTCCAGGCCTACGAGGACCTGCTCGACAAGCATGGCCTGGAGCCCGGTGAGGCCGCCCTCGCCTGGCTGCTGACCCGCCCCGGCGTCACCGGCCCGATCGTCGGTCCGCGCACCGCCGAGCAGCTGGAGTCGGCGCTGCGGGCGGTCGAGCTGGAGCTCTCCGCCGAGGTTCTGTCCGGCCTCGACGAGATCTTCCCGGGACCGGGCCCCTCGCCGGAGGCGTTCGCCTGGTAGCCGCTCGAAGGCCGGGTCGCCGTCCGGCGGGTCCGCTAACCGGCTGACGTCGGTGGCCCTGGAGAGTACACCGTCCCGGGGCCACCGCCCAGGAGCGCGTCCGGGATGACCAGGGCCCCTCGGGACGCCGTCGGGGACATGGCGGACGAAGCCCATCAATGCGGCATGTCCACGCTTCTCCGCGGACTCGGGGACGGCACCGCCCCACCCCGGTCGAGGCACCGCGCTGACCCGTATCGACTGGCAGCGCCATGTCAGCCCTGCTACACCGGAGAGATGGGGAGGTGTGGCATGCCTCGTGATCCGGCCAGGGGGCTGACCGCGCTCCTTGCGGCAGTAGCAGTCCCACCCGCCGTCTGCCTGCTCCTGCTGCCCATCCGGGCGATCCTGTCCGACACCAACGCGGTCCTGATTCTGATGTTGGTCGTCTCGGCGGTGGCAGCTCTCGGCAACCGTGGTGCTGCGGCCCTCACGGCCCTGTCCGCCGCCGTGTGGTACATCTACTTCTTCACCACCCCGTACGAAAGTTTCACCCGCTTCAACAACTCGGACGACATCGTCACCGCCGTGTTGCTGCTCGTCGTCGGCCTTGCGGTCTCTCATCTGGCTCGCCGCTACAGCCGCGAGCGCACCATCGCCACCACGCTGCAGCGCGGCCTGCTGCCCCGGGTGCTGCCGGACACCAGCACCGTCCGGGTGGCGTGCCGCTACGTACCGGCCGAGGCCGAGGTCGGCGGGGACTGGTTCGACGTGATCCCTCTCCCGGGCCACCGCACCGCGCTGGTGGTCGGGGACGTGGTCGGCCACAGCCTGCGCTCCGCCGTCACCATGGGTCGGCTGCGCACCGCCGTCCGCAATTTCTCCACCCTTGACCTGCCGCCCGACGAGCTACTGGCCCGACTCGACGACGTGGTGATTCAAATGGATGCGGAGGCGGGCACCTGCGAGGACGGGACCGCCGGGACCACCTGCCTGTATGCGATCTACGACCCGGTCTCCCGCATCTGCGCGATGGCAAGAGCTGGTCACTTTCCGCCCGCCATCGTCGATCCGGACGGCCGCGCGGAGCTTCTCGACCTGCCCGCAGGCCCTCCGCTGGGTATAGGCGGCCTGCGCTTTGAGGCCGTTGAGCGGAAGTTGCCGGAGGACACGCAGGTCGTGCTCTACACCGACGGGCTCGTCGAGGACCGGCACCGCGATGTCGAGGCCGGCCTGAAGCTGCTGTGCGACACGCTCTCCGGCGCGGGGATGGACCCGGAGGAGACGTGCCAGACGGTCCTGGATGCAGTGCGACCCGCTCGTCCAGTCGATGACGTCGCTCTTCTGGTCGCTCGCACCCGTGCGTTTCCGCATGACCGTATCGCCGAATGGGACATCCCGGCCTTTCCCGCCGCGGTGCCCGCCCTGCGCGCTGAGGTGTTCGCGACGCTGGCCGACTGGAATCTGGGGGAGACGGCATTCGCCACCGAACTGATCCTCAGCGAGCTGGTCACCAATGCCATCCGCTACGGGGCACCCCCTGTCCACCTGCGCCTTCTGCGTGGCACCAGCCTCGTCGTGGAGGTCAGTGACGGCAGCAGTACCTCCCCGCACCTGCGCTACGCAGCGGCGATGGACGAGGGCGGTCGCGGAATCTACCTCGTCTCCCAGCTCGCCGAGCGGTGGGGAACCCGCTTCACCCCCACCGGGAAGATCGTGTGGGCCGAGCAGCCGGCCCCATCGGTTCCCGTCGCCCCTGTCCTGGCCTCGGTTGCGTGACCGGGCCCGACTGCTCGCAGCCGCCTGCTGCCCCGGACCAGCCTCCGAGAGGGGAGACGGCCCCTTCGGGGTATCGCCGTCAGGAGATCGCGTCGGCTCTACCTTCCGATCGCAGCCGCCATCGCCACCACCACGAACATCATCACAAGCACACCGGCCATGATCCGGTTACGAGTCTTCGGGTCCACGTATCGAGACTAACCGGGTCTCGTCACTCCTCTGCGCCGAGGGCCGCCCAGCCCCGCCCCAGCCCCCACTGCTCCAGCGTCTCGTAGCGCGGCTGCTCCCCCGGTACCCCGGACACCGGCAGCCGGCTGAGCACCAGATGCAGCTCACCGACCGTCCACGCACACCCGGCGAACGCGTCCAGCGCCGCCACATACGGCCGGAAGTTCGCCGTTCCGCGACCGCGGGCCAGCGTCAGATGCGCGCGATAGCCCCGGTGCTCCCCCACCTCCAGGCCCGCCTTCCGGCCCGCGGCCTCTGCGCGGTCGGCCAGCAGCCGCAGCGCCTCCAGGTCCCCGGACGCCCCCACCCACAGGGCCCGGCCCCCGAAGTGACCGCCCCCGCACAGCGCCAGCGGGAACGGCTCGCTGTGCCGGGCCGCCCGCGCCAGCCGCTCGGACAACTCCGGTACGACCCCCTCGGCCACCTCCCCGTAGAAGGCGAGCGTGAAGTGCCAGGCAGGCCGCCCGGTCCAGCGCAGCCCGCCCGCGCCCGGCATCCGCTCCAGCCCGCGCACGGCGACGGCCAGCTCATCAATCGCCTCCGGAGGCGGCACGACCGCGACGAAGAGCCTCATGAGATCACCCTCGCAGGGAACGAACCACCCAGCCACCGTCAGCCGACGGTCCCGCCGTCCGTCTTCTCGGCCGGGTCGGCCTGCGGCTGCTCGACGACGAAGGAGCCCTTGCCGCGGACGGTCACGACGAGCCCCCGCTCACGCAGTTCCCGCGCGGCCCGCCGTGCGGTGAGCCGGGCCACACCGTACGCGTCGGCGAGATGGTTCTCCGAGGGGATCGGCCTGTCCGGGGCCAGCTTTCCCGTCTCGATCTGCTGTGCGATGACGTCGGCCAGCTGGACATAGAGCGGCCTGGCGCTCATCGGGTCCAGGGCCTGCTTCACATCCTCTGTGTCGCTCATACGTCCAACGTAGGCATCTTGCGACCAGCACGTTCAGGTGGATCCCTCTGTACTTGTATGCAGAGGGGTGCATCCTTGGCTAGCTTCGGAGAGCAGAGGACCCCGGCGAGGTGGCTGGACCTCCCGGGGCGCGACCAACGCTGACAAGGAGCGTCGACATGCACGACCCTATCCACCGCCCCGCACACCGGCAGGTGATCGGCACGGAGGGGGTGGCGGTCTGATGGACCCCCGCACCACACTCCGGCTGCTGCCCTGGCTCTCGCCGGACGGCAAGCCCTGCTTCCTCGCCGAAGCGGCCGAGGGCGGATATCTTTCCCGCCTGGCGGACGAGACGGAGGCCCGGCAACTGGCCGAAGGTCTGGATGTGCTCGTCAGGGCCCGGCGGTTGCTGGAGGACCCACTGTCCCCGAATGTCGAGGTCCGCTACACCGCGATCCGGCTGTCCGAATGCCTGGCTGACGTACTGCGCGTGGCCGAGTCCCGCGGCCACCGCGTCCCCCCGGCCCAGGCCGCCGACGACCCACGGGTGCGCAGCACGAAGCTCGGTCAGTGACCGACGGTCCTCATGACGCCGCGCGCTGGCCGTGGCTCGTGGGAAGGGGCGCTTTTCGGGGCGCCCCTCCCCCGAATCACACCGCGGTCACCACCGGCTGTGGCTGCTCGCGGGGGACGAAGCGGACCCGGGGGTGGCCGCGGTGCCAGCCCACGGTGGGGCGGACGCCGGCGGCGCGGGCCAGGAACACGCCGATGGTGGCGGCCGCCAGGGCCGAGATCAGACCGCCCAGTGCAAAGCCGACCCGGGCGCCGTACACATCGGTGACCCAGCCGACCAGGGGCGCGCCCAGCGGCGTACCGCCCATGAAGACCATCATGAACAGGGCCATGACGCGACCGCGCATCGCCGGGTCGGTGCCCATCTGGACCGCGGTGTTCGCGGTGACGTTCACCGTGAGGCCGAAGATCCCGATCGGGACCATCAGCAGCGAGAACAACCACAGCGACGGGGCCACGGCGGCCACGATCTCCAGCGCGCCGAAGGCGGCGGCCGCCGCGATCAGCACGCGCAGCCGGGTCGTACCGCGGCGGGCGGCCAGCAGGGCGCCCGCGAGCGAGCCGAGCGCCATCAGGGTGTTGAAGAGGCTGTAGGCCCCGGCACCCGCATGGAAGACATGGTCCGCGTACGCCGACAGCCAGACCGGGAAGTTGAAGCCGAAGGTGCCGATGAACCCGACCAGGACGATCGGCCAGATCAGCTCCGGACGGCGGGCGACATAGCGCAGACCCTCACGGAGCTGGCCCCGGCCGCGCGGAGTGGGCTCCACTACATGCAGCTCACGGGCCCGCATCAGCATCAGACCCGCGATGGGGGCGATGAAGGACAGGCCGTTGAGCAGGAAGGCCCAGCCCGTGCCGACGCCGGTGATCAGGACGCCCGCCACCGCGGGGCCGACCAGCCGGGCGGACTGGAAGTTGGCCGAGTTCAGACTGACCGCGTTCTGGAGCTGGCCGGGGCCGACCATCTCGGAGACGAAGGACTGCCGGGCCGGGTTGTCCAGAACCGTGGCGAGTCCGACGGCGAAGGCGGCGAGATAGACATGCCAGACCTGGACATGGCCGGAAAGCGTCAGAAAGGCGAGGGCGAGGCCGGTGGCGCCCATGGCCGACTGGGTGACCAGCAGCGTGGGGCGCTTGGGGAGGCGGTCGACGAGGACGCCGCCGTACAGGCCGAAGAGCAGCATCGGCAGGAACTGCAGCGCCGTGGTGACACCGACGGCGGTGGAGGAGCCGGTCAGGCTCAGCACCAGCCAGTCCTGGGCGATGCGTTGCATCCAGGTGCCGGTGTTGGAGACGACCTGGCCCAGGAAGAACAGCCGGTAGTTCCGGACGCGCAGCGAGCTGAACATCCCGGGTTTGCGGCGCTCGGGCGTACGGCGCTCGGCGGGCGCGGGGCCCCCGGAGGCAGCCGGCGCCGCGGGAAGCCCGGAGGCGGCCGGCGGAGGGCACTCGGAAGCAGAGGAGGCGGTTCGGTCGGTCGGGTGGCTCTCGTGGGCGGACGGGAAGTCGTGGGCGGCTGGTGCGGGGGCGGAGTCTGCTCCGGATCCCGTACTCAAAAGGGTTCGCCTCCTTGCGATGACGGCGTCTTGCGTACGCGGGTGGGGTCCGCGTCTGTCACGGTCGCGCCCCGGTCAGAGGTGCGCGAGCTTCTCCAGAACCGGGGCTGCTTCGCGGAGCTTGGCCCACTCGTCCTCGTCCAGGCCCTCGACCAGTCCGGCCAGGAACGCGTTCCGCTTGCGACGGCTCTCCTCGAGCATCGCCGCGGCCCGCTCGGTCCCTGTGACCACCTTCTGACGCCGGTCATCGGGGTGTGGCTCCAGCTTGACCAGGCCCTTGCCCTCCAGCAGCGTCACGATGCGGGTCATCGAGGGCGGCTGGACATGCTCCTTGCGGGCCAGCTCGCCCGGCGTGGCGGAGCCGCAGCGGGCCAGGGTGCCGAGCACCGACATCTCGGTCGGGCTCAGCGACTCGTCGACCCGCTGGTGCTTGAGCCGGCGCGAGAGCCGCATCACAGCGGAACGGAGAGCGTTCACGGCGGCAGCGTCGTCGCCATGGATCAGGTCAACCATGCTCTTTAGGGTAACTCATTACTTTCCCTAAAGACCACCCGGAGGACACCGCCCACCGGGTGACTCCCATCACCGCGGGCACTCGGCCCCGTTTGGTTCCCGTGGAGCGCCTCACCCGCACGCTTTCACCCATATGAGTGATCCGGCCCTAGAACACCCACGCAGCCCGTCCGCGTCCGGCAACTCTCATGGCCATGGCGACCAGTGTGCTCAGCGTGCGGCTGGACGGAGAGCTGCTCGAACGGCTCCGGCAGCACGCCGCGAAAAGAGGAATGAGCGTCCAGGACTATGTCGTCCGGACGCTCATTCGGGATGACTTCGACGAACGGTTCAAGACCGCCGTCGAGGAGACGGAGCGCTTCTACCTCTGATCTTGGCTAGTGCTCCGCCCTTCAGGGCGGGGGTGAAGGCCATCCTTGGCCCGGGGGCGCAGAGCGCCGGAGTGCTCTGCGTCTCCGGGGTGAGGGTCAGACGGGACGTTGCTGGTGTAAACCAACGCTATGGTCTCGATCGTGAGTCACGGTACCTTGGTCAAGCGGCAGTGCGGGCATCGTGCCCGGCTTGCGCTGTCGCCTGCCGAGGCGTTGAGGACTGATGGCCAGGCGCACGCGGCCCGCACCATGTGGAACCTGCTGCACGCCTGGTGGCAGATGATGCCGAAGGAAAAGCGGACTCTCGCACACGCGGATGCCGCCGTACGGCAGGCCCGCAAGGACATCGACTTCCTTGCCGTCCTTCCCGCGCAGGCCGCGCAAGCAGTCCTGAAGACGTACTTCCAGGCGTGGAAGAACTGCTGGGACGGCCGCGCCGGCGCCCCGAACTTCAAGGGCCGCTTCCGTACGGTGATGTCCGTGGATGTTCCTCAGGGCCGGGACCTGAACATCGTGCGCGTGCACCGCCGCTGGGGCATGGTCAACATTCCCAAGGTGGGCCGGCTCCGGTTCCGGTGGACCAAGGACCTGCCCGTGGGCAAGCATGCCAACGCGGAGAATCGGATCACCGGGGCACGGCTGGTCAAGGACGCGCTCGGCTGGCACATCGCCTTCCGTGTCCAGAGCGTCGAGGTCAAGCCCGAGCCCCACCAGGGGCCGGAGGTCGGCATCGACGTGGGCGTCACCGTGCCCATCGCCCTCTCGGACGGCGAGAGGTACGAGCACGCCGAATGGCTGACGGAGAAGGAGAAGGCCAGGCTTGTGCACCTGGAGCGGCGCGCCGCCCGGCGCAAGCAGCACCGCAAGCCCGGTGAGCGCACCAGCCGCCGGCTGCACCGCACCTACGACCAGATCGCAGGACTCCGCGCGAAAGCCAAGCGCAGGGCCCTGGACTGGCAGCACCGAACGACCACCGCCATCGCCCGCACATACGGCACCGTCGTGGTCGAAGCACTCACCATCACGAACATGGTCAAGTCGGCCAGGGGAACCATCGAGGAGCCAGGGAAGAACGTTGCCCAGAAGTCCGGGCTGAACCGCTCCATCAGCAGGGAGGCATGGGGCCGCACGGTCACCATGCTGACGTACAAGACCGCCCGGCTCGGCGGCACCCTGCATAAGGTCCCCGCCCCGGGCACCTCCCAACGCTGCTCAGCCTGCGGCTTCACCGCGCCCGGCAACCGGGAGAGCCAGGCCGTGTTCGTGTGCAAGAACCCAGACTGCGGCTGGTCGGGCAATGCCGATCACAACGCAGCCCGGAACGTCTTGCACCTGTACCGGATGGGCCTCGCGCTCGTCCCGGCTGCCGGGAGGGCAGTCGTCAGGCGTGCGAAGCACGTCAAGCCCGTTGCCGCAAGGTAAGCAGGAATCTCCCGGCTTCAGCCGGGAGAGCACTTCAAGGAGTGACCTGAGGGATTGATCAGGTCAGGTCAGACCCGACGGATCAGGTCAGCCCCAGCGCCGGCATCAGGTAGTAGAAGGTGAAGACCGCCGCCACCGCGTACATCGGGACCGGTACCTCGCGGCCGCGGCCCGCCGCCAGGCGCAGCACCACGAAGGTGATGAAGCCCATGCCGATGCCATTGGTGATCGAGTAGGTGAACGGCATCGCCAGCATCGTGACGAAGGCCGGGATGGCGATCGTGTAGTCCGTCCAGTCGATCTCCTTGATCGAGTTGGACAGGATCAGGAAGCCGACCGCGATCAGCGCCGGGGTGGCCGCCTGGGACGGGACCATCGTGGCGACCGGGGTCAGGAAGAGAGCCACCACGAAAAGGCCGCCGGTGACGATGTTGGCGAAGCCCGTGCGCGCGCCCTCCCCGACACCCGCGGTGGACTCCACGAAGCAGGTGGTGGCCGAGGAGGAGCCGGCGCCGCCCGCCGCGACCGCGATGCCGTCGACGAAGAGCACCTTGTTGATGCCCGGCATATTGCCCTCGGCGTCGGTCAGCTTGGCCTCGTCGCCGATGCCCATGATCGTGCCCATCGCGTCGAAGAAGCACGACAGCAGGACCGTGAAGACGAAGAGGATCCCGGTCAGCACGCCCACCTTGCCGAAGCCGCCGAACAGGCTGACCTTGCCGAGCAGGCCGAAGTCGGGCGTGGCGACCGGGTTGCCGGGCCACTTCGGGACGGTCAGGCCCCAGGAGGGGATCTTGGCGACCGCGTTGACGACCAGCGCCAGAACCGTCATCCCGACGATCGAGATCAGAATCGCACCCGGCACCTTGCGGACGATCAGCGCGAAGGTGAGCAGCACACCGAGGACGAAGATCAGGACCGGCCAGCCGGTGAGGTGACCGTCGATGCCGAGCTGGAGCGGAACCGTGGTGTTCGCCTTGTCGGGGATGCGGCTGACGAACCCGGAGTCGACCAGCCCGATCAGCATGATGAACAGACCGATACCGATCGAGATGCCCTTGCGCAGTCCGAGCGGCACGGCGTTCATCACCCGCTCGCGCAGACCCGTGGCGACCAGCAGCATCACCACGAAACCGGCCAGGACGACCATTCCCATCGCATCGGGCCATGTCATACGCGGGGCGAGCTGGAGCGCGACGACCGTGTTCACCCCGAGGCCGGCCGCGAGGGCGATCGGGACATTGCCGATGACACCCATGAGCAGCGTGGTGAAGGCGGCGGTCACGATGGTCGCGGTGACCAGCTGGCCGTGGTTCAGATAGTGCTTGTCCACATCGTGCACGCTGCCGAGGATGATCGGGTTCAGCACGATGATGTACGCCATCGCGAAGAAGGTGGCGAAACCGCCGCGCACCTCCCGTACGAGCGTGCTGCCCCGCTCGGAGATCTTGAAGAAGCGGTCGATGGCGCCGGACGGGGGCCGGGTGGCCGGCTCCTGCGGTTCGGGGACCTTGGCGGGTGCCAGGGAGAGCATGGGGACCTCGATGATGCGGGGATCGGGACAAACGTGATCGAGTCTCGCCGTCGCCCGTCACCGACGAACCTTCCCCGTCTGTTCGTTGGTGTTTCATACGAACATTAGTGGCCAGACTCGAACCGTTTCAGTATGAACATATAAGGCAGGGAATGCTATCTCCGCGCGTAGACCCCGGTGGGGCCCGGCCTCGGGCTTGCCCCAGGCCCGTCCCAGGCCCGTCCCAGGCCCGTCCCAGGCCCGTCCCCCGGTGCCGGACGGGCCCCTCGTAAGCTGTGCGCATGGCGAAGTGGACCCCCAGGCACGAGGCGCCGGAGCCCCTAGAGGGCCCCGTGGTCGCCACCATCACCGGCGGCACGATCCTCTGGTTCGTCCTGTTCCTGGCCCAGCTGCCCTTCTACGGCTGGTTCGCCGACCACGGGCACACCTGGTGGCTGTGGACCTGCCTGGCCGGCGGCGGCCTGGGCTGCCTCGGCATCTGGTACGTCCGCAAGCGCGACGCGGCCATCAAGCGGGCCGCCGCCACCACCGAGCGATAGCCCACCGCACCTGACACGCGAGCCGCCCGCACCGCACCGCCCCCCACCGGACACGGGAACCCACCGGGCGCGCCCTTCTCCCCCGGCCGGATTCCGGCCCGGACCCGGGCCTCGGCGGGTGAACGCACCCATACGCACGTACCGTCGATTGCATGACGCATATCGACGCGGGCGCCGAACTCGATCCCGTGCATCCCGCGCCCTTGCCCGAGCGGACCCGGGGTCTGTCCGCAGCCGAGGTGGCCGAGCGGGTGGCCCGCGGTCAGGTCAACGACGTTCCGGCCCGCAGCAGCCGGTCCCTGGGCGAGATCGTCCGTGCGAACGTCTTCACCCGCTTCAACGCGATCATCGGCGTGCTCTGGCTGATCATGCTGTTCGTGGCGCCGTTCCAGGACAGCCTCTTCGGATATGTGATCATCGCCAACACCGGCATCGGCATCATCCAGGAGTGGCGCGCCAAGAAGACCCTGGACTCGCTCGCGGTGATCGGCGAGGCGAGACCCATGGTGCGCAGGGACGGCGTGGTCGGCGAGATCGGCACCTCGGAGATCGTGCTGGACGACGTCATCGAGGTCGGACCGGGGGACAAGGTCGTGGTCGACGGCGTCTGCGTCGAGGCCGACGGGCTCGAGGTGGACGAGTCGCTGCTCACCGGCGAGGCCGATCCCGTCCTCAAACAGGCCGGTGACGCCGTGATGTCCGGCAGCTTCGTCGTCGCGGGAGGCGGCGCCTTCAGGGCGGCCAAGGTGGGACGTGAGGCCTACGCCGCCCAGCTCGCGGAGGAGGCGACCCGCTTCACCCTGGTCCACTCCGAGCTGCGCACCGGTATCTCCCAGATCCTCAAATATGTGACCTGGATGATGGTGCCGACCGCGGTGGGCCTCGCCCTCAGCCAGCTCGTGGCCCAGCAGTACGACTTCAAGGACTCCCTGGCCCGAGCGGTCGGCGGCATCGTGCCCATGGTCCCCGAGGGGCTCGTCCTGCTGACCTCGGTGGCCTTCGCCATCGGGGTGATCCGGCTGGGGCGCAAGCAGGTCCTGGTCCAGGAGCTGCCCGCGATCGAGGGGCTCGCCCGCGTCGACATCGTCTGTCTGGACAAGACGGGCACGCTCACCGAGGGCGGCATGGACGTCACGGAACTGCGGCCGCTCCAGGGCGCCGACGAGACCTACATCCGCAAGGTCCTCGGCGCCCTCGGCGAGTCGGACCCGCGTCCCAACGCCTCCCTCCAGGCGATCATCGACGCCTATCCGGACAGCGAGGACTGGCGCTGCACCGAGGCACTGCCCTTTTCCTCCGCCCGCAAGTACAGCGGCGCCTCCTTCAGCGAGGGCGACGGCGAGTCCAGCACCTGGCTGCTCGGCGCCCCGGACGTCCTGCTCGACCCCCACGACCCGGCCCTGGCCGAGACCGAACGGCTCAATGAGCAGGGGCTGCGCGTGCTGCTGCTGGCCCGCGCGTCACGGGAGCTGGACGACAGCCGGGTCAAGGACGGCGCCCGGCCCACCGCCCTGGTGGTCCTGGAGCAGCGGCTGCGCCCGGACGCCGCCGAGACCCTGCGCTACTTCGCCGAACAGAACGTCCACGCCAAGGTGATCTCCGGCGACAACGCGGTGTCCGTGGGGGCGGTGGCCGGAAAGCTGGGCATCTCCGGGCACGTCCTGGACGCCCGCCGGCTGCCCGCCACCCAGGACGAGATGGCGAAGTCGCTGGACAAGGGCACCGTGTTCGGGCGCGTCACCCCGCGCCAGAAGCGGGACATGGTGGGTGCCCTCCAGTCGAGCGGGCACACGGTGGCGATGACCGGCGACGGGGTGAACGACGTACTGGCGCTCAAGGACGCGGACATCGGCGTCTCGATGGGGTCGGGCTCCGAGGCGACCCGGGCCGTGGCGCAGATCGTGCTGCTCGACAACAGCTTCGCGACGCTGCCCTCGGTGGTCGGCGAGGGCCGGCGGGTGATCGGGAACATCACCCGGGTCGCCACCCTCTTCCTGGTGAAGACGGTCTACTCGGTGCTGCTGGCGGTGCTGGTGGTGTGCTCGCAGGTGGAGTACCCGTTCCTGCCCCGGCATCTGACGCTGCTGTCGACCCTGACGATCGGGGTCCCGGCCTTCTTCCTGGCGCTCGCCCCCAACAAGGAGCGGGCGCGACCGCACTTCGTACGGCGGGTGATGCGGTACGCGATCCCGGGCGGGGCCGTGGCGGCGGTCGCCACCTTCGTGACCTATCTGATCGCCCGCCACACCTACACGGGCCCGGACGCGCTGGACGCGGAGACCAGCGCGGCGACCCTCACGCTGTTCCTGATCTCCATGTGGGTGCTGGCGATCGTCGCCCGCCCCTACACCTGGTGGCGGATCACCCTGGTGGCGGCGATGGCGGTGGCGTTCCTGTGCGTCCTGGCGGTCCCCGCGCTCCAGCACTTCTTCGCGCTGAAGCTGGTCGGGCTCATGGTCCCGTGGATCGCCGTGGGCGTCGCGGCGGTGTCGGCGCTGGCCCTGGAGTTCCTGTGGAAGTGGATCGACCGCCGCTTCCCGGCCTGACCGCCGGCCCGGAGGTCTCCCGGGGTGACGCGGTACCCGGCGGGCACCGCGTCACCCTCTGGGGTGGGCCTACTTCTTCACCTGGACGAAGTCACCCGCCGCGTTGACCGCGGGCGTGGTCGAGGTGCCCGCGAAGGAGTAGCGGTAGTAGCCGTCCACGGACGCCTTGACGGTCGTCTTCAGATTGCCCTTGCTGTCCGTCTTGACGGTCTTGACCGTGGTGTAGGCGGAGCTGCCCTTCTTACGGAACTGCAGCTTCACCGACTGGCCGCTGTAGCCCGCGTCCTTGTTGGTGTCCCAGTTCGCGCGGGTCAGCCTGCCCTTGACGGTGAGGGTCTTGCCCTTCTTCACCGGCTCCGGCGTGGCGTCGGCGGTCAGCTTGGAGGCGCGCTGGAGGGAGAAGCTCTTGGCGTTGTCCTTCTGCACGTAGTCGGTGTCCTTGGCCTGCGCGACCACCCACACCTTCCAGGCACCCGCGTTCGTGTTGAGCAGGTCGTACTTGGCGTCGACCGTGAAGGTCTCCTTGCAGCTCACCGTCGTGCTGTCGACCACGGTGCACTTGGCCTTGTCCCCCTCGTCGGGGAGGGCGCCGTTGTCGGACTTCTCGAAGGTCGAACCGTGCCACAGCAGCGCGAACGCCCAGTCGATGCCGGAGTCGTCGGACGCGGTGAAGGTGAGCGTGAAGCTCTTCTTGGTGGTGGAACCGAGGACCACCGCCTTGCCGCCGTTGACGACGACATTGGAGATCTTGGTGTCGCCCGTGCTGTCGTCCTTCGGCGAGACGGAGGCGAAGGACGTGACCTTCGCGGCGAGGCCCGCGGAGGGGTCCGCGGCCTGTGCGGTCGGCGCGGCCAGGGCGGTGAGGGCCAGGGCGCCGGTCACCAGGGCGACGGAGGCACGAATGCGCATGAGTCTTCCCCACGTTGCAGGGGCACGCGGG
The DNA here is from genome assembly GCF_008704995.1 of Streptomyces nodosus. Classification (NCBI taxonomy): domain Bacteria; kingdom Bacillati; phylum Actinomycetota; class Actinomycetes; order Kitasatosporales; family Streptomycetaceae; genus Streptomyces; species Streptomyces nodosus. Next base: position 3,449,549 of record NZ_CP023747.1, read on the forward strand.
GTGGTACGGCTTCCGCGATGCCCGGTTTCGTCTGTGAAGCCTGTTGACTCCACAGACGAGACCGGCCGCATGAGTGAAAAGTTGTACGACCTTGTGAAGATTTCCTGGAGGTCGTGCGGGCTCAGTCGAACCAGCGGTCCCGGGCCAGTTCCTCGGTGCGGGAGGGGTCCTCCAGCAGGGCCGCGACCTCGAAACGGCGCGGCCACTGGCCCGCGGCCCAGGAGAGCCCCGCGGCGACGCCCTCCAGGGTGGCGGCGTGCAGCACGCCTCCGGAGGCCAGACGCCAGTCGATCTCCACACCGTCGACGACGAGTTCCTCGTGTTCGAGGTACGAGGCCGGGGTGGACGGACCGAGCAGGGTCCGTACGGACTCCGGTACGGCGTGCTCGACGCCCTCGGAGGTCACCTCACCGGTCACCGACTCGCTCAGCCTCCGCACCTGCAACAGCTCGGCGAGATCGGCGGCCCGCGCCGGGCGTACCGGCAGCAGCGGTACACCCTCGGTGAAGGGCATCAGATCGGGTGAGTCGACGACCACGGCATCGGCGGCGTCCACCACGCGCACCCGGCCGTCGACGACCGCGCGGAGCTCGTCCGGCAGGGTCACCTGCTCCGGGTCGAGCCCGGCCAGCGCCCCGTACAGGGCGTGCAGCCGGGCCGGGGACACCGGCCGCTCCGGGTCGGCGAGGCGGTCGAGCAGCTCGGCGGCGCCGCCGGGCTCCTCCAGCAGGGCGGCCACGGACGTCCGTACACCGAGGGCGCGCAGCACCTGCTCGTCGTCGAAGCCGGTCGCGTCGGCCTCGTCGTACAGGCCGTGCAGCAGCGGGTCGCCGCCCGCGGCGCGCAGTCCTGCGGGCCGCCGCCCGCCGAGCACCGGATGACCGCGCAGCCACCAGGCCGTGTACGGCCGTACGGTCTCATGGGTGCCGTCCGGCAGCAGGATCCGCACCGGCTGGGTGAGCGCGTCCCGCAGCGGGGGCCGGGAGAGCAGGGCGAGCGCCTGCGCCCAGCGGTCGTCGTCGACCAGATCGAGGTCGCGCACGGCGACGATCTCGGTGGCCACCGGCGGTACGGACGTGCGCCCGCCGCCCGGCCACCATCCCTCCTCGTCACCGTCGCGCGGTGCCGGGGACAGCCGCAGCCGGTCGAGGACGTCCTCGCACCACACGTCCACGGCGTCCAGCAGCCCGACGTCGTCGGGTTCGGCGAAGTCCGACTCGCGGGGCTCCAGTTCGTCCGGGTCGAGGACCACATCGGTGGCGCGGACCAGGGCGAAGTCGGCCAGCACCCCGCAGGCGGCCAGCGGCTGCCGGCCCCAGCGCTCGGCCACCTCCTCGTCCACGAAGGCGAGTTCTCCCTCGCGCATGACGCTCGCGAAGGGGCTGCCCGGCAGGACCAGTTCCCCGGCCGGGGCGAGTTCGCCGTCCTCGTCGGGCAGGGCGAGGGCGCCGAGCCAGGGCTCGTCACCGGGTTCCAGCCCCGCCTCGCGGACCAGGGCGAGCACGGTGTCCATCAGTTCCTCGGCGTCCAGGCCGTCCTGGTCCCAGCCGGAGCCCTCGTCGTCGAGGGAGGCGGCGACGGCGGCCCGCACCTGCGGGGTGGTGAGCACGGCGCGCGGGGTGGCCGGCAGGGCGCCGAGCTTCTCCAGCAGGGGGTGGGCGCCGTCCGGGTGGGCGATCTTCAGGCCCAGCCGGGTCAGGGCGTCGGGGGCGACCGGGGGTCCGTCGAAGGTCGGCAGCAGCACCTGCCGGGGCCCGATGGTGGTCCGCGCGCCCCCGGAGCCGAACCCCTGGGAGGGCTCCCCGGCGAGCGGCACGGGCAGTCCGGACAGCCGGTCCGGTTCGACCCCGGCCAGGCTGTCGTACAGCCGCCACCACCACTCGGGCTCCTTCTCCAGGCCCGCGAGCCGGTCGACCGCCTCCGTCAGCGGTACCCGGGCGACCCCCAGCGTCCGCAGCTCCGCCCGGCGCTCCAGGCCGGCGGGCAGCAGGCTGGGCAGCACCTCGGCGAGGACCCGTACGGTCTCGGCGCCGGCGCCCTCGACGACCTCGGCGTCCCTCGGGCGCAGCGCCTCGGGCAGCTCGGAGTCCTCGCCGGCGTCATGGGCGGGCGGCAGGAAGGCGGTGCGCGGCAGCCGGTCCAGGATCGCCCGGCGCAGGGCGCCGTCCAGCTCGCCCCGGCCCAGCGGGCCCGGGACCAGGTCGATGATGCCGGCGGTCACCGGCCGCCAGTCGGCGAGGAGTTCGGCGTAGGCGTCGGCCGCGCGCGCCACCAGGAAGTCGGTCAGCGGGCCCGGGGCGGCATGGCGGCGGGTGGTGTCCAGCGGGAACGAGCCGATCAGCAGCGCGGGCACGCCGAGCGCCTCGTCGCTGGGGGTGGGGGCGTGCACGACCGGTGCGGTACGGGGCCCGGCGGGGGTGCCGTCGGCGTTCACGGGCACGGCCCAGGTGAGGGACCAGTACGGGCGCAGCCGCTCCTCGACCGGACGGTCGGCGAGCAGCTCGGGGGTGAGGGCGCCGTGCCGGGAGACCGTACGCCACCGGGTGGTGCCCTTGCCCTCGCTGGAGTCCTCGACCACGATGTCGGCGCCGTCGGTGCGGCGGCGCAGGGTGCGCGGGGCCGCGTCCCCGATCTCGACGACGACCTCCTCGAGGCCCGGCAGGGCGAGCAGCAGCGCGTCGTCGACGGCCGTCAGGAGCCGTTCCGCGAGGTCGGCGGCGGCCGCGTCGCGCAGCGGGAGGATGACCACGGTGTCGTACGGGTCGGGGGCGGTGCCCTCGGCGGCGAGCGGCAGCCGCAGCAGCGGAACGTGCCCGTCGCGGCGGCGGATCTCGTCACCCAGGCCGGGGCTGTGCCGGGCGGTCTCGCCGGCCAGTTCGCGGGCCTCGGCCAGGGACCAGCGGACACCGCCGTGCCGTCCGACGACCGCGGGCTCGTCACTGACGGCGAGGACAGCGGCGAAGCCGACGCCGAAGCGGCCGACGGCGGAGTCCTGGGTGTCGCGCTTGGCGGAGGCCCGCAGGGTGGACAGCGACTCGACGCCTGCCTCGTCGAGGGGGGCGCCGGTGTTGGCGGCGACGAGCACACCGTCGCGGAGGGTGAGCCGCAGCCTGCCGGGGGCCCCGGCCCGGGCCGCCGCGTCGGCGGCGTTCTGCGCGAGCTCGACGACCAGGCGGTCGCGGTACCCGCCGAGGACCAGGTCCTCCTCGGCGTTGGCGTCCTCGCGAAACCGGGCCGCGCTGGTGGCCCAGGCGTCCAGCACCCCGCGCCGCAGGCGGGCCGTGCCGAACGGGTCCGCGCCCTCGGCCGCAGGCCGCACGAACTTGCTCACGCTTTCACTCTCCCTCTCGCGGCGGGAGGCTGCTCGCCGCGGCACGAAGGTACCCCCTGCCGATGACACCCACGCCCCCACCGACCCACGGGGACCGGAACACCGGCCCATCTCCCACCGGCCGCACCGGTCCGCACGATCCGCCGCCGGCCCACGCGGACCGGACCACCGGCCCGCCCACCGCGCGCCGACCGCACCGGGCTGCTGCCCGATCCGCGCGATACGCCCTGACCCACCGGTCCGCCCGGATCGCCTGGGTCACCCCGCCACGACGGTCCGGCCCACGACGCCCCCACCGGCATCAGAGCCCGGCCGCGTCGCCCCGCCCTTGCCGGGGCGGCCGTCGCCTCGGCTCCACCGTGCCGAGCGGCCCCGTCCGGCCTATGGTGATCCACCCGGTTCCGCTCGCGCGCAGGGCGTCGGCGTAGCCACGGAGGACGCCGTAGCCCGCCGTGCGAGCGAGGAGCGCGGACGACGGCGGCCGCCCGCCGTCGCGACACCGCGCCCGGCCGCCTACGGGCCGCCGCAGCCTCACGCGCGGCACCGCCGCAAGGGCACCCGCCCCGCGCGCACCAAGAGACCGAGGCACTCGGCCACAACATCACGCCTCCACGACGTCCCACACCCGGCCACCCGGCTACAGCAACCTCGCCCCCGCTTTTCACCGCGCCAGGCGGCGGGGTGACTCGAGGACCGCCCCATGCGGGGAGGCCGCCGCGACGGGCCCGCATCACGGCTCGGCCGCGCAGGCGCTCGAATCGGTGGCAGGCCCGCGCCGCGGCTCACGCACGCAGAGGCTTGGAGCGGGGACAGCCCACACCGGACTCTGGGGGCACCCAGAGGCTCAGAGCGGCGAGGCCCCGCACCGGGGCTCACGCGCAGGCGCTCGGGGCGGTGCCGAGCCCGCACCGGGGCCCGGAGCCCCCGTCAGGAGTGGCCGAGTTCCGCGGTGGTCTCGTCCGGGACGGGCGGGACCGAGCCGGAATCGGGGGAGGGGCGCAGCGGGAAGGGTTCGACCTGGGTCTCGTCGACCACCGGAGGGGCGGGCCGCGGGGTCTTCGGCATCACGGCGGCCTCCGAGTGGGCCCCGCAGCCGTACGACAGGGAGACCATCCGGCCGTCCGCCGGGGCGAACTCGTTGGCGCACACCCCGAAGGCCTGCCCCAGGGAGCCGCCGACCGGCACCAGGAAGGCGCAGGAGACACAGGTCGCGGGCGCCGCCTGGGCCATGGGCGTCTTCGCGCCGAAGGCCTCCTCCCAGCGGTCCGCCGCCGTGTGCAGGCCGTAGCGGGACAGGACCCGGGCGCGGCGCATGCCCAGTTCCTCCGCGACCGCCGCGATCGTGCCGCGCAAGGGCGTGATGGGCAGGTTCGCCGGGGCCCCGGCGGTCACCTCCGCGTCCTCCGCCTCGACCAGCTCGGCCATCTCCCCGGAGACCGCGGAGTTCGGCGCCGGCTCGTCCTCACCGGAGTAGCCGGGCTCCAGCCGCAGATCCTCCGCGTCCGTCGGCAGCAGATCGCCGGGACCGAGGTCACCGGGGCGCAGCCGCTCGCTCCACGGCACCCACTCCGGGGCGAGCAGCGCGTCGGAGCCAGGCAGCAGAACCGTCTCGTCGAGGGTGACGACCTTCGCCCGGGAGGCCCGTACGACCGTCACCGCCCAGCGCCAGCCGCGGTACCCGAACTCCTTGCACTCGAAGAAGTGCGTGACGACACGGTCACCCTCGGACACCATGCCCATGTGCTCGCCGACGACACCGGGCGCGGCGACCTCCTCCGCGGCGGAGCGGGCGAGGTCGATGGCCTCGGCGCACAGGCGGTCGGGGGTGCGGCGGCTTCGCGTTGTCGCTGCGCTCACAGGTATCGCTTCTCTCCTACGCGTCTCACGGGTGCGCCATTCCCGGCTGGGGGTGCGGACGGAGCGGACCAGCGGGCCGCGTCGACGTCCGCGCCCGATCGCACTCGGGCGCACCTACACCACCCATTCTGCGGGATCGATGAGAGGCGCGCGGCCGAGAACAACCGCCACGACGCGCTACGCACGCTACCTTCTCCTGGCCTCCGGGCCCACACCGTGTCGCCGGGCATTCCCCGAGCAGGGTCCTCGGCGCCCCGGGCCGGGGGCTCCCGGACGGTTCCTTCTCCCCGTTTCTCCCCTGCTCCGGGCGGCCCCGTACGACACCCCGCGACCCCCATACGCGCGGTTGCGGCACTACCCCCGCCGTTCTCGGGGCACTATGACGGGGTGGCAGCCGCGAGATCGCCCCATGGAACCGCCGGGGTCGGCGGGGTCGAGGGGCGTGGCCGAAAGAGCGGTTCGGGCCGGTTCGGCGGGTCCGTCCGCGCGGTCGGCCGCGCCCTGCATCTGCCTGTCACCGGTGCCGCCCGCGGTATCCGCAGGGTCACCCACGCCCATGGGGCGGGCGAGTCGGGGCTCGGCAAGCTGATCGAACTGCACGCGGTGAACGGCGCAGGCGACGTCATGATCACCGTCGCTCTCGCCTCCACCGTGTTCTTCTCCGTGCCGACCGACGAGGCCCGTGGCCGGGTCGCGCTCTATCTGGCCATCACCATGGCCCCGTTCACGGTCCTGGCGCCCGTCATCGGCCCCCTCCTGGACCGGCTTCCGCACGGGCGCCGGGCCGCGATGGCGGGCGCGATGCTCGCCCGGGCCCTGCTGGCGCTGATCATCTCGGGGGCGGTGGCCGACGGCAGTCTGGAGCTGTACCCGGCCGCCCTCGGTGTGCTGGTCGCGTCCAAGGCGTACGGGGTGGTGCGCAGCGCGGTGGTGCCGCGGCTGCTGCCGCCGCGTTTCTCCCTGGTGCGGGCCAACTCCCGGGTCACCCTCGGCGGTCTCCTCGCCACCGGCCTGGCCGCGCCGGTGGGCGCCGGGCTACAGATGATCGGCCCGGGCTGGCCGCTGTACGGGGCCTTCGTGATCTTCGTCGCGGGAACGTTCCTGTCGTTCTCGCTGCCGCCGAAGGTCGACTCCGCCAAGGGCGAGGACGTGGCGCTGCTCGCCGCGGACGCCGAGCGGCGGCGCGGGCCGCACCACCGCCCCGCGCGCCGCCCCGGGCTGCGTTCGGTCGGCCCCGCCGTCACCTACGCCCTGGGCGCCAACGCCTGTCTGCGCTGTCTGTCCGGCTTCCTGATCTTCTTCCTGGCCTTCCTGCTGCGCGAGCACCCGCTCGCGGGCGAGAGCGCGGCGGTGTCCCTGGGCATCGTGGGCGTCGCCGCGGGCACCGGCAACGCGCTGGGCACGGCCGTCGGCGCCTGGCTGAAGGCACGCGCCCCGGAAGTGATCATCGTGACGGTGGTGGCGATCGTGCTGGGTGCGGCGATCACCGCGGCGCTCTTCTTCAGTGCCTTCCTGGTGGCGTTCCTGGCGGCGATCGCCGGGTTCGCGCAGGCGCTCGCCAAGCTGTCGCTGGACGCGCTGATCCAGCGGGACGTGCCGGAACTGGTCCGCACCTCGGCGTTCGCACGCTCCGAGACGCTGTTGCAGATGGCCTGGGTGCTGGGCGGGGCGATCGGCATCGTGCTGCCGCTGAACGGGGTGCTGGGGCTCGCGATCGGCGCCGCGATCGTCGCGGCGGGCTGGCTGACGACCGTACGGGGTCTGCTGGCCGCCGCCCGCCACGGCGGCGCGCCCCAGCCCCGGGTGACCTGACCGGCGAACGCGGAGCCCCCGGCCCGGCATACCGATGCCTGCCCGCCCGGAAACCCCGCACCCCGCCCGGAAGCCCCGCACCCGACGAACCTTCTCCTTCCGACCTGAAGGCCCTCATTCCCGGCGTACCGGCCCTCCCGTGGGTGGGCCGCCGGCCCTCCCGGGTGTACGGCGGACGGCCTGGAAGTGCACGGCACCTGATCGCACGAGTGCGCGGCACGTCGCGCACCCCGCATGGGCGGGGGACCCGGCGTGCCGGATAGCCTTCGGCCATGACCGCACTGCCTTCCCGTCGCGCCGTAGCCGCTCTCGGCGCCGTTTCCGCCGGACTTCTCCTGCTGTCCGCCTGCACCAAGCCGACGCCGATGGCCACCCTCACGGTCGGCACGGATTCGGTGAGCACCCAGACCGACTGCTACAAGGACGGCAAGGAAGTCGGGCTCGCCCAGCTGAAGAAGTGCCTCGACCCCAAGCTGACCGGCATCAAGTCGATCAAGGTCGACCCCGATGAGACGGTCCGCTTCGGCGTGGACCCGAGCATCGCCGAGAACGGCTGGGCGATCCTGATGAACGGCCAGCCGCTGACCGACTCCAGCACCAAGACCTACCGCACGATCCCGGGCAGCGTCTTCTTCAACGCCCAGTACGGTGCGACGGGCAACTCCACCCTCGTCTCCGTCCGGGAGGGCGAGACCAAGGTGACCGGTCTGTGGTCCTTCAAGCTGGAGAAGTCCTCCTGATCACGTCCTCGACGGAGATCTCCCCCGCTCGGACGGAGCCGGGATCCCGCAGTCGCGTCCTGGTGGCCACCGCGGTCCCGGCCGAGCGGGACGCGGTGGCCGGGGCGTTCTGCTCCCCGGCCGTCGAGATCCCGCTCCCCGGTGCCACCCTGCACCGCGTCGGCGCCCTCGACCTGCTCGCCGCGGGCGTGGGCCCGGCCCTCGCCGCAGCCTCCGCCGCCGCGGCGCTCACCGCCGCCGCCCTCGGCGGCACCCCCTACGGCCTGGTCGTCTGTGCCGGCATCGCGGGCGGCTTCGCCCCGGACGCACCGGTCGGCTCGCTGATCGTCGCCGACGAGATCGTGGCCGCCGACCTCGGCGCCGAGACCCCGGACGGCTTTCTGCCCGTCACCGAGCTCGGCTTCGGCACCGTCCGGCACCGCCCGCCGGAACCACTCGTAAGAGATCTCGCCACCGCCGCCGACGCGTTCACCGGAGGCGTGCTCACCGTGTCCACCGTGACCGGGAGCGCCGCCCGCGCCGCCGAGCTGCGTGCCCGGCATCCGCGCGCCCTGGCGGAGGCGATGGAGGGCTTCGGCGTCGCCGAGGCCGCCGCCGCGCACCGCACCCCCGTCGTGGAGGTCAGGGCGGTCTCCAATCCCGTCGGCCCGCGTGACCGTGCCGCCTGGCGCATCGGCGACGCCCTCACTGCCCTCACCGAGGGCTTCGGGAAGCTCGCACCCGTCCTGGAGAGTTGGAACCCAGCATGACCACCACACCCGAGCCCCTCCGGATCGCGTACTCCCCCTGCCCGAACGACACCTTCGTCTTCGACGCCTGGGCCCACGGCCGCATCCCCTCCGCGCCCGCCCTGGACGTCACCTTCGCCGACATCGACATCACCAACGGGCTGGCCGAGCGCGGCGAGTTCGATGTGCTGAAGGTGTCCTACGCGGTGCTGCCGTACGTCCTCGACGAGTACGCCCTGCTGCCGTGCGGCGGTGCGCTGGGCCGTGGTTGCGGCCCCCTGGTGCTCACCCGGGAGCCGGGGGACGGGGACGGCGCCTCCCCGCTGGAGCCTGCCGCGCTGACCGGACGGACCGTGGCCGTGCCGAGCGAGCGGTCCACGGCCTATCTGCTCTTCCGGCTGTGGGCCGCGGACTCCGTGCCCGGCGGGGTCGGCGAGATCGTGGTGCTGCCGTTCCACGAGATCATGCCCGCCGTGCGGGACGGAAAGGTCGACGCGGGTCTCGTCATCCACGAGGCACGGTTCACCTACCGCGACTACGGGCTGCACAAGCTCGCCGACCTGGGCGAGTACTGGGAGGACACCACCGGCCTGCCGATCCCGCTGGGCGCGATCATCGCCAAGCGCTCGCTGGGCGCGGACACCCTGGAGCTGCTCGCCGAGTCGGCCCGTGCCTCGGTCCGTGCGGCCTGGGACGACCCCGAGGCCTCACGCCCCTATGTCATGGAGCACGCGCAGGAGATGGACCCGGCCGTGGCGGACCAGCACATCGGTCTCTATGTCAACGAGTTCACGGCCGAGCTGGGCGTGGACGGCTATGCCGCGATCCGGGGGCTGCTCACCCGCGCGGCGGCCGAGGGGCTGGTACCGCCCCTCGGCCCGGATGCGCTCGTCTTTCCCTGACCCGGGTCAGACGTCCAGCTGGTCGGCGACCGCGCGCAACAGGCCCGCGATCTTCTTGCCGGACGTCTTGTCGGGGTAGCGGCCGTTCTCCAGCGTCGGGGTGATGTTCTCCAGCAGGGTCGTCAGATCCTGGACGATGGAGGCGAGTTCGTCCGGCTTCTTGCGCTGGGCGGCGGCGACCGACGGGGTCGGATCCAAAAGCGTGACCGACAACGCCTGGTCGCCGCGCTGACCGGCGACGACCCCGAACTCCACGCGCTGTCCCGGCTTCAGGGAATCGACGCCGGCGGGAAGAACCGAGGAATGGACGAAGACGTCGCCGCCGTCGTCACGGGAGAGAAAGCCGAAGCCCTTCTCGCTGTTGAACCACTTGACTTTGCCGGTGGGCACGTCTGTCCTCGTCCTCGTACTCGTCGGAAACTGCGTCTGCGTCTGCGAAGTGTTTCGAAAAACGCTCTGGATAAGGCTGCGGCGGGCCGTGTGGACCCGCCGGTACCAAGGCTAATGGTCCGGGGGCCGGTGACAAGACGCCGCCGGCCTGTTCCTTCCGCTGGGAACTACCCTGGTCCGGTGCGTGACAAAACCCAAGCGAATTCCGCCGCGGCCGGCGACGGGCTGATCCGTGCCGGCGCCCTCGTGTTCTTCCTCGGAGCGGTGGCCACTGCGGTCACTCTGGTCCCCCTGCTGCTCGGCACCAAGCCTTTCCCCACCTATATGTTCGGGCTGAGCATGCTCATGGGGGTGGGTTTCCTGATGGCCGGGGCGGGTCTGCTCCGGTCGATCGCGGAGGGCCGCAGGCGGGCACGCGAGGGCGTCCGGTCGTAGCGGGCTCCCCGCGGGCCTCTATCGGGGTACGTACGTCGTCAGCCAGGCGGGGAACTCGGTGAGGTCCGCGAGGACCACATCCGCCCCCGCGGCCCGCAGTTCGTCGGCCGCGCAGGGGCCGGTGGCGACGCCCACCGAGTACGCGTCGGCGGTGCGGGCGCCCCGGACGTCCCCGACGTGGTCCCCGACATAGACGGCCGCGCCGTGCTCGACCAGCGCCTGTGCCTTCTGTTCCGCCCACAGATCGCCGATCACCGCGTCGGGCTCGATGCCGAGGTGCTCCAGATGCAGCTTGGCGTTGGGCTCGTACTTCGCGGTGACCACGATCGCCCGCCCGCCGGCCGCCCGTACCGCCTCGATCGCGCGGCGGGCGCCGGGCAGCGCGGGAGTCGCGGCGATCGCGACGCCGGGGTACATCGCGCGGTAGAGCTCGGCCGCGGCGTCGATCCGTTCCTCGGGGAACCAGTTGACCAGTTCCTCCGCCAGCGGCGGCCCGAGCCGGGTGACGGCCAGGTCGGCGTCGATGTGTGTCCCCGTCCGTGCGGAGAGCGCCTGGTAGCAGGCGCGGATGCCGGGCCGGGAGTCGATCAGCGTCATATCGAGGTCGAAGCCGACGGTGAGGGCACGAGTGGTCATATGGGCGATTGTCCCATCGGGGCGACCGGGGCAGGGGCACGGGCGCCCCGGGGTCGCACGGGGCCGCCGTCACCTGGACCGCTGTGAGCGCCAGACCAGGTAGAGGGCGGAGGCGACGGCGGCTCCCCTGACCACCCACGGCCAGGTCCCGGCGACCGCGTCGTCCATGTGCCCCGCGGTGATGGGGGTGCCCCAGCGGCCGTCGGTGCGGCCCCAGAGCCAGACGAGACCGGCGGCGGCGACCAGACCGGGCAGGCCCATGACCGCCCACTTGGACTCGGCGGGCGTCAGCCGGCGGGACAGCCAGGCGATGAGCCAGCCGAGGCCGAGGGCGATCCAGTTGCCGAGGACGGCCCCGGCGACCAGCAGGACGGCGGCCAGGAGCAGCAGGGGGTTCTGCCGTCCGCTCAGGCCCAGCCGGGGCAGCCGGCGGCGCGGGGCGGGGGCCTCGTCGGCGGCCTCCGCCTCGGCCGGTTCCTTCTCCGCCTCCGGTCCCGCCTCCGGTTTCGCCGTGTCCTTGCCGGGCGGCGGTTTCAGCAGTTCGGGGATCTCCACTCCGCCGACGAAGCCCGGGACGCCGTGGTCGAGGTCGAACCCGCCGCCCGTTCCGCCCTCGACACGCCACCAGTCGGGCCGGACGGCGCTCCGGCCGAGCTCCTCCGCGGTGGCCAGATGGGGCGGGGTCGGGGCGTCCGGGAAGCTGTCGGCGGGGGCCGGTTCGGCCGGGCGGGGGCGGGGCACCAGGCGCCGCAGGCCCGAGGTGCGGTCCTCGGAGTCCTTGGCGCGCTGGACGGGGACGGCGGCGGGAGGGCTCTCGACGGCGCCGCCGGGGGCGTCCGCGGACGCGGTGGCGACGATCTCGTCCGGGGTGCCGAGGCGGCCGAGGATGCGGCGGACCGTGGCCGGGTTGTCGACCGGGGACTTCGCCCGGTTCCGGTCGATCTCGTCCCGCAGCCCGGACACCAGCCGCATCCGCGCGGCGGACGGCAGCTGACGCTGCTGGGCCAGGTCTCCGACCCGACTCAGGAAGTCGAAGACCAGTTGGTCGCTCTCGATCCCCACGAAGCCCCTCCGGGGTGCGCCATTCTCCCGGGTACCGTATCCCGCCCACCCGGCCCTCGGGGGCTCCTGCCACGCGGTTCCCGCCATTCCCTCCCGCACTCCCCGGGCCGCCCCACGGCCCACGGACGACCTCCCCGCCCCACCCCGCAACGCGCCGGTTCCGCCCACCGCCGGACTCACGAGTCCCCGCGCCACCGACGGACTCCGCCCACCCGCCCCACGGCCGACGGGACCCGCCCCCACAGCCCCCGAAGGCACTCGTCGGGGCCTGCGCCGCCAGGGGCTCCAGGGGCGCGATGTGCCGGTTCCGCCCGCATCCGAACCCACAGACCCCCGCGCCACCGACGGACTCCCCCCACCCGACGGCCGACGGGGTCCGCCCGCACAGCCCCCGGAGGCACCCGTCCGAGCCCCCGCAGCCGGGACTCCAGCGGCACGATGTACCGACTCCGCCCGCATCCGAACCCGTAGGCCCCCGCGCCCACGGGCCCCGCCCACCCGACGGCCGACGGGTCCCTCCCCCACAGCCGACCGGGCCCTCCCGCACGGCCCGCAGCCCTCGGCGGCTCTCTCCAACCCGGGGCCCCGCCCGTGCAGTTCGGCCGTTTCGTTCGCCGTCGGGGATGCGGGGCCGGCCGCGTCGGCCCTCGCGGTGCGGGCGGGGCGGTCGTGCGGCTTCGAAGGGGCCGATCGGTCTGTTCCGTGGACGGCGGAGGGGTTCCCTGTCATGTGCAGCGGCTACCGTTGGCCGGATGAGCCCCGAGGAGCGTTCGCACCAGGAAGCCCCGGCCACGGCGCCGCGTTCGCTGGCCGAATCTCTGCGCACCCGGGACGACGCCTCCCTGTCCGCCCTGCTCCGCGCGCGCCCGGACCTCGTCGTCCCCCTCCCCACCGACCTCACCCAGCTCGCCGGCCGCGCCGCCACCCGTGCGAGCGTCGTCCGCGCGCTGGAACGGCTGGACCGGTTCGCGCTGGGGGCCGCGGAGGCCCTGGCCGTGGCCGGGGACCCCGCGTCGTACGACGAACTGCTCGGGCTGATGGCCGGCGACGGCGGCCCGGAGGCGGACCCGGTGACCGCCGAGGCCCTGCCCCACGCCCTGGCCACGCTGCGCGAGCAGGCCCTGGTCTGGGGCGGCGACGACCGGCTCCGTCTCGTCCGCACGGCCCGGGAGCTGCTCGCCCCCTCCCCGCAGCACCCCTCCCCCACCGGCCTTGGCCCCACCGTCGCCGAGGCGACCTCCGGGATGTCCCCCGGCCGCGTCCAGGAGATCCTGGCCACCGCCGGGCTGCCGACCACCCCTGACGCGGTGTCCGCCGTGGGCGCGCTGACGGCGCTGTTCACCGGCCGCGCCCGGATGTCCGCCCTCCTCACGACCGCCCCCGCGGAGTCCCTCGAGGTGCTGTCCCGCCTGGTGTGGGGTCCGCCGTACGGCCAGGTCACCGCGGATCCGGCGCCCCATCTGCGCTGGCTCCTGGACCGCGGTCTGCTGCTGCCCACTGCCCCGGGCACCGTCACACTGCCCCGCGAGGTGGCCCTGCATCTGCGGTCCGGCCGGGCGCACCGGCACACCGAGCCGCTGCCGCCCGTGGTGGAGGCCGCGGCCACGCATGCTCCGGCGACGGTGGACGCGACGGCGGCCGGTCAGGCGTACACCGCGCTGGCGACCGTCGCGGAGCTGCTCAAGGACTGGGACGAGGGCGGCCCGGCGGTGCTGCGCGCGGGCGGGCTGAGCGTGCGCGATCTGAAGCGGACCGCCGTGGCGCTCGACGCCTCCGAGCCGGTGGCCGCCTTCTGGGTCGAACTCGCCTACGCGGCGGGCCTGCTGGCCTCGGACGGCGAGCCCGACGAGCGGTATGCGGCCACCCCGGCGTACGACGAGTGGCTGGAGCTGCCCGCCGCCGAACGCTGGAGCCGGCTGGCCACGGCCTGGCTGACCGCGACCCGCACCGCCGGTCTGGTCGGCGGCCGGGACGCCAAGGACCGTACGCTCTCCGCGCTCGGCCCCGGCCTGGACCGCTCCCCCGCGCCGGAGGTCCGCCACCGGGTGCTGACCCTGCTCGCCGGGCTCCCGGAGGGCGCGTCCGCCGGTCTCGACGCGATCCTGGCCCGGCTCCGCTGGGAGCGCCCGCTGCGCGGTGACCGCCCGGCCGCCGACGATCTGCGCGCCCGCCTCGCCCGGTGGACGCTGTCCGAGGCGGAGCTGCTGGGCGTCACCGGCCGGGGCGCCCTGTCCGCGCACGGCCGTGCCCTGCTCGGCGAGCACCCGGAGCATCTGCCCGCCGTCGGTCCGGCCGGCCCGGGCGACAAGCTGCCCGTGCACCGGCAGCACCACCGCCCGGCCCCTCCCGAACCCCTCACCACGGAAGGGCGGGCGGCCGCCGCCGTCCACGCCGCCCGGCTGCTGGCGCCGCTGCTGCCCGAGCCCCTGGACCATGTCCTGCTCCAGGCGGACCTGACGGCGGTGGCCCCGGGCCCGCTGATGCGGCCGCTGGCCGACACGCTCGATGTGCTCGCGGACGTCGAGTCGAAGGGCGGCGCGACGGTCTACCGCTTCACCCCCGCCTCCGTGCGCCGGGCCCTGGACGCGGGCCGTACGGCGTCCGATCTGCACGCCTTCCTGGCCGCCCACTCGCGCACCCCGGTCCCGCAGCCGCTGGCGTATCTGATCGACGATGTGGCCCGCAGGCACGGGCAGCTGCGCGTCGGCGCGGCCTCGGCCTATCTGCGCTGCGACGACGAGGCCCTGCTGACCGAGATCCTCGCCGACAAACGGGCGGCGCCGCTGCGTCTGCGCCGCCTGGCCCCCACGGTCCTGGCCGCCCGCACCGACCCGGCGGCGCTCCTCGAGGGGCTGCGCGCGATGGGTCTCGCCCCGGCCGCGGAGTCCGCGGAGGGCGACATCCTGATCGCCCGCGCCCATGCCCACCGCAGCCCGCCCCGCACCCCGCCGGAGCCGGTCCCGGACGGGCCCCCGGTGCCCGACGCCGCGCTGCTGACGGCGGCCCTGCGCGCCATCCGCGCCGGCGATCTGGCGTCCACCGCCCCGCGCAAGCCCACCGGGTCCTCCTCCGGCGAGGGGGATCCACCCCGCACCACGGCCGCCGAGACCCTGGCCACCGTGCAGGCCGCCGTCCTCACCGGGGAGTCCCTGTGGATCGGGTATGTCAACGCCGAGGGCTCCGCCAGCCAGCGGGTGATCGCCCCGATCCGGGTGGAGGGCGGTTTCGTCACGGCGTACGACCACACGGCCGACGAGGTACGCACCTATCCGCTGCACCGGATCACGGGCGTGGCCGAACTCGCGGACGAGGCGACCTGACGGACCGGTCCCCCTCCAACGCGATACGAGGAACACGGTACGGGTGCCGTATCGGGCACACTGGATGTTTGACCACACGGAAAGGTGCCGCGTGTGAATGGTCCGCTCATCGTCCAGTCCGACAAGACCCTGCTTCTTGAGGTCGACCACGAACAGGCCGACGCCTGCCGCCGGACCATCGCGCCCTTCGCCGAACTGGAGCGGGCCCCGGAGCACATCCACACCTACCGGGTGACCCCGCTCGGGCTGTGGAACGCCCGGGCCGCGGGGCACGACGCCGAGCAGGTCGTGGACGCGCTGATGCAGTACAGCCGGTATCCGGTGCCGCATGCGCTGCTGGTCGACATCGCCGAGACGATGGACCGCTACGGGCGGCTGACGCTCACCAAGCACCCCGCCCACGGTCTGGTGCTGACCACCACCGACCGGCCCGTGCTCGAGGAGGTGCTGCGCTCCAAGCGGATCGCCCCGCTGGTCGGGGCCCGTATCGACCAGGACTCCGTGATCGTCCACCCCTCCGAGCGCGGGCAGATCAAGCAGGCCCTGCTCAGGCTGGGCTGGCCCGCCGAGGACCTCGCGGGATATGTGGACGGCGAGGCGCACCCGATCGAGCTGCGCGAGGACGGCTGGACGCTGCGGCCCTATCAGAAGCAGGCCGTGGAGAACTTCTGGCACGGCGGCAGCGGGGTCGTGGTGCTGCCCTGCGGCGCCGGCAAGACCCTGGTCGGCGCCGGTTCCATGGCCCAGGCCAAGGCCACCACCCTGATCCTGGTCACCAACACCGTCTCCGCCCGGCAGTGGAAGCACGAGCTGGTGAAGCGGACCTCGCTCACCGAGGACGAGATCGGCGAGTACTCCGGCACCCGCAAGGAGATCCGGCCGGTCACCATCGCCACCTACCAGGTGCTGACCACCAAGCGGAAGGGTGTCTACCCGCATCTGGAGCTGTTCGACTCCCGCGACTGGGGCCTCATCGTCTACGACGAGGTGCATCTGCTGCCCGCACCCGTCTTCAAGTTCACCGCGGACCTCCAGGCGCGGCGGCGGCTCGGGCTGACCGCCACCCTGGTGCGGGAGGACGGCCGCGAGTCGGACGTCTTCTCCCTCATCGGGCCCAAGCGGTTCGACGCGCCCTGGAAGGAGATCGAGGCCCAGGGCTATATCGCGCCCGCCGACTGTGTGGAGGTGCGGGTCGACCTCACCGAGTCCGAGCGGCTCTCCTACGCCACCGCCGAGGCCGAGGAGAAGTACCGGTTCTGCGCGACCACCGACACCAAGCGGAACGTGGCCGAGGCCCTGGTGCGTCGCTTCGCCGGGCAGCAGATCCTGGTGATCGGGCAGTACATCGACCAGCTGGACGAGCTGGGCGAGCATCTGGGCGCCCCGGTCATCAAGGGCGAGACCTCCAACGCCCAGCGCGAGAAGCTCTTCGACGCCTTCCGCGAGGGCGAGCTCAATGTGCTGGTGGTGTCCAAGGTCGCGAACTTCTCCATCGACCTGCCGGAGGCGACCGTCGCCATCCAGGTGTCGGGGACCTTCGGTTCACGGCAGGAGGAGGCACAACGGCTGGGCCGGGTCCTGCGCCCCAAGGCCGACGGCCACCAGGCCCACTTCTACTCGATCGTCGCCCGCGACACCATCGACCAGGACTTCGCCGCCCACCGCCAGCGCTTCCTGGCGGAACAGGGCTACGCCTACCGGATCATGGACGCGGACGACCTGCTCGACTCGGCCTGAACGGGCGCGCCCGGGGCCGAGGCGGAGAAGCCGTCACAGAGCACACGCAAACCGTCACGGAACGTCAGGGTGATGGCGGAGGTATCTCCCTCCGGGCGGTGCCGCCCGGCTGTGGCCCGCGGCCCGGAGGGCGCGGGGGCGCCGTCAGGGATGGCGGTGGACGATTCGTTCCTCGCTGTACTCGCCGAGCAGGACCACGTCCAGCGCGGCGCCCGCGAAGACCTTGACGGCGCGCAGGGCGTCGCCCAGGAGATGGCGGCGATGCCGGCCGTCGACGGCGGTCGCACCGGCCGGTGGCCCCTGGCGGGAGGGTGTGAAGCTTGCTGCGCTCATATCTCCATGGTGGAACCGGTGAACCCGAACGGCGTCGGACCAAGGATGTAATCCGCCCGGCTCTTCCGTCCCCCTGTGGTCCGCCCCGGTCATCCCCGGGATGGAGCCCGTCCCCCAGGGGTTCTCGGGGCCGCGACCCCGAGACACGGAGGCGGTCGGGGTCCCTCGTGCCGGAAAAACCGTTTGGCCGCCGTCCTCGCCGTCACCTAGAATCCCCTCCCTTGCCCGCCTCCCTTCACGGAGAGCCGTCGTCCGGACGGAAACCGGACGGCAGAACCGCCACCCGTCACCGCCGCAGCCGGCCGAGGCACGCATCCGCCCCGACCGGCCCCTGGCCACGCCCCGGAGGCACCTTTCCGTGTCCACGCCGTCCCGTTCGTCCGTTCCTGTTCCCACCGTCCCGTCCCACCCCGGCGCACGGTCCGACGCATCCGGCCCGTCCGACCCGTCCGCCGGTGATCCGCTGTCCCGGGAGCGCGCCCATCTCACGTCCTCCCGGGCCGCACTGCGCGCGATGCGCGAGGACGTGGAGAACCTCGACATCCGCGATGTCACCGCGAACTGGGTCAACGCCGAGGTCCTCGCCCGACAGATCGACGAGCGCATCAAGGCCCTCGCCGATCTCAGCCACACCCCGCTGTTCTTCGGCCGCCTCGACTATCTCCACGCCCCGGGCGCCGACCCGGCGCAGGGCGTGGGGCGGGGGACCGATGCTCAGGGGGAGGAGGACCACCGCTTCTACATCGGCCGCCGTCATGTGCACGATGCCGACGGCGACCCGATGGTGATCGACTGGCGTGCGCCGGTCTCCCAGCCGTTCTACCGGGCCTCCAAGAAGGACCCGATGGACATCGCGCTGCGCCGGCGCTTCGGCTACACCGGAGGGGACCTCACGGCCTACGAGGACGAGCATCTGTCCGACCCCGCCGAGGCCGCCACCACCAGCAAGCTGCTCCAGCAGGAGATCGAGCGCCCCCGCGTCGGCCCGATGCGCGACATCGTGGCCACCATCCAGCCCGAGCAGGACGAGATCGTCCGCAGCGATCTGTCCGGCACGGTCTGTGTGCAGGGCGGTCCCGGCACCGGGAAGACCGCCGTCGGCCTGCACCGGGTCGCCTATCTGCTCTACGCCCACCGTGAGCGGCTCGCCCGCACCGGCACCCTGGTCATCGGGCCGAACGCGTCCTTTCTGCACTACATCGAGCAGGTGCTGCCCGCGCTCGGCGAGCTGGAGGTCAAGCAGGCCACGGTCGACGACCTGGTGGCGCATGTCGAGGTGCGCGGCACCGACTCCGCCGCTGCCGCCGTCGTCAAGGGCGACGCCCGGATGGCGGAGGTGCTGCGCAGGGCCGTCCGCTCCCATGTGACCCTGCCCACCGAGACGGTCGTGGTGGTGCGCGGTTCCCGGCGCTGGCGGGTGGCCGCCTATGAACTGGAGGAGATCGTCCGGGAGTTGCTGGACCGGGACATCCGGTACGGCGCCGCCCGCGACGCCCTGCCGCAGCGGATCGCGCATGCCGTACTCGTCCAGATGGAGCGGTCCGGGGAGGCGCCGGACGACCGGGTGCAGGACGCCGTCGCCCGCAATGCCGCCGTGAAGGCCGCGGTCAAGGCGGTCTGGCCGCCGGTCGACCCGGCCAAGCTGGTCCTGCGGCTGCTCACCGACGCCGATTTCCTCGCCGCGCACGCGGACGGGATCCTCGACGAGGACGAGCGCAAGGAGATCCTCTGGGCGAAGCCGGTCCGCTCGGTGAAGTCCGCCAAGTGGTCGGCCGCGGACGCCGTGCTGATCGACGAGGCCACCGATCTGGTCCAGCGCACCCACTCGCTGGGGCATGTGGTGCTCGACGAGGCGCAGGACCTCTCCCCCATGCAGTACCGGGCGGTCGGCCGGCGCTGTACGACCGGTTCCGCGACCGTGCTCGGCGATCTGGCGCAGGGCACCACGCCCTGGGCGACGCGCAGCTGGGCGGAGGCACTGGCCCATCTGGGCAAGCCGGACGCGCTGACGGAGGAACTGACGGCCGGCTTCCGCGTCCCCACGGATGTGATCCGCTATGCCTCCCGGCTGCTGCCGCACATCGCGCCGGGCCTGGCGCCGGTGGCGTCGGTGCGGGAGAACCCGGGCTTCTTCGCGGTGCGCCCGGTCGGCGACGCCGCCGAGGTGGTCGCCGCCTGCGCGGAGCTGCTGCGCAACGAGGGCTCCGTCGGCCTGATCGCCGCCGACGCCCGGGTGCCGGTGCTCGCGGAGGCGCTCACCGCGGCGGGCCTCGGGTATCTCGGCCCGGGTGAGGAGACGACCCAGGAGACCCGGCTGACCCTGGTCCCGGCCTCTCTCGCCAAGGGTCTGGAGTACGACTACGTCGTCCTGGACGAGCCCAGCGCGGTCGTCGACGGCGAACCGGACGAACGGACCGGACTGCGCCGCCTGTATGTGGCCCTGACCCGTGCGGTCTCGGGCCTGATCGTGACCCACGCGGCCCCGCTGCCGCCCCAGCTGGACTGACACGGCCCCGCCCGCGCCGGATACGCCCGGCGCGGGAAGCGCGGGAACCGGAAGAGCCGGAAGCCGAAGGACCGGCAGCGGAAGGACCGGAACTCACCGGCGCCGGTCCGCACGCCCCTCCTCGGCCCGTCACCCAGAGCGGGCAGGACCGGGCATCACCGGTACCGATGCCGGTGCCGGTACCGGTGCCGCACACCGTGCCCGAACCGTCACCGGCAACCGGCAAACCCCGGACTCACCGGTCCAGGACCGTACGCCACTCCCGTACCGCCTCCGCCGACACCGGGGTGTTCCAGCCGTCGGCCCGGGCCGCCCCGCCGATGTGGAAGGCGTCGATTCCGGCGGCGCGCAGCCGCGGGACATGGTCCAGGCGGAGGCCGCCGCCGACGAGGAGCTGCTGGGTGTAGCCGGGGTCGCCGGACCGGGCGGCCTCGGTGAGCAGGGTGTCCAGTCCGTCGTCCACGCCGTCCGCCGAACCGGCCGTGAGATAGGCGTCCAGACCCGGCAGCTCGGCGAGCTGCTTGCGCAGGGCGTCCCGGTCGGCGGCGTGGTCGATCGCACGGTGGAAGGTCCAGCGGCAGCCGCCCAGCTCCCCGAGCAGCCGCTCCAGCACACCGAGGTCGGGCCCGCCGTCCGCACCCAGGAACCCGAGGACGAACTCCTCGGCACCGGCCCCGCGCAGCTCACCCGCCACCCGCACCAGCGCCTCGACGTCACCGGCCGCGAACCCGTCCCGCAGCCGGAGCATCACCCGCAACGGAATGCCCACGGCGGCACGGATCCCGGCGAAGGTCTCCACCGCCGGGGTGAGCCCGTCGGCGGCGATGTCGGTGACCAGCTCGAGCCGGTCCGCGCCTCCGGCCTGGGCGGCGACCGCGTCCTCGACCCCGAGGGCGATCACCTCCAGGACTGCACCCGTGCTCATAGGTCCCCTTCCGTCGGTGTTCCCCTGGAGCGACTATAGGTCTAGTCCAATCCAAGCGTACGACTCCCCGGCCCACCAGCAGCGGAAATCCCACCGGGCCCACCACGACGCCGGCCCCGGGGGAATGCGCTCCCCCGCCCGGCGGTTGCCCATGGACATGCCCGCTTCTGCCGTGCCCTCCCGTATGCCCCTGGCCGTCTACGTCCTCGGGCTGTCCGTCTTCGCGCTCGGTACCAGTGAGTTCATGCTCTCCGGGCTGCTTCCGCCGCTCGCCGAGGACATGGGGGTCTCGATCCCCCGGGCCGGGCTGCTGATCTCGGCGTTCGCGATCGGCATGGTCGTCGGGGCTCCGCTGCTGGCGGTGGCGACCCTGCGGCTGCCGCGGCGTACCACGCTGGTCTCGCTGATCGCGTTGTTCGGGCTCGGGCAGGTGGCCGGCGCGCTGGCGCCCTCGTACGGTGTGCTCTTCGCGTCCCGGGTGCTCAGCGCGCTGGCCTGCGCCGGGTTCTGGGCCGTCGGTGCGGCCGTCGCCGTCGCCATGGTGTCCGAGGGCTCCCGGGCCCGCGCCCTCGCGGTGATGATCGGCGGTCTGTCGATCGCCAATGTGCTCGGCGTGCCCGCGGGCGCCTTCCTCGGGGAGCACCTCGGCTGGCGTTCCGCGTTCTGGGCCGTCGCCGCCTCCTCGGCCGTCGCCCTCGTCGGTGTGGTCACCCTGATCCCGCGCATCCCGCTCCCGGAGGAGAAGCCGCGGCTCGGGCGCGAGGTCCTCATCTACCGCGACCCCCAGGTGTGGCTCGCCATCACCACGGTGATGCTGGCCGCCGGCGGTGTCTTCTGCACCTTCAGTTACCTCGCCCCGCTCCTCACCGATGTGGCCGGGCTCGACTCCGGCTGGGTGCCCACCGTGCTCGCCCTGTTCGGCATCGGCGCGCTGATCGGCACCACGATCGGCGGACGCGTCGCCGACGCACACCTCTTCGGGGTCCTGCTGACCGGCACCGGCGCCTCCACGACCGTGCTGGTCGTCCTCGCCCTCCTCGGGCACTACGCCACCGCGGCCGTGCTGCTCTCCTTCCTCCTCGGCATCACCTCCTTCTACACCGCCCCCGCCCTCAACGCCCGCCTGTTCAACGTGGCCGGGGCCGCCCCCACCCTGGCCGGTGCCACCACCACCGCGGCCTTCAACCTCGGCAACACCGGCGGCCCCTGGCTCGGCGGCACGGTCATCGACGCGGGCCTCGGCTTCACCTCGACCGCCTGGGCGGGCGCCGCGCTGACCGTGACCGCCACCGGCGCGGCGGCCCTCTCGCTGCGCCTCCAGCGGCGCGGAGAGACCTCGCGGGTGGTCGCCGTACTTCCGGCAGCACAGGAAAATTCGGTACGGACCGACGTCTGAGAGAGAACGAAGCGATGCCGGACGTGCAGCAGGCGGTAGAAGTCGTCCAGGTGGATCGCGCGCAGGGGCCGGTTCGGTCCTGCGCAGGGCAGCCTGCCGCGGCGGTTGTGGAGGCGGGAGTTCCCCGAGCTTTCGAGTGAATCGCATCCTGGAGCCGGGATGACGCTGTCACGTAACCACACGTTTGAGTTACCCGTCGCCACGATTACGACAATCTGAATATGTCGCAGCGATGCGCCTCGTCGATAGCTTGGCGAGCCTTTAAGTCTTGACCTTTCATTTACTATTCCTCGAGGTGATCTCGACCTGTTCGCCTCCCTGGCTCGCATGATCAGCTCGACCTGTTGGTCGATCAGATAGCAACCCTGGGGGGGACTTGACCATGCGTCATCGTCATAGACCAGTGATCCCTAGCGGATCACGCTCAGGACGCGTTCGACGGTCGCGTCGACTGCGGCAGGCTGCCCTTGGCTTGGTAATGGCCATGGCTGCCGAGGTCGCGTTGGTTTCGCAGGACACTGGGCGAGCGTTCGCCGACGCCACGGCGGCCACGTCATCCGAGTCGGCGCAGTCCGACTTCATCAAGGCGTCGGGGCCTGCGGAGGCGCAGACCGAGGCGTCGGCAATGCTGATGGCACGCCTGCAGGACCGGAAGATCGAGGTGCTGTCCGAGCGGACGGCGGATTCGACAACGTACGCGCTGCCCAGCGGTGAGCTGGAGACCGAGGCGTACGCCGGGCCGATTCGGGTCAAGCGGGACGGCAAGTGGGATAGAACGGAAAGGCCTACGTGAGCGCGCACAACAACAACCGTCTGGACCAGCACCTCGATGTCTACATCAACAGCCAGCGGGGCACCTGGGCGGACATTGTCCGTATCAAGCCGGGTTGGTACTGATGCCCGAACTCCCCAAAAAGCGTCTGTGGGTCATGGTGACGGCTCTGGCCCTTCTGGGAGCGGCTGCCGCCGCGTGGTGGCTGCTCCAGGAGTCCTCCGTCCCCTACGCGCTGCGGGCTACGCCCGCGGTGAACGTGACGTTCCGCCCCGTAGAGTCCACCTACCCTGAGGCGAAGGAGGTCGCCGACGAGGTCGAACCGCTCGTCAAGGTGTACGTCCAACGCCTTCAGGCCGGTAACGCCGCGGACCTGGCGCGTATCGGCGCACCGTGGTACACCGCCCGAGAGCGGGCCGCGCAAGGCCTGATCTCCAAGTACGCCGCACACGCCGGCGAGCCGGTCGAAGCAGCCGTATCGGACCCCGTCGTACCGGGTCTGGCCGCCGTCGAACTTCGCTTCGGCGACGGACAGAGACAGGTGCTGGACCTTGTCCGGGACAACGACGTGTGGTGGCTGGAGCTGGGGAACGGTGATCCTGTGAAGCCGTAGGCGCTGGCCTCCCCATGGAGACTGGAACCGTCGCCCGACAAGTCCACTTGTGGGCGACGGTTGCCGTACGCCCTCGCTTCAGCCGCCGTGCCGCGCGCCGCGGGTACTGCCCGCTCCAGCTCCGAGAGCGGGCATCACGGTGCCTGCTTGTCGGTCATGCACTGGTCGAGGCACCGCGGCGGTAGCGACG
Source organism: Streptomyces nodosus (assembly GCF_008704995.1). NCBI lineage: Bacteria > Bacillati > Actinomycetota > Actinomycetes > Kitasatosporales > Streptomycetaceae > Streptomyces > Streptomyces nodosus. The sequence goes on from NZ_CP023747.1 coordinate 3,473,234, forward strand.
ACAACGCAGACACACGACGAGGCCCCGCCGAACTCATCGGCGGGCAGCCCCGTCGCGCCGGCCGGCGCGACCAGGCCGAGCAACGCCTTGCGTGCCCTGGTCTGCTTCCTCATGCAAACCTCCCCCTTGCATGCGACAGCCCGTTCGCTGCGCGGTTCCAGGAGAGCACTCGCTGAGGGACGGTTGCGAGGGGCAGGATCGGAACTTGAGCCCCTATCCTCACCGGCATGCGAACCATGGGCGGGGAACAGGTGACGGAGGCCGTCGCGAGCTGTGCGGCCGTACTGCGGACGGCGCTGGACCAGGACTGGGAGTCGGTGCGGGCGGGCCGGCTGGAGTGGAGCTGCCGCCGCACCGCCGGGCACATCGCGAGCGATCTCGTCGTCTACGCGGGGCAGTTGGCCGGGCGGGCCCAGGACGCGTATCTGCCCCTCGAGATCACCCTGGACGAGGAGGCCGACAACCGGGAGGCCGTGCGGAGCATCGAGCTGACGGGGGCGCTGCTGGCCGCCGCCGTCGCCACCGCGCCCCGCGAGGCGCGCGCCTTCCACCCCTTCCCCTTCCGCAGCGCCAACCGGGAGGGGTTCGCCGCGATGGGCATCACCGAGGTGCTGCTGCACACCCATGACATCGCGGAGGGGCTCGGCCTCCCCTATGAGCCGCCCGCCGAGCTGTGCGAGGGCGTGCTGACCCGGATCTTCCCGCATGTGCGGCCCGGCCCCGACCACTGGCGCACCCTGCTGTGGGCCACCGGCCGCGGCGAGCTTCCCGGACGCGCACCGGTGGCCGGCTGGCACTGGACCAACAACGCGGTGATCCCCGCCGAGCGGCTGACCCTGGAGGGTGTCACCCCGGCGGCCGCCACCGACCTCGCCGTCGGCGGCACCGGCGGCTTCGAGTGGGTCGACGGCGGCCCCTTCGAGAGCACCAGGGACGCCGCCGGGGCGCTGGTGAAGGCGTACCGGTCCGGGACGCACCGGCCGGAGTGGGGCATGTTCGTGCTCGTACGCTCCGAGGACGGCCGCGCGGTCGGCGGCATGGGCTTCCACGGCGCCCCGGACGAGGAGGGCAAGGCGGAGGTCGGCTACGACCTGGCGGTGCGCGCCCGCGGTCACGGCTATGCGACCGAGGCGCTGCGGGCGCTCAGCGGCTGGGCGCTGGCCCGGGGCGACGTCCGCACCCTCACGGCGATCGTCGAGCGGGCGAACCTCCCCTCGCAGGCCGTGGTCTCACGGGCCGGATTCACCCGGGTGGGTGAGGACGAGGAGACCTTCGCGTACGCGCTGAACGGCTGAGCCCGCGCCCCGTCGTCACGCCCCGTCGTCACGAGGAGGGCATCCCGCCCGTCGCCCGCCCCAGCGAGCCCACCGCCGCGACCTTCACCCCGGCCTCGAGGCACACCCAGTGCGGGTCGGGCCCGAGTTCCGGCTCGATGTCGAGGGCGTGCGGGTCGCCCGAGCGGCAGACGGGGCACAGCGGCCAGCGCCCGTACCGCTCCAGCAGGGCGTCCTGGACGTCCTGCGCGATCAGCCCCGCCACATACTCCACGCCCTCCGGCCACTGCTCGACCCACCAGCGGCGCTGCACCACGGACTCCTCGACGAGCGAGACCACGTCCGCATCGGCGACCTCGCCCGCGATCAGATCGGCCAGCACAAGGGCGCGGGCAGCGTGCAAGGCCTGTTCCAGCGGGCTGACGGGATCCATGGACCCATTGTGCGCACTCTTGACCGCACCTCCGAACCGGAAATATTTTTCACTGCATGGCCCAGGACGTGAAGGAAAGTTTCGCGGGCGCGTCGGCGGCACGGAAGTCGCCGACGGCGCCGACGAGCCCGCCCGCCCCCGCCGCGCTCGCCGCCAAGGTGCGGACCCTCGGGCCCTCCATGACCCGGTCCATGCAGCGCGTCGCGGAGGCCGTCGCCGCCGACCCGGCGGGCTGCGCCGCGCTCACCGTCACCGGGCTCGCCGAGCTGACCGGGACCAGCGAGGCCACGGTCGTCCGGACGGCCCGCCTGCTCGGTTACCCCGGCTACCGGGACCTGCGCCTCGCCCTCGCGGGCCTCGCCGCCCAGCAGCAGTCCGGGCGCGCCCCCTCCGTCACCGCCGACATCGCGGTCGACGACCCGATCGCCGACGTCGTCGCGAAGCTGGCGTACGACGAGCAGCAGACCCTGGCCGACACCGCGGCCGGACTCGACACCGTGCAGCTCGCCGCCGCCGTCACCGCGCTCGCCGCCGCCCGCCGGATCGATGTGTACGGCGTCGGGGCCTCCGGGCTGGTCGCTCAGGACCTGGTCCAGAAGCTGCTGCGGATAGGTCTGGTCGCCCATGCGCACAGCGACCCGCATCTCGCCGTCACCAACGCCGTGCAGCTGCGCGCCAAGGACGTGGCGATCGCGATCACGCACTCGGGATCCACCGGCGATGTCATCGAACCGCTGCGGGTCGCCTTCGAACACGGTGCGACCACCGTGGCGATCACCGGCCGCCCGGACGGCGCCGTGACCCAGTACTCCGACCATGTACTGACCACGTCCACCGCGCGCGAGAGCGAGCTGCGGCCCGCCGCGATGTCCTCCCGCACCAGCCAGCTCCTCGTCGTGGACTGCCTGTTCATCGGCGTCGCCCAGCGGACCTATGAGACCGCCGCGCCCGCCCTGTCCGCCTCCTACGAGGCCCTGGCGCACCGTCACCGCCCCCGCGGCGGGACCAAGCGCTGACCCACCCCCACCCCACCTCCCTACCGACCGGCGCCACACCGGAAAGAGCAACCCCATGGCCTCCTCCTCCCACCCCCGTGACCTCCGCGCCGAGCTGGAGACGCTGACCACCGAGGCGTTCCGGCCCGAACTGGCCGGGATCGACCGGCTGGAGACGCTGGAGATCGCGACGCTCATGAACGGCGAGGACGCGACCGTCCCGACCGCCGTGGCCGCCCGGCTCCCGGAGATCGCCGCCGCGATCGACGCCATCGCCCCCCGGATGGCCCGGGGCGGCCGGCTCGTCTACGCGGGCGCGGGCACCGCCGGGCGGCTCGGTGTGCTGGACGCCTCCGAGTGCCCGCCCACCTTCAACACCGACCCCTCCCGGGTGGTGGGCCTGATCGCGGGCGGCCCCGAGGCCATGGTGACCTCGGTGGAGGGCGCCGAGGACTCCGGGGAGCTGGCGGCGGCGGACCTGGACGCGCTGGGGCTGACGGACCGTGACACGGTGGTCGGCGTCTCGGCCTCGGGCCGCACCCCGTACGCGGTCGGCGCGGTGCGGCACGCCCGGGCGCTCGGCGCGCTCACGGTCGGCCTGTCCTGCAACGCGGGCAGCCCCCTCGCGGCCGCCGCCGACCACGGCATCGAGATCGTGGTCGGCCCCGAACTGCTGACCGGCTCGACCCGTCTGAAGGCGGGCACCGCGCAGAAGCTGGTCCTGAACATGCTGTCGACCATCACCATGATCCGGCTGGGCAAGACCTACGGAAATCTGATGGTCGACGTCCGCGCCTCCAACGACAAGCTGCGCGCCCGCTCCCGCCGCATCGTGGCCCTGGCCACCGGCGCGACGGACGAGGAGATCGAACGGGCCCTCACGGCCACCGGGGGCGAGGTCAAGGACGCGATCCTGACGATCCTCGCCGGAGTGGACGGACCGACGGCGGCCCGGCTCCTCGCGGAGAACGGCGGGCATCTGCGAGCCGCCCTGGACGACACGGCGCACCCGACCGGCTGACCGGGCGGTCGCCGGCAGCCCCCGACGCGCGGATCACGGCATCCGCCGCTCCCGGTTCAACTGCCGCACCCGCGCCCTCAGCTCCTCCCCCACCGGCATCGCACACAGCACATCCGTCAGCCGCTGCGCCGTCCGCACATTGCAGCGCCCCAGGTCCACCAGCGCGAACGGCTCATCGCTCGCACCGGTGACCGGATCGACCCGCAGGGACGGCAACACCACTCCGACCCTCTCCAGAGCAGCCTGCAACGCCTGGACGACCTCTTCGGTGGACCGCACCTTCGCTCCCTCCACGCTGAGTTTCCGATTCACCACACAGCGTGCATACCCGGTGCCTAACCTGGCCAGATACGACGTCCCAACAAGGCCGAGTGTGTGACGTGCGACAGGAGCCACCCATGCCAGGACCCAAGGACCTCGACCCCTCCTCGTCCCCCCGGGCCCTGCTGGGCGCCGAGCTGCGCCACGCCCGCGAGAAGTCCGGCCTGAGCCAGGAGGAGCTGGGCCAACGGCTCTTTGTGAGCGGGTCCTTCATCGGCCAGCTGGAGGCCGGGACCCGACGGATGCAGCCCGATTTCGCCCGGATGCTGGACGAGGCCCTGGGCACGGAGGACTTCTTCGCCCGCAACTGCACGGCGGCGGCCCGCTCCCGCTACCCGGAACACTTCGCGGAGGCAGCGGAGGCGGAGGCGCGGGCCACGGCCATCCGGGAGTACGTGTCCCTTCTGATTCCTGGACTGCTCCAGACCTCCGCCTATGCGCGGGCCGTCTTCCGCGCCTATCAGCCCACAGCACCACAGAAGCAGATCGACGAGTTGGTGGCGGCACGCATGGAGCGGACCCATCTCCTGGACGACCCAACAGATCCGTTGTTGTGGACGGTGTTTGACGAGGCGGCGCTGCGTCGGAAGGTTGGAGGACCGGAAGTGATGGCGGAGGTGCTGCGCCATATCGCGGGCCTGGTCCGCCGGAACCGGGCCGTCGTGCAGGTACTTCCGTTTGACGCGGGGGCGCACGCGGCGATGGAAGGCGCCATCAAATTGATGGACTTCGAGGACGCGCCTCCTCTCGTCTACTTCGAAGGGGTGGGCACCGGGCGCCTGGAGGATGATCCGGCCGTGGTCAGACACCAGAAGTTCACCTATGAACTCCTCACGGCCTGCGCCCTCTCCCCGGAGAACTCCCTGGCCCTCATCGAGGCGTTGGCGCAGGATTACTCCCATGAGGAGCATGCCTGAGTACGACCTCGACGCGGCGACTTGGCACAAGTCCAGCTACAGCGGCGGGAGCGGCGGCAACTGCCTGGAAGTAGCCCGCTGGCGCAAGTCGACGTACAGCGGCGGTAGCGGTGACAACTGCCTGGAGGTGGCCGACGGCCACCCCGCCCTCGTCCCCGTCCGCGATTCCAAGAACCCCCACGGCCCGAAGCTCGTGTTCCGGGCGGAGGTCTGGTCGGCCTTCCTCTCGGACGTGAAGAACGCCGCCGACACGGCCCCTTGAGCTTCGGGCACCGAGCCCCGAGCCCTCTTTTCAAGGAATGGTCAGCGGGTCTGAACCCACCCTCCCACCCTTAGAGTTGACTTGGCGCATTCGACTTGCGACACGCAGTGACGAGGCTCTAGCGTGCCCGCATAACGAACAGCCCCCGCCCGGTGCTACCAACACCTGCGGGGGCTTGACCTACGAGATCGAAAAGCGGTCGATCCCATGGCTGTTGCCCAGCCTAGCCTCGCCCCGGCGCTCGCGCACGCGTCCACGCACCCCATGGCCAATCCGGGTTATGGAAAACGCGCCACCCCCGGCCAACTCCCCCGCACCAACCACGACTTCGACCACCTCCCGCCCCGCGAGGCGGCCGTCGCGGGCTATGTCGACCGCCTCCCCGAGGGCTCCGACATCTCGGTGAAGACGCTGGCCAGGACGCTCCCCTACGGCCAGTGCGCCCTGCGTACCGCGCTCAATCGCATCCAGCGGGCGGGCCATCTGCGCCGGGGCCGGGAGCGCGTGACGACAAAGGACGGCGGCACCCGCTGGGTCACCCGATCGTGGTTCTCCCGTACCGCACGGGACGACGCCTGGTGGGCGGCCTTCGTCCGGGGCGACGTACCGCAGGAACCACCACCCGACGCACACCGCCCGCCTACCCGCTCCCGCGCCCATGTCCTCCTCGCCGCCCTCGGCCGTACGGCCCCCGTCCTGTCGCTGTCCCAGTCCGACTGCGCACGGCTCGCCCCGCTGCTGACGGAGTGGTTCGCGCGGGGCGCCACGGACGAGGCCGTGCTCCGCGCCCTGACCTCCGGACTGCCCACCCGGGTGCATCACCCGGCCGCCCTGGTCCGCAGGCGCCTGACCGACAAGCTTCCGCCCGAGCCCGTACCCGAGCCACCGCGTCGGCCCCTGCGCCTCCTGGAGTGCGCGGAGTGCGGCCTCCCGGGCCGCCCGGAGGCGCTGCCGGAAGGCAGCTGCGACGCCTGCCGAGGCGGCCCCGGCGGCCCCACTCCCGGTCCCGCGCCCCTGCCCACCTCCGCGGTCCGCACCCACGCCGCGGGTATCAGAGCCGCCATGGCGCCGAAACCCCGTTGAGGACACGAACGGAGAACCGCATGACAGCACCTACGAGCCGTCCGCACCACCCCGGGGCACGATGGGGGCAAGGAGGCGACGCCATGACCCCTGACCGCCCTGACCGCTCCGAACGCCCGCAGATGTCCGTCGAGGACTTCGAAGAACTCGTCCGCAGGGCTCCGAGGGAGCTCCGCAACCGGCTTGAGTTCCTGGGCGGAAGGCTGTGCATCCGGCACGGGCCGCTCGACGTCGACGAGTTCGAGGAGCTCGCCGCAGCGGCCCCCGAGACCGTCCGGCTGGAGTACATCAAGGGAAAAGTAGAGGTCAAGGCGATGCCGGACGGCAATCACCGGGAAATTTTCGTCTGGCTGGCGGAACAGTGCATGAAGCATCGCCCTGATCTCCGGCTCTACCCGGAGTCGGGCGTCAGGGCCGAGGCGTACCGGAAGGGCCGCGCCCGCGCGGACGGGGCGCTGGCGCCCCGGGGCCACTTCAAGGGGCACGGCGAGTGGTCAGGGTCCGAAGGCATCCTGCTGGCCGTCGAGATCACCTCGCACGACCGCGACACGGACCAGCGGGACCGGGTGGACAAGCCTGTCGGCTACGCAACGGCCGACATCCCGATCTACCTGCTCATCGACCGGGACAACCAGACGGTCGTCGTGTTCAGCGACCCGAAGGGAGGCAGCTATCAGCAGTCCGCCTCTTCCCCCTGGGGATCCCCGGTGGAACTACCCGCCCCCGTAAGCTTCACGCTGAACACCGAGGAGCTGAAGGATTACGCCGACTGATCCAAACAGCCCGGCACCCGTCCGAAGCGCACAACGCGCCCCCTCGGGCGGCGGTGACCATACTCATGCGCGGGCTGATGTGCCAGGATGCGGCCCATGGTGAACGTGGACCGTCATCTGGCCGATGACGAGCAACTGATACACGCGACGCGCCAGCACTGGACCCAGATGGTGGGCGAGTTCGTCGTCCTGGTGCTCGTCTGGATCGTGGCGGGCGCGCTGCTGTGGGTGATTCCGTCCGGTAAGGACTGGGCCACCGTGGCCCGCTATGTGGTGCTGGCCGTCGCGGTGGCCGTCTCCGTCTGGTACTGGCTGCGGCCGCTGCTGATATGGCGCAGCATCGTGTACGTCGTCACGACGAAGCGGGTCTCCGTGCGCAGGGGCTTCCTGACGAAGACGGGGCACAGCATCCCGCTGACCCGGGTCAACGACGTGGAGTTCAAGGCCACTCTGTGGGAGCGCATCCTGCACGAGGGGACGCTGACCGTGCAGTCGGCCTCGGAGCACGGAATGCTCGAACTGAAGCATGTGGCGAACCCGGAGGGCCTCCAGGGCCTGATCTACGAGGCGGTGGAGAACGAGCAGCGCAGCCTCCAGTCGGGCGGCGCGGTCCCGCCCCCCGTCGGCTGACGGCCCCGGCGCTACGTCAGGTCCCTGACCTGCGTGGCGTCGCGCCCGGCAGCGGCGTACTGCGCGTCGGTGACCGGCTCCAGCCAGGTGGTGCCGTCACCGTCGCCGTCCCCGACCACGATGGCGAGATGCGCCATGAGACGGGTGTCGGTGGCGCCGTGCCAGTGCTCCTCACCGGAGGGGCACCTGACGGTCTCACCGGCACCGACGCGCACCACCTGGCCGTCGCGGGTGCCGACGAGGCCGACCCCGTCGGTGATGTGGAGGATCTGGCCGTTGGCGTGGGAATGCCAGTTGGTCCGGGCCCCCGGTGTGAAGCGGACCAGACCGACGGCCAGGCGGGCCGGCTCGGTGGGGGTTTCGATCAGGTTGACGTAGACGTCGCCGGTGAAGCGCTCGGTGGGAGCCTTCGCGGTCGGGGTGCTGGTGGTGTGTTCCATGGCTCGGTCTCCTGGTGCTGCGAGGGGCGGGGCGGTCAGGCGGCGTCGGTGTGGGCGAGGCCGGAACCCAGCTCGCGTGAGGCTTCCACCTGGGCGAGCAACTCCCGGGCCTTGGCCTCGACCGCCTGGAGGCAGTCGTCACCGGCGACGAACCGCAGCGGCGGCTGATCGAGGCCGACGACCTTCAGCAGGGCGTCGGCCAGCCTGGCAGGGTCGCCGCCCTGCCGGCCGTTCATCGCCCTCCAGTGCTTCTGCGTGGCGGCGGTGCGTTCGGCATAGTCGTCGATCGAGCCGTCCGCGAATGTGGTGGAGGCGTCGACCAGCAGTTCGGTACGGAAGAAGCCGGGCTCCACGATCGTGGTGCGGATCCCGAACGGCTCCACATCGTGGTGCAGGCTCTCCATGAAGCCCTCGACACCGAACTTGGCGGCGGCGTAGGCGACGCAGAAGTCGACCCCTACGACACCGGCGAGGGAGGAGATGGTGATGATGTGCCCGGCGCGCCGGGTGCGCATCACGGGCAGCACCGCGCGGGTGACGTTCATGGGTCCGAACAGGTTCGTCTCGATCTGCGCGCGGACCTGCCGCTCGGACAGCTCCTCGAAGAATCCGGCGTAGAAATTGGCCGCGTTGTTGATCAGCACATCGATCTGTCCGAAGCGGTCGACGGCCGCCCGCACGGCGTTCTCGGCGGCTTCGGGATCGGTGATGTCCAGCGCGGTGGCCAGCAGCCCGTCCTGTGCGCCGCCGAGGGCGTGAAGGACACGCTCGGGGCGACGGCCCGTGGCCACGACCCGGTGGCCTGCGGCCAGGGCCTGCCGGGCGATGTCCGCGCCCAGGCCTCGACCGGCGCCGGTGATGAAGAAGACCTTGCTCATGCGGAAGTACAGCTCCTCGGTGCAGACGGTGCGGTGTGCCGAATTCGAGGAAACCGCAGGTCACAGGGTGGGAGAAGGGCCTGGTATTACAGGTACCGGCAGAACCCCCCAGGCGCGGAGAGGCCCCCTTAGCCTGGGAAAGGTGAGCACCGAGAGCGACATCCGCGAGTTCCTGGCCTCCCGTCGCGCCAAGATCACCCCGCAGCGGGCGGGGCTGCCCGCCTTCGGCGGCAATCGGCGCGTGCCCGGCCTGCGCCGCGAGGAGGTCGCCCTGCTGGCCGGTGTCAGCATCGACTACTACGTGCGTCTGGAGCGCGGCCATCTGGGCGGCGCGTCCGAGGAGGTCCTCGACTCCGTCGCCAACGCCCTACAACTCGACGACGCCGAGCGGGCCCATCTCCATGATCTGGCCCGCGCCGCCGCCAAGCGCCCGGCCCGCCGCGCCAGGCGCCCGCGCGGGCCCCTGCCCGACAGCGTGGTGCGGGTACTGAACTCGATGACCGACTGCCCGGCCTTCATCCGCAACGGCCGTCTGGACGTCCTGGCCACCAACCAGCTCGGACGCGCGCTGTACGGCCCGCTCTACACGAGCGGCGCACGCCGGCCGGTCAACCTCGCCCGGTTCCAGTTCCTGGACCCCGCCGGACGGGACTTCTTCCCCAGCTGGGAGGAGTCGGTGAACGCCACCGTCTCCCTGCTGCGCACCGAGGCCGGCCGCGCTCCCGGGGACAGCGAGCTGACCGGGCTGATCGGTGAACTGGTCACCCGCAGCGATGTGTTCCGCACCGCCTGGGCCAAGCACAATGTGCGCCTCCACCACAGCGGCCGCAAGGCCTTCCACCACCCGGCCATCGGCGAGATCACCCTCGACTTCGACGCCCTGGAGCTCCCCTCCCAGCCCGGCCTGACCCTCACCGCCTACAGCGCCCCACCCCACACCCCCGACCACGACAAACTCCAGCTCCTGTCCGCTTGGGCAGCCACCGAGGCCACGGCCCCGACCAGCCACCCGACGATGCAACAGGACCACTGATCCCACCGAGCGCCTACGCGCCTGCCAAGGGCGCCGCCGCCCCGCTTTTCATGCTCCGCATAGCGAGACGGCCGGCCACCGCCCTGGGGGGGCGGTGGCCGGCCGGGAGATTTTCGACCGACGCTGGGGCCGGAGGCCTACGCCTTGGCGTCGGCGGCTTCGCGGGTGTCGGCTTCCGTGGTGGGGGTGGGGTGGTCGGCGGCCGGGCCGCGGCGGGGGATGAAGGACGCCACGGCGAAGGCGAGGAGCGCGGCGCCGGCTCCGATGGCCAGGACCGTCTTGAAGCCGGCCTCCGAGGGCAGCGAGAGGGGACCGAGGTCGGTGGTCATACGGGCGAGGATCACACCGGCCACCGCGCTCGCGGTCGACGTACCGATCGAACGCATCAGGGTGTTGAGGCTGTTGGCGGCCCCGGTCTCGGAGGCGGGCACGGCACCCATGATGAGGGCGGGCATCGCGCCGTAGGTGAAGCCGATACCGGCGCCGATGACACAGGAGACCAGTACGAAGTGCCAGACCTGGTCCATCAGGGCGATGTTGATGCCATAGCCGGCGGCCACGATCAGCGCACCGATCATCAGGGTCACCTTGGGGCCCTTGGCGCGTGAGACCGCGGCGGAGACCGGCGCCGTCGCCATCATCACCAGGCCGGAGGGCGCCATGACCAGACCGGCCGTCAGCAGCGACTTGCCCAGTCCGTAGCCGGTGGCCGCGGGCATCTGGAGGATCTGCGGGATCACCAGGGACATCGCGAACATGCCGAAGCCGAGCGCCACCGAGGCGAGGTTGGTGACCAGCACCTGACGGCGGGCGGTGCTGCGCAGGTCCACCAGCGGCTCCTCGATACGCAGTTCGAAGAAGCCCCACAGCAGCAGGATCAGCACGGCGGCGGCGAACAGACCGAGCGTCGTACCGCTGCCCCAGCCCCAGTCCCCGCCCTTGGAGATCGCCAGCAGCAGACAGACCAGACCCGCGGCCATGCCGAGGGCGCCGAGCAGATCGAACCGGCCACCGCTGCGCACCGACGACTCCGGCACCAGCATCAGCACCAGGACGGCGGCGACGACGCCGAGCGCGGCCGAGGTCCAGAACAGCATGTGCCAGTTGAAGTTGTCGGCGATCACCGCTGCGGCGGGCAGACCCAGGGCGCCGCCGACACCGAGCGAGGCGCTCATCATCGCGGTCGCCGAACCCAGCCGTTCGGCGGGCAGTTCGTCCCGCATGATGCTGATGCCGAGCGGGATGACACCGGAGGCCATGCCCTGGAGGGCGCGTCCCACGATCACCGGGGTGAGGGTGTCGCTCAGGGCCACCGTGACCGAGCCGGCGACCAGCATGAACAGGCCCACCAGCAGCATCCGGCGCTTGCCGTACATATCACCGAGGCGGCCCATCACCGGGGTGGCCACGGCGGCGGCGAGCAGGGTCGCGGTGACGGCCCAGGCGGTGTCCGACGACGAGGCGTGCAGATAGGTCGGCAGCTTCGGGACGATCGGGATGACCAGCGTCTGCATCAGCGAGACGACGATCCCGCCGAAGGCCAGGACCACGACCAGGACGTTCGCTCTCGGCGCGGTCTCTTCGGCTCCGACGGGCCGGGCTAGTGCGTCGGACATGACAGGGGGCCTCCGTGGGGCGTGGCAGGTGTGCTTGACTCAGGCAACGTTATTCCGATTGATTGACTTAAGCAAGTGAATTCACGGCGACGTGGCGGTGCCGTCCGCCGGTGCCCCGGCCCGGGGGGCCTGCCCGCCCCCGGACACGCCCGAGGGCGGCACCCCCTGTTTCCAGGGAGTGCCGCCCTCGGGATGGACGTGCTGTCCGAGCCTGGTGTCAGGCTCAGAAGTCCATGTCACCGCCCGGCATGCCGCCACCGGCAGGCGCGGCGGTCTTCTCCGGCTTGTCGGCGATGACGGCCTCGGTGGTGAGGAACAGCGCGGCGATGGAGGCGGCGTTCTGCAGCGCGGAACGGGTCACCTTCGCCGGGTCGATGATGCCTTCCTTGACCAGGTCGACGTACTCGCCGGTCGCGGCGTTCAGGCCGTGGCCCGGGGTCAGGTTGCGCACCTTCTCCACCACGACACCGCCCTCGAGGCCGGCGTTGACGGCGATCTGCTTCAGCGGGGCCTCGAGCGCCAGCTTGACGGCGGCGGCACCGGTGGCCTCGTCGCCCTCGAGCTCCAGCTTCTCGAAGACCTGGGAGGCCTGGAGCAGGGCCACGCCACCACCGGCGACGATGCCCTCCTCGACGGCCGCCTTGGCGTTGCGGACGGCGTCCTCGATGCGGTGCTTGCGCTCCTTGAGCTCCACCTCGGTGGCGGCACCGGCCTTGATGACGGCCACGCCGCCGGCCAGCTTCGCGAGGCGCTCCTGGAGCTTCTCGCGGTCGTAGTCGGAGTCGCTGTTCTCGATCTCGGCGCGGATCTGGTTGACCCGGCCCTGGACCTGCTCGGCGGAGCCGGAGCCGTCGACGATGGTCGTCTCGTCCTTGGTGATGACGACCTTGCGGGCGCGGCCCAGGAGGTCCAGGGTCGCGTTCTCCAGCTTGAGGCCGACCTCCTCGGAGATGACCTCGCCGCCCGTGAGGATGGCGATGTCGCCGAGCATGGCCTTGCGGCGGTCGCCGAAGCCCGGGGCCTTGACGGCGACGGACTTGAAGGTGCCGCGGATCTTGTTGACGACCAGGGTCGACAGGGCCTCGCCCTCGACGTCCTCGGCGATGATCAGCAGCGGCTTGCCCGACTGCATGACCTTCTCCAGGAGCGGGAGCAGGTCCTTGACGTTGGAGATCTTGGAGTTGGCGATCAGGATGTACGGGTCGTCGAGGACGGCCTCCATACGCTCCATGTCGGTGGCGAAGTACGCCGAGATGTAGCCCTTGTCGAAGCGCATGCCCTCGGTGAGCTCGAGCTCGAGACCGAAGGTCTGCGACTCCTCGACGGTGATGACGCCTTCCTTGCCGACCTTGTCCATGGCCTCGGCGATCAGCTCGCCGATCTGGGTGTCGGCGGCGGAGATGGAGGCCGTGGAGGCGATCTGCTCCTTGGTCTCGACGTCCTTCGCCTGCTCCAGCAGGGCGGTGGAGACGGCCTCGACGGCCTTCTCGATACCGCGCTTCAGGGCCATCGGGTTGGCACCGGCGGCGACGTTGCGCAGGCCCTCGCGGACCAGCGCCTGGGCGAGCACGGTCGCGGTGGTCGTACCGTCACCGGCGACGTCGTCCGTCTTCTTGGCGACTTCCTTGACCAGCTCGGCGCCGATCTTCTCGTACGGGTCCTCGAGCTCGATCTCCTTGGCGATGGACACACCATCGTTGGTGATCGTGGGGGCTCCCCACTTCTTCTCGAGGACGACGTTGCGGCCCTTGGGGCCGAGGGTCACCTTGACGGCGTCCGCGAGCTGGTTCATGCCGCGCTCGAGGCCACGCCGCGCCTCCTCGTCGAACGCGATGATCTTGGCCATGTGAAGTGGTCCTCCCAGGACTGGGGGTGATGACTTCGGACCGCGCCCGCGCCCGCGACGGACGGCCCCGACCGGAGGTTCCTTGCCCCACCCGGCCCGTGGCCTCACCGACCCGGTCCTCTTTTGTCACTCTCACCTTCAGAGTGCTAACGCCAATGATTAGCACTCGCCCCCTCCGAGTGCAAGGTGCGCCCGCGAAGCGCGGTCCTTGAGGGGGCGCCGAAGGCAGCCGTCCGGCCCAGCCGTCCAGGGCCTGGACACCGGGTCGAGCAGCCTCACGAAACGGATCCGAGCCGGGCGGGGAAACGCCGACGAACGGACTCGGCGCGTCCCGCAGCATCGACGGCACCAGGGCGCGGTACCGCCCCACAGAGCGGGCCGGACCGGGGCAGGCGGGCAGGCAGGCAGGCAGGCAGGCAGGCAGGCAGAACTATCCCGTTCCGGGCGCAGCGGTCCGGGACAGACCCGGGCGAGACGCCCCGCGAACCGGGCTCGAACCGGGCGGCGGACCGCCGGTGGACGGGCCGGTGCCCCGACGGGACACCCCGGGCTCATGAGGCCGTGGTCACCCGATGGGGCGAGGGGAACGGGACGAGGGGCTCGTATCCCGGGTGGGATACGAGCCCCTCGACACGTCGAACGGTTTCAGTCGTCGGCGCGCGACTTCAGCCGGCCACGCGGACCATGTCCGCCTGCGGCCCCTTCTGACCCTGCGAGATCTCGAACTCGACCCGCTGGCCCTCCTCCAGGGTGCGGTAGCCGTCCATCTGGATGGCGCTGTAGTGGACGAAAACATCCGCACCACCGTCGACCGCGATGAAGCCGTACCCCTTCTCCGCGTTGAACCACTTGACGGTGCCCTGAGCCATGCCTAACTCCCCTATTACTGGCCCTTGCACAGATCCACACTTCGCGGATCCGGGTCAGACCTCACCCCCCAACGGTTGGGGGCGTGCGCCGGAACGCGTCGACCGCGGCTGAATGTATCTGTCCAACTGCCGTCTGCAACAGGTCAATCGGACGAGAAATCCAGGCCTGGCCGGTCGGAGATATATGAATAATTTGCCCGAATTCAGGGCAAGTCGGGCCCCGTAAATAGAATGAATGGCGCAAAAGCCCTGCACACTTTGGCTGTTTCTCATCGGACCCGCGACAGGAACTCAGAGCATTCAGCGGGATGACCGGGAGCGCGTTCCCCAACTGTACCGCGCTCAACCATGCAGAATTGCCCCCTCCGCTTCACTCGCGGAGAGGGCAATTCGATGAACTCTCGGAGACCGGTGCGGCCGGAGGGCCGACGATCACGGGGGTGAGGCGCCGTCAGCCGCCCGCGACCGCCGGGATGATGGAGATCCCCGCGCCGTCCGGCGTCGCCGTCTGAAGGCCCTGCTCGAAGCGGACGTCGTCGTCGTTGACGTACACATTGACGAAGCGGCGCAGCTTGCCCTGGTCGTCCAGGACGCGGGCCGCGATGCCGGCGTGGTTCTTCTCCAGGTCGGCGATGACCTCCGCGACGGTGGCGCCGTCGGCGCTCACCTCGGCCCGGCCGCCGGTGTAGGGACGCAGGATGGTGGGAATGCGGACGTTGACGCTCATGGGGTGGGACCTCCGGTCGGGGTGAGAAGTGCGGGGCGGGCGCTCACGCGAGCCCGGCCTCGTGGAAGGAGTCGAGGTTCGGGCGGATCGTGGCGGTGAGCCCGGTGCCGGCCACCGCGTCCAGCGTCTTGAGTCCGTCGCCCGTGTTGAGCACGACCGTCGTCTTCGACGGGTCGAGGACGCCGTTCTCGATGAGCTTGCGCGTCACTCCGACGGTCACACCGCCGGCGGTCTCCGCGAAGATGCCCTCGGTGCGGGCCAGCAGCTTGATGGCGTCGACGATCTGTTCGTCCGTCACATCCTCCACCGCTCCCCCGGTGCGGCGGGCGATGTCCAGGACGTACGGGCCGTCCGCCGGGTTGCCGATCGCCAGCGACTTGGCGATGGTGTCCGGCTTCTGCGGCCGTACGACGTCATGGCCGGCCTTGAACGCGGCCGACACCGGCGAGCATCCCTCGGCCTGCGCACCGAAGATCTTGTACGGCGTGTCCTCGACGAGCCCCAGCCTGATCAGCTCCTGGAACCCCTTGTCGATCTTCGTCAGCTGGGAGCCGGAGGCGATCGGGACCACGATCTGTTCGGGCAGCCGCCAGCCCAACTGCTCGGCGATCTCGTACGCCAGGGTCTTGGACCCCTCCGCGTAGTACGGGCGGAGGTTGACGTTGACGAAGCCCCAGCCCTCACCGGCCGGGTCGCCGATCAGCTCGGAGCAGAAGCGGTTCACATCGTCGTAGGTGCCCTCGATGCCGACGAGGTCGCCGCCGTAGACCGCGGCCATGACGACCTTGCCCTGTTCCAGGTCGTGCGGGATGAACACACAGGAGCGCAGTCCCGCACGGGCCGCGGCGGCGCCGACCGCGCCCGCCAGATTGCCGGTGGAGGAGCAGGAGAGGGTGGTGAAGCCGAAGGCGCGGGCCGCCTCCAGCGCCTGGGCGACGACCCGGTCCTTGAAGGAGTGGGTGGGGTTGCCGGAGTCGTCCTTCACGAACAGCCCGCCGGTCACGCCCAGTTCGCGCGCCAGGTTGTCGGCCTGGACGAGCTTGGTCCAGCCCGGGTTCAGGTTGGGCTTGTCGGCGACGTCCGACGGGACCGGCAGCAGCGGCGCATAGCGCCAGATGTTCGCGGGGCCCGACTCGATCCGCTTCCGCAGTTCCTCCGTGTCATAGCCGGAGAAGTCGTAGGCGATCTCCAGCGGGCCGAAACACTCCTCGCAGGCGAAGACCGGGCCGAGCGGCACCCGATGGCCGCATTCCCGGCAGGAGAGTGCCGCGGCGGGACCGAGGTTCACGGAGTCGGTGGTGCGTGCAACTGTCTGCGCAGCCATATGAGGCGAGGCCCTTTCTCCTCATCTTCCTCACGACGCGTTTCGCCGTGAGACGGATTTGGCACCTTCCCTAGCCGGGAGCCTCGCGAAAACGATCATCACTGATCTACGAGAACCGACTGGAGGGTTGCCGGGGCTTCATCGGGCCGTTTCCCTCTGCCCCTCTGGATGAGCTGTATGCGGTTGTTTCACTGGTGACAGCCGGGGTGACCCCCGACATACGACGGTCACCGGCGTTGTTCAAGACTGTAACCGAAGGCAAGGACGGTTGAGATAGTCGTCCGAACCGCGAGATGGATCACATCGCCCCGTGAAACGTGAGGAGCCGCAGACCGTGCTGGAAGAAGTGGAGCGCTGGCTGAGCACCCGTTCCTGGTCCGTCGCCGATCGCCCGCTCCACAGGATCCTGGCCGCCAAGGGCGCCTCGGGCTCGTCCGTCAGCGTCGTGCTGCCCGCCCTCGACGAGGAGCGGACGGTCGGCGAGATCGTCTCCGTCATCCGTCGCGACCTGATGCGGCGGGTGCCGCTCGTCGACGAGATCGTGGTCGTGGACTCCGGGTCCACCGACCGCACCTCCGAGGTCGCCGCGGCGGCCGGCGCGAGGGTGGTGCACCGCGACACGATCCTGCCGCGCATCCCGGCCGTGCCCGGAAAGGGCGAGGTGCTGTGGCGCTCGCTGCTGGTCACCCGGGGGGACATCGTCTGTTTCGTCGACGCGGACCTCAGGGAGTTCTCCTCGGACTTCGTCACCGGGATCGTGGGCCCGCTGCTCACCGACCCGGGGGTGGACCTCGTCAAGGCGATGTACGACCGGCCGCTGACCGTGGCGGGCGAGGGCGCCGCCGGCGCGGTCGCGGCGGGCCAGGGCGGACGCGTCACCGAACTGATGGCACGCCCGCTGCTCAATATGCACTGGCCGCAGCTGGCCGGTTTCGTGCAGCCGCTCGGCGGTGAGTACGCCGCCCGCCGCTCCCTGCTGGAACGGCTGCCGTTCCCGGTCGGGTACGGGGTGGAGCTGGGCATGCTGGTCGACGCCCTGCATCTGGTGGGCCTGGACGCCCTCGCCCAGGTCGATGTGGGCGTGCGCATCCACCGCCACCAGGACGGCCGGGCGCTGGGCCGGATGGCCGCCGCGATCTACCGCACCGCACAGCTCCGGCTCGCCCGGGGCCATCTGATCCGGCCCTCCCTCACCCAGTTCGAACGGGGCGAGGGCGGTTTCGAGCCACGCACCTATGCGGTGGACACGGAGGAGCGGCCGCCGATGGTGGAGATCACCGAGTATCTGGAGCGCGAGGCCGCCTAGGGTGCACGGCCGCGTGCGGCTCCCGCGCGGGGCCTCGCCCAGGGCCTGCGCCAAGGTCCGCATACGGCCGAACCGTACGTTTGAGCGTTTTCGGGTCGGGCTAGTTTCGTGGCATGGCTTCCACGCATACGGCATCCGTACTCGTCGCCTCCAACCGCGGCCCGGTCTCGTACGCGCTGGACGAGGACAGGCGGCTCACCGCGCGGCGCGGCGGTGGCGGACTGGTCTCGGGTCTGTCGGCGATCGGCCCGGACACCGACGCCGTCTGGGTCTGCTCCGCCCTGGGCGACGGCGACCGGGAGGCCGTACGGCGGACCGGTGGCGCGCTCGACCCGGCCGACACCGGCGGCCGGCGCGTGCGGATGCTGGACATCGATGCCCAGGTGCACAGCGACGCGTACAACGGCATCGCCAACTCGGTGCTCTGGTTCATCCACCACATGCTCTATCAGACGCCGCTGGAGCCGGTCTTCGACGCGGGGTTCCGGCGGCAGTGGGCGGCGTACGAGTCCTACAACCGCGCGTTCGCCGAGGCGCTGGCCGAGGAGGCGGGTCAGGGGGCGGCGGTGCTGATCCAGGACTACCACCTCGCGCTGGCCCCCCGGATGCTCCGCGAGCTGCGGCCCGATCTGCGGATCGGCCATTTCTCGCACACCCCCTGGGCGCCGCCGGACTACTTCCGGCTGCTGCCCGACGACATCGCGGCGCAGCTGCTCGGCGGGATCCTGGGCGCGGACCGGGCGGCGTTCCTCACCCGGCGCTGGGCGGACGCCTTCACGGACTGCTGTCATGCGGTCCTCGGCCCCGGCATCCCCTCGGGCACCCGTGTCGGGGTGCACGGTCTGGGCGCGGACGCCGAGTTCCTCCGGGAACGGGCGCACCGGCCGGACGTGGACGAGCGGATGGCGACGCTGCGGCGGCAGATCGGCACGGCCCCCGACGGGGGTCCCCGCCGGACGATCGTGCGGGTGGACCGCACCGAGCTGTCCAAGAACATCGTGCGCGGGCTGCTGGCGTACGAGGAGCTGCTCCAGTCGTATCCGCAGTGGCGCGAACGGGTCGTGCACATCGCCTTCGCCTATCCGTCCCGCCAGGACCTGGCCGTGTACCGCGCCTACACGGCGGAGGTCCAGCGGGTGGCCACGGAGATCAACTCCCGTTACGGGACGCCCGGCTGGACCCCCGTCGAGCTGCATGTGAAGGACGACTTCGCGCGCTCGCTGGCGGCCTACCGGCTGGCGGACGTCGCCCTGGTGAACCCCATCCGGGACGGCATGAACCTGGTTGCCAAGGAGGTCCCGGTGGTCTCCGACGAGGGCTGTGCGCTGGTGCTGTCCCGGGAGGCGGGGGCCCATGAGGAGCTGGGCGAGGAGGCGTTGACGGTGAACCCCTACGACATCGGGGGCACGGCGGCGGCCCTGCACACGGCGCTGTCGATGCCTTCCGGGGAGCGCACGGAACGCACCAAGCGCCTCACCGCCCAGGCCACGGCACTTCCCCCGGCCCGGTGGTTCCTGGACCAGCTGGCGGCCCTGGAGGGATGACCGGCCGCCGGGTGCCTGCCGACGGGGCGGGACCGGCCGGTCAGGGCAGTCGTCGTGCCAGGGCCCTCAGGAGGCGCACCACGCCTTCCGGGCCGTCGACCACGAGGTCCGCGCGCTCGGCCAGTTCCGCCACCTCCTCGCTGCCGCTGCAGACGAGCAGTCCGGGCACGCCGTCGGAGCGGAGCTTGTCGACGGCGGCGAAGGCGGAGAGGTCGCCGAGGTCGTCACCGGCGTACAGCACCGCTCCGGCGCCGATCTCGCGGACGTACTCCCGCAGGGCCACGCCCTTGTCCATCCCCGGGGGGCGCAGCTCCAGGACCATACGGCCGGGTTCGACGATCAGACCGTGGCGGGCGGCGAGGTCGGCGAGGGGCCGGCGGAGGGCCTCGAAGGCGGCCGACGGATCCTCGGCGCGGCGGGTGTGGACGGCGACGGAGCGGCCCTTCTCCTCGATCCAGGTGCCGTGCCAGGCCCCGATCCGGTCGAGGAGGCCGGGCAGTTCGGCGCGGACGGCGGCGACCCCGGGATGGGGGGCGGGGGCGTGGACGGTGCCGGTGCGGGCGTCCCAGCGTTCGGCGCCGTAGTGGCCGAGGACGACCAGCCGGTCGAGTCCGGGTACGCCGGCGAAGCCGCCGTGGCGGACGGCGACCCCGGCGGGGCGGCCGGTGACGACCGCGACGGAGGCGACCTTCGGGGCGAGGGCCGCGAGGGCGGGGACCGCGTCGGGGTGGGCGCGGGCCTGGTCGGGGTCGGGGACGATCGGGGCGAGTGTCCCGTCGAAGTCGAAGGCGAGTACGGCCCGCCCCGGCCGCTCCAGGATGGCGTCGAGTCCGTCGCGCCCTGCCTGGGTGGCGGGCGTCGGCAAGGAGTCCCTATGGCTGCCCATGGCACGACCCTAGCGGCGCGGGGCGGGGCCCACCCATGACTCGGGGCATGCGCACGGCGCTTTTCGGTCGCCGCGATCCGCTGCGCGGCGGGCTCAGCGCTCCGCTCGGCGGGACTCCCGGACCCGGCGGAGCCGGTTGACGGTGACCGGGGCGTGCGCCAGGGCCCTCGGATCGTCCAGCAGGGCGTTGAGCAGTTGGTAGTACCGGACGGGCGCCAGCCCGAGCCGCTCCCGTATGGCCCGCTCCTTGGCCCCGGGCCCCGGGAATCCCCGCTCCTCCAGGGCGAGAATCGCCTTCTCCCGCACGGTCAGCTCCTCCATGCCCGACACGGTAACCGGCCCCACCGACATCACCGCCGGCCACCCGGCCCGGCACCGTGCGCGGCTGCCGCCCCCGGACAGGGGGGCGTCATGCGCGGCTGCCACCCCCGGACGCAGGCATGCCAGGAGCGGCGAGCGCCGCTCCACCGCTTCCCACGGTCACCGGGCGCACCGCAGCCCGGCCCCCGGTCCGGGGGGTGACCCAGCGCTTCCGCCCGGCCCGGGGAGGGTGACTCGGCGCTTCCCCCGGCCCGGTGCGCCCCGGACCCGGTGCCGTCGCCCGGGGTGCGGGCCGTCCGGAAGGGATCCCCCCGTGTAAGTGGACTAGACCTCTTCCGGGTGTACGCGCCACACTGTTCTCGTGGAACATGTCATCGCCCTCGATGTGGGCGGCACCGGGATGAAGGCCGCACTGGTGGGGGCCGGGGGCGAGCTGCTGCATCAGACGCGCCGGGACACCGGGCGCGAGCGGGGGCCCGACGCGGTGGTGGAGTCGATCCTCGCCTTCGCCGCCGAGCTGCGCGCGCACGGAGAGCGGCACCTCGGCGCACCCGCCGCCGCGGTCGGCGTCGCCGTCCCCGGAATCGTCGACGCCGACGAGGGCGTCGCCGTCTACTCGGCCAACCTCGGCTGGCGTGACGTCCCGCTGCGCGCACTGCTCGGCCGCCGGCTGGGCGGCGTACCCGTGGCGCTCGGGCACGATGTGCGCAGCGGCGGGCTCGCCGAGGGCCGTATCGGCGCGGGCCGGGGAGCCGACCGCTTTCTGTTCGTGCCGCTGGGCACCGGCATCGCGGGCGCCATCGGCATCGGCGGCCGGGTCGAGGCCGGCGCCCACGGCTTCGCGGGCGAGATCGGCCATGTCGTCGTACGGCCCGGCGGCACCCCCTGCCCCTGCGGTCAGCAGGGCTGTCTGGAGCGCTATGCGTCGGCCTCGGCAGTGAGCCGGGCGTGGGCCGAGGCCACCGGGGACCCGGAGGCGGACGCGGCGGACTGCGCGAAGGCCGTCGCATCCGGCAACGGTGACGCCCTGCGGGTCTGGCAGGAGGCCGTGGACGCGCTCGCCGACGGCCTGGTCACCGCGCTCACCCTGCTGGACCCCCGCACCCTGATCATCGGCGGCGGGCTCGCCGAGGCGGGAGAGACCTTGTTCGCCCCGCTGCGGGACGCCGTCCGGCGGCGGGTCACCTTCCAGAAGCTGCCGTCGATCGTCCCCGCAGCGCTCGGGGACACCGCCGGATGCCTGGGCGCGGGACTCCTCGCCTGGGATCTCCTCGAATCCACCGACCCTGCGGAGGTAACCACCTGATGGCCACGCGCAAGATCCTCGCCGGTGCCCGGGTGGTGCTGCCCACCGGGACCGTGGACGGCGGCCGCCTCGTCGTGGAGGGCACCCGGATCGCCGGGCACTCCCCCACGGGCCCGGCCGGATCCCCCGTCCCGGACACCGAGACCGCCGAAAACGCCGAAAACGCCGAGATCATCGATGTACGGGGGCACTGGCTGGTCCCCGGCTTCGTCGACATGCACAACCACGGCGGCGGCGGCGCCTCCTTCTCCGGCACGGCCGAGGACGCCCTCACGGCCGTCCGCACCCATCGGCTGCACGGCACCACCACCGTGGTGGCCTCGACCGTCACCGACGACATGGACGTCCTGGTCGGGCACGCCGGACTGCTGTCCGAGCTGGCCGAGCAGGGCGATATCGCCGGCATCCACTTCGAGGGCCCCTTCATCTCGCCCTGCCGCAAGGGCGCCCACTCCGAGGCGCTGCTGCGCGACCCGGATCCGGCGGAGGTCCGCAAGCTGATCGACGCCGCCCGCGGCCGGGCGAAGATGGTCACGCTCGCCACCGAGCTGCCCGGCGGCCTGGACTCGGTACGGCTGCTCGCCGAGCACGGAGTGATCGCGGCGATCGGGCACACGGACGCCACCTATGAGCAGACGGTGGCGGCCATCGACGCGGGCGCCACGGTCGCCACCCATCTCTTCAACGCGATGCCCCAGCTCGGCCATCGCGCGCCCGGCCCCATCGCCGCGCTGCTGGAGGACGAGCGGATCACGGTCGAGCTGATCGACGACGGCACCCATCTGCATCCGGCCTCCCTCCAGCTGGCGTTCCATCACGCGGGCGCGGCGCGGGTCGCGTTCATCACGGACGCGATGGACGCGGCGGGCTCCGGCGACGGCCGATATCTGCTCGGCCCGCTGGAGGTCGAGGTCAGCGACGGTGTGGCGCGTCTGGTGGAGGGCGGCTCGATCGCCGGTTCGACGCTCACCCTGGACCGCGCGTTCCGGCGTGCGGTCACCGTGGACCGGCTGCCGGTGGAGGACGTCGTCGCGGCCCTCTCGGCCAACCCGGCGAAGCTGCTGGGCGTCGACGACCGGGTGGGCTCCCTGGAGCCCGGTAAGGACGCCGACCTGGTGCTGCTGGACGAGGACTTCGTCCTCAAGGGCGTGATGCGCCGCGGCGAGTGGGTGGTCGATCCCCGACTGGGGTGATTCATCTCCCAGTTGACGGGGTGTGGTGGCCCCCGGGGGCTGGGCCGGCACCCTCTCCTTTGGCATGATCGAGCCTTCGCACACGCCGACGGCGAGCGCGGTCCGCCTCCCGGATCACCTCCGGAGCCCGGGTTCCGGGGCGCACGGACCGCGCCGTCCTGACTCTCGGGGGAGGTCCCGTGATCCTGACGGTCACGCTGAACACCGCTCTCGACATCACCTATCGCGTACGGACGTTGCGGCCGCACGGCTCGCACCGGGTCTCCGAGGTGGCCGAACGGCCCGGCGGCAAGGGGCTGAACGTGGCCCGGGTGCTCGCCGCGCTCGGCCACGAGGTGACGGCCACGGGTTTCGCCGGCGGCGGGACGGGCCGCCTGCTGCGGGAGCAACTCGCCCGCACCCACGGCGTGGTGGACGCGCTGCTCCCGGTCGGGGGCGCGACCCGGCGCACCGTCGCGGTGGTCGACGGGACGACCGGGGACACCACCCAGCTCAACGAGCCGGGACCGGTGATCACACCCGCCGAGTGGTCGGCCTTTCTGGAGGCCTACGAGAACAAGGTGCGCTCGTCGGCGGCGGTGGCCCTGTGCGGCAGCCTGCCGCCGGGGGTGCCCGTGGGGGCGTACGCCCAACTGGTGCGCACCGCACGGGCGGCGGGCGTGCCCGTGCTGCTGGACACCAGTGGCGAGCCGCTGCGCCGGGGGGTCGCCGCCCGCCCGGACATGGTCAAGCCGAACGCCGACGAACTGGCCGAACTCACCGGTTCCCACGAGCCCTTGGGGGCCACCCGGGACGCCCGCAGGCGCGGGGCGCACACCGTGATCGCCTCGCTGGGCGCCCAGGGTCTGCTCGCCGTGAACGCGGAGGGCCACTGGCGGGCCGGCCCGCCGCACCGGCTCCGGGGCAACCCCACGGGCGCGGGCGACTCGGCGGTGGCGGGCCTGCTGTCGGGCCTGGTGGACGGGTTGCCGTGGCCCGCGCGGCTGGCCCGGGCGGTGGCCCTGTCCACGGCGACGGTCCTGGCACCCGCGGCGGGCGAGTTCGACCGCCGGGCCTACGAGGAACTGCTGGGCCGCGTCACCGTGACCGAAGAGGCGAACGCGGCCTGACGGCACCCCGGCGGGGGTCGCCTCCCGAACGCCTCACTGCCCTGCGCCGGGGTAGCCGCGGGCCCGGACCAGGTCCTGGGTGAGACGGGTGAAGGCGCGGGCGGCGGCGCTCTGATAGCTGCTCCCGCGCCGCAGCAGGGTGACGGTGCGTGCGGGCAGGGCGGGTTCCAGAGGGACGGGGCGCAGATGCGGATGGTCGTGGGTGACGGCGTCCGGGAGCACGGTGGCGATCGGGGCGCGCCGCACTATCTCGACGAGGGCCTGGACGGAGTTGGCCTCCACCGCGATACGGGGCCGTATCCGGTGGGCCGCGAAATGGGCGTCGATATGGCTCCGGGTGGCGAAGTCACCGTTCAGCAGGGCGAGCTGCCGCTCGCCCAGGTCCCGTACCGGTAGTGGGCGGGGCGGGCCGTCCCCGGGGTCGTGGTCGCCGGTGACCAGGCTCAGGGTCTCCGTGAACAGGGTCGTCGACGAGACCCCGGGCAGATGGGGACCGGAGAAGGCGATGCCGAGGTCGAGGTCGTCGGCGAGCAGGTCCGACTCGATGCGGTCCTGGGTCAGCTCTCTGAGGTCCAGGGTGATGCCGGGGTGCCGGTCGTGCAGCGCGGCGACCAGGGGGCCCACCAGATAGGCGCTGAAGGTCGGCGTCGCGGCCAGGCGCAGATGGCCGCGGCTCAGGTCCTGGACGTCCTGGACGGCACGCCGGCCGGCCTCCAGGTCCCTGAGGGCCCGACGGGCATGGCGCGCATAGGTCTCGCCGGCGTCGGTGAGCCGCACACTGCGTCCGGTGCGGTCGAGCAGCGGCACCCCCACGATCCGCTCCAGCTGTCTGACCTGCTGGGAGAGCGTGGGCTGGGAGATGCGCAGCTCCTCGGCGGCACGCGTGAAGCTGCCGTGCTCGGCCACGGCGAGCAGATAGCGCAGATGACGCAGTTCCGGAGCCATGAAAACAAGTATAGATATGAGCAATGGGAGACATGGGCACTGCGTCTTGGACTCTATAGAGCCAGGTCATGCATGGTGGATTCACCGGGTCCTGAAAGGCCGGAAACCCACCGAGGGGAGTGACTCATGCGCGACCTCGCCGAGGGCGTCACGCGTTTCCAGCGGGATGTGCACCCCGTCAAGGCGGACCTTTTCGCCCGCCTCGCCACGCACCACACACCGCACACCCTGTTCATCGGCTGCTCCGACGCCCGTGTCGTCCCGGAGCTGATCACGGCCAGTGAACCGGGCGAGCTGTTCGTCGTCCGCACCGCGGGCAATCTCGTCCCGGCCCACGCACCGGACCCGGACGCCGTGGCGGCGAGCATCGAGTTCGCCGTCGCCGTCCTGGGCGTGTCCGACATCGTGGTGTGCGGGCACTCCGGCTGCGGCGCCATGACGGCCCTGGCCGAGGCCCATGATCTGCGCGAGGTGCCGGCGGTCGCCCGGTGGCTGCGGCACGCGGACGCCTCCCGCGCCCGTACCGCCGCCCGCGGGGACGTCGCGGCGCTGGTGCGGCAGAACGTGCTCGCCCAGCTGGCGAACCTGGCCACCCACCCCTCGGTCGCCCGTGCCCGGGCCGAAGGCGCCCTCACCCTGCACGGCTGGGTCTACGACATCGCCACCGGAGGCGTCGAGACCGTCGGCACCGACGACCGGGCCACCGCGGGCGCCGCCTGACCACCGGCCCGGCGCCTTCCGGCCGGCCCGGGCCCCCTTCGACCCGGCCCTGCGACTTCGCAGGAGACCGGGTGTCCCCCCCCACCCCGTGAACAGAGAGGAACCCCCCATGCCGCACGCCCAGTTCGACCCCACCGCCCGTGAGACCCTCGCCATCACCGCGGTCGAGGCCAAGACCCGCAAGGACCTCACCTGGCAGCAGATCGCCGACGCGTCCGGCCTGTCGGTGGCCTTCACCACCGCCGCCGTGCTCGGTCAGCACGCCCTGCCCGAGGCCTCCGCGCAGGCCGTCGGCGAGCTGCTCGGCCTGGACGCCGACGCCGTGACGCTGCTCCAGACGATCCCGACCCGCGGTTCGATCCCCGGTGGCATCCCGACCGACCCGACCATCTACCGCTTCTACGAGATGCTCCAGGTGTACGGCACCACGCTGAAGGCCCTGGTGCACGAGCAGTTCGGTGACGGCATCATCTCCGCGATCAACTTCAAGCTGGAGGTGAAGAAGGTCGCCGACCCCGAGGGCGGCGAGCGCGCGGTGATCACCCTGGACGGCAAGTACCTGCCCACCAAGCCCTTCTGATCCGCCCGGACCGAACCGGCTCCGGGGCGGACCGGCCCGCCCGTCCGCCCCGGCCTCCTCCCCTTTTCCCACCTCCTCCCCCTTCCCCCCTTCTCCCTCTTTCCCCTCACCGAAGGGACACCCGCGATGGACTTCGCACAGCACACCATCGACCTCGCCCGCCGCAATGTCGCCGAGGGCGGCCGGCCGTTCGCGACCGTCATCGTCAAGGACGGCGAGATCCTGGCCGAGAGCCCGAACCGGGTCGCCCAGACCGGCGACCCCACGGCGCACGCCGAGATCCTCGCCGTCCGCGAGGCATGCACCGAGCTGGGCACCGAGCACCTCGTCGGCGCCACCATCTACGTGCTCGCCCACCCGTGCCCGATGTGCCTGGGGTCGCTGTACTACTGCTCACCGGACGAAGTGGTCTTCCTCACCACCCGGGACGCCTATGAACCGCACTATGTGGACGACCGCAAGTACTTCGAACTGGACACGTTCTACGGCGAGTTCGCCAAGAACTGGGACGAGCGCCGGCTGCCGATGCGCTACGAGCCGCGCGAGGGAGCGGTCGAGGTCTACCGGCTCTGGCAGGACCGCAACCAGGGCGAACGCCGCGTCGCCGGCGCGCCCGTCGCCCTCTGAGGGAGCCGACCATGACCCTCGTCGAACCGACCGGCGCCGAGATGCGGCATCTGGAGCGCGCCGTGGAACTGGCGGCCGAGGCACTGCGCGCCGGGGACGAGCCCTTCGGCTCGGTCCTGGTCGGTGCCGACGGCCAGGCCCTGGCGGAGGACCGCAACCGGGTGCGGACGCTGGGCGACAACACCCGGCACCCCGAGTTCGAGCTGGTCCGCTGGGCCACCGCCCGTCTCACCGCGCGGCAGCGCGCGGAGGCCACCGTCTTCACCTCCGGGGAGCACTGCCCCATGTGTGCCGCGGCCCACGGCTGGGCCGGTCTCGGCCGGATCGTCTATGTGCACTCGGCCGCCCAGCTGACCGACTGGCTGGCCGAGCTCGGCGTGGCACCGTCCCCGGTACGCTGTCTGCCGATCCAGGACGTGGTGCCCGGCCTGACGGTGCAGGGGCCCGTACCGGCCCTGACCGGCCGGATGCGCGAGCTGCACACCGACTTCCACACCGGTCGGCCCGACAGGACCGCGCCCTGACGGGCCGGCGGTGCCGGCACGGTTGCCGTGGTGTGCCGGCTCAGGGCCGTCCGGTCCCGCCGCGTTCCGGGTCCGTCCGTATCTCGGCCTCGCGCAGCACCTCCGCGATCGCGCGGAAGCCGCGGCGCTCGGCATGGGCGCGGGCCGTCGTCCCCTCGGCGTCCGGCAGCAGCGGGTCGGCACCCGCCGCGAGCAGCACCTCCACCACCTCCTGGTGGGTGCGCCCGCCGTCGCCGAGGATCACCGCCTCCAGCAGCGCCGTCCAGCCGAGCCGGTTGACGTGATTCACGTCGATGTCGGTCTCGGCCAGCACCGCCCGCACATAGGCCACATGACCACGCTCGCTCGCGGGGATCACCGACACCCCGCCGTACCGGTTGGTCAGCGTCAGGTCCGGCCCGCCGGGCAGCAGGGCGCGCATCATCGCCACACTGCCGGTGACACCGGTCACCAGCCAGGGACTGTCCGACCGGTCGTCCTGCGCGTTCACGTCCGCGCCCGCACCGACCAGCACCTCCGCCACCGCCGGCTCGTCGGCGAGGGCGGCCCGCAGCAGGGGCGTACGGCCCTGCTCGTCGCGCGCCTCCCGGTCGGCGCCGGCTGCCAGCGCCGCACGGACGGCCGCGACATCGCCGTGCTGTGCGGCGTCCAGCAGGGCACGGTCGGTCGGGGAAGGTGACTTCTTGGCCACGACGGGACTCCTCCAGGGGGCGGCGACGGACAACGCGACGACAACGGCCGCCAGGACGACAAGCAAAGCAGGGACACAGAAGCAGAAGCGGAACAAGGGGCTGGGGCCGGGACGGCGGGAGAGCCCGGCACGGCCGGCGGCGCGCGGGGCAGTAGCTCCCACGCGCCGCGGCGGCCGAGCGCTCTCCCGTTCGGGGACGCGTTTCATCAGAGGACGTCACTCGCTCGGGAGGTGCGATGGAATCAGCGCCCGTTGCTGATCGCCGCGACCCCGGCCCGGGCGAACTTCTCGTCCAGGTCGCCGGAGGGGGCACCCGCCACCCCGATGCCCGCGATCGGGGCGTTGCCGTAGGCCACCGGGGCACCGCCCGCCAGGAACAGCGTGCCCGGGATGTCCTTGAGGGTCGGCGCCGAGTCCAGCCGCTTGGCCAGCTCGGAGGTGGGCGCGTTCCAGGAGACGGCGGTGTAGGCCTTCCTGATCGCCGAGTCGTAGGACTGGGGTCCGGCGCCGTCGCCGCGCAGGGTGACGATCGTGTTGCCGTTACGGTCCACCACCGCGACGGTCACCCGCTGGCCCTCCTGCTGGGCGGCCTTGAGGGCGGCCCGCGCGGCGTCGGTGGCGGCCTCGGCCGTCAGATGGGTGCTGGTGGTCGTGGCCCTGTTCTTCACCGCGGCCGGAGCGGCGGCCGGAGTGTCGGCGGAGGCGGACACCGCGCCGGCCGCGCCGGCACCGACCACCGCCAGGGCCGCCGCGGCGGTGACGATCCTGGCGCGGGCGGAGAACTTCCTGGCCTTGTGCTGCATCACGGGTACCTCTCCAGTCGTGTCGCCTTCCTCCGCACCCGGTCAGCCGGATCGGCCGTGCTTGTACGGGTGACGGAGGACGCGGCGCGCCCTGCGCCGCACCTCCACTCTCGGCCCGCCCGGGCCGCCCGCCCGTCGGCGTACCGGCTGGTCCCGGCGCGCGGACGGACGACGCGGGGGTCATCCGATCGGTTGACCCGCCGCCGTTCCCACCGGGCGACAATGACCCTGTTCGCCCGACTCGGGGCCCTCCCGCCGAGGCCGTCCCGGGTCTGTCCGCCGCCATGTCCGTCGCCGTCCGTCGCCGTGTCCGTACGTCCCGGGGAGGAGCAGCCCATGCCGTCCTGGAAACTGCCGTCCCCGCAAGGTCCGGGCACCGTCGGCGGGGAAGCCCGCCGACTGGCGTTCGTCATCCATCTGACGTTCTTCCTGCTGCTCGGCTCCGCGCTGTTCCGGTATGTCCTGCGGCACCACGCCCAGCCCCAGGTGCCCGCCGTCCTGGCCCTGGCCGGCGCGCTGGCCCTGCTGTACGTCACCGGCCGGCGCACGGCGGTCACCGCGGCCGGCGCATCCGTCCCCGGCAGGGCAGCCGTCCCCGGGCCGGTGTCCCTCTCCTCCCGGGGCTCCTCCGCCGCGGGCCCCGGGCGGCCTCCCCTCACCAGGCTGGTGTGGCTGGGCGGGCTGGTCGGCGTGTGGGCCGCACTGGTCGCCCTGGCTCCCAGCTTCGCCTGGTGCGCGGTGCCGCTCTTCTACACCGCGCTGCGCACCCTGCCGACGCCCGCCGCGTACACCCTGGTGGTGTTCTTCACCGCCTTCGTGGTCGTCGCCCAGCTGCGGCTGGCCGACCGCTTCGACCTGGACCTGGTGATCGGTCCGCCGTCCGTCGCCGCCCTGGCGGCCGCGGTCTTCACCCATATGGACCGGCAGGCAACCCGGCAGGCCGCCCTGATCCGCGACCTGGTGCGCACCCGGCGCGAACTCGCCGCCACCGAGCGCCGCGAGGGCACCCTGGCCGAGCGTCAGCGGCTGGCCATGGAGATCCATGACACGCTCGCCCAGAGCCTGTCCAGCCAGCGGATGCTTCTCCAGGCCGCCGACCGGACCTGGGAGAGCGAGCCGGCGCGGGCCAGGGAGCATCTGCGCACCGCCGGTTCGATCGCCGAGCGGAGCCTGGCCGAGGCGCGCCGGTTCGTGCACGACCTCGCACCCGCCGACCTCGCCGAGGGCGGTGGCCTGGAGGCGGCGCTGCGGGGCCTCGCCTCCCGCGAGACCACGGCCGGACGCACCGTGACCTGTCTCGTCGACGGCACACCGGCGCCGTACGGGCTGCCGGACCGGGTGCAGTCCGCGCTGCTGCGCATCGCGCAGGGTGCCCTTGCCAATGTCCGGGAGCACTCCGGTGCCACCCGGGCCGCGCTCACCCTCACCTATCTGGAGGACCAGGTCCGGCTGGACATCGCCGACGACGGCCGCGGTTTCGACACCGCCGCACTGCCGGGGCGCGCCGTCGGGGTCCGCGGACACGGTCTGCCCGCGATCCGTGCCCGGGTCGGCCAGCTGGGCGGCACCCTCACCGTCGAGTCCGCGCCCGGTGACGGCACCGTCGTCTCCGCCGCCGTCCCGCACCGTCCCACCGCCGCGCAGGAGGTTCCCACGCCATGACCAGGACCGAACCCACCGAACCGGCCGGACGCACAGCACCGGCGCCGGTCCGGCTGGTGCTGTGCGACGACCACGCCGTGGTCCGCGCGGGTCTGCGCGCCCTGCTCGGCAGCGCCCCGGGGATCGACGTGGTGGGCGAGGCGGACAGCGGGGCGGAGGCCGTCGCGCTCGCCGCCAAGCTCGTCCCCGATGTGGTCCTGATGGATCTGCAGCTCGGCGACGCGATGGACGGAGTCGAGGCCACCCGCCGGATCACCGCCGGCTCCGGTGGCGCGGTCCATGTGCTGGTCCTGACCACCTATGACACGGACGCCGACATCACCCGTGCCATCGAGGCGGGCGCCACCGGCTATCTGCTCAAGGCCGAGCGCCCCGACGAGCTGTTCACGGCGATCCACAGCGCCGCCGCCGGACGCACCGCCCTGTCCGCGCCCGTCGCCCAGCGGGTGATGACCCGGATGCGCAGCCCGCGTCCCGGCCTCACCGACCGTGAACGCGACATCCTCGGCCAGCTGGCGCGCGGGCTGACCAACCGGGACATCGCCAAGGCCCTGTTTCTGAGCGAGGCCACGGTCAAGACACACCTGGGGCGCATCTACGACAAGCTCGGCGTCGACACCCGCGCCGGTGCCGTGGCCGTGGCCAAGGAAGAGCGTCTGCTGCCCTGACCGTCCGGGTCCCTCACCGGGTCCCGAGGGTCAGCTCGTGACCTTGCCCGCCTTCAGCCAGAACTGGTCGAGGTAGGCGTTGCACTGATCGCCGTCCTGGCAGGAGAGGGAGATGGTGTTCTTGCCCTCGTTGAGATTGATCCAGGCGTAGGTCTTCGTCCAGCCGTGTTCCCAGTCGCCCTGTTCGGCTCCTGCGAAGTTGGCCATGTTGAGCTTGCGGCCGACCTCGGTGCCGTTCACGGTGAGCGTCGTCTTCGCGTCCTCGCCGGGGACGCCGTAGCGGACGAACACGGTGTAGTCGCCGCTCTTCGGGATGTTGTTGAGGGTCCAGGTGACCTGGGCGCCGGGCTGGTTGAGCCCCACGACATACAGACCGCCCTCGGACTGGGCGCCGGGGACCTCCTTGGAGGTCGACATGTCCGGCGAGAGGCTCAGCAGCTGCGCGTCCGACTTCGGCAGCTCCTGGGGGGCCTTGTCGCCGCCGGAGGGACTGGGATCGGCGCTCTGCGAGGCGGACGCCCCGGCGGAGGGCTGGTTGCCCGCGGTGTCGTCGTTCTTGGAGTCGCCGTTCATCATCGCGATGGTGATGCCGATCACCACCGCGGCCACCACCGCGATCGCCCCGATCAGCAGGCCCTTGGTGTTGGGTCCCCGGCCGCGGCCGCCGCCCGGGGGCGACTGGCGGGACTGGGGCGCGCCGCCCGGCGCCGTCTCGGGCGCCGCGTAGTTCGGGTTGGGCTGCTGGCCGTACCCCTGCTGCGGCACCTGGCCGTAACCGGCCGGGGCCTGCTGCTGGCCGTACTGGCGCTCACCGACCGCACGCACTCTGTTGACGGAGCCCGGGTAGCCGTAGCCACCGGTCGGCGGCTGGGCGCCGTTGGCCTGCCCGTCGGCGTAGAGGTAGCCGAACGGGTCGTCGTCCTCGGGCGTGCTCGCGCCGCTGTTGCCGGGCGTCATCCCTTGGTACTCCTCAACAGGTGCGGGTCAAGATGGTGCGTGGCTGAATGGCGAGCCTACCCGTTCCCCGGAGCCCGTACGGCTGTTCCTCTAGTCACTCGTCCGATGACCTGCGGTTCATCCCGCACGGCGATGTTGTTTGGGACGAGAACGTTTCTCTACGTACATCCGCTCGTCAGCTGACTTCAATACTTCGTCCGCCGTCATGCCGCAGTGTGCCCATCCGATGCCGAAGCTCGCGCCCACGCGCATGACCCGTCCGTCGACCCTGATCGGCTGGATGATCTCGTTGCGCAGGCGCACCGCGAGGTCCTGGGCGTCGGCCTTGCCGAGGCCGTCCGCGAGGACCACGAACTCGTCGCCGCCGAGCCGGGCGACCGTGTCCCCGTCGCGCACGCCCCGGCTCAGCCGCCCGGCGACCTCGATGAGCACGGCGTCGCCCGCGTTGTGGCCGAACCGGTCATTGATCGACTTGAAGCCGTCGAGGTCGCAGAAGAGCACCGCGAGCCCCTTGGTGCCGTCGTCGGTGTCCCCCTCGGGGGCGACGGTGTGCACATGGTGGTCGAAGGCGTCGTACGGTCCCGCACCGGTGTGGAAGTCGAAGCCGTGGCCGTTCTCGTCGAAGGCCGCCGGGTGGTCGGCCCCACGGCCCTCGTAGGCGGCGTCCAGGGAGTCGGCCGGGTTCGGCGGCACCGAGTGCGGGCGGGAGCACAGCCGGGCGGACAGCCGGGAGCGCAGCTCCGCGGAGTTGGGCAGTCCGGTGAGCGAGTCGTGGGAGGCCCGGTGGGCGAGCTGGAGCTCGCGGCGCTTGCGCTCCTCTATGTCCTCGACATGGGTGAGCAGAAAGCGGGGCCCGTCGGCGGCGTCGGCGACGACGGAGTTGCGCAGGCTGACCCAGACAAAGGTGCCGTCCCGGCGCCCGAGCCGCAGCTCGGCCCGGCCGCCCTCGGCGGAGGTGCGCAGC
The DNA here is from genome assembly GCF_008704995.1 of Streptomyces nodosus. NCBI lineage: Bacteria > Bacillati > Actinomycetota > Actinomycetes > Kitasatosporales > Streptomycetaceae > Streptomyces > Streptomyces nodosus. Next base: position 3,506,482 of record NZ_CP023747.1, read on the forward strand.
AGGGTGCCGATGTCCTCGGGGTGGACGAGGTCGGAGAAGGAGTAGCGGCGCATCGCGGAGGCGGGCCGGCCCAGCAGCCGGCACAGCGCGTCATTGGTCCGCAGGATCCGCCCGTGCTGGTCGCCACCCATCTCGGCGATGGCCATGCCGGAGGGGGCGTACTCGAAGGCCTGCCGGAAGGACTCCTCGCTGGCCCGCAGGGCCTGCTGCTCCCGCTCGAGCCGGACCAGGGCGCGCTGCATATTGGCCCGCAGCCGGGCGTTGCTGATGGCGATGGCGGCCTGGAAGGCGTACATCTGGAGCGCCTCGCGGCCCCAGGCGCCGGGCCTGCGTCCGTTGCGCGGCCGGTCGACGGAGATCACCCCGAGGAGTTCGCCACCGCCCTGGACGCCCGGGGTGTACATGGGCGCGAGGAGACGGTCGCAGGGGTGCCACTCGTCCTCGAAGCGGGGCTCGGGGCCGTCGGTGAACCACTGCGGCACATCGTCGTCGTCGAGCACCCAGCCCTCGGTGTGCGGTATGAACCGCAGATCACCCCAGGCCTGGCCCATGATCAGCCGGCGCTCCCAGGAGGCGCGGGAGCCGACGCGGCCGGAGATCAGCGCCTCGGCGGCGGAGTCCCCGGCCAGTGAGGCGACGACGAGGTCACCGTCGGAGCGCACGAGATTGACGGCCGCCAGCTCGTAGCCGAGGCCGGTCACGATGCCGTCGGCGACGGTCTGCAGCGTGTCGGCCAGGCTGCGGGCGGTGTTCATGTCCGCCATCACCTGATGCAGCTGCCGCAGGGTCGCAAGGCGGACGTACGGCTCGGAATCGGTCTCCATTCGCCTCCCCCCTTGAAGGTCTCGCGGCAACTCCAGGGACGCCTCGGCGTACTGCGGTTCTCCCGGCCTTCCGGTTTCCCCGGTGTGCCGCCCGGCACCCTTCACCTGTGGCGTCGTACAGCACATCCGCCACTGAATCACAGTGCGCTGCCCACTAGGTACACAGGGTCAACAAATAACGCTTCCTGTGACTCAAGTCACAGCAAAACATGAGCAATTGAGTGGAGATTCCGCGTCTTCCCGCTGCGTTTACCGGAGGCAGATTCGGGAAGTGTGCAGACCCCGTGATCATACGTCGCAACTGATCTTCATCTGGGGTGCGTTGAGTTTACGGACGCCCCTCTTGACACACCCCTCCGGGGGCCGCGGACCCTCCGCCGCCGCCCGGGTGCGGACCTCCGGGTCCGCCGTAGGTCCTAGGTCACGGTTCGGGCCCGGGGCCGATGTGGGCGCCGGGGCGCGCCGACTAGCGTTCCCGGCGTGCTGAAGACTCCTGCCGTCCCGCCCTCGCCCGCCGTCCCGCCCTCCTCCGGGCATCCTGAGGGGGTGAGCAACGACGAGTTCCGCGCCGCCATGTCCCGGCTGGCCGCGGGCGTGGTCCTGGTGACCTCGCACGAACCCGCGCTGGACCCGGAGGGACCGGGCGGCGAGGACGTCGGCATGACGGCGACCGCCTTTGTGTCGGTGTCCCTCGACCCGCCTCTGGTCCTGGTCAGCCTGCGCGAGGGCTCCCGGATGGACGACCTGCTCGCCGAGCAGCCGCTGTGGGCCGTCTCGGTCCTCTCGGAGAGCCAGCGGCACATCGCCGGCCGTTTCGCGATGAAGGGCCGCATCAGCGACCGGCTGCTGTTCGCGGACATCCCCCACGTCCACGGCGAGGTCTCCGGCGCCCCGCTCGTCGGCGGCGCCCTGGCGACCCTGGAGTGCCGGACGGAACAGCGCGTACCGGCGGGCGACCACACCCTGGTGATCGGGCGCGTCCTGACGGCCGGGCTGCCGAGCGCGGACGGCGGACCGCTCATGTACTTCCGGGGGCGCTACCGGCACCTGGGCTGAGAAGGCTAGGACCAGTCCCGCCCCGTCCGGCCCCGCTTGGTATCCGAGCGCCGCTTCTTCTCGCGCAGCCGCCGTTCGTTGATGCCACGGGGGATCCTGGTCGGCTTCCGGGGCCTGGGCGGGGGCGCCGTCGCCTCGGCGAGCAGGGCGGCCAGGCGGACCGCGGCGGCCTCGCGGTTACGCAGCTGCGAACGGTGCTCGGAGGCGCGCACGGTCAGGACCCCGTCGACCAGCCGCGCCGCGAGCCGCTCCAGCGCGCGCTCCTTCCACACCGGGGGGAGCGCCTCGGTCCTCGCGAGGTCGAAGCGCAACTCCACCTGGGTGTCCGTGGTGTTGACATGCTGTCCGCCGGGGCCCGAGGAGCGCGAGAAACGCCACATGAGCTCGGCCTCGGGAAGCGAGACGGAGCCGCGGACGACATAGGGACCGGACATGTCCCCATGGTCGCGCGGCCGTCCGCCCCGCGTCACCCCAATAACGTCGCCCCCGGGCTCGTCGGGCGGCCGGGCCGGCAGGTAAAGAAAGTAAAGGGACCCGGAACCTCCGGGACCCCCCTCGGCGTTGGTAGGGATGGCTGTAGCTTCGTGCCGTACGAAGTCCACAGTCACCGCACCGCGTAGTCGAACGAGGGAAGGGACTCCCACAATGGCTGTAAGCCTGTCCAAGGGCGGCAACGTCTCGCTCAGCAAGGAGGCTCCGGGCCTGACCGCCGTCACCGTGGGCCTCGGCTGGGACGTCCGCACCACCACCGGCACGGACTTCGACCTGGATGCCTCCGCGATCGCGGTCAACACCCAGGGCCAGGTCTACTCCGACCAGCACTTCGTCTTCTTCAACAACAAGCAGACCCCGGACAACACGATCGTCCACACGGGTGACAACCGCACGGGTGAGGGCGACGGCGACGACGAGGCCATCAACGTCAACCTCGCGGGGCTGCCGGCCGACGTCGACAAGGTCGTCTTCCCCGTCTCCATCTACGACGCCGAGTCCCGCTCGCAGAACTTCGGGCAGGTGCGCAACGCCTACATCCGCGTGCTCAACCAGGCCGGCGGCCAGGAGATCGCGCGCTACGACCTCTCGGAGGACGCGGCCACCGAGACCGCCATGGTCTTCGGCGAGCTGTACCGCAACGGCGCGGAGTGGAAGTTCCGCGCCGTCGGCCAGGGCTACGCCTCGGGCCTGGTCGGCATCGCCCAGGACTACGGCGTCAACGTCTGACCCCGCCGGGCCGAAGCCCGACCACGGGAGCCCCGGCCGCGACACCCCGCGGCCGGGGCTCCCGTATGCCCGTCGGCAGGGGGAAAGCACCGGACCTCGCAGCCCCGCGGCTACTCGTGTCCGGGCTTTCCCTTTCCGTGGAGCCAGTCGCGCCAGATCTCCCGGAGGTCCTTGCCCGGCGTCTTCTTCTCGACATAGGCCGTGAAGTCGGCGGTGTCCGCGTTGCCATGGCGGTGGGCGGCCGCCCAGCCCCGGAGGATCTCCCGGAAGGCCGGGTCGCCCACGGACTGCCGGATCTTGTGGAGCACCATCGCGCCGCGCACATAGACCGGGCTGTCCGAGACATGCGCGGCGCCCGGCTGCCGTGCGGGCGGAAACGCCCAGATCTTCTCCCCGCCGGCGGGGACGGCACCGCGGTCGCCCCGGTAGAGCGCGTCGAAGACCTGCTGGGCCGTCCGCCCGCCGTGGTCCTCCTGCCACAGCCACTCCGCATAGGTCGCGAAGCCCTCGTTGAGCCATATGTCCCGCCAGCTCTTCGGGGTGACGGAGTCGCCGTACCACTGGTGGGCCAGCTCATGGACGAGCATCCGGGTGTCGGGGGCTCCGGGGAAGACGGGGCGGGTCTGGGTCTCCAGGGCGTACCCGGCGGCACCCGGCCGTGCGACGATCGCACCGACGGAGGAGAAGGGATACGGGCCGAAGGTGCGTTCCGCCCACTCCATGACCTGCGGGATCCTCGCCACCAGTTCGCGGCCGGCCCCCGCCTGGTCCGGGTCGACGGCGAGATACACCGGCAGTCCGTCGCCCAGGGTGGAACGGGTGATGCCGTACCGGCCGATCGCGACCGTGGCCAGATAGCTCGCCATCGGCTCGGCGCTGTGCCAGACGAAGGTGGTGCGGCCCGCCCCGGTGGTCCGGCCCGTCAGCTCGCCGTTGGAGACCGCCTGAAGCCCCTCGGGCACGGTGACCCGGATGTCGTAGGCCGCCTTGTCGCAGGGGTGGTGGTTGCCCGGGAACCACGCCATCGAACCGTTCGGCTCCCCGAGCGCCAGCGCGCCGTCGGCGGTCCGCAGCCAGCCCTCCCTCGCGCCGTCCGGGTCGGTGATGGTCTTTGGGGTGCCCGAGTAGCGCACCGTGGTGCGGAACCGCTCGCCCTCCCCGAGACCGCCCTGCGGACGCACGGTCAGCTCCTGGCCGCCGCGGCTCCAGGGAGCGGCGCGGCCCGCCACGGTGACGCTCTCGACCTCCAGACCGGTCAGATCCAGATCGAACGCGGAGAGGTCCCGGGTGGCGCGTGCCGTGATCACCGCGGTGCCGGCCAGCCGGCCGGGGCCCGGGTCGTAGGCGAGGGTCAGGTCGTAGTGCAGTACGTCGTACCCGCCGTTGCCCATGGCCGGGAAGAGGGGATCCCGCACCCCGGCGGCACCGGGAGTGCCCCGCACACCACCCCCGCACGCGCCGAGCGCGAGGGCCAGCGACAGGGTCAGGGGCAAGGTAAGGGACAAGACCGGAACAAGACGTACGAAACGGGGCACGGTCGCGATCCTAGGGTGCCGCCCGCGACAGTCGGGGCGGGCGCGGCGTGACACCATCCCCCCGTGCTCGACATCGGCTACGCCCTCTCCAACCGCTTCCCCGACCCCCCGCAGACCGACTACCGCCGCGCGGACGTCCATGCGCTGCGCCACGACCTGTTCTGCGGTGACGTCTATCTCGCGGACACCGAGTCGGACCGGGAGCTGTCCACAGCCTGGGGATGGGTGCCGGTGCTGGACTTCGCCTGGGCGCTGTGCGACATCGTCGAGCGGCTGGACCGCGATCCCCTGGGCAGCCGTGCCGCCCGGCCGCAGCAGGCCGAGCTGGACTTCACCGAGTCGACCGACCGGCTGCTTTTCGAACGCCGTTTCGGCTGGGTGGACATCGAGGCGGAGTGGCTGCCCGCGGCCGAGCCACCGCTGACCTTCCCCCACACCGAACTGCGCCGCGAGGCCCGGGACTTTCTGCAGGACCTGGTCGCCGACCTGGTGGACCTGCACGAGGACCTCGGCGAGAACCCGGCGATCTGGACCCTTCAGGCCCGCTTCCCGCGCATCGGCTGACGGCCGGAGCGGCATCGGGCGGCGGCCGGAGCCGGTGCGTCCACGGGCGCGGCCGACGGTCAGAGGCGCCGCGCGCCCTGCGGCAGCGCCGCCCCGGCGGCACCGTGGGCCGGGGGCTTCACCCGGATGGTCAGGCCCGCGACCAGGCCCGCCAGCAGCATGACGCCCGCCGCCCACCAGATCGCGACGGTGTAGCCGTGCACCATGCCCTCGCGGACCACCAGCGCCTTGCGGGCGGGGTCGCCCAGACGGGCGGCGACATACGCGGTGCTGCCGGTCGTCGCGATGGTGTTCAGCAGCGCCGTGCCCATGGAACCGCCCACCTGCTGTGCGGTGTTGACGGTGGCCGAGGTCACCCCCGAGTCGTGCGGGGCGACCCCGGCGGTCGAGGTGGCGAAGATCGGCATGAAGGTCAGGCCCATCCCCAGTCCCATCAGCACCAGGCCGGGCAGGATCTCGGTGGTGTAGTCGGAGTGCACCGTCATCCGGGTGAGGACCACCAGTCCGCCCGCCGCCAGCAGCAGCCCCGGCACCATCAGCGCGCGCGGCGCCACATGGGGCAGCAGCCGGGCGGAGACCTGCGTCGAGCCCACGATGGTCGCGGCCGTCAGCGGCAGATAGGCCAGGCCCGTCCTGAGCGGCGAATAGCCCAGCACGATCTGCAGGTAGTAGGTCATGAACAGAAACAGGCCGAACATCCCGACGACGGCCAGCGCCATCGTCGCGAAGCAGCCCGCCCGGTCCCGGTCGTGGACGAGGTGCAGCGGCAGCAGCGGGTGCGGTGCCCTGGTCTGCCACCACACGAACGCGGCGAGCAGGGCCACGCCCACCGCGAACAGGCTCAGCACCACCGGATCCGTCCAGCCCCGCGGCTCGGCCTCGCTGAAGCCGTACACGACCGCGACCAGCCCGCCGGGGCCCAGCACCGCCCCGGGCACATCGAGGCGGGCACCCCGCTGGCCGGGGCCGCCGTCCAGCAGCGCGAGGCCGGCCAGGACGGCGACGACCGCGACGGGAATGTTGACGTACAGGCACCAGCGCCAGTTCAGATACTGGGTCAGCAGCCCGCCCGCGATGAACCCGATCGCCGAACCGCTGCCCGCGATCGCCCCGTAGATGCCGAAGGCCTTGCCGCGCTCCCGGGGGTGGGTGAACGTCGTCGTCAGCAGACTGAGCGCGGAGGGGGCCAGCACCGCGGCGAAGGCGCCCTGGAGCGCGCGGGCGCCGAAGAGCATGCCGGAGCTGCCGGCCCCGCCGCCCAGCGCGGACGCCCCGGCGAAGCCGATCAGTCCGACGACGAACGTCCGTCTGCGGCCCAGAAGATCGGCGATCCGGCCGCCGAGCAGGAGCAGTCCGCCGAAGGCCAGGGTGTACGCGGTGATCACCCACTGCCGGTCGGCGTCGGAGATGCCGAGGTCCCGCTGGGCGGACGGCAGGGCGATATTGACGATCGTCGCGTCCAGGACCACCATCAGCTGGGCGAGCGCGATGATCACCAGGATCCACCAGCGGCGGGGATCGGCCTCGTCGGCTGCCGCACCGGCATCCGGGCTGGTGGCGCTCACCCGGCCAGAAGACCATGGATCACCGGACACCGCACCTTCGGAACTCCGGTGCTTCGAGGGGGTTCCACCCCCTTCCCCGGCGCCGCGCTCAGGGCTCCAGGACGACCTTGCCGACGGTGCCCCGGGTCTCCAGCGCCCGGTGGGCCTCGGCCGCCCGGGCGAGCGGGAAGCGCTGGACGGCCGGCACCAGACGCCCCGCCGCGGCCTCGGCGAGCGCCCGGGTCTCCAGGGTGCGCAACGGGTCGGCACCGCCCGTTCTCCGCAGCATCGCGGGGCCGAGCACCTGTTCGGAGACGCCCTCGACCAGATACGGCCCGCCGCGCCCGATGCCCTCGGCGGACCAGCCGAAGACGAGGTGCCTGCCGCCGGGCGCGAGCATCCCCACCGCCGTACGCGCCACCTCGCCGCCCACGCCGTCGAAGACCACGGTGACCCGGCCGCGGAAGTCCCCGAGCCGTGCCGCCCAGTCCGGATCCGTGTAGTCGACCGCGAGGCGAGCACCGTTCTCCCGCACCCGCACGGTCTTCTCCGGGCCGCCCGCGAGCCCGATCACCGTGGCACCCGCGTGCACGGCGTACTGCACCAGGAGGGTGCCGATGCCGCCCGCGGCGGCCGGGACCAGGACCACGGAACCGGGGCCGAGGTCGGCGAACTGCGCGATCCCCATCGCGGTACGGCCCGTGCCGATCATGGCGACCGCCCGGGCGGGGTCCAGGTTCCCGGGTATCCGGTGCAGGCGGTCGGCCTCCGTGACGGCGAGTTCGGCATAGCCGCCCGGCGCGAAACCGAGATGGGCGACGACCTCCGTGCCGAGCAGTCCCCGGTCGACCCCCGGGCCGACGGACTCGACGGTGCCGGCGACCTCACGCCCGGGGACGGTGGGCAGGGACACCGGGCCCGGCGCCGGGCCCGTCGCCCCCTGTCTGAGCGCCGTGTCCAGCAGATGCACACCGGCCGCGGCGACGGCGACGCGCACCTGACCCGGCCCCGGTTCGGGGTCCTCGACCTCCTCGTAGCGCAGATTCCCGGCGGGGCCGAAGGCGTGCAGACGGATCGCGTGCATGGGGTGGGCTCCTCGTGTCTGTGGTCCGAGAACCCACCCTTCAACCTCAAGCGCACCTGAGGTCAAGGCGTGACGGTGGGCACGAGGCCGGGATCGCGGCCCGTCATACTTCCGAAGACGCAGGCCATCGCAGAAGCGCGGCAACGGCTCGCCGAGCGGGGCGTCGTCGAGGCCGGTCACGGCTGGGCCGACGCGGTACGGACCTCGTGCGCACAGCCGGATGCGCTCTGACGGGCGCCGGGGGCACCGCCCGGGGGGATTGTCGGTGGGGCGGTGCACCATGGGGGGCATGGTGCGGAGCAAGCAGGTGGTGAAGGCGGCACGGCGGCCCCAGGTGCGGCTCCCGGAGCTGGTGGCGTTCGCGGACGGTGAGCTGGCACCGGACGGGGACTACGACGGGCTGGAGTTCCGGGACACCGACTTCGCGGGGCAGGACGCCGGGGGCGCCCGCTTCATGGACTGCGCGCTGACCGGCTGCGCGCTGGACGAGACGGCCCTGCGCCGCGCCCGGGTGCTGGACTGCGTCCTCACCGGCGTCCGGGGCGTGGGCACGGACCTCGCCGAGGCGAGCCTGCGCGATGTGGAGCTGGTGGACGCCCGACTCGGCGGGGTGCAGCTGCACGGCGCGGTGCTGGAGCGGGTGCTGGTGCGCGGCGGCAAGATCGACTATCTGAATCTGCGCAAGGCACGGCTCAAGGACGTCGTCTTCGAGGACTGTGTCCTGGTCGAGCCGGACTTCGGGGACGCCCGGCTGGAGCGGGTCGCGTTCGTGGGCTGCGTACTGAAGGCCGCCGACCTCACCGCGGCGACCCTGGTGGACGTGGACCTGCGCCGTGCGGCGGAGCTGGACATCACCCGCGGGGTGGACCGCCTCTCCGGCGCGGTGATCACCCACCCCCAACTCCTGGGCCTGGCCCCCGCCCTGGCCTCCGCGCTGGGCCTCCGGGTGACCGGAGACGACTGAACGGCGGCGCGAGCCCCGCACCGGAACCCGGCCCGGTCGAATCGATCCCCGTCCTCCCCGGGAGGCCCTGTGAACCATCCGCCACGGCTGACTCTGTCGACCGTCTGCCTCGACGCGCCCGACGCCCATGAGCTGGCCGCCTTCTACCAGCGGCTGCTCGGCTGGCCCGTCGAGCGCCAGGAACGCGACTGGGTCAAGCTCACCCCGCCGGAAGGAGGTCCGGGGCTCTCCTTCCAGACCGAGACCTCCTACGTCAGACCGGTCTGGCCCGCCGGCCCCGGCGACCAGCAGATGATGATCCACCTGGAGATCGAGGTCGACGACCTCGACCGTGCCGCCGCCCACGCGGTCGCCGCGGGCGCCACACCTGCCCAGCACCAGACCCAGGACGACGTGCGGGTGTATCTCGACCCGGCCGGGCACCCGTTCTGTCTCTGGGTCCGCACCTGACCCGAGCCGGTCACCCGGTCCGGAGGACCGGGCCCGCGGGGCTACTTCGGTGTGCCCAGAGCGGTCAGGGCCTCGTCGGTCAGGCGGTAGACCGTCCACTCGCCCTGGGGGCGGGCACCCATGGCCTCGTAGAAGTCGATCGCGGGGCGGTTCCAGTCGAGGACCGACCACTCCAGGCGCTCATAGCCGCGGGCCACACAGGTCCGGGCCAGCTCCGTCAGCAGCGCCTTGCCGTGGCCGGAGCCGCGGGCGCCGGGGCGTACGTACAGGTCCTCCAGATAGATGCCGTGCACGCCCCGCCAGGTGGAGAAGTTCAGGAACCACAGGGCGAAGCCGACGACCTCGCCCCCGTCCTCCTGGGCGACATGTGCGAACGCCGCGGGGCGCTCGCCGAACAGCGCCTCGTGCAGCTGCTCGCGGGTCGCGCGTGCCTCGTGGGGCACCTTCTCGTAGGCGGCCAGCTCAGCTATCAGGGTGTGGATGACGGGGACGTCGGCGGGGGTCGCGGTACGGATCACGGTCGCAGTCTCACACACCCGCCCCACCGGCTCCGCGGGGGCGTCAGTGCCGTCCCGCCACCCGGTCGGCGAGCCGGGCCAGCCTCGCCGACTCGACGCTGTGCGTCAGCCGTTCGCGCCGGTCCGCCGTGTGGTAGGTGGCGTACATGCCGTGCACCCCGAGCCATCTCAGCGGCTCCGGCTCCCACTTGCGCACCCGGTGGTTCACCCAGGGCAGCGCGGTCAGCTCGGTCGGACCCGCCTGCCCCGAGTCCTGCTGGACGAGGTCGCACAGGGTGCGTGCGGCCAGATTGGTGGTGGCGACGCCCGAGCCCACATAACCGCCCGCCCAGCCCAGGCCCGTCGAGCGGTCCAGGGTCACCGTGGCGCACCAGTCGCGCGGCACCCCCAGCACCCCCGACCAGGCATGGGTCACCCGCACCCCGGCCAGCGACGGGAAGAAGCGGACCAGGATGTCGTGGAGCGCCTCGATCGTGGCGGGCTGGGTGCGGCCGTCGTTGTCCGTGCGGGAGCCGAAGCGGTAGGGCACGCCCCGGCCGCCGAGCGCGATCCGGCCGTCGGCGGTGCGCTGTGCGTACATATAGGCGTGCGCCATGTCGCCCAGCGTCTCGCGCCCCTCCCAGCCGATCCCGTCCCACTGCTCCTGGCTCAGCGGCTCGGTCGCGATCATGGAGGAGTTCATGGGCAGCCAGGTGCGCCGCTGGCCCTTCAACGACGCCGTGAACCCCTCGGTGCAGCGCAGGATGTAGGGCGCCCGGACCGTGCCGTAGGGCGTCACCGCGTGCTTGGGGCGGATCTCGGTGACCGGGGTCCGCTCATGGATCGTCACACCGAGCGCCTCGACGGCCGCCGCGAGCCCCTTGACCAGTTTCACCGGGTGCAGCCGCGCCCCGTGCGGGGTCCAGGAGGAGCCGACCGCGTCCGCGACCCGGATCCGCTCCGCGGTCTGACGGGCGCCGTACAGCTCACGGTCCTTCTCGCCGTACGACAGCTCGCGTGCGTGGAACTCCTTGAGCCGGGCCAGCTGTGCGGGCGTGTACGCCACCTCCAGGACACCGCCGACGTGCACATCGGCCTCGATGCCCTCCTCCCGGGTGGCCCGTACGACCTCGGCGACCGTCGCGTTCATCGCCTTCTGCAGCCGTACGGCGGCCTCATGGCCGTGCAGCTTCGCATACCGCTCACGGCCCGCGACGCCGTTGTAGAGCCAGCCGCCGTTGCGCCCGGAGGCGCCGTAGCCGCAGAACTTCTGCTCCAGCACGGTGATCCGCAGAAAGGGCGCCGCCTTCTTCAGGTAGTAGGCGGTCCACAGACCGGTGTAGCCGCCGCCGACGACCACCACATCGGCGGACTCGTCCCCGGCGAGGGGATCCCGCTGCACGGGAAGACCGTCGTCGGCGTACCAGAAGGACACGCCGCCGTTGACGGTCCCGCTCACTGCGCTGCTGCTCATGAGGCGGACGTTAACCCCTGAGAGTGGTCAGTGTCTCCTTCGGATTCCATGGTTTTCCGCGCCCCCGGGTCAGCGGACGGCACGCCAGACCGACCAGCACCGCGATGGCATGTCCGAAATCGGTGAAGGTGACGGACAGGGCGAGCGGGACGCCGTACACCAGCGCCACCACCGCCAGATACACCTGGCGCCAGGGCACCGCGATCCGGTACGCCAGCACGGCGACCACCCCGGCCAGGGCGTAACTCACGCCTATGTCCAGGGTGCCCGCCGCCGAGCGCGGGGCGGCCCCGCCCCGTATCGCCAGCAGCAGCGCGCCCTCGCTGGCCAGCGTGGCCAGCACATGGGCGGCGACACAGACGGCCAGCCAGCGCGCGGTGCCCAGCCAGCGCTCCGCCGGTGCGTGAAAGACCGTGTAGAGCACGGCGTACGGCAGCCAGTGCCCGTCGATCCACATCGCGCTGGTGATGAGCACCCGCACGGGGTCGGACGACAGTTCGTCGATGTTGGTGGACCGCTGGCGCAGGAAGTCCTCCTCGAACCGCGGCGTCATATGGTGCAGGGCGACGGTGGTGACGAACAGGATCGCCAGCCAGAGGTAGGTCCCGGGCGCACTGCGGACGTACGCCACCGCCGCCCCGAGCACCCGCCTGGTCCTTCCGGCCCTGCCCATAAGGGCAAGTATGGTCGGACATGTGATCGATGCGCCCAGCGAGCCGGCCGCCCCGCAGAGGCGTTCGACGGCCGCTGTAGGCCCGGTCGTGGTCCGCACCGGCGGCGCGGGGCTACGGCAGTGGGGTGACACCGACTTCGACCACGGAGCCCCGCCCTCATCACGCCGGCCCCGCCCTCGCACGTCGCTCCGGCGCTCCGCGGCCTCGCGACGGCGGCATCCATAGACACGCCGCCGGATGGCCGATCCGGCGTTCAACGGCTCATCAGGTCATAGCGTACAGAATATGATCAAACGCCACATCCGCTACGTCGCCTGCCTCGCGACGCTCGCCGGGGCGGGGATCGGCTGCACGGCCGCGACCGCCGCGGGTCCTGACACCCATGTGGTGCGTCCCGGGCAGTCGATCCAGAAGGCGGTGGACGCCGCCAGATCGGGAGACACCATTCTCCTCACCGGCGGCACCTACCGGGAGAGCGTCCGGATGACCAAGTCCGGGGTGACCCTGCGCGGTGTGGGCCCGAGCACCGTGATCACACCGGGCCCGAACTCGAACGCCTGTGCGCGAGCGGGCAGCGGTATCTGTGTGGAAGGGACGGACGGCCACCCGGTCGAGGACGCCACCGTGGAGGCGCTGACCCTGTCCGGCTTCGCCAAGAACGGACTGTGGGCGACACGGACCGTCCGGCTGACCGTCCGCCAGGTGAGCGCCGAGCAGAACAAGCAGTGGGGCATCGCACAGGAACGTTCCACTCATGGCACGTTCCTGGACAACACCGTCCGCGGCAGCGACAACGCGGGCCTGTTCCTCGCCAATATGACCGACGCCGAGGGCGGGGCCCAGGACACCCGGGGCACGGTGGTCGCACGCAACCAGCTGGAGGACAACCGGGTCGGCGTCACCCTGCGGCGGCTGCGGAACCTCACCGTCTCCAACAACGACTTCACCAAGAACTGCGCGGCGGTGTTCGTCGTCGGCGACGAGAACAAGCCACGCGGCGGGGCCCTGACCGTGAGCGACAACTTCGTCCACGGCAACAACAAGTCCTGCCCGAAGGCCGACCGGCTGCCGGAGGTCCAGGGGGCCGGGATCGTGCTGACCGGCACCGAGAGCGCCCTGGTCACCCGGAACGTGGTCACGGACCAGGCCGGCACCGGCGTCTCCCCGTTCTCCGGCGGCATCGTGCTCTTCAAGAGCATGGTGGGCGCCCTGAGCGAGAAGAACCAGGTCAGCGGCAACACCCTGATGCGCAACACCCCGGCGGACCTCGTCAACGCGGACACCGGGAAGGACAACACCTTCCAGGACAACTCCTGCAAGTCCTCCAAACCCTCGGGACTGTGCTGACCGTCCGGCCACCGGCTCGAGGGCCGGAGAGCGGCCACCGACTCAAGGACCCAGAGAGGAAGAGCGGCACATGACGACCGCAACCCCTGCCTCAGCGACGACCGCGAGCACCGCCCCACCGCCGTCCATGCGGCTGCGGGAGCTCGTCTTCGGGGCGGCGTGCGCCGCCGCCCTGCGCGCGGCCGCCCGACTGGGCGTGGCCGACGCGCTCGGGGACGGACCGATGCCCGTGGAGGACCTCGCGGCCGCGGTGAAGACCGAGCCCCGCCCGCTGCGCCGGCTGCTGCGGGCCCTGTCCTGCTACGGCGTCTTCACCGAGCGGGAGGACGGCACCTTCGAGCACACCGAGATGTCCCGGCTGCTGCGCGAGGACGACCCGAACAGCCTGCGCAACATCTCGCTGTGGTGCACCGAGCCCTGGACCTGGGACGCCTGGCCCCAGCTGGACGAGGCGGTGCGCACCGGCCGCAATGTCGTCCAAGGCCTGTACGGCAAGGAGTTCTTCACCTATCTCAACGAGGACGCCCCCGAGTCCGCCGATGTCTTCAACCGGGCCATGACGACCTCCAGCGTGCAGTCCGCCCGGGACGTGGCCGAACTCCTCGATCTGTCCGGCAGTTCCTCGGTCGCCGACATCGGCGGCGGCCAGGGGCATGTGGTGGCGAGCCTGCTGGAGAAATACCCCTCGATGCAGGGCACCCTGCTGGACCTGCCGCGGGTGGTGGAGAACGCCGACCCCCGGCTGCGTGAGGGCGGCTCCCTCGCCGGCCGGGTGCGCATCGTGCCCGGCGACTGCCGCGAGGCCATCCCGGTCAGGGCCGATGTCTACATCATCAAGAACATCCTGGAGTGGGACGACGAGAGCACCGCCCGGACCCTGCGCAATGTGATCGGGGCGGGCCGCCCCGGGGCGAGGGTCGTGGTCATCGAGAACCTGGTCGACGACACCCCCTCCATGAGGTTCAGCACCGCCATGGACCTGCTGCTGCTGCTCAACGTCGGCGGGGCGAAGCACACCACGAAGAGCATGACCGACCGGCTGACCGGCGCGGGCCTGGTGATCGACACGATCCGCCCGGTCAACCCCTATCTGCACGCCTTCGAATGCACCGTCCCGGCATGATCCGCCCCGACCGGCCCGGCGTGCTCCGCCTCGGTCGGCGCGGGGCCGTGTCCCCCCTGCCGACGGCCGCCGGGCCCACGATTGACGCGGGCCCGGCGACTGGTGGCGGTGCGGACGGATCAGGCGACGGAGCCGCGCTGCCAGTGGTAGAAGCGCTGTGCCATCGCGTCCTTCGGGGAGCGCCAGGTCTCGGGGTCGTACGCGCTGACGTACGCCGTCAGCCGCTCGCTGATGTCCCGGAAGGCGGGGTGCTGGGCCACCTTGGCGATGGCGGGGCCGGGCTCGCGATCGGACTCGACGAGATGCATGTAGACGTCCCCGAACTGGAAGAGGCTGCGCCGGGTGACCCCGACGAGATGCGGCAGCTCTCCCCGGTCGGACTCCTCGAACACCTTGGCGATGTCCGGAGCGGTCCCCGGAGCCATCCGGGCGACGATCAGGGCTTGGTGCATGGGCCTGTCCTCCGTCCGGGTCAGTCGCTCAGGGCCGGCGCGGGCCGGTGCGCGGCGGCGACCTGTTCGATGCGGTCCCGGATCAGAGCCATCTGGACCTTGGAGTTCCGGTTGATGTTGTCGGTCATCCAGGCGTCGTCGACGGGCGCCTCCGGCCTCATCTCGAAGTCCTGTGTCCACACCATCCGGGTCCCGTCCGGCACCTCCTCGTACCGCCAGCGGATGTCCATGTACGCGAAGGGCCCGGGCTCGATCCGGCGGGCCTTGACGCTGAGCGCCGCACGGTCCGTCTCCCGCTCCGAGACCCAGCTCCACACCGTGCCGTTCTCGTCGGGGTGCATGGTCAGCCGGAACGTCGTCCGGTCCCCCTCCCGGGAGAGCACCTCGCAGGAGGCGTACTCGCTGAACAGCCGCGGCCAGTTCTCCAGGTCGTTGGTCATGTCCCACACCAGGTCCACCGGTGCGGCGATGACGATGTCGTTCTCCGTATGTCCGGCCATGTCAGGCTCCTGCCATGAGTGTGCTGTTGACGAGGTCGAGGAACTGCCGGGGGGTCTTGCAGCGCTCAGCGTCGGGCGGCATCTGGGCGTTGTGCCTGTTCTCCAGTTCGCCCACGATGCCCAGCAGACCCAGCGAGTCGATGCCGAAGGCGTCGAAGCCGGAGTCGCGCCGCTCCTCGAGTTCCTGGGGCGCGACGGTGACCCCGGCGGCCTTCTTCATCAGTTCGGACAGTTCTTCCACGGTGATTCGGTCGCTCATGCGATTCCTCTCCTTTGCTCCAGGGCGGCCTCGTCGGCTGACGCGGCACTAGGCGGCCGCGCCGTGCCGCAGCACGAGCGCCGTGTTCGATCCCATGAGTCCCCGGCTGAGGACCAGCGCCGTGCGCAGCTCGGCGGCACGGGCACGACCGGTCACCAGGTCGAGGTCATGGCAGATGTCGAAGACGTTGGGGGTGGGCGGGACCAGGCCGTGCTCCATCGCGAGCACCGCCGCCGCGGTGTCCAGTACGGGCGCCGCGCAGTAGCCCCTGCCTATGCCGGTCTTGGGCGCCGTGACCGGCACCCGCCGGCCGTGCGCCCCCAGCACATCGGCGATGGCCAGCGCCTCGGCGCGGTCCGCCGCCGGCAGGCCGAGGGCGTCCGCGAAGACGACGTCGACCTCCTCGGGGGCGCAGCCGGCCTCGTCCAGGGCGCCGCGGATCGCCTGGGCGAGCCCCTCCCGGGACAGCTCCCAGCGGGAGGCCCCGGTGAAGGTCGCCGCGTGTCCCGCGAGGAAGGCCCGTACCCGGGCGCCCCGGTCGCGGGCCGCGGACTCCGCCTCCACCACGAGCATCGCGCCGCCCTCGGCGGGCACGAAACCGCAGGCCCCGGCGGTGAACGGGCGGTAGGCCCGGGCCGGGTCGGCGTCGGTGCTCAGCTCCTGGTAACCGAGCTGGCAGACCGCCGAGTAGGGGGCCAGCGGTGCCTCCGTCGAACCGGCGACCATCACATCGGTGCCGCGTTCCACGGTCCGCGCGGCATGCGCGAGGGCGTCCAGACCGCCGGCCTCGTCCGCGGCGAGCACCGAGCAGGGGCCCTTGAACCCGCGGCGGATGGAGATCTGGCCGGTGCTGGCCGCGTAGAACCAGGCGATGGACTGGTACGGCCCGACGTAACGGCTGCCCTTTCCCCACAGCTGCTGCAGCTCCCGCTGGCCGAACTCACCACCGCCGGACCCGGCCGCGGTGACCACGCCCAGGGAGAAGGGCGCGTCGTCGGCGACGTCCCGGCCGAGCCGGGCGTCCTCCAGGGCGAGGTCCGCCGCGGCCATCGCGAAGTGCGTGAACCGGTCGGTCTGCACCAGAAGGCGTTCCTCGACGGCGGACGACGGCTCGAAGGCCCGGACCTCACCCGCCACCTTCAGCGGCAGATGCTCACAGCCGTCGCGGGTGACGCGGTCCAGGACGCTCAGGCCCTCCCTGGTCGACTTCCAGAAGGTGTCGAGACTCGTTCCGTTGGGCGCGACGACGCCAATTCCGGTGACGGCGGCGCGCCTTTCGTTCGCTGCGCTCATCGTGTCCTCTCCCTCGGCCCGGTCAGGACCACCGCGGACTGGAAGCCCCCGAACCCGCTGCCCACGGAGAGCACGCTGCCGAGTCTTCGCTCGCGCGCGACGCCCGGCACATAGTCCAGGTCGCACTCGGGGTCCGGGGTCTCGTAGTTCGCGGTCGGCGGGACGGCCTGGCGGTCCAGGGCCAGTACGCAGGCCACGACCTCGATCGCGCCGATCGCGCCGAGGGAGTGGCCCACCATGGATTTGATGGAGCTCATGGGGATGTCGTAGGCGTGCTGTCCGAGGGCCCGTTTCACCGCGGCGGTCTCGTGCCGGTCGTTCTGCCGGGTGCCCGAGCCGTGCGCGTTGACGTAGTCGATCGCGGAGCCGTCCAGCCGTGCGTGATCGAGCGCCACCTCGATCGCCCGCGCCATCTCCAGACCCTCGCTGGTCAGCCCGGTCATGTGGTAGGCGTTGCCGAAGGTGGCGTAGCCGCTGATCTCGCAGTACACCCGGGCGCCGCGGGCCCGGGCGTGCTCCAGCTCCTCCAGTACGAGCACCGCGCCGCCCTCCCCCATGACGAACCCGTCACGGTTGTTGTCGAAGGGACGGGAGGCGTGGGCGGGGTCGTCGTTGTTGGGGGAGGTGGCCTTGATGGCGTCGAAGCAGGCCATGGTGATCGGGGAGATCGGCGAGTCCGAGGCACCCGCCACACAGATGTCGGCCCTGCCCTCCTCGACCGCCTGGAAGGCGTACCCGACCGCGTCCAGGCCCGAGGTGCAGCCCGTGGAGACGGTCCCCACCGGCCCGCGGGCCCCGAAGCGCTCCGCCACCATCGACGCCAGCGTGCTGGGCGAGAAGGCACGGTGCAGATGGGGACCCGCCTTGCGGTGGTCCACGTCCCAGCGCTGCCCGCCGCCGCTGACCAGGACGTAGTCGTGCTCCAGACGGGTGGTGCCGCCGACCGCGGTCCCCAGGGAGACCGCGACCCGCCAGGGGTCCTCCCGGGCGAGGTCGAGGCCGGCGTCCCGTACCGCCTCCTCCCCGGCGACCAGGGCGAACTGGATGTACCGGTCGGCACGCTCGGTCTGCTCCGGGTCCAGCCCGTGGGCCGCCGGGTCGAAGTCGCACTCGGCGGCGATCCGCGAGCGGAGCCCGGAAGGGTCGAAGAAGGTGATGCCCCGCGTCGCGGTACGGCCGTTGGCGAGCAGATCCCAGAACGCCGGGACGCCGATGCCGCCCGGTGCCACGACGCCTATGCCGGTGACCGCCACGCGCCGGGTCATGAACGGACCTGACCTCGGTCGGCCGACCGGGCACCGCCCGCCTCGGCTCCTTCCGCGGCGAGGGCGACCTCGTTCTCCTCCGTGTCCACATGGCCGAGCTGCGGGCGCGGGGCCAGCGGACCCAGATGGAAGACGATGCGGGCCTCCCTGTCACCGACGTTGCGGAAGCGGTGCCGCATATAGGCGGGGATCATCAGCCCCTGTTCGGGCCGCAGCGGGTGGGGGTCGCCGTCCAGATCCACCTCCAGCTTCCCGCAGACGGCGTACACGAACTCCTCGGAGTACGGGTGGTAGTGCTCGCCGATACGCTCGCCCGGCTGGATGATGGCGACACCCATGAAACCGCTGGTGGAGCCGACCGTGGCCGGGGTGAGCATGGCGCGCAGATCGCCGCCGCGTCTGCGGTTGGGATCGATTTCGCTGAGATCCACGATTCTGGGACGGGGTTTGATCACGTCGATTCCTCCGTTGGTGTGCTGCACCGGCCGGGCGTGGCCGCCGCGGCCCGCGGGTACCGGTCAGGCGTCGGGGGACGACCGGCGGTCGGTGATGAGGGCCATGCGGGCGAGGGTGAGGAAGTGAGCGAGGTCGCCGCCCTTGAGCGCGGCGCCGTCCGCACCGACGGCGGCGCCGTCCAGGAGGGTGGTCAGCTCGGCCGCCTGCGCCGGGTCAGGGAGTCCGAGAGACAGCACCGGGTCGGCGTCCAGGCCGCCCCGCACATCGATCAGCCGCACCACGATGTCGTCGCGCTGGAAGATCGTGCTGCCGCAGACCGGGCTGCCCGGGTCGTCCGCCGCCGCCTCGTCCTGCTGGGCCAGCAGCCGGGCCAGCCGCATGCCACAGCCCTGGCGGGCCGGGTAGTACAGCGCATGCCGCTCCGCCTCCGGACACTCCTGACCGGACGTCACATGATGGACGGCCGGGACCGCCGCCCGGGTGAAGAAGACCCGCGCGACCTCCGGGTCGTTGAGGTCCCGCTCCTGCTCCAGATACGGGTTGAGGGCCTCCTCCGCGGCACGCACCGCGGGCTCGACGGCGACATGGCGCAGCGCCGCGAGCAGGTCGCCCTCCACCTCGATGGCCCGTACGACCCGATTGCCGTGCATGAACAGGGAGGTGCGGCACAGCCGGGTGGTGGCGTCCACCCGCGCCTCGGGCGGGGCGTAGTTCGCCAGGATCTTGGCGACCTCCGGCTCGCTGCCCGGCTTGACGGTGAAGGTGAGCGCGTGCCGGATCTTGCCGTCACCGATCCGGGGGGCGCTCTGGAGCCGGCGCGCGGCGGAGCCGGCCGACGCCACACCCTTGGTCTCGCGCACGATGTGGAACCGCAGCGAACGGGTGTCCCGGACGCAGCTGTGCAGCGGCCGCACCATCTGCACATGCTCCTCGCTGTTCACCCAGGCGAGGAAGGGCGGGGCGCTCTCCCACTCGCTGGTGATCAGCCATTGGGAGGGGTTCTCGATCGACTGGCAGAGCTGGTCGCTGACATGCCCGGGCACGGACGCGACCTGACTGCACAGGTGTTCGTACGCCTCCAGGAACTGCTGCTGGGCCCCGTCGTAGACGTTCACCAGAAGGACGACACGGAGCCTGGAGCCGTCGAACACGGACTGGGAGACCCGTCTCGACGCCGATTGCGTCAGCGGTTCTGAAACACGTTCAGACGTTGTGGTCATGCTGCGCACTTCTCCTTCGGGAGGGGGAGCAGAGGTCAACGTCGGCCGCGGGTGACACGACGTCAGCGTTCCTCGATCGTGTGCCGGTCCCCGTCCGTGCGCGACTCGTATGAACCACGTGGGTGACGCGACACGCGGGCCTGAACCACGCGGGTGACCGGCCCCGCGGACCCGCCCCCACCGGGCATGGAAACTGCAGCGCGTCCCGCACCCGCCCCGCTGCCTCCGGAGGCTCCGATGCACCAAGAAACCGGCCACCGGGTTCCGGTCCTCGTCGTCGGCGGCTCGCTGGTGGGCCTGTCGCTGTCCCTGTTCCTGGGCCGCCAGGGGGTGCGGCACACCCTCGTCGAGCGTCACCCGGGCACCTCCGTGCATCCGCGCGGACGGGGGAACAACGTGCGGACGATGGAGCTGTTCCGGGTGGCCGGCATCGAGGCGGACATCAGGGCGGCCGCCTCGCTGCTGGCGGGCAACCACGGCATCCTGCGGACCCGGTCACTGGCCGGCGACGGCGGCGCATGGCTGTTCCGGCACATCGACCCGGACGGCTCACTCGCCCGCCACAGCCCCACCTCCTGGTGCCTGTGCAGCCAGAACGACCTGGAGCCCGTCCTGCTGGACGGCGCCCGGGAGCTCGGCGGCGACCTCAGGTTCGGCCATGAGATGGAGTCCTTCGCGCAGGACCCCGAGGGGGTGACCGCGGTCGTACGGGACCGGGAGCGCGCCACGCGGTACACCGTCCGCGCCGACTGTCTGGTCGCGGCGGACGGCCCGCGCAGCCCGGTGCGGCGCCGGCTCGGCATCGGGCACAGCGGGCGCGGCGACCTCTTCCACAATGTGAGCGTCACCTTCCGGTCCAGGCTGCTCGCCGACGTGGTCGGTGACCGGCGCTTCCTCTGCTGCTATCTCAACGGCCCCGAGGCCGACGGCGCCCTGCTGCCCGTCGACAACAAGGAGCACTGGGTGTTCCACGCGCCCTGGCACCCGGAACGGGGCGAGCGGCCCGAGGACTTCACCGCCGAGCGGTGCGCCCGGCACATCCGCCGGGCCACCGGCGTCCCGGACCTCGATGTGGAGATCACCGGCCGGGCGTCCTGGCACGCGGCGGAACGGGTCGCGGACCGGTACGGGCAGGGCCGGGTCCTGCTCGCCGGGGACGCCGCCCATGAGATGTCCCCCACCGGGGCGTTCGGCTCCAACACCGGCATCCAGGACGCGCACAACCTGGCCTGGAAGCTGGCCGCCGTCCTCGGCGGCTGGGCCGGGCCGGGACTCCTCGAGACCTACGGCACCGAGCGCCGCCCGGTGGCCCTGGCGACCGGCGCCCGCGCCTCGGCCCGCTCCGTGGAACACGCCCATCCGGGCTTCTCCCCGGCCCCCGGCCTGATCGAGGCCGGCCGCGGTGACGGTCTGCTCGACATCGTCCTGGGCCACCACTACCCCGAGGGCGCCGTGGTGGGCGCCGGCGAGAACCGGCCGGCGCCCGACCCGCTGCGCCCGGCCGGACGGCCCGGAAGCCGCGCCCCCCACCTCTGGCTGCGCCGGCCCGGGGGACGGCTCTCCACACTCGATCTGTACGAACGGTCCCTGGTGCTGCTCGACGACGCGCGCGGCACGGCCGGCTGGCAGCAGGCGGCCCACCGGGTGGCCCGCAGCGCCGCCGTACCGCTCGACGCCCACCGGATCGGCCCGGGCCCCGGCGCCGACCTGGCCCTCGACGGTGACCCCGGCGACGACTCGGGCCCGCCCGACTTCGCCCGCGCCCACGGCATCACGACCGAGGGCGCGCTCCTGGTCCGTCCGGACGGCTTTGTGGCCTGGCGCTCCGAGAAGGCCGCGGCGGACCCGGAGGCCACCCTGCGGAAGGTCCTGGCGGAACTGCTCCGTCGGGACTGATCCCCGCACCGGACACCGGCGCCGGAAAAGCGGAGAGCCCGGCGGTCCGGATGACGCCCGAGGGCGAACACCGGGCCGAGACAGGCGCGCTGACGCAGGGTGCGGTCGGCCGCGCCGACCTGACATCCGATCGAACGGCGTCCCGGTCGCCCTGGGGAAAACCAGGAGGGCATTTCACATGCCGTTCGCATCCCGGCCGGGATCTGCTGGTTTCCCTCCCCTTGCATTGCTCGGGTTCGAGCTCACATGTGGCTTGTTTCTCCCTAGTTCCAGGAGCAACTTCATGTCTCAGCCCCTCCCGAGAAGTGCCCGGTCCCGCCGGGCGCTGTGCACGGCCACCGCCCTCGCGATGGCCGTGACCGGTCTCAGCGGCTTCATAGCCGCGCCCGCCCACGCCAACCCGGCCGGTACCGGACTGGTGATCAACGAGGTGTACGGCGGCGGTGGAAACTCCGGTTCCACCTACACCAACGACTACATCGAGCTCTTCAACCCCACCGACGCGTCCGTCGACGTGCGCGGCTGGGCGGTGTCGTACTACAGCGCCAAGGGCAACCTCGGTGGGACGACGGCTCTCTCGGGCAGCGTGCCGGCCCACGGCTACTACCTGATCCAGGAGGCCCAGGGCACCGGCGGCACCACGCCGCTGCCCACCCCCGACGCGAGCGGCCAGCTGGCGATGTCGGCGACCGACGGCTCGGTGACGCTGGCCGATGCGACCGGTGCCGTCATCGACACGGTCGGCTTCGGCAGCGGCTCGATCGTCGAGGGCGGCGACGCTCCCGCGCCGAGCAACACCATGGCCGTCACCCGCAGGGCCCCCGGGGTGGACACCGACAACAACAACGCCGACTTCGTGGTCGCGGCGCCGAACCCGCGCAACTCCACGTACGACGGCAGCGCCGCCGGCAAGCTGGCCGTCGCCACGATCGGCCCCCGGACCGCCACGGTCGGCACGGCGTTCTCCTTCACGCCCCTGGCGACCGGCGGCACGTCGCCGTACACCTGGAGCGCGACGGGCCTGCCGGCCTGGGCCTCGATCGACAAGGCCACCGGCCGCATCACCGGCACCCCCGACGCGACCGGCTCCGCCACGGTGCAGCTGACCGTCACGGACGGTGCGGACGTCACGGAGCACGCGACCTTCACGCTGACGACCCAGGCCGCCGGCGCCGGCGCCGACCATGTGGTCATCAGCCAGGTCTGGGGCGACGGCGGCTACACCAACGCGCCGTTCGCCAACGACTTCATCGTGCTCTACAACCCGACGGACCGCGCGGTCGATCTGACCGGCCACTCGATCGCCTACGGCGCGTACAACCGGGCTGCCGGCGCGCCGTTGGCCGACTTCCCGATCTCCGGAACCATTCCGGCGCACGGCCACTTCCTCATCAAGGCCGGCGCCGACGCCGCGGGAGACGGGGCCGCGCTGCCGACGCCCGACGCGACGATCTCGCTGAACATGAACTACAGCGGCTCGTTCGTGGCGCTGCTGGACACCACGACGGCCCCGACGCTGCCGACCGGCGACATCACGGGCGCCGCGCACCTCGTGGACGCGCTCGGCTACGGCGACGCGAACACCTTCGAGGGCGCGGCCCAGGGCACCAACCTCGGCATCGACACGGCCGCGGTGCGCACCCCGGAGGGCACCGACACCGACGACAACCACGCCGACTTCATCACCGGACAGCTCGCCCCGATCAACTCGGCCGGTGAAACCGGTCAGGGTGACACGAGCGGTGACGCCGGCGAGGTGACCATCGCCCAGATCCAGGGCACCAACACCGACACCTCGCCGCTGGCGGGCAAGACGGTCACCACCAAGGGTGTCGTCACGGCCGTGTACGCGACCGGCGGGTTCAACGGCTTCTACATCGAGACGGGGGGCGCCGGCGGCACCGTGGCCGACGACAAGACCCCGGGGGCCTCGGACGCCGTGTTCGTCTACGGGGCGCAGTCGGTCGGCGATGTGAAGGTCGGCGAGAGCGTCCAGGTGCGCGGTACGGTCCAGGAGTACGCCGGCCAGACCGAGATCACCTTCCCGACCGTCACCAAGCTGTCCACCCCGCTTCCGCCCGTCACGGCCACCAGGATCGCGTGGAGCGACCTGGAGACCGACGCCCAGAAGGAAGCGCACGAGGGTGAACTCATCGCCCCCCAGGGCAACTTCACGGTGGCGGACAACTACAACACCAACTTCTACGGCCAGGTCGGACTGGCCGCCGGCGACAAGGTGCTGCGCCAGCCGACAGATGTCGGCCCCGCCGGCAGTGACGCCGCACAGAAGGCCGCCGACTACAACGCCTCGCACGCCATCACCCTCGACGACGGCGCGAGCGTCAGCTACACCGCCACCAGCCCCGCCGCCAACGACCCGCTGCCCTGGCTCACCGCCGACAACCCGGTCAGCGTGGGCGCCAAGGTGACCTTCCACAAGCCCGTCGTCCTGGAGTACCGCGGCTCGCTGTGGAACTTCCAGCCGACCGGCCAGGTCAACGGTGCCGGCAAGGACATCGTCTCGTTCTCCGACATGCGCGCCCAGAACGCGAAGCCGGCGGCCGTGGGCGGCAAGGTCCGCCTCGCGACCTTCAATGTGCAGAACTACTTCCCGATGACGGGCGACCGGTACATCGCCGGCGGCCTGGGCAAGTGCTCCTTCTACAACGACCGCCAGGGCAACCACATCGCGGTCAACGACTGCGGTGCCACCGGCCCGCGCGGCGCCGCCGACCAGGTCAGCTTCCAGCGGCAGCAGAGCAAGATCGTCACCGGCATCATCGGCCTCGGGGCCGGCGTCGTCTCGCTCGAGGAGGTCGAGAACTCGGCCAAGTTCGGGGAGGACCGCGACACGGCCCTCGCGGGCCTGGTCGACGCCCTCAACGCCAAGGCGGGCGCCGGTACCTGGGCCTACGTCCCGTCGCCGGCGGCTGCGGACCGTCCTGCGGTGGCCAGTGAGGACGTCATCCGGACCGCGTTCATCTACAAGCCGGCCGAGGTCTCCCCGGTGGGGGCCTCGCACATCCTGAAGGACCTCTCCGGTCCCGGTCAGGACTTCTCCATCGCGCGCGAGCCGCTGGCCCAGGGCTTCAAGGCGGCCGGCACCGCCGACTCCGACGCCTTCCTGGTCGTGGCCAACCACCTGAAGTCCAAGGGCGGAACCGGCGCCGGTCTGTACCCCGGCGACAAGGAGGACACCCGCCCCGCGTACGACCAGGGCGCGTACAACGAGACCCGCACGCACCAGGCGCACGACATGCTCGCCTTCGCGCAGGAGCAGGCGCGGGCGCTCAAGACGGACAAGCTGTTCCTCGTCGGCGACTTCAACGCCTACAACCACGAGGACCCGATGGAGTACCTGTACGGCCAGGGCTACACCGACCTCGGATCGGCGTACGACCCGGACCACCACTCCTACTCCTTCCACGGCCTCGCGGGCACCCTCGACCACATCGTCGCCAGCCCGGCGGCGAAGGCGATGGTCACCGGTGCGACGGTCTGGCAGATCAACGCCCAGGAGTCGGTCGCCTTCAACTACAGCCGCTACAACTACAACGCCACGCAGCTCTTCAACGCCGCCGACCCGTTCTCGGCCTCCGACCACGACCCCGTCGTCGTCGGCCTCAACACGGGATCGCAGTCCGGGAAGGTCGCTTCCAAGATCGACCTCAAGATCACCCCGAACAAGGTCGTGGTGAACAAGACCGAGGTCATGGCGCATGTGACGGTCACGGCCACCGGCGCCAAGCCGACCGGCACCGTCACGGTGACCGTCGACGGCCGGTCCTTCTGCGCCACGATCAGCGGCGGCGGCGTGGCGAACATCAAGCTGCCGGTGTTCCGCACCACCGGCAAGCACACCGTGACCGTGAAGTACTCCGGTGACGCCAAGGTGCTCGCCGGGACGGCCGAGACAACGGTGACGGTCGGCTAGCCGACCCGGGCCACGTCGGCGCACCCGCACCGACGAGCGGAGCTCACGACGGGAGCCTTCCCCCAGGGGAAGACTCCCGTTCCGCAAATCGTGATCACAGCGCCACTCGGCGCATCGACCAGGCTGACATGATCACGCCCATGTCTGTGGAACTCTTCTCCGCTGCGAGCGACACGAGCACACCGACCGGCGGCCTGGTCCTCCTGGGCATGCTCGGCCTGCTGGCGACCCTCGGCGGTGGCGCGGCCGCCTTCAACATCCGAGGAACAGCGGACGCGCTCACCCGCATGCGCCAGGCCCAGCTGGAACACAAGGCCCGGGCAGCCATGAGCCTGACCATGGTGGAGCAGCATCAGCAGCCGTCCTGGTGGTTCCGGATGCTCGGCGCCCTCGTCCTCTCGGCCGGAGTGCTTCTGCTGCTCCTGGACGCGGTCATCCTCGCGGTCGAGCACGGCTGACGCCTCGCACCCGCACGCCGAACGCCCCAGGGGCGCGGTGCCATATCCCAGTCGCCCCTATGCTGCCGCGGTCACGTGCGAGCACGTCTTGATGGGGGCGGTCATGTCTGATGCGCAAGAGGCCGGCGGGAGAACGGTTTCCCACGAGTTGGCGGATGTGGACGACACAGACCGCGGACGTTCCGGAATGGGGCGGCGGCTGTCTTGTCTAGCGGCTGTGACGGCCGTCCTCGTCCTCGGGGCGGGAAGCCTCGTCTGGTTGTTCAAGGACGAGTTGTTCCATCCCTTCGGGGATGCCCGAGCCTGTGAGGGCAGCGACACGATGTTACCGAAAGTGATCTCGGCCGGAGGTGTACCGATCCCCGCCGACGCTGCGGACGTTCACTACGTCACCAAGAACGGCAGCGCCCAGGTCTCCTTCCTGAGCAAGCAGATGCCGGACTACCTGCACCGCGCGGGGCTCCTCCCGGAGGGGGCCTCCCTGTTCGACAAGAAATACAGCAGTGCCTACGGGCTCGCCCAGGACGACGGCGAACTTCCCGAGGGACTGTGCGGGCCGGCGCTCAAAGGACCTGCCTGGAGCTACTACCGCACGGGGCCCGGCGGGGGCGTCGACATCCTGGTCGAACGTTCCCCCTTCGGCTTCGACACCTTCCGCGCCCCAGCGCGCGTCATCGCCACCTTCGACATCCGCTGAGCGAAAGAGGCCGGATGGTACGGCGGGAGCGGTCGAAGCGGCCGCCACGTGGGCAAGTGGGCCGAGGCGCTGCTCTGCGCGCGCCCAGGGCCAGTGGCGGCATGGCCGGTTCAACCAGCGTCCCGCTCACGGGATCTGCGCCGCTTCGGTCGACGACGTATGTCGTTGAGGACCGCGTCTGCAACCGCGATCACGGTCATCACCAGCATGAGGGCGGAACCGATCCGTAGCAGCCCCTCGCCGTATAGGGCCTGGTGGCCGAACCAAGCCATGGCGAGGCAGGTCATCAGGCCGTTGCCAAGCCTCCTAAGCCGCGGGTCCATTGCGCACTCCCGAGTCAGGTACGCCCGCGAGCCGGGCCTGCCGAGTGTGGCATGGGCCTGCTCGGGCGCCGTGAGCGACCGCCAGCATTGAGGTCCCCCGTGCGCGCCGAACGCCCCGGGGCGTTCGTGCTGTTCCGTCATGGAGCCCCCTGTCGGATTCGAACCGACGGCCTTCGCTTCACACGTTCCCCCCGCAGAATCCGAGTTCAGGTCCTCGGGCCTCAGTCCCGGCCTACGGAGTGTGCGTATGCCTTCCGCGGTACGGCGCCGTGCACGCCTGTTGCCGTCAACGACTGCCGTCAGATTTACAGCGGGCTCCGCCCACGCCCTGCGACCTGTGCTTTCCCTGATAGCAGGCACTGCCGGGGGGACACCTGGGGAAAACGAGTCGGCCAACGGGCGCGCTCAGTGCTCTACTACGAGTGCGGGGTGGTGGCGCCGCATCGCGTCCAGGATCGCCTCAGGCGGCACCGGCAAGGTGTTTGTGGTCATGTTGGCCGGACCAAAGCCGAGTCGTGCGTTCATGGACGCAGTACTGCGGACGAGCTTGGGTGCTCGAGCCAGATAGGCGTCCGGGTCGTGCAGCACTAGCTCAATGAACCGCTGCGAGGTGTTACGCACCCGCTGCTCGCGTATCCGCACGGCGGCTATCTCGTCCCAGCCGAACCGGCCCAGCCTCGCGTGGTCCACTCCCGCGTCGTCCAGCACCAGCTCCGGTCGGCCGTGGCGGAGCAGGCGCTGGACGATGCTCACCGAGCAGAACCCGAAGAAGGGCACGACCAGCGCCCCCGCCACAGTCATCGTCACGGTGCTGTGGGCGACCAGGAAAACGATGCCCAGAGCAACGAAGACCAGAGAGCCGGCCAGCATGGCCCACACACGCCCCTTGGCGAGCGGGTAGACCGTCGGGGGCAATGGAACGCCGTTTCTGGTCACGGGCTCAGACGATAGGACCAGAGCCCTCGTCGGCGGAAGCCTTTTCGCGGACCGTCCAGCACCCCGAACCGTGATGGAGATCCTGGGGCACTCACAGATCGCGGTGACGGTGAACGTCTACACCCACGTGAGCGACGGCGACCGGCGGGAGGCCATGGGCCACATGGACCGCCTGCTCAAACGGCGCCGGTAAGCGGGACTGCCGTCGAGAACTACCGACGACGCCCTCACGATCATGGATCGTGAGGGCGTCGTCCCAGGTAGTGCGTGGAGCCCCCTGTCGGATTCGAACCGACGACCTTCGCTTTACAAGAGCGGCGCTCTGACCAGCTGAGCTAAGGAGGCGTGCAGCCATGTGCCTGTGCAGTGTACCCAGGTCTCGGCGGGGTCCCGGCGAAAATTTCCCCGAAGTTCACAGTCCCCCGGGTACTGACAGATCAGGGAAACTCCAGGTACCGTCCTGTGCCAGTTCACCCTCGTGGACCACACCACAACGGAACCCCGTGGTGGCAACCACCTTTACAACGGACCGTCCGGCACGTTCCTGCCGGTGAAGGGGGCCCTTCAGCATGGCCACTGTCTCGTTCGACAAGGCGACCCGGATCTACCCGGGTTCCGAGAAGCCCGCCGTCGACGCGCTCGACATCCAGATCGAGGACGGGGAGTTCCTCGTCCTGGTCGGCCCGTCCGGCTGTGGCAAGTCCACCTCGCTCCGCATGCTGGCGGGGCTCGAGGACGTGAACGGCGGCGCCATCCGCATCGGCGACCGCGACGTCACGCACCTGCCGCCCAAGGACCGGGACATCGCCATGGTGTTCCAGAACTACGCGCTCTACCCGCATATGTCGGTCGCCGACAACATGGGCTTCGCGCTCAAGATCGCCGGCGTTAACAAGGCGGAGATCCGTAAGAAGGTCGAGGAGGCCGCGAAGATCCTCGACCTCACCGAGTACCTGGACCGCAAGCCGAAGGCGCTCTCCGGTGGTCAGCGCCAGCGTGTCGCGATGGGCCGTGCCATCGTGCGCGAGCCCCAGGTGTTCCTCATGGACGAGCCGCTGTCCAACCTCGACGCCAAGCTCCGGGTCTCCACCCGTACGCAGATCGCGTCCCTCCAGCGCCGTCTCGGCATCACCACCGTCTATGTCACCCACGACCAGGTCGAGGCCATGACCATGGGCGACCGGGTGGCCGTGCTGAAGGACGGCCTGCTCCAGCAGGTGGACTCGCCGCGGAACATGTACGACCGCCCGGCCAACCTCTTCGTCGCCGGCTTCATCGGCTCCCCGGCCATGAACCTGGTCGAGGTCCCGATCACCGACGGCGGTGTGAAGTTCGGCAACAGCGTGGTGCCGATCAACCGCGAGGCCCTCAAGGCCGCCTCCGACAAGGGCGACACCACGGTCACCGTCGGCGTCCGCCCCGAGCACTTCGACGTGGTCGAGCTGGGCGGAGGGGCGGCCGCCTCGTCCCTGTCGAAGGACAGCGACGACGCCCCGGCCGGCCTCGCCGTCTCCGTGAACGTCGTCGAGGAGCTCGGCGCCGACGGCTATGTCTACGGCACCGCCGAGGTCGGCGGGGAGTCCAAGGACCTGGTCGTCCGCGTCAACGGCCGCCAGGTGCCGGACAAGGGCGCCCAGCTGCATGTCGTGCCGCGCGCGGGCGAGACCCATGTGTTCTCGACCTCGACGGGCGAGCGCCTCTCCGACTGAGGTCCCGTCCACCGGAACCCCCGGGAGCACCCCCTGGCGGGGTGAATTCCCCCAGGACGAGTGACGAGGGCCCCGCGGTTTGCCGCGGGGCCCTCGTCATGGTCCGGGACCACCCCGGCATACACGTCATTTCGAGCAGCTCGCGTCAACCCCCTACCCCGGAATCAGCGACCTCCCATCCCTCGAAACGGTGACTAAATGTCGCCAAATCACTACCCCGCGCTACCCTCACTCGCGTGAAGCACACGAAGCACTCCACTCCTCCCCGGCCCCGTGGGCACGGCCGTGGCCCCGCCCATGGGATCGGCCGCACCCTCGCCCTCGTACTGCCCGTCGTCCTGGTGCTGTCCGGGACCCTCGCGGTCACCCGCGTCAACTGGACGGGGAGCCCGTCGAGCTCGGTGCTCGCCGCCGCCTCCGAAGAGCTTTCCCCGCGCACCGCCACCCGCGCCCCGCAGGACCTGCTGCGCGACAGGCTGCTGCTGGAGCTCCAGGAGAAGGATCCGGGCGTCGCGCTCACCGACCTCCAGCGCGCCGTCAACGGCCGCCCGTCGCTGGCGAAGCACTGTGTGTCCATCGCCCGTGCGCTGGGCCGCGCCGCGGTCCGTCTGTACGGCCCCTCGCGCGCCCAGTCCTACGCCCGCCCGGTCTGCGACACCTCCTTCGCCTCGGGCGTGGCCGCGCAGCACCGCTAGGGCCCGGCGAGCGGACCTCGCCCGCCGGGCGCCGGCCCCGACCGCCCGGGGAGCCGTCGGGGCGCGGGTCGTACAGTTCGGTCATGACCGATCCGAACGCCGCCTCGCGCCCCGTTCAAGCCGTCATCCTGGCCGGTGGCCAGGGCTCGCGGCTGCGTCCCTATACCGATGACCGGCCCAAGCCGATGGTGGAGATCCCGGGCACCGGGACCCCGATCATCGGCCACCAGCTCACCTGGCTCGCCGAAGAGGGCGTCACCGACGTCGTGGTCTCCTGCGGGCATCTCGCCGATGTCCTGCGGCAGTGGCTGGACTCGGCAGATCTGCCCGTCCATGTCACCACGGTCGTCGAGAAGGAGCCCCTGGGGCGCGGCGGCGGTCTGCGCCACGCCGCCAAGCATCTCCCCCACCCGGACCGGCCGTGGTACGCGACCAACGGCGACATCTGGACCCGCTTCTCGCTGCGCGACATGGCGGACTTCCACACCGAGCGCGACGCCGTCGCCACGCTGGCCCTGGCGCGTCCGCGCATCCCCTGGGGTGCCGTCCAGACGGACGGCTTCGGTCATGTCACCGACTTCATCGAGGCCCCGCCGTCGACGTTCGAGATCAACGCGGGCGTCTATGTCTTCTCCGCCGAGTTCGCCACCATGCTCCCCGAGCGCGGCGACCATGAGCGCACCACCTTCCCGCGCCTGGCCCGGGAGCGCCGCCTGGCGGGCTTCCCGATCCCCCAGGGTGCGTACTGGCGGGCCATCGACACGGCCAAGGACCTCACCGAGGCGGCGAAGGAACTGGCGGCCCTGGGGCGTTGACGGGCGGTCGGGGCGCCCGTAGTCGCCTCGCCCCGGTTCTTCTCCGTCGGCTTCCGTCATGGAAAGGGGCCCGCACACCAGGTGTGCGGGTCCCTTTCGGCGTGATCGTGTCGGGGGGTTACCCCAGCAGCCCGCCCACCAGACGGTCCGAGCCGCCGGAGCTGCTGCCGCCCCCGCCGCCGCTGTTCGTGCCGCCCGAGGGGCTGCCCGTGCCGGTGCCGCCCGAGGACGAGGGGCCGGAGCTGGTGCGGGGGGCCTGCTGTGCCGGCGCCGAGTGGCGCGGCGGGGCCTGGCCCGTGGTGCCCTGGGTCTGGCTCGGCCGGCCGCCCGAGGCCGAGCCGGTGGCTCCGCCGCCCGCACCGGTGGTCGCACCGCCGGCCGCTCCGGCCCTGCCGGTCGCGCCCGGTGTGGTGATCGCGCTCGACGGCGCCGAGGTGGTGCCCGGCGCCGACTCCGGCGACCCGGAGGCCGAGGGGCTCGCCCGGTGCCGCTTCTCCGGCGTCCCGGGCAGCGGCGAACCGGGCAGTTCATTGCGCGGGGCCTCGCCCGGGCCGGGCACGACGACCCGGTTCGCGTCCCGCACCGCCCC
The DNA here is from genome assembly GCF_008704995.1 of Streptomyces nodosus. Taxonomy (NCBI): domain Bacteria; kingdom Bacillati; phylum Actinomycetota; class Actinomycetes; order Kitasatosporales; family Streptomycetaceae; genus Streptomyces; species Streptomyces nodosus. Next base: position 3,538,336 of record NZ_CP023747.1, read on the forward strand.
GCCGAGCAGCGAGCCGACCAGCAGGGTCACCCCGGTCACCAGGGCCGCCACCAGCGCGCCCCGGCGCAGTACGTACTGCCGCAGTTCCCAGATGCCCGCCCGGGGGCCCAGCCGCCGCCAGGCGCTGCCCGAGAGGCGGCCGTCCACCGAGTACACCGGCGCCCCGGCCAGCATCAGCGGGAACCAGGCGGCGAGGTACAGGAGGTCGGACGCGTGGTACACCGGCGCCGCCCGCCAGCTCACGGCGACAATCAGCGCGACGGACAGCAGCGCCCCGGCCCCGGCGGCGGCCCGCTGCCACAGCCCGAGGACCGTGAGCATGCCCACGATCACCTGGAGGAAGGCGATGAGCAGTCCGCTGCCCACCGGGTGCTGGAGCGCGAACTGCCGCAGCGGCTCGGCGACTTCCCAGGGGTGCAGGGTGTCGAGCCAGGCGACCAGGGAGCCCCGCTTGCCGCCGTCGAAGTAGACGGGGTCGCAGAGCTTGCCCATCCCGGCGCAGACGGAGACGGAGCCGAGGAGGATGCGCAGCGGCAGCAGCACCACGGCCAGGTTCAACCGGCGGCCGGGGTAGTAGGCGTGCCGCACCTGCGAGGCGCCGGCCGCCGACGCGGGCGGGGCGCCGTGCCGCCGGGACGGCTGTGCCCGCCGTCGGCCCCGGCCCGTGAACTCCGGCTTGTCGTAGGAGGATCCGGGGCGGTCCTGGTCGCCGTACGCGGGCCCGCCGTAGCCGGGTGTGCCCCGGGCGGTGTCACCGTAGGCGCTGCCGGCGCTGCGCATCCCCGGCAGCAGCGGGGACCCGCCGTGGCGGCGGGCGCGCCGGCTCCCGGCGACCGGCGCCCCGACGGCCTGGGTGGACATGCCGTAGCTGGCGTCGTAACCGCCGGTCCCCGGCAGGCCGTCGGCCCCGATGCGCGGGAGGACCTGGGTGGCGCCCGGGTCCCCGGCCCCCTGCTCACCGTGGACCACGCTCGACGTCCGCACGGCCTGGAGCAGCCGGTGGGCACCGGTGTCGTCGGGCGCGGACCGCCCGCTCCAGACGACGGGCCGACGACGGCCGGCGGCAGGCCGGTGTGCGACGTCCGGTCCGGCGTCGAGGGACCCGGCGCCCCGCAGGGACTGGGCACGCCGGGGCGACGCGCCCAACTGCACGCGGAAGCTCGCATGACTGACGATGACCTGCGCCGGATCGCTCGGCACCTTCACCATGCTCAACGCGGGAGCGTCGTCGAATCCCGACGATCGGTCCCCCGTCGGTGTGCGGGGTGTTCTGGTCTCCACACTCATCTAACCGAGTGACGTGTGGTTAGGACACTGCCTTGACCGGGGCGGCTCTGTCCGGACCCCGTCAAGCTCGCACGGAACGATCCGATACCCCCGTACGAGGGAACGACACGAACACCCGTTTACTCACGCACCACCCTGCTGCCCCACCGTCCCCCGGGGCCACAGAAGGACCCCGGGTGCCATGGCACGGCCGTGGGTGCCCGCCACCGTCGTCGACGGCGCCGTCACACCACGGCCTTGGGCGTTCAGGCCCGCCTGCGCGCCGCCTCGTAGAGCACCACGCCCGCCGCCACACCGGCGTTGAGCGACTCGGCGCCGCCCGGCATCGGGATCCGCACCCGGAAGTCGCAGGTCTCCCCGACCAGCCGGGAGAGCCCCTTGCCCTCGCTGCCGACGACGATCACGACCGGGCCCCCGAGGGCCTCGAGATCGCCGACTTCGACGTCTCCGTCCGCGGCCAGCCCGACGACCATGATCCCGGCCTTCTTGTACGCCTCCAGGGCGCGCGTCAGATTGGTGGCGCGGGCGACGGGGGTCCGGGCGGCCGTACCGGCGGACGTCTTCCAGGCGCCGGCGGTCATCCCGGCCGCGCGCCGCTCGGGCACCACCACACCGTGCCCGCCGAAGGCGGAGACGGACCGCACCACGGCACCGAGGTTCCGCGGGTCGGTCACCCCGTCGAGGGCGACGATCAGCGGGTCCTCCCCCTCGTCGGACGCGGCCTCGGCGAGGTCCTCGGGGTGGGCGTATTCATAGGGCGGGACCTGGAGGACCAGACCCTGGTGGTTGAGCCCGTTGGTCATCCGGTCGAGCTCGGGGCGCGGGGCCTCCATGAGGTTGATCCCGCCGCGCTCGGCGGCGAGCTGCAGCGCCTCACGCACCCGCTCGTCGTTGTCGACGAACTGCTGGACATAGAGGGTGGAGGCGGGCACGCCCTCGCGGAGCGCCTCCACCACCGGGTTGCGCCCCACGACCAGCTCGGAGGTCCCCTTGGCGCCGGTACGGCGCTGCGGGGGGCGTCCCTGGGAGCGGCGCACCCGCGCCTGTGCGGCACGCTGCTTGGCGTGCCCCTTGCGCATCTCGGCGGGCGGGGTCGGACCCTTGCCCTCCAGGCCCCGGCGCCGCTGGCCGCCGCTGCCGACCTGCGCGCCCTTCTTGCCGGACATGCGGCGGTTGTTCGCGGCCATGAGCTATCTGTCTCCCGAGGCTTGACGTCTGTACGTCCATGCAGTGTGCCGCCCGGAGGGCCGGACGGCACAATCGATCATCGATGCGGTGACCGGCTCAGCGCGGGCCGAGCGTCCACCGCGGGCCCTGCGGGCTGTCCTCGATGACGAGCCCGGACTGGTTGAGCTGGTCGCGGAGGGCGTCCGCGGTGGCCCAGTCCTTGCGGGCGCGGGCCGCCTCGCGCTGGTCGAGGACCATCCGCACCAGGGTGTCCACGACACCGTGCAGATCCTCGCCCTGGTCGCCCTCCCCGGCCCACCCGGCGTCCAGCGGGTCGAGACCGAGGACACCGAGCATGGCCCGCACCTCGGCGAGCCGGGCCACGGCGGCCTCCTTGTCGTCGGCGGCCAGCGCGCTGTTGCCCTGCCGGACGGTGGTGTGCACCACGGCGAGCGCCTGCGGCACGCCCAGGTCGTCGTCCATCGCCTCGGCGAAGGCGGGCGGCACCTCGTCGGCGGGCTCGACGACACCGCCGGCCTTCTCGACGACGCGCTGGACGAACCCCTCGATGCGGGCGAACGCGGACTCCGCCTCGCGCAGCGACTCCTCGCTGTACTCGATCATCGAGCGGTAGTGCGGGGTGCCCAGGTAGTAGCGCAGCACGATGGGACGCCACCGCTTGACCATCTCGCTCACGAGCACGGAGTTGCCGAGGGACTTCGACATCTTCTCGCCGCTCATGGTGACCCAGGCGTTGTGCAGCCAGTAGCGGGCGAACTCGTCACCGAAGCCCTCGGCCTGGGCGATCTCGTTCTCATGGTGCGGGAAGATCAGGTCGATGCCGCCGCCGTGGATGTCGAAGACGGAGCCCAGGTACTTGTGGGCCATCGCCGAGCACTCCAGGTGCCAGCCCGGACGTCCGCGTCCCCACGGCGTCTCCCAGCTCGGCTCCCCCGGCTTCGCCGCCTTCCACATGGCGAAGTCACGCGGGTCCCGCTTGCCGGTCTCGCCCTCCTCGGAGGGCTGGCGCAGATCGTCGAGGTCCTGCCTGGACAGCGACAGATAGCCCGGCAGGGAGCGCACGTCGAAGTAGACGTTGCCCTCGGCCTCGTAGGCGTGCCCGCGCTCGATGAGCCCGCGCATCATCTCGATCATCTCGGGCACATGGCCGGTGGCACGCGGCTCGTAGCTGGGCGGCAGGCAACCGAGCGCGTGGTAGGCGTCGTTGAACGCGCGCTCGTTCTCGTAGCCGATGGCCCACCACGGGCGGTTCTGCTCGTGGGCCTTCCTGATGATCTTGTCGTCGATGTCCGTCACATTGCGGATGAACGTGACGTCGTAGCCGCGGTACTCGAACCAGCGGCGCAGGATGTCGAAGTTGAGGCCCGAGCGGATGTGCCCGATGTGCGGTGCGGCCTGCACGGTGGCGCCACACAGGTAGATCGAGACACAACCCGGCGTGAGCGGGGCGAAGTCACGGATCTGCCGGGCACTGGTGTCGTACAGGCGAATAGTCACGTGTCCAGGGTAGTGGGAGGGAGGGGGTGCCTCACGCCTGATGCGGCCGACGTCCGCATTCGTGACCGCATTCGTGACCGCATTCGTGACGAACCCGAGGCCGGTGCCGCACCGTCACCGCCGGCACGGCCGGGCTCCCTCATCTCGGGTCGGAGTCTCCGGTCGGACGGAACCGCAGCGGGCACGGGGTACCGGCGCGCTGGAACGGCAGCCGGCACGGGTACCGGCGCCGGGACGGTACCCCGCACGCCCTCAGCCGGTGTGCACCACGAGTGCCGTGGCGACGGCCATCAGTCCTTCCCCCCGGCCCGGGAAGCCGAGGCCGTCCGTGGTCGCGCCGGAGACGGACACCGGGGCGCCCGCCGCCTCCGAGAGGATCCGCTGGGCCTCCTCGCGCCGCTTGCCGATCTTCGGACGGGGTCCGACCACCTGGACCGCGACATTGCCGATGGTGAAGCCCGCGGCGCGCACGATCCGTGCGGCCTCCGTCAGCAGGGTGACCCCGGACGCCCCGGACCACTCGGGCCTGCCGGTGCCGAAGTGCTGCCCGAGGTCACCCAGTCCGGCCGCCGAGAACAGCGCGTTGCACGCCGCGTGCGCGACCACGTCCGCGTCCGAGTGGCCCGCGAGGCCGGGGCCCTCGCCCTCCCACTTCAGACCCGCGCACCACAGCTCCCGCCCCTCCTCGAAGGCGTGGATGTCGGTCCCGATGCCCACCCGGGGCAGCAGCGGCGCCTCAGAAGCCATCGGTCAGCCTCCTGCGCGCCAGAACCGCCTCGGCCAGCACCAGGTCCAGGGGCCGGGTCACCTTGAAGGCCTCCTCGTGGCCGGGGACCGTGACCACCGGCAGCCCGAGCCGCTCCACCATGCCGGCGTCGTCCGTGACCTCGTCCGTGACCGTCTCATGGGCCCGGATCAGCGTCGCCCGGTCGAAGCCCTGCGGAGTCTGCACCGCGCGCAGCCGGGAGCGGTCGGGCGTGGCGACGACCGGTTCCGGCGCGCCCGGCGTGCCGGCCGGCTCGACCTCCTTCACGGTGTCCGCGAGCGGCAGCGCGGGAACCACGGCGGGCGCGCCCTCCCGTACCGCCTCGATCACCGCGTCCACCGTCTCCACCGGGACGAGCGGGCGGGCCGCGTCATGGACCAGGACGATCTCGTGTCCCGGCGGCAGCGCGTCGAGGCCCCGCTTCACCGACTCCTGGCGGGTGTCCCCGCCGGCCACCACGACGAAGTCCGTCCGGCCGACGGTGTCCCCGGCCGGCACATGGGCGTCGAGCAGCGAGGTGACCTCGGCCACCCCGTCGGAGGGGGCGACGACGATCACCAGCGAGACGGCGCGGGACGCGGCCATCGCGCGCACCGCGTGGACCAGCATGGGCGTGCCGCTGAGGGCGCGCAGCGCTTTGGGAGCACCCGGGCCGAGGCGTACGCCCCGGCCCGCGGCCGGGATCACGACCGCCGTGCGTACTCCGGTGGGCGAAGGGTGCGATTCGTCAGACATCGGTTCCTGTCAAGGTTTGTGTGCTCGGCCGTGGTGGGTATTGGCCTGGGGGTGTCCCCCGCGCGAGCGACCGCGAGCACGGGGAACGCCGGGCGCAAGGCCTCGACCGGACCCTTCCGTGACGCTCCGGTCGAGCCGTCCGTCCGGGCCCGGCACACCGGGGGGCCGGGGGTTTTCCGTGTGCGGCTGTCCCGTCTTCGTACGGCATCCGGGCGGGGCTCCAGCTTTTCGCTCGTCGGCAAGGCTGACGTCGGCGGTGGCGTGCGCATCACCGCCGGCGTGCGAACGAAAGCATGCCCGTCCGGGTACGGGCGCACCGCGTCAGGGTGGGCAGTGTATGAGGAGGGCGGGTCCGGGTACGGCGGGCGGGTACGAACATGCCGCAGCGCCCGGCGACAGCTACTGCGTCATCGGGCACCACGGCATATACCTACGTGCTCTGCACCGGTCCGTCCACGGCGCTCCCGGTCGGGGAAGCGTGCGGGAGCGGGATGGGCGTCAGGACGCGAGGACCTCGTCGAGCAGCGCCTCGGCCTTGTCCTCGTTCGTGTTCTCCGCGAGGGCGAGCTCGCTCACCAGGATCTGCCTGGCCTTGGCGAGCATCCGCTTCTCACCCGCGGACAGTCCGCGCTCACGCTCACGACGCCACAGATCACGGACGACCTCCGCGACCTTGATGACATCGCCGGAGGCGAGCTTCTCCAGATTTGCCTTGTAACGGCGCGACCAGTTCGTGGGCTCCTCGGCGTACGGCGCGCGCAGCACCTCGAAGACCCGGTCCAGCCCGTCCTGACCGACCACATCACGCACGCCGACGAACTCCGCATTGTCCGCTGGCACACGCACCGTCAGGTCGCCCTGGGCGACCTTCAGCACCAAGTAGGTCTTGTCCACGCCTTTGATCTGGCGAGTTTCGATGGCCTCGATCAGCGCGGCCCCGTGATGGGGATAGACCACGGTGTCGCCAACCTTGAACGTCATGTGACAGGTACCCCTTCCGTGGCTATCCAGGGTAACACGGATACCGCGTCTTCTGAATGGCGTTTTCGCAGGTCAGGGCATATCTCGGGGCTTGACAAGCACAACGGGGACGTGCTGCACGGGGGGAACGGAACAGGGTATTCGCAGGTCGGAGCGGCTCTGCGGGCGGGGTGAAACGCGTACGTTACACACATCGAAGGTCTCCGGCCAGGCCCGGAACGCCCTCATTTGTCCGGCATCAAGCGGTCGACTTCCGCTACTCCGTTCGGTGCCTGGAGTCGGGTACGAGACGAATCCAGAATTGATCAAGACACTCCGCGATCCCCGGTTGTTGTCCCCCTGATCGCTTTTCGGTACCGCCGTGCATTCCTTACCGGAAATCCCCCCGCGCCGAGAGTCGAGAGGCTTATGTGAATGCCGGACTGCAACGTGGCCAAAGTTGCTGATGAGACACAGGAGGAACCGGAGGCGAGGCGGACGCCGAGGTCACGGGCAGGGGGTTCGGACGCGTAGAGGCGGGTCGGGTGCGGCGGCCCGAGGACGGCTCGGTAACCTATGGCCGCTGACAGACACTTAGGGCGGCTTTATCAGAGAGTCGTCCTGCTCCGCCCACGTTCAAGGAGTTGCCGCCGCCGTGAGCAGCAGCCTTCGACGCGGCGCCCTCGCCGCCGCCGCCGTCTTCTCGATCGCCTCGCTCGCCGCGTGCGGCGCCGGCAACCACAGCCAGACACTCGAGATCCATCCGGACAACGCGGCGACCAGCGTCGGTGACCTCAAGATCCAGAACGCGATCGTCATCACCCAGCCCGGCGCCAAGGCGACCGGACCGGCCGTGATCTCGGCGACCGTCTTCAACAGCGGCCGTACCGCCCAGACGCTGGACGCGATCAGTGTGGAGGGCGTCGGCAACGCCGATCTCTCGTCCGCCAAGGGCGGCCCGGTGACCGTTCCGGCGCAGGGCTCCGTGGTGATCGGTGGCAAGGACAACGCGTCCGCCGTACTGAACAACGCCACGTCCCTCCAGGACGGCAACGCCCAGAAGGTCACCTTCACCTTCAGCAAGGCCGGTGGCGTCAGCCTGCGTGCCTTTGTGGTGCCGGCCGAGAGCTACTTCTCCACCTGGGGCCCGAGCAGCATCCCGAGCCCCGCCGCCACCGCGACCGAGTCCGCCGCCGAGACCACCGAGCCGTCGGGTGCGGCGACGGGGTCCGCCACCGCGACCGAGTCGAGTTCGGCCGGGCACTGAGCCCCGGGCGGCGGCCCCGCGGCACCGTCCGCGCCGTCCGCCGCCCTCAGGACCGCTCCGTCGCCCGTGGCCGCGCGCCAAGGGCGACCGGTCCCCTCACCCATGCGAAGGGCGGCACCCGGGAGGGTGCCGCCCTTCGCACATGCGTGGGGGAAGGCCTCAGGGCCGGGCGCACGGTCCTCGCCCGCGCACGGCGACCGCACGGGGCGGCCGTCAAGCCCACGCGCGCGTGGTCGGCGTCAGGCTCCTGCGCGCGCGTGGACGCCTTGTGCACCCCCACGGGCCACTGTCGGCCTACGGTTCGAACTTATAACCAAGCCCGCGGACCGTCACCAGGTAGCGCGGGGCACCCGGGTCCGGCTCGATCTTGGCGCGCAGCCGCTTCACATGGACGTCGAGCGTCTTGGTGTCGCCCACGTAGTCGGCGCCCCAGACCCGGTCGATCAGCTGCATCCGGGTCAGCACACGGCCCGCGTTGCGCAGCAGCATCTCCAGAAGGTCGAACTCCTTGAGCGGCAGGTCGACCTTCGAGCCCGAGACGGTGACCACATGACGGTCCACGTCCATGCGCACCGGCCCGGCCTCCAGCGCGGCCGGCGCCACCTCCTCCGGCTCCCCGCGGCGGCGCAGCACGGCCCGGATACGGGCGACCAGCTCGCGCGAGGAGAACGGCTTGGTGACGTAGTCGTCGGCTCCTATCTCCAGGCCGACCACCTTGTCGATCTCGCTGTCCTTGGCGGTCACCATGATGACCGGGACATTGGAACGGCCGCGCAGCTGTCGGCAGACCTCCGTGCCGGGCAGGCCGGGCAGCATCAGGTCGAGCAGGACGAGATCGGC